>JBJKSI010000113.1:0-33975 GCA_046704165.1 Candidatus Acidiferrales bacterium
GAGTGTCAGCGTTGCGTCTGGCGAAGCAGGATCACGTCGGAACTGGAATGGCCCCGGCCGACGGCGAGACGCTTGCCGTCGGGCGACCAGGCAAAGCCACCGATTCGCTGCGAGGTGAAATGGGTGATCTGGCGCCCTTTCGAGCCGTCGAGCGGCTCGACCCATATATTGTCCACTCCCTTGTCATCGATCGCATAGGCCACGGCCTTGCCGTCGGGAGTGAACTGCAGAGGAAAGCCGGTGGTCTGTGGATTCGCATCGACGAGGCGCGGCGCGGATTTTCCATTCTCCGCCAGATCGACCAGCGCGAGCCTCTGCGAAGTGGTATGCGTCGCCGCGTTCTCGGTCGACGGGATATAGGCGAGCGTCCTGCCGTCAGGGGAGAGCGCAAACCCAACGAAGATGGAATTGGGCACCGCGCTTCCCGGCACAGTTTCCGCCGTGCCGCCGTCGATCGACGTGCGCATCATACGCTGCGCAGCGAAGTCGTCGTAATACACCCATTTTCCATCGGGCGAACAGATGGGAAAGTAGTCTTGCCTGCCATCGGTGAGCCTTTTCGGGTTTGAACCGTCGGAATCCGCACGCCAGATATTCACGGCATACCTGCTTGCCAGGGTTGCCTGGTCAAACAGAATGTACCGCCCTCCCGCACAAACGGACGGCACAGCCATCAGGATCGAGCTACCGCCCAGGAGCGTAACGGGATTCGTCCCCTCAGCCGACATGCGGACGATGCGGTCGACCTCTGAGATCAGGAGTTGGCCGTCGGTGGCCCAGGCGAAGCCACGGAGGGCTTGCCGAGGCGGGATGCCGGGAACGGCGGCGGGCGCGCCGCTGCCCGAGCCGGGGAGAACATCGATTTCACCTGAAGTTTGCACCTGGACCGTTGCCAGGGTTTTCGCATCAGCCGAGAGAGTGAGCGTCGAATAGCGGTTGGTATCGTTCGTGATCGTGTGGAAGCTTCCCGCGGGAAAGGAAAGGAAACCGATCTGGGCATGCGAGGGCGCGGTGCCAAGAAAGGCATTGGAATAGACCAGGAAAAGGCCGCGGCCATCCGGCAGCCAATTCAGCTCGAAAGGAACCTTATCGTCAAACTTGACGAACGGTTGCATCCGGCCGCTGGCCAGATCGAACATGCGGATGACGTTGGCGGGAAGCTGCAAACTGCACGCGATGTGTTTCCCGTCTGGCGACCACGCGAGGTATCGGGGGATTTCTTGCCCGCCGGGCTCGATCAGGAGCACTTTCTCGTCGCTGCCGTCGGGATTGGCGGTGAGCAATCGCCATTGCCCGACTTTCGGGTCGTTCCCTCGGGCATAGGCCATACGCCTGCCGTCAGGCGAAAACGTGACGTTGCTGTCGACATCTTTCACGATCACGCGCGGCGTGCCGCCCAGTACCGGCGCACGATACACGTTCCATGTGTCCTCTAATTTGTTGGTCGCTTCGCGAAAGTAGATGTAGTTGCCGTCGGGCGAAAAGGCGAGCGTGGCGAAAGCGACCTGGGCGGGCGGAAGAATCCGGGTGTCGCTGCCGGTGGGAATGTTGCGCAGCCAGAGGCTCTTTTCGCCATGAACGTTCTTGACGCTCAGAAGGAATTTGCCGTCGGGCGAAATCGCCGCCAGCGCCACGTTGCCCGAATCCGTCACCTGCGTGATGGAAAAATTCCGGAACGGCGTCGGCCCGCCGCCTCGATGGAGAAACGCGTAAAGGCCATAGGCCGCGGCGCCTGCCAGAAGGATCACCGCGAAAATCGCAGCGGTCAGGCCCCATTTGTGTTCCCGCGCGACCGTGGCGACGGCGGAGGAGCTCGAAGGTGTCTTGGCGCTCGACGTCTCGGCCGCGGGAGGTGGCGCGACAGGGGCGGCGGCCATCGTGGTGGCTGAGCGACCGGATTCCGTGTCGCGCTTCAGGCGCTTCAAATCCGCGCGCAGCTCGGCGGCGGATTGGGAGCGCACTTCCCTGTCCTTTTCGAGCGCCTTGTCGATGACCTCGACCAGCTTGGGCGGGACTTCGGGATTGAGTTGCACCGGGGCAGCCGGTGCGCGGTTCAGAATCGCGTCGTGAAGCAGCGCCGTCGTGTTCCCGGTGAACGGCTGGCGGCCGGTGGCCATTTCGTAGAGCACCGCGCCGAAGCTGAACAGGTCCGTGCGCGTATCGAGTTCTTCGCCGCGCGCCTGCTCGGGCGACATATAGGCCACCGTACCCACGGCCACGCCGGGACTGGTGAGATGCTCGGGGAGGGCCGGCAGCGTGGCCTGCGTCGCTTCCTGCGGCGCGCCGCCCGGCATCCGGCGCTCGAGAACCTTGGCCAGGCCGAAATCGAGAATTTTTGCTTCCCCGCGCTTGGTGATGAAGATGTTCGCCGGCTTGATGTCGCGGTGAATGATGCCATGGCTGTGCGCCGCGTCGAGCGCGTCGGCAATCTCGATGCCCCAGTCGAGCAACAAATCCAGCGGAAGCGGCCGGCCCTCGATGCGGTGCTTGAGCGTCTGGCCCTCGAGATACTGCATGGCGATGAACGGCAGGCCATCGCTTTCGCCGATTTCGTAGATCGTGCAGATATTTGGGTGGTCGAGGGCTGAAGCGGCACGCGCCTCGCGCCGCAGCCGCTCGAGGGCTTGCGGATCGCGGGCCGTATCTTCCGGCAGGAATTTCAGCGCGACGCGGCGGCCCAGGTTGAGGTCCTCGGCCTGATACACCACGCCCATTCCACCACCGCCGATCCTTTCCAGGATGCGGTAGTGTCCGATCGTCCGGCCGCTGAGTGGCTGGTCCCCCATCGCGATTCGCAAATCTTAGGCTGAGGCCCGGCTCAAGTCAACGAATCTGCGGGACTGACTGATGAAAGGATCGCGGAGGGGAACGGTGGGGTGCGACTGGCCGGAAGAAGAAGCAGATCCCTCCCGACAGAAGGCGTCGGGACTCCCGTTGGTCGTCACCAACCGACGTTCGGCAAGAAAGCGCCGAACGGGTTCGGGGTGACAGACATTCGGGAGGGCGCGTGCGACGCGCCTACCGGAGGGAGCGGGTTGCTGGCGACGCGGTGCGTCGCCGCCACCTATGCGGTCGGACTGGGGTGAAGGTCGCGCCTGCGAGAGTTCGTGAGGACAGCGGACGGGGCGAGGCGGAAATTCCCTTCGGCGGGAGGGTGGCCGGCGGGAGAAAAAGGAGCATTTCCGGGCGGCAGACTCTCCTTTCTTCCCGCCGGCTTCCCATTCCCTGCCGGCAGCCAACCTGCACTTCTTCCCCGGGTGTGCCGGCCGCCGCGTGAGCTGCCCTCGCAGGAGGGGTTACCCCCGCCTGCCCGTTGTGAAGGTCACCTTCGCGTCGACATACCGTCGGAGCGATGAAACGTCAAACACTCAGCCGGCACCGCACCTGCAAGCAGGGCGCGATCCCCATGGCCTGCCTGCCTTTCGTTGGTGTGACCTTCTCATAGGGAGCGAAACGAAACAATGCACGACGAATCGTTTGCAGATCGACGGGCAAGTCCCAAGGGCAGAGCACATTAACAGGAGTTCTCACCGGAACCCGAACCGCTTTCAACCGCGCATTTCCGGCCTCGACCGTGCTAGACTGCCCGGCGCCAGAGTGTGATGAACGAAGAACGCGCCAACGCGCCGGTGGTCCGCTTCGGCATTTACGAAGTGGATTTGAAAGCGGGAGAACTACGCCGAAAGGGCCTGAGAATCCATTTGCCGGAACAGGCCTTTTGCGTGCTGGCGCTGCTGCTGCTGCGTCCCGGCGAGCTGGTGACCCGTGACGAACTGCGGGCGAAGCTGTGGCCGGAGGACACGTTCGTCGATTTCGACCACGGATTGAACACGGCGATTTACAAGATTCGCCGGGCGCTGGCGGATTCGGCGGGGAGTCCGCGATTCGTGGAGACGGTAGCGCGGCGCGGTTACCGCTTCCTCGCTTCGGTGGAGGGGTTGCCGACGGAGAAGCCGATCGATGCGGGATTTCCGCCGTTTTTCGATTGGGAGGATTTCTGGAAAGGGTTTCTGGGGGAGCAGGCGGGCAAATCCGACTGAACCGGAGTGCCGGACGCGAAGCGCGGGGAACGGAGCACGATGGCTACTGCGAAGGGGCGTAGTAGCCGGAGCGGGTGAGGACGCGGTCGTGCCTGTCTGTGGTTTCCACCTTGATTTTGCGGAACGTGCCGTTGTGAACGGGGTTGGTGGGGTAGTAGCCGATGACGTACTGGCTACGGAGTTCGACTGCAAGCGTCTTGAAGGCAGAGGCAAGCTGGCGGCTGCTCGAAACGCGGATCAGGCGGCCGCCGGTCTGGCTGGTGAGCTTTTTGGCGACGCGCTCGCCGGTGTAGCCGCCAGCATAGATGTACTGCCAGGGGTTGGCGACGAGAAGGACGTGGACGACAGTGTCGGAGCGCTGGGCGGCCCCGATCGCGTCGTTGAGCGTCTCGCGGCTGCCGTAGTCCTGTGCGTCGGTGAGCACGATCAGGGCCTTGCGCCCGGACTGGGCGGCGAGTTTGTAGCGGCAGGCGAGATAGATGGCTTCGTAAAAATGGGTGCCGCTGGGACGTTGGGGGAAAGGCGTCTCGGCAAGAATCAACGGGTTCAGCGGGGCGTTGATGCGGGCGAGGCCGATGGCGCGGTCGAGCCGGGCGATGGAGTTGGTGAAATTGGCAAGCAGATCGACGTCTGTATCGAAGGTAACGACGAAGGCGCGGTCTTTCGGCGTGAGAATCTGCTGGAGAAATTGCCTGGCAGCGTCCTGCTCGGCGCCGAGAAGTCTGTCCTGGCTGCCAGAGGTGTCGATGAGCAAGCCGAGGGAGAGCGGCAGGTCCATTTCGCGACTGAAATAGGCGATCGTCTGGCGCCGGCCGTCTTCGTAGACGCGGAAATCGTCTTTGGTGAGACCGGAGACGAGCGCACCGTGCGGTCCGCGGACGGTGGCGAACAGGTGAACCATCTCCACCTGGACCTTGAGCGGTTTGTGCTCTTGCGGAAGCTGCTGGGCGGCGAGCGCGGAGGCGGACAGCAGGATCGAGAGAACCATCCCGAAGGCCATGCGGGCGCCGCGAGCGGTCATCGTTCGGATGGAAGCACTTCCCTTCCCGCTACGGAGGTTAGTTTACGATGCGGCGGGCGGCGAGGGAAAAGCGGGGCAGGCGCAAGGCCTGCCCCGACAAACGGCTGAGGGAGCACGGCGAAAAACTAGAGCAGCGACGGCGTGGGGACGAGGGAACGGCAGACGGACGCGAGGAAAACTTCAGGAGGCGCCGGGCACGCGGCAGAGTTCCTCGGCAAGGGCTTCGCGGTGGGCAAGCAGGATGCGTTCGGTGCGGCTCAGGCTGAAGAGATAACCAGCGAGCGCCAGGGCGGAGAGCCCGAAGAAAATGAGCAGCGCGAGGCCCATGCGGTCGAGTGCCTGGCCGATGACAAACACCACAGCGGAGGTGCCTACCAGCGCCAGTTCACTGCCCAGTCCGACGGCCATGGCCATTCCGCGCGCACCGCGGCCGCGACCGAACGCGCCGAATTCCAGGCGGTGGGGAAAGTAGACGGAGATCAGGTTACCCACGGCGAGATTGGCGAGGAGCACGTAGAGAGAGGCGAGCAGCGTGGCCGCGACCACAAGCAGATTCAGCGGGCCGAAGAGCCAGCGCACGCAAATCCCGAGCAGGAGTACGTTGAGGAACGTGGCCACGGCGTAGAAGAGGTTCTTGCCGAGCATGATCCGGCGGAAGGGCACGGGGGCGAGCAGCAACAGCCGGATGCCGGTACCGTCGTAGCCGAGGCTGTTGAAGATCATGCTGACTTCCACGAGGAACGCGTAGGCCACGGAGAGGGGGAAAACCATTGCCGGATTGCGGGCAAAAAAGCTGGTGTGCCTGAAGCTGGAACTGGAGACCAGCAGAAGGAAAGCCGGCATGAGCAGCTGGAAGAGCGCGGGCCAGTTGCGGAGGGTATAGCGGGCCTCGCGCTCGAAGACGGCGGCGGTGGGGCGCGAACGCCAAGGGAGGGGCCAGGCGGAGCCGGGCGAGCGGACACCGCGGCGGGCGCTGGGGGCGGCGCGGGCGGCGACGCGAGCTTCGGAGAGATTCTCGCCACGATATTGCGCCAGCAGGCGCCGATGGAGCAGCCAGGAAAAGCCCACGGCGTAGAGACAGACGTAGAGGAAGCCGGCGGAAGCGGCGAGCACGTTGGCGGCGGCAACGCCGGCGACCGTTTTCCCGGCGACGCCGGGCGGCAGGGCGCGGGACACGCCCAGGAGCGCGGGGAGCCAGGCGGCCAGCAGGCGCTTGCCGGGCTGCCATTCCATGAGCCGCGGCAGCAGGAACTGCACGGCCAGGATGGCAGCGACGAAGAGCATGCTGAGGACCTCGCGCGTGCGCCGCTGGGCCATCCACCGGTCAGCCCAGGTAGCGATGGCGCGGGAGAGCAGCAGGTTCATCGCGGCGAAGACCAATGAGAGCGGTACGAGCCAGGGCAGCAACGCCGGAAGAGCGGCTCCGGCGCCGGCCGAGAGGCACGCGAGCCAGAAAATCGAGGTGACGGCGGCCGGATCGAAGAGACCGTAGGCCAGGCTCAAAGCGAAAAAGCTGCCGTAGCGCAAGGGGAAGTGGAGCAGGTGGCCGAATTCGAATTGCGGACCACCGGCGCCGATTAGTACCGGATAGAGCTGCCAGAACAGGAAGACGACCCAGAAGAGGTCGGCGACACGCGCGGCCTGATGATGCGCCACGAAGCTGTAGGCGCCGACGCCGATGCCAACGCCTCCGCCGAGCATCAGGCCGCCCATCATCAGCCAGAAAAGGCCCTGGCTGATTACGTCGAGCCGGCCGCGGAGCGTGTGGAGCGAATTGCGGAAGACGCGCCAGCGGAGCCAGAGAATCAGGCGAATCTGGTCGCGGATCGAAAGACGACCGCTCATCCCAGCCAGCTCAGCTCTTCCTCAGCCGTCTGGCGGCTGCCGCCGACGATTTCAAGGAAGATCTGCTCGAGCGTGAGCTTGCCGCCGGGGGAGGGAGGGCCATCGATGGAAGCTTCCTGGCGGGCCTCGACGCCGGCGCGCAAGTCCTCGATGGAACCCTGCGCGACCAGTTTCCCGTGGTGGATGATGGCAACGTGGCTGCAAAGGCGCTCGACGATTTCGAGGACATGGGAGGTGAGGAAGATCGTGGCGCCGCGGGCGATCATGCGGTGCAGCATCGACTTGAGCGTGCCGGCGGCGACGGCGTCGATGCCCTCGAACGGCTCGTCGAGAAACAGCACCTTCGGGCCGTGAATGATGGCGGCGGCCATCGCCAGCTTTTTTTTCATGCCGTGAGAGAGGTCGGTGATCAGCGTCTTGCCGCGGTCGGCGAGCTGGATGAAATCGAGCAGCTCCTGGGTGCGGTCGGCAGCGGTTTCCGGATCCAGGCCGTACATGCGGCCGGCGAAATTGAGGTATTCGGGCGGAGTGAGCCGGTCGAAGAGGGCCAGGCCCTCGGGGACGACGCCGATCTGGCGCTTGACGCCGACGGGGTCGGCTTCGAGGTCAAGGCCGAGGATGCGGATGCTGCCTTCGGAGGGCTGGAGCAGGCCGGTGAGCATCTTGATCATCGTCGACTTCCCCGCCCCGTTCGGTCCGAGGAAGCCGAAGAACTGGCCGCCGCTGACTTCGAGATCGACGCGATCGACCGCGACCAACTCGCCGAAACGGCGCGTCAGGCTCTGGGTGACGATGGCGGCGTTGGCCATTCCAGGCAGCTTTCCTCCCCTAGGATTCCGGCGTTATCTCCGGCTGGACCGCGAGCGGCTGCTCGGCCACACCGGCGCCCGCGCCGGCCGGCTGGATCGGCACCAGTTGCTCGTGGGCGGGGCAGATGGATTGGTAATCGCAGAAGCGGCAGAGGTAGCCGGGCCGGGCGTCGAACTGGCCGGCGCGGATCTGGGCGGCAACCTCGATTACTTTCTGGCGCGCGTCGTTGACATCGGCGTCGTCGCGCGTGGTTTCGAGGCGCTCGTCCGCTTTCAGGTACCAGAGCGTCAGGCGCGCAGGATCGAGTTCCAGCGCCTCGCGTGCGGCCAGCGCGTAGAGGCTGAGCTGCAGATCCTTGTCGACGTCCTTCTGCTTCTTCGGCGTGCCGGTCTTGTAGTCGACCACCTCGACGCGGCCCTTGGCGATGCGGTTCACCTGATCGATGCGGCCGGCGAGGACGACGTCGCCGGTGAGCGGCAGCTCGAAGCGTTTTTCCTGGAAGAGCACGTCGGGCCGCAACTCGAGATAGCGCGCGTGGAAGGCGCGGAGTTGATCGAGTCCCGCTTTGCGATATTCCTCTTCCTGAAAATCGTCGCCGTATTTGCCTGCCGGCCATTCGCGATGGTAGATGGCTTCGAGTTCCTCGAATGGCATCGGCAGGCCCTTGCACAAACCGGAAACGAAGTGCTGGACGGTCACGTGCATCAGGTTGCCGAAGGTCATCGCGGCTTTCGGGCCGCCGCGCAGGCCCCAGCCTTTTTCGAGCAGATATTTCAGCGGGCAACTGAGATAGGTGTCGACCGTGGTGGGTGAAAGCTCGAGCGGGACGGCGACCGGCGGGCGGTATTGCGTGGCCCAAACGGCGATGCGCGACCAGGCGCGGGCGTCCTGGCGGGCGGGATCGATCAGGCCAGGCGAAGAAGGATCGGATGGCAGGCCGGCGACAGCAAGATCCTCGGGCGGCAGATCGACCTTGGGAGTCAGGCGCTCGACATCGCGGGCGGCGAGCCGCGGGTCGGTGAGGAAGTCGTCGAGGAACGGAGAAGGCTTCGTTTTCGGGCCGACGACTGCGGTGAGCGCGAGATGGCGGCGGGCGCGGGTGAGCGCGACGTAGAAGAGGCGGCGCTCCTCCTGGATATGGAAATCGCCTTCGGGCTTGGCTTCCTTCATCAGCTCCGGCGGGAATTCGAACGTCGGCCGGCGTTTGCCCGAGGGAAACGCGCGCTGCGAGAGGCGCAGGACGAAGACGCGATCGAATTCGAGGCCCTTGGCGCCGTGGACGGTCATGAGCTGGACGGCGTTGTCGGCTTCGTGCTCGTCGAGATGGATCTGCTGGCCGGCTTCGAAGAAATATTCGAGGTACTCGAGGAAGTCGGCGAAGCCGGAGGGTTCGTCCTTTCTTTTCTTCCGCCATTCGGTGACGAATTTCAGGAAGCGCTTCAGGTAGACCTCGTCGGCGCTGGAAGGAACCAGATTCAGGTTCATCCCGTCGGCAAGTTCCTTCACGAAATCGGAGGCCGAGAGGCCGAAGGCGAGCCGGCGCAGACCCTGAATCCAGCGAACGAGTTCGCGGCCGCGATCGGGAGCGGCGAGAGGGAGATCGAGCGAGGCTTCCAGTTCGTCGAAGAGGCCGCGGTGATCGTGGGCGGCGCGCTGCGAGAGGCGCACCAGATCCTCGGCGGTGAAGCGCCAGTAGGGCGCGGCGGCAACGCGGGCGAAGGAGATGTTGTCGCCAGGATTGCCGATCAGGCGCAGCGCCGCGACGAGATCGCGAACCAGCGTGCAGGAAAGAATGGAGAGCTTGCGAATGACGAACGGGATACCGCGGCGCGCCAGTTCGCGCACGAGCAGATCGCGATGATTGTGCTTGCGATAGAGCACGGCGATCGAGCCCCAGCGCGCGCCGTTGGCGTGGGCGCGGTCGATCTCGCCGGCGACCCAGCAGGCTTCCTCTTCCGGCGTGCGGAGCTCGGCCACGCGGATGCGCGTGCCCTCGGGATTGGGCGTTTGCAGGCGCTTGTCGGGGAGGAAGCGATCGCGATTTTGCGCGATGACCTCGGCCGCGACGCGCAGGATCCGTTGCGAGGAACGATAGTTTTCGGTCAACGCCAAATGGCCGTTGGGACGGCCGGCGGGAGCGAGGAAGAAGTCGGCGAAGCGCTTGAAACTGGCGAAAGAGGCGCCGCGGAAGCGGTAGATTGCCTGGTCGTCGTCGCCGACGACGAAGAAATTGCGGTGACGGCCCGCGAGCAGGCGCAGCAGCTCGATCTGGGCGACGTTGGTGTCCTGAAATTCGTCGACGAGGATGTAACGGTAGCGCTCGGAGAGGCGCGCGGCCAGTTCGGGATCGCGGCGGAGCTTGCGCTCGGCTTCGAGAATCATCGAGCCGAAAGTGAGCTGGCGCCGGTCGCGCAGGAGGCGGTCGCTGACGCGATAGGCGCGGGCGAGTTCGCGCTGGCCGGCAAGCTCGTCTTCGCGATCTTCGATGTCCTCGGGGTCGAGCTGCGGGCGCTCGGCTTCGAGGCGCTGGGCAAGCGTTTCAACGTAGCGATCGTAATCGTCCGGAGGCACGAGTTCATCCTGGCAGCGGGAGAAGAATTGAAGGAAATCGCTGAGAAACGTGCCGGGCTCGTGAAGTTTCAGGTAGCGCTCGAGTTGGAGATCGCGCATGTTGCGGCGAAGCAGAATCCAGTGGTCGATGTCCTCGACCGGGTCGAGATCGCTGTCGAAGGGCTTGAGCACCACGTTGAGGCAGAAGGCGTGGAAGGTGCCGAGCCAGACGTCCTTGCCGCGCTCGTCGGTCGCCTGCACGACGCGGTACTTCATTTCGGCCGCGGCTTTGTCGGTGAAGGTGAGGCCGAGGATGTTTTCGCCCGAGAGCGCGGGATTTTCCTCGAGCA
The DNA here is from genome assembly GCA_046704165.1 of Candidatus Acidiferrales bacterium. Taxonomy (GTDB): domain Bacteria; phylum Acidobacteriota; class Terriglobia; order Acidiferrales; family UBA7541; genus JAKASX01. The sequence continues at coordinate 10,617 of JBJKSI010000113.1, forward strand.
GGCGGCGGATGCGTTCGGTGATGACACGCGTTTTGCCGGTGCCCGCTCCGGCGACGACGAGCAGCGGGCCTTCATCGTGCTCGACGGCCTCGCGCTGACGGTCGTTCAGGGAAAACGTGGTTCGGGTTCGTTCAGACATAGCCAGATGGAGTACAGGTTGACACAGGGCGCGGGCGCAGGAAAAGCGGAATCAGCAAATTAGACACCTCGGCCGGGCCGCCTGATGAAGGTTTGACGGGATAGCGCATCCGGCCGCGAAGAAGGGACCAACCCCTACGACATCTGCTTGATGTTCGCCTGGCGCAACGGGGTCGCATTTTGATTCTGTTGGCGTGCGGGTCACGCGCAGCGGGACGAGTATTCCGTGTATGGTGGCCGGGCTGGGCGCGTAAATCGGAAATTGCCGTGGAAACCGGCTTTCCCCGAAGAACAACCCGAACGTATCATGGAATTAGGGATTCGTCCGAGGCTGAGAGCGGGAGGTGTTATGGCTTCGCACATCGTGCGAAATTTCATGAAGCAACAGGGTTTTCCCGATGAGGCCGCTCCAACCTGCGACATGCACTTTGCCGGCCTGAATTTTCAGCCCCGCATCGTCGGGCCGCTGGTTGTCGTCGGCATCATCCTCGGGTCTCCGATCTTCTTCCTGGTGCTTTCCGGCGTGCTGTGGTGGAACGTTTTTGTTCCCGCGCGCAATCCGTTTGAGCTTGTTTACAACCGGCTGATTGCCGTGCCTCGCGGAAAGCGCAGGCTCGTGCCCGCGCCTGGGCCACGCCGCTTCGCGCAGGGTATGGCCGCAGCGATGATGCTGATCGTTGCGTTTGCCCTGCTGCAAGGCTGGGTTATCACTGCATGGGTCTTCGAAGGGCTCCTGGTGGTGGCGTTTTCCCTGCTCCTGTTCGGGAGGTTTTGCCTGGGCGCTTACATTTATCACTTATTGCGCGGGCAGGTTTCCTTTGCCAACGCCACGCTGCCGTGGGCCCGCTCACGATAGCAACGGGCGGCGTGATCCGTGCCGGAGTGCGAAAGTTACTGTGAGTAAGAATGCTGAAAGCGATAGCCTGTCAGTTTCGATGTTGCGACTCGCTGCCGAGCATCTGAAGAGGATCAAGTGTCCTCAGTTGGTTCGGCCAGCCCTGGAACCCGACGCGCCGCCGACCAGGGAGTTGCTGGATTGGGCCATCCGAGCCTATTCGTTTCCCTGGATTCTTCATATGGGCGCCCTGCTCGATAGCGTCGTACTGCTGACGGACAGTGGAAACAAGCCCGCTGTTCGCGTCATCGGACGGTCATCGTTCGAGTTTTGTGCCCACGCCTACTACGTCAAGAAGCACATGAAGCAGCATTTGGACCGGCAAGACTTCGCTGCCGCGTGGAGCTTCCTCCTGCCAATTGCAACTGGAAGCCGCTACATGAACGAATACCATCACCCAGAGGAAAGGGAATTATTTCCAGCCCCTCCGCACATCGCTAAGGCAGTCAACTGCTTTAGGGAGGTCATGCCCAGGGGCATGGGTGACGATTACAGCTATCTAAGCGAGTTCTGCCATCCAAACCCGATGACGCTTCAGCAACACTACCGCTGGGCGACGTCACACACTATCGAGTTCGAGGATCACGTCGAGTTCGGCGCGTTCGGGGCCATCGCGGGGTCTTCAATCCAAGGGCTGGTTGCGATCCGCGAGTTGCTCACACTTGGAAACGAACAGCAAGTCAGCGGCGCGATTGTCACGCTTCTGGCGGCGGTAGCAGAGCAATGTTGCGAAGGCAAAACCTGAATCCGCGTTCGCTCAGTGCGGGCAGCAATCGGCTTCAGGAACCAAGTGGGGCGTTATTTCCTCATGAGGGAACGTGCCGCTCGTCTTATGCGCGCACCCATGGACCGAAGCCCGCTTCCGCGTAGCCCTCCCGCCCCTGTGTGCGCTAGGTTGCGCGATGATAGGCAGCCGGGCCTCCGGGGAGAAAGCCGGGCGGATTAAGCGGGGAATGATGATTGGTTCATCGTGCTACAGCATCTTCTCCACAAGCTTGACTAATGTGCGGATTTTCTTCTCCTCAGAGCGGACGTTCTTGATTTGTCGCTGTGCAATCTTGTCGATTCTGCCCGTCCCCGCTGGGAACGTCTTGCAATACCCCCAATACTGCGGAACGCCGTCATCGTCCCACGTCCAGCCAATGTCATTGCACAACGTCCTTAATTTCCCGTCCGCCTCCAGTTTTCCGCCAAACTTCCTCCGCTCGGTCCACAGTCCCACATAAAAGCACGGGCCATCCTGTGCCCCCTTTTCAACGTACACGCCAATGGAAAGGTACAGTCCCCCGCCTCGTTTCGCCCAGTCGCGGGGACGAAACCACCAATACGGCAGGTCGCCAGTCGCCAGGCCCCAGTCAGCCTTCTTTCCCCCAACGTTCTTGCCGAGCTCACGCACCCAATCAGGCTCGATTCCTTTGCGGACGGCCTCAACGAGCGCCTGGAATTTTCTGATAGCATCCGGCGCATGTAAGGATGCTCTCACATCGTCTTCCGAGATCGGTTTGAGTGGCCCCATATGCCGTGCCTCCAGGTACTCCAAAAACTCTTTGTGCAGTATGTTATCCGGGTCGTGCCCCTCTATCACTGAACAGACTTCATCCCAGGAAAACTGGCCCAGATATTTGTATTTGCTGGTGTCTGCGCCGTCGAGATCGGGCTCGCCATGTCCACGCGGGGTGAGGTAGGCGACATGGCCGTACTTCAGATATCTTTTAATCTGCCCATCGCCTTCTTGCGCCTGAGTTTTTATCTCGACGAACACCATGGCACCGGTTTTGGATGTGATCGTCATGTCCGGCCGCTCGGGGCCAAAGAACTGCTGAGTTTCTATCTCGCATGACCGGAGGTCTTTGCGCAACCTGGGTCGGCAGTTCCGGGGCTGACGGCTCAGGAGTAGATCGAGGAACGCATTCTTGACCCCGTGGTCTTTTTCGAGTATGTACGCGAGGATCTCGGTGGTGAAGTTCTCCCCGTCGTAACGTTCGATCCTCTCGAAAAGATTCGATTTGTCCATGCTCTAATCCGCCGATCTCGTATACACCAGAATTTCCTCTTTGATCCGCAGCGGGCCAAAGCATACACCCGACCGGCCTGCCCGCGACCGGGATTTTGAAGCCGAGAGCGAGCGTTCGTTCCCCTCGGTTCTGCGCGGACCACAAGATGTTGGTGGGGCACTTTCGGAGCACTCCGTCTCCTATCCCTAGGAAGCTTTGACCCTCGATAAAAGCGGGGCCTATACTTGCGGTGACGAGCGACGAGCGCGGACGCGGAAGGAGAATCATGGAAAATACGGTGGTTTTGAGTGCTGTGCGTACACCTGTGGGCAAATTCCTTGGAGGGCTTTCTCCGGTAGCCGCAACGAAGCTGGGAGCAGTGGCCGTGCGCGCGGCAGTGGAACGCGCGGGGATCGACCCGAACACGGTGGATGAAATCATCATGGGCAACGTGCTGCCGGCGGGACTCGGCCAGAACCCGGCGCGACAGGCTGGGCTGTACGGCGGGCTGAACAACCGCGTGGCGGCGATGACGATCAATAAAGTGTGTGGATCGGGACTGAAATCGGTGGCGCTGGCCGATCAGGCGATCCGGCTGGGCGAAGCGGAAGTGGAAGTGGCCGGCGGCATGGAGTCGATGTCGAACGCGCCGTACCTGCTCAAGGGCGCTCGCACCGGATTCCGGCTGGGACACGGGCAAGCGATCGATTCGATGATCTACGACGGCCTGTGGGACATCTACGAAGACTTCCACATGGGCGTGACCGGCGAATTGGTGGCCGAGAGGTACAAGATTTCGCGCGAGGAGCAGGACAAGTTCGCTTTCGAGAGCCATCAGAAAGCGGTGCGCGCGATGAATGCCGGCTATTTCGATTCGCAGATCGTGGCGGTGGAAGTGCCGGCGAAAAAGGGCCAGACGGTCAGCATTACAAAAGACGAGTCGCCGCGCGCGGACACTTCGATCGAGGCGCTGGCGAAGCTGAAGCCGGCATTCAAGAAGGACGGCACCGTGACCGCGGGCAACGCGCCGGGAACGAACGACGGTGCGGCGGCGCTGGTGCTGACCAGCGAGAAGAACGCCGCGAAGCTGGGCAAGAAACCGATCGCACGCGTCGTGGCGCAGGCGACCAGCGGCGTCGAGCCGAAGTGGGTGATGATGGCGCCGGTGGAAGCCGTGGAAAAGCTGCTGAAGAAGACCGGCTGGGATCGCGACAAGGACGTGGATCTGATCGAGCTGAACGAGGCGTTTTCCGTGCAGGCGCTGGCGGTGATTCGCGAGCTGAAGTTGAATCCCGAGAAGACGAACGTGAACGGCGGCGCGGTGGCGCTGGGCCATCCGATCGGCGCTTCGGGCGCGCGGATTCTGGTGACGCTGCTCCACGAGATGGAGCGGCGGAACGCGAAGCGCGGCATCGCGGCGCTGTGCCTGGGCGGCGGGAACGCCGTGGCGCTGGCCGTGGAGCGGTAAGCACACAGGTCCATCGAAAGTACTGGAAGGAGGGCGGGCAGGAATGCCCGTCCTACCCAACACCCTCGCGCAATCGACACGTTTCCGGACCCATCTTGCGCCCGGGCTTGGCAGGGTGACGATTTTGCGCGAATATTCGCTGAGCTATGTACTGTCCTAATTGTGGAGTGGAATATCGACCCGGATTCACGCACTGCAACGACTGTGACGTGGATCTGGTGGAAGAGCTGCCCGCGGACGAGGAGGAACTTGCCGAGGCGGAAGGCGAAGGCGGCGAGGGATCGCTCGAACTGCTGTGGCGCGGCACGCAGGGCGGCGTTTTCAACGAGATCACCGCGGCGCTCGACGAAGCCGGTCTGCGCTATAACCGCGAAAACCTGGACGCTCGGCTGACCTTCAGCTCGGGCTACGCCCCACTCGACATCTGGGTACCCGTGGAGGAACTGGAGGCGGCGCGCAAGGTGCTCGACGAGACGATGGCCATGCTGGCACAGCCGGTGGCGGCGCCAGAAGGCCAAGACGAGGGTGATCCGGGTGAATGGGAAGAAACGCCGGGCATCGTGGAAGATCCCCATCCGGAAGACGCGACCGCCGAGGTGTGGACGGGTGAAGAAGAAGGCATGGGCCAATTTCTGAAGTCGTGCCTGGCGGCCAACGGGATCGGCTGCCATGTGGACACGGAGGCACCGAAGGGCGTGGCCGTGCGCGTGCTGCCGGAAGACGAGACGCGGGCGCAGGAGATCGTTCGGCAGGTGGTTGAAGGGATACCGCCGGGATAGAAGCGGCCTGGGCTTCAAGGCCTAAAGCCCCTTTTCTTCCGGGGGCCCTGTGTCGCGGCTGAAGCCGCGACCCACAAGGTCCAAACCCGCTTCCCGCAATCTTTCACCCTTGCCATTACGGGAAGATTCTCGAGTTTGGAAGCTGCTGCCAGAATTTGCCGCCCTGAAGGGCAGCACTACAGGAACCATTCCTCCAGCCCGCCATTCCTTGCGCGGGCGAGAAGACAGCCATTGGGGAAGGCTGCACCGGAAAAACTTCCGAAACAAAAACGGGTGTGAGTGGCGATTCGTCCTTGGCTTCGCCGGCTAAGGCACGGATAATTCGCTAGAACAAAATCCGAATCGCCGGCGAATTACGGAAAGCCGATCCTTCGCTACGCTCGGGATGAAAGCCAGAGCCTCCTTTCCACAACGCGCCAGGCGCAGGTGAACACACAACCATGGGAAAACCAATCGACCGTAGGCAGGTGCTGAAAGCGATGGGAGCGGCGGCCGCGGCAGGGCTATTGCCGTCGGAGCTGGTCTTTGCCGCCAGCGGCCCGCGCATCGCCGGCAGCGATACGGAAATTCAAATCGGCAAAGTGAGCGAGCACACGTTCCGGCTAAGCGTGCTGCCGATCGAGAAGGGACGGCCGGCGGCGATCGCGCACGACGGCTCACTGGCGCGGGAAACGTGGGGCGCGCCGGAGGCGACGCTGCGCGGCAAGTTCGCCGCGCGTACGGTGCGGTGCGGCGAGTTGCGCGTGCGGGTGAAGGCGAATCCGCTGACGTTCGTGGTGGAAACGGCAAAGGGCGAGCCGGTGCAGCGGCTGCGGGTGGACGAAAAGACCGGCGTGGCGCTGTTCGACACCGGCGATACGCCGCTGTTGGGGCTGGGCGAAGGCGGGCCGCAGTTCGACCGGCGCGGCGCGGTCTACCCGATGCGCAACGGCGAAGGCGTGCCAAAGCTGAGGACGCGCGGCGCACGCGTTCCGGTGCCTTGGATCATCGGCACGGCCGGCTGGGCGATCTTCTTCCATCAGCCGTACGGCACGTTTGATTTCACAGGGCCGGAGAGCAAGTTTCTGCCGCCGCAGGATGGCCCGCCGTTGCCGCTCGACCTGTTTTTCGTCGGGGCGAAGGAGCCGGCGACGATCATGGCGGAATACACGCGGCTGACAGGCCACGCCGAATTGCCGCCGCTCTGGAGCCTGGGCTACCAGCAGTCACACCGGACGCTGGCAAGTCGCGAGGAGATCCTGGCCGAGGCGGCGAAGTTTCGCGACCAGAAGCTGCCCTGCGACGCGATGATCTATTTGGGCACGGGCTTCTGCCCTTCGGGCTGGAACACGGCCAACGGATCGTTCGACTGGAACGCACGCGTCTTTCCCGATCCGAAGGAGATCATCGACCAGTTTCACGAAAAGCATTTCAAGGTGGTGCTGCACGCGGTGATTCTGGCGCGGAAGCTGACCGGGACCGTGCACGACAAGTGCAACCTGGACCGTTTCGACGACGAACGGGCCAGTTGCTACTGGGACGAGCACCGTCGGGATTTCGCCATGGGCGTGGACGGCTGGTGGCCGGATGAAGGCGACGCGCTCGACATCCCCTCGCGGCTGAATCGCAACCGCATGTATTGGGACGGTCCGCTGACGGACCGGCCGAATGTGCGTCCCTACGCGCTGAACCGGAACGGCTACGCGGGGATGCAGCGCTATGCGTCCTTTCTGTGGTCGGGCGACACGATGTCGTTGTGGGAAACGCTGAAAGAACAGGTGGCCAACGGCATCAACACGGCGCTGACGGGCATTCCCTACTGGGGCACGGACATCGGCGGCTTCGTGCCAACCAAGGAGTTCACCGCGGAGATGTACGTGCGCTGGTTTCAGTTCGGCGCGTTCTGCACGCTGTTCCGCAGCCACGGGCGGACGTGGATGCTGCGGCTGCCGTGGGGATGGGACATGGGCAATCCCGGCCCGATCGAAGCGCGGGTGACGCCGCCCGACAGCGAACTGCACAACAAGGAGGTCGAGCCGATCTGCCGGAAATACCTGAACCTGCGATACCGGATGCTGCCCTATATCTACAGCGCAGTGCGCGAGTGCGCACAGACGGGCATGCCGGTGATGCGGTCGCTGTGGCTGAACTATCCGGACGATGCGGCGGCGGTGGCGCGCGATGACGAGTACCTTTGGGGACGCGACATGCTGGTGGCGCCGGTGACGGAAGCGGGCGCAACCTCGCGCAAGCTCTATCTGCCGCGCGGCAACTGGTACGACTACTGGACCGGCGAACGCCAGGAGGGCGGCCGCGAAATCACGCGGGCGGTGGATCTCGCGACGATTCCCCTCTACGTCCGCGCAGGGACGATTTTGCCGCTGGGGCCGGTGAAGCAGTACGTGGCGGAAAAAGTGGAAGGGCCGCTCTCGATCACGATCTATCCGGGCGCGAACGGATCCTTTTCGTTCTATGAGGACGACGGCGAAACGCTCGACTACCACAAGGGCGAATGGATGGGCATCGAGATGGAGTGGGACGACGGGCGACGCCGGTTCCGCATGCGGCTGGCGGAAGGCTCGCGGATGCTGCCGCCGCACCGGCGCGAAGTGGAGATCCATCTGAAGGGTGAGACGCGGAAGGCCGTGTTCGAAGGCCGGCCGGTGGAAGTGGCGTTCTGAGCGGCGGGCGCGGCCCGTTTGCACGGCGATTTTTCCGGCGAGAATGCTTGCCTTGTGCCCTTGATTTCTCACGGCGGCAGTGATCTTCTAGTCGCTTGCCGGATAGGAGGGATCATGAATCTCGACAACATCAAGACCGTGGGCGTGGTCGGCGCGGGAACGATGGGGAACGGGATCGCCCATGTGTTCGCGCGTTCCGGATATGAAGTGATTCTGCGGGACGTGGAGCAGCCCTTTCTGGACAAGGCGCTGGCGACCATCGACAAAAACCTGGATCGTGAGATCAAGCGCGGCAAGCTGACCGAAGGCGACAAACCGGCCGTGCTGGCACGGCTGCACCTGACAACCAAGCTCGACGCGCTTGCGGGCGCGCAGATCGTCATCGAAGCCGTGCCTGAGCAGCCGGACATCAAGAAGCCCATCCTCGCCGAACTCGGCCGCACGCTCGGCGACGACGCCGTAATCGCCTCGAACACCTCGTCGATCTCGATCACCGAACTCGCCCTCGCCACCGGCCGGCCTGACCGATTTGCCGGGATGCACTTCATGAACCCGGTGCCGATGATGGCGCTGGTGGAGGTGATTCGCGGCATGGCCACGGGGGACGGGACGTATTCGCTGATCCTGGGGTTGTGCGAGCGGCTGGGCAAGACGCCGGTGGCCGTGAACGACGCGCCGGGGTTCGTCTCGAATCGCGTGCTGATGCCGATGATCAACGAGGCGGTTTACGCGGTGCTGGAGGGTGTGGCGTCCGTGCAAGCGGTGGATCAGGTGATGAAGCTTGGCATGAGCCACCCGCTCGGGCCGCTCGAGCTGGGCGATCTGATCGGGCTGGACGTCTGCCTGGACATTCTGGAGGTGCTGCACCGCGACCTCGGCGATCCGAAATATCGCCCCTGCCCGCTGCTGCGAAAGATGGTGGCGGCTGGATGGCTGGGGCGGAAGGCAGGGCGCGGCTTCTACGTTTACGAGGGCCGGGCGGCAGCGCCGAATCCCGCCGTGGGCGCCGTGAAATCCTCCGCATCCTGAACGACTGGAAATGGCAGGCACGAACGAACCGCGCCGGCGACGCAAGCGGTCACAAAAACGGCAGGTCCAGGGGGACGCGGTGAGCGACAAGGCACTCGCGGGCCGGAAATTGGAACTGCAGCTGCCCGGCGATCCCCTATTGCTCGAAGAGATCAACCTGCCGGAGGAACTGGCGCGGAAGCTGGCCGGCACTAACGTGACGGTGCAAGTGTATCCGGAAGAGGAAGCAGGTACGCGACAGGTCGAGTCGGACGACTATCCTCTGCTGGTTTACCCCGACGGAAGCTGCTGGAACGATTACCGGCCGCAGCGTGTGCTCTTCATCGGCCCGAAAGGCCGGGTATGGCATTTCCCTCGCCGTTGGCTGCCCGAATGGCCGGCGAACGTTGAGCCGGCATTCGACGGCGAGCCGGCCGTTTCGCGGGAACTCGCCTTCTCGGAAGAGTTCCAGCTACCGACGATCTGGGATCTGTGGGCGAACAACATCCCGCTGGAGCGGGCCAACGGCGTGCCGGGACACACGGAAGTGGAGGTGCGCGTCTCGCCGCCGAACCTTGTGAAGATCTTCTGGCGCGACTCGGAAGGAACGGCTTGGCGGCTGCCGCACGACTGGCGCCGGCGACGCATCCAGCTGCCGGCGGAAAAGGTGCTGGCGGCACAGGGGATCCCGCCCGACGTGGCCGCCGAATACGCGCACCGCATCCTGAGCGTGAACTATCATCCAGGCTCGCTCTGCTGCCTGCTGGAGCATTACCGGTTCCGCGACAGTGAGGGGCACCGATGGCCGGTGAAGATTGCCGACTGCCTGGTGCTGGGGTACGGGAGCGAAACGGAGGCGCGGGCGTAGGGCAGATGGGCGGAGGGGAAAGGCAGCCGAGAATCCACTTTGCTTTTTCTTCGCCCAGTGATAGGATACCGGGTCTTGGCGAAGAGGCGCCGGCCGGGCAGCTTTTTCTTGAATTGACGGACCCCGATGTGATTGGCTGTGCGGGCCAGGCAGAGGCGAGGTGAAAAACATGGCCGAAGAAAGAACCAAACAACTTGAAGTCGCCATCGCGCAGATCGAGAAGCAGTACGGCAAAGGCTCGATCATGCGGCTGGGCACCAGGGAGGTGATGGTGCCGGTGAGCGTGATCCCGACCGGATCGCTTTCGCTCGACGCCGCGCTGGGCGTGGGCGGACTGCCGCGAGGCCGGGTGGTGGAGATTTTCGGGCCGGAATCGAGCGGCAAGACGACGCTGGCGCTGCACGTGGCGGCGCAGGCGCAGAAGGCCGGCGGACAGGTGGCCTACGTGGACGCCGAGCACGCGCTCGACCCGAGCTACGCGCGCAAGCTGGGCGTGGACGTGGACAATCTGCTGGTGGCGCAGCCGGATAATGGAGAGCAGGCGCTGGAAATCGCCGAGACGCTGATCCGCTCGGGCGGGGTGGACGCGGTGGTGGTGGACTCGGTGGCGGCGCTGGTGCCGAAATCGGAGCTGGAAGGCGAAATGGGCGAGCCGCAGATGGGCTTGCAGGCGCGGCTGATGTCGCAGGCGCTGCGCCGGCTCACCGGCATCGTCTCGAAATCACGCACCTGCCTGATCTTCATCAACCAGATTCGCGAGAAGATCGGCGTCTTCTACGGCAATCCGGAAACGACCACCGGCGGCCGGGCGCTGAAGTTCTACAGCTCGGTACGGCTTGACATTCGACGCATCCAAGCGATCAAGGACGGCGACCGGGTGATCGGCGCACGCACGCGAGCGAAAGTGGTGAAAAACAAGGTTGCGGCACCTTTCCGGCAGGCGGAATTCGACATTCTGTACAACGAAGGGATCTCGTTCGAAAACGACCTGCTCGAGCAAGGACTGCTGGTCGGCGCGGTGGAAAAATCTGGATCCTGGCTATCGTTCCAAGGCGAGCGGATGGGCCAGGGACGGGACAACGCCCGGGCATTCCTCAGGGAGAATACGGATGTCCGCGACAAATTGCACACCATGGTCCGCAAGGAGCTGGGACTGCCCCCGGTGACGCCCGAGAAAACCAAGGAAAAGCCGGCGCAGGCCGCGGAGGCGGCCGCTGCCGGGGCCGGAGGGAAGGAGAAGGCACGGTGAGACGTGCCTAAAAGGAAAAAAGGCCGCTGAAGTTGTTGCCCGGCCGCTTCCACTCCCCTACAATCCCGCACGGGAGAAAGCGGCGCCTGGAACTCGAATCCGGGCGAACGGGTGTCCAACAACGTGCGGAACTTAGAGGTTTCCTTTCACAAAACCTCAGCCTGGCGCAGTATTTTTGCGCTCTTTTCACTGATTTTCCTGGCGGGCATTCTGCCGGCGGCAGCTCGGCAGGGCGCGGCGACGCCAGGACAATCTCAATCGACCAAGACTCACGCCTCGACAACCCAAACCACGAAGTCCAAGACGGCCACCACGGCGCGGAAGTCCGTGAAGGCCAGGCGGCGTGCGGTGCGCCGCACTGGCAGACGCGTAGTGAGGCGGCGGGTGGTGCGGCGAAGCGTACGCCGGAGAGTGCGCCGGCGCGTGGTGCGGAAAGCCGTGCCGAGGCGCGTGGTGCGAAAGCGAGTGGTCCGGCGCCGAACGGCGGTGCGGCGGCGGGTGGTCCGCAGGCGCGTGGTGCATCGGAGCACGGTGCGGCGGCGCGTCGTAAGGAGCCACGTCGTGAGACATCGCGTGGTGCGGCGCAGAACGCGGCGCGTGGTTCGGCACCGGTATTCGAGCCGGTATCGCTACTATGGCCGGCGATTCGATCCGGCCGCAGGCGATTTCACGAGATTCGACGACCCGCTGGTGCGCCAAGCGGCGATTGCGGCTCTGGGTCCCTACTACGGATCCGTAGTGGCCGTGAACCCAAACAACGGCCGCATCCTGGCAATCGTCAATCAGAAGCTGGCTTTTTCCTCGGGATTCGAGCCCTGCTCCACCATCAAGCCGGTGATCGCGCTGGCCGCGCTGAAGGAAGGCCTGATCAACCGTAATACGCGGATTCACGTGGCACCGCGCTTTTCGATCGACCTGGCCGAAGCCATAGCCCATTCGAACAACGCGTTTTTCGCCGAACTGGGCCGGCGTCTGGGTTTCGCCACTGTCGCCCGTTACGCGCACCTGCTTGGTCTGGGCCAACGGGCCGGCTGGGAAATGCCCGAAGAACACCCGGGCACGTTTCCGGCAGCGCCGCCGCCGCCTTGGCGGGGCGGAATCGGAAAGATGACCAGTTTTGGCGAAGGGATCCGCATCACGCCGCTACAGCTTGCGGCGGAGATGTCGGCGTTCGCCAACGGCGGCTCGCTCTACTACCTGCAGTATCCGCAGACCGAGGAGCAGGCGAAGGACTTCACGCCCCGGCTGAAACGCCGGATCGCCTTGCAGCCCTATGCCGCGGCCATTCGCCAAGGCATGCTGGGTGCGGTGGAGTTCGGCACGGCGAGGGAAAGCTACACGCCCGACGGCGAACTGGTCTACGCGAAGACCGGGACGTGCACCGACGAGACGCGCGGCGGACACCTGGGCTGGTTCGTCTCCTACGTGAGTGAAGACGGTTTGCAGAACCGGCCGAAGCTGGTGCTGGTGGTGCTGCTACGCCGCTACGGGCCGCACGTCAGCGGACCCCACGCCGCCGAGATCGGCGGCCGCATCTATCGCCGACTCTATATGGGGAATTTCTTTTCAGTCAACAACGACGCCTGGCGTGGTCTTTCGTCGGGCGACCGCTAAACGCCGGGCCCTTTCCCGGCGGAGTCCGTTCAATGCAGATTGAGCTGCTCAGACACGCCACATTGATCGTCTCGCTCGGCCAGGCGCGGATCCTCGTCGATCCCATGCTCGGCCCGGCGGGCGAGATGCCTGCGATTCCCGATACACCGAATCCGCACCGGAATCCCCTGGCGCCGCTCCCGGCGTCGGTGGACGAGCTGGCCTCGGGCGTCGACGCCGCGCTCATCACCCACATGCATCGCGACCATTTCGATCCGGTGGCCGGCGAGGCGCTCCCGAAAGGCCTGCCGTTGCTGACGCAACCGGATGACGAAACCCGGCTGCGGGAAATGGGGTTCACCGAAGTGATGAGGGTCGACCCTTCGCGAGCGTGGCGTGGAGTAGAGATCGTCCGCACTGGCGGGCAGCACGGACATGGGGAGATGGCCGAGCGCATGGCTCCGGTCTCGGGGTACGTGCTGCGGGCGCCGGGTGAACCTTCGCTATACGTGGCAGGCGATACGGTGTGGTGCGAAGAGGTGCGGAAAACGGTCGAGACCTACGAGCCGCATGTGATCGTGGTGAACGCCGGAGCGGCGCAGTTCCTCACCGGCGGACCAATCACGATGACCGCGGAGGACGTGGCCGAGGTTTGCACCGCGGCGCCGGAAGCCATGGTTGTCGCCGTCCACATGGAGGCGATCAACCACTGCCTGCTGACGCGGGCGGAACTGCGCAGCTTCCTCGAGTCTCGCGAACTGGGCGCCCGCGTGCTCATCCCCGCCGACGGCGAACAACTGCAGTTTCCCGGAAACTGACACACCTTACCTGGCGCTGCGGCGCCACTTCCCGCGAAGCGACAATGCGTTGGGACACAGGGAAAAGCCACAAGCGCGCGGACAGGCATGTCCGCGCCATGGGTGGCGTTGCACGGATGAGCCCCTGCGAGAGGAGCTACATCATCTTTTTGAGATTCGGGCTGATGTCGCGGTGGTAGATCTCGTCGAGCTCCACCAGGGGCTTCGATTTGAGCGCGCCAATTTTTTCTTTCAGGAAATCGCCGTACGTGGGCACTTCGAGCTTGTAGTAGACGCCCAAGGCGATGCGACCCGCCGGATCCTGCGACTTCAGGAGTGCCTGCGCCTTTTTCTGGGTGATCTCTCCGATATCGGAGGGATTGTGGACGAGCGGATCGTAATCGGTTTCGTCCAGCTTGTAGAGGCGCGGCTGATCGCCGACCTGGCCGGCATACCACGTTTTGCTGTGAAGATCGTTGTAGGTGGGGCAGGTCTGGAGCACGTCGACCAGGGCGCTGCCGCGGTGCTGGATGGCCTGGGCGATCAGATCGACAAGATACTTGGTGTCGAGGGCGTAGCCGCGGGCGACGAACGTGTAGCCACAAGCGAGGCCGAGCAACACCGGATTGATCGCCTCCATGATCGATTCTTCCGGCATGGACTTGGTCTTCATACCCTTGCCGATCGTTGGCGAGGCCTGGCCCTTGGTGAGAGCGTAGACGTCGTTATTGAAGACGACGTAGGTAACATCGAGATTGCGGCGGCCACCGGCGACGAAGTGTCCACCGCCGATGCCGTAGGCGTCACCGTCGCCGCCAACGCCGAGCACGGTGAGGTCGTGATTGGCCAGCTTGAGCGCGGTGATGCAGGGCATCACGCGGCCGTGCAGGGTGTGGAAGGCGTAGGTGTTCATGTAGTGTGGCGTCTTGCCGGAGCAACCGATGCCGCTGACCACCGCGGTGCGGTGGGGCGGAATCTGGAGCTTGGCCAGCGCCATCTGGATGGACGAAAGGATCCCGAAATCGCCGCAGCCGGGGCACCAGTCGTTGTGGATGTCGGCCCTGTAATCCTGCGGGGTATAGGGTTTAATTTCCGTGACAGTGCCCATCGAATTCTCCTTCTTCCCTTCTCTTCCCTCAGTGGCTTCGGTTTCGGCTAGCGGTTATAACCCGGCGGGAGCGGCACCATGGGGGGCAACATCTTCCCGTGCTTGCGTCGCAGTTCCACCATGCGGTCGAATTCCTGCATCGCGAACTCTCCGTCGATCACGCGGCCGCCGCTGATGACGATGCGTTCGGAACCGCCGGCAACGGCATACTCGAGGGCAACGATGATTTCGTCCTCGGAAAAGGGACGACCCTCGTATTTCACCACGCGATGCTGCGGAAGGAAACCGGTCTCGGTGCGAACGAGCCGCGCCAACTGCTCGGAATAGTTGCCGTCGAAACAGACGACCTTGCCGGCGCCCTCGAGCAGCGAGCGGATCGATTCGACGGCGAATGGGCGCATCATGCGGACCTGCAGGAAGCTGTAGGTGCGGCCCTCGGGATCGATGCGGTGCAGCGCGTCGAGAATCGCGCCCTTCGTCGAACCCCAGCCAAGAACGAGAACCGGAGTTTTGCCCGTGCCGAAGAGGAGGAACTTCTTCTCGTCGGGGATCTCCTTGGCCGCCAGCTCGATCTTGCCCATCCGCTTGTCCATCATCGCCAGGCGGTTCGGGATGCTCTCGGTAATGTGGCCGCGGGGATCGTGCTCGTCGGTGGTGGTCCAGAAAGCGCCGCCGGGCTGGCCGGGAAACGAGCGCGGGCTTACCCCGCTCGCAGTGAACGCGTGGCGGAAATACTCGCCCGCATCGCCGTTCTTCAGAGGCTGGAAGAGCGCGCCGCGATCGATCACCAGCTTGGAGGTGTCGAAGGGAGGCATCGTCTGGTAGGAGGACGAGAGATGCTTGTCGACCAGCAGGATGACGGGTACCTGATAACGATCGGCGTAGTTGAAGGAGTCAAAGGCGTCGAAGAAGCTCTCCTCGATATCGCCGGAAGCGATCACGATCCGAGGGATGTCGCCCTGGCCGGCGGAAACGGCGAAGCTGAGGTCGCCTTGTTCCCAACGGGTAGGCAGGCCCGTGGACGGGCCGCCGCGCTGGTAGAGCACGAGCACCGGTCCGGGCGCTTCGGTGACGGCGGCGAAACCCAGGCCTTCGGGCATCAGCGCGAAGCCGGGGCCCGAGGTGGACGTGGAGGAACGCACGCCACCGTGGGCCGCCATAACAGCGGCGTCGATTGCAGAGACTTCGTCCTCGGTCTGGAGAACGACCACGCTGTGCTCGCGCTGGTTCTCCTCGAGGTAGACGCTCTCGTCGGTAGCGGGACTGATTGGGTAATACGTCTGAATGCCGAGACCCGCCTGCAGTTTGCCGAGCGCGACCGCCTGAGTGCCCTTGATCATGATCTGCTCGCGCTTCGCGGGAGCCGGCGGCAAATGCTGGGCGATCTTCGAGGCGAAATGCTCGCGGGCGTAATCGCAGGCGTGGCGGGCGGCGAGCACGTTCATCTCCGCCACCTTGCCCGCCTTGGCGCCAAAGCTTTCGCGGATCGCCTCCGCCACCTTCTCGAAGTCGAAGCCGAGCGCGCCGACGGACGCGCCGAGCACCATGCTGTTGGTCATGATGCGGTAGGCGCGGGCCTGGCCGGCCTTGCCCATCTCGGCGAGCGACTTCTCGAGCAACTCGGCGTAGGGCATCTCCCAGAACTGTATGTCGGTGCGACCGAGCCATTCGATGAACTTGCGGTGCGCCTGATCGTACAGGATGGCGCCACCCGGAGCGATCTCGTGCTCGTGGCCCGGATGGGCGGGAAATTCGTGATACAGGTCGCCTACCAGCGTCTCTTCGTCGAGCGCCGAGAGCAGGTCGACGTGATCGAGGTGGGAACCGACCGGGCGGTCGGAAATCCGCAGACGATAAGCGCTGTGTTTGCCCTTGATGTTGGAGTGGTATTCGATCTGACCGAAGACGTAATAACCGGCCCTGGAAAGCGCCTTGGCAAAAATCTCAGCGCTGACGTTGATCCCGCTGCCCTGGGGTCCGCCGATCATCCAGGAGAAAGAACCATTTGCAGACATCTCTCGCACCTACACCTCCTGGAGCGATTGATTGAATGTACTCTACCACAGCGGGAGAGTCAGTCAAATCCGAGGGGGATCTTTATCCCACTCTTCGCTCGCAAGCTTCTCATTCTTGCCAACAAGCGTCGCGGAAGCAAGGGATCGAAAGCGGCGCGAAGCCGTCGGTGAAATGCCGCGGGAAGAAAAACCGGACGAGATTTTTCTTGCTCTTCGCCTTCTCTTCGCCTAGAGTAGAGCTGCTTTTGTACTCTGTCCGGAGGCGCAATGGCTCTGACCAAGCGACAGAAGCAAGTGCTCGATTTTCTGGTGGGATTCCTGAACAAGCGCGGCTATTCGCCGAGCTACGAGGAGATGGCGAGGTCGCTCGGGCTTGCCTCGCTGGCGACGGTGCACAAACACTTGACCACGCTCGAGCGGAAGGGATTCATTCGGCGCGGCCACAACCGCAGCCGCTCGATCGAAATCATTCATCTGCCGAGGCCCGTTCGCGAGGAAGTGATCGGGCGGCAAGCGGTGGAACTGCCGCTGGCGGGGCGCATCGCCGCGGGCCAACCGCTGGAAGCGGTGGAACAACGGGAATCGATTTCGCTGGGCGATTTCACCCGCGGCCGGAATACCTACGTGCTGCAGGTGAAGGGCAACTCGATGTGGGAAGACCACATCCTGGACGGCGACTTCATCGTGGTGGAACAGACTCAAGTGGCCAACCCGGGAGAGATCGTTGTGGCGCTGGTGCGCGGCGAAGAGGCCACGCTCAAACGGTTCTATCGCGAGCCGGGGGGGCGGGTGCGGCTACAACCGGCAAACAAGGAGATGGAGCCGATCCTGGTTCCCGCCGAAGACGTCAAGGTGCAGGGGCGCGTGGTAGGAGTGCTGCGCAAGTATTAACGGGCCGTTCCGGGACTCGAGAAGCGACCAGAAACAAGTGCACAGCGCCGGTATAGCGGTGCCGAAACGCGGGCGATATTACGGCTTGCCTGGATTTGCGAACGCGGTCTACAGTGTTGAATCAGTCCGCGCCGCGCGCGAAGGCGAGTGGGCCGAGAACGATCAGGCAACGAGGATATCCCATGTGGACAGGAAAGAAACGGGAAACACCCCAACAGCCGGAAACGAAAACTCCTCCTCCTCCCACTCCACCAGCTCCGGCCAAGCCCGCACAGGAGGTCAAAGCGATGACCCCAAGTGAACCACCCCGTACCGCACCCACCGCCGACCGCGGAGGCGCGCGGATCGGCGCCGGTCTCCGCGTGCAAGGAGAGATCAGCGGCAACGAAGATCTGCAGGTTGACGGAACAATCGAAGGGCACGTTCAACTGGGCGAGCGCCGACTGACGGTCGGCTCTACGGCGAAGGTGACGGCGGACGTGCAAGCGCGCGAAGTGGTGGTCTTCGGCAAGGTGAAGGGAAATCTGCGCGCTCGCGACCGGATAGAGATCAAGAAAGACGGGTCGGTGGTCGGCGATCTGGCGACGGCCCGCATCATGATCGAAGACGGCGCCTATTTCAAAGGCTCAATCGAGATCGACCGCGGGAGCGGTTCCGAGACGTCCGCTTCGAGCGGCCAGTCGCGACCGACGGCCGGCAGCGGGCAACGGCCGAATTCCTGAAAAATTCTCCTTAGAGAGCGTAAGAGCAACGAAGCCGCAGCGGCTGCTGCGGCTTCGTTGCTTTTCAGAGGCTTTCAGACAAACGGCTTCCAGGGGAAAAGGGATCCCAGGGAAACCGCACTCCGGAAGTGGTTTCTACCAGAAACGCCAGACCAGACCGGTTTCGATGCGAAAGCTGTTCTGGTGGCCGACGCCGAAATCGTTCCAGTTGGTCATGAAGTACTCAGCCTGAAAGACGCGGACGACGAGATGGTGCGTCACCTTGGCATCGAGGCCGCCGCCGACCGTCCAGGCGAAGGCATTCGTATTCGTCTTGATCAGCGGATAGCTCGTATTCCCATTCAGGTAGAGCTCATGATTGCCCTTGACGCCGCCAAAGAGTGTCTGGACATAAGGCGTAAGAGTGCTCCATTTCCGAAAACTGTAGCGCGGCCCGAAGAGGTAGGAAGTAAACGTAATATCCTGGCCTCCTGCAGAGCTTATCGTGCTGCTGTTGTATCGACCAATTTCGGCAACGACGCCGAGAGAGTTTGTCAGGTTGAACGTGATTGAACCTGTACCACCGTTGGTTTGGAGCCCTTCGCTCCAGTTCGGGCCCTTAACGTTTGTTCTCAGATAGGCATAGGTGCCTGCCAATTCGACTTTTGCGGCCTTTTTCTGGGCATGAGCCGGAAGACTGACAGCTACGAGCAGGCCAAGACTTGCCAGGATTTTTCCACACGTCATCTAACGCGTACCTCCGCAGGAAACATGTTTGTTACGTGATAACCCCGAACCCTTCCGCTCGGAACTCCTACGATGCCCGACGACTGACCCAATATGCAAGGAAGTTTGATTCTTGCTATGCCTGAAGGTAAATCGTTCCATTTCCGGCGCTGATTCGTTTCGTTTACTCTGAGAAAGTCAGAATCAGGAATCCTGAACCGAAATTTTCAGGGAAGGCCATTCGGTGAACCGGCACGCTGGGCGATGGCGGGGAAAGCTTGCGCAATTGATCGTGCTGGTGCTGCTCGGCTCAGTTGCGGCTCTGGCACAAGGTTGGGGTACGGTTGAGGGAACTGTAAGCACGAGCGACGCGGATGGCACCACGGTTCACCTGCCCAATGCCGATGTTCGGCTCGCCTGCCCTGGCTGGAAAGAGCCGCGGCGCACGATGAGCAATGGGAGCGGGCGGTACGTCTTCTCCGACGTGCCGGCCGGGCAGTGTACGGTGATGGCAGCAGCGCCAGGCTTTGCGCCGGCTCACCGCACGGTGACCGTGGCGACGGGCAGGTCCGTCGAGACGCCCTTGCATCTTGCGCTCGCGAAAATCGAACAGGAGGTGCGAGTCAGCGGGGTTTCACCAACAGGCGTGGACATTACGTCCACCAGCACCGCGGCGCCGGCGATTACCCAGCGGATGCTGCAACTGGCGCCTCTGGTGAGCGAGAGGTTTCAGGATGCGCTGCCACTGATTCCTGGCGTGATCCGCGGACCGGACGGATTGCTGGAGGTGAACGGCGCGAGTCCATCGGCCAGCGAGACGCTGCTGAACCAGGCGAGCGCGAACGATCCGGTGACCGGACAGCAGGCGATCAGCCTGCCGATCGAAGCGGTGAAGTCGGTGAAGGTGCTGCCGAACCCGTTTTCGGCGCAGTACGGGCGGTTCGCCGGCGGCGTGACCGAGGTGAACACGCGCAGCGGCACGGACCGCTGGAACTACCTGTTCAACGACTTCCTGCCGCGGCCACGGTACGTCAATGGGAGCTTCGTCGGCATCGCTTCATTCACACCACGATTCAGTTTCGCCGGGCCGTTGCGGAAAGATCGCTTGTTCCTCTTCCAGTCCCTCGGCTACCGGTTCGTGCGCGTGCCCGTGTACAGCCTGCCCGATCTGCGGCGAGACAGGGTGTTCGAAGCGTTCAATTCCGAGACGCAGATCGACTGGAACGTAAACCGGTCGAACCACCTGACCGGCACGTTCACCTTCTATCCGCAAAATCTCAGCTACCTGAATCTGGACACGTTCAATCCGCAGGGCGTGACGCCCGACCTTCATCGGCGCGCGTGGCAAGTGGGGCTGAACGAGCGGGCGATCCTCGGCTCGTCGGTACTGGAAACGGTGTTTTCGGCAAAGCAGCTGGACATTCACGTCTGGCCGTCGAGCGGGCGTACCGGGTCGCTAATCCTCTACCCCGAGCAGAACCGCGGAGACTGGTTCAACCAACAGGACCGACAAAGCCACATGTACCAGATTTCCCAGATCGATCACGTGGGCGTGTTTCGGGGAGCCGGACAGCACATGCTGCTTTTCGGTTACGACGTGATTCACGCCAGCTACAACGGCACGGTACGGAACAATCCGGTGGTGGTGCTGCGGCAGGATGGCACGACAAGCCAGACGATCGATTTCACTCCTGCAGCCACACTGGCTGCCAGCCAGACCTACGCCAGCGTCTTCGCGCAGGACCAGTGGTCGATCGTGCCGCGGTTCACGCTGAATCTGGGCGCGCGTATCGATCACGACGGCTCGGCAGGCCAGGCGGTGAATTTTGCGCCGCGCGCGGCATTCGTCTGGGCGCCGACGCGTGACAACCGGACGGCGGTGCGCGGTGGCGTGGGCCTGTTTTACGAGAAGATCCCACTCGACATCCCCACTTTTCCCGAATACCCGGCCGAAATCGTCACCGGCTTCGCGGCCGACGGCACGACACCGCTCTCCGCTCCGCTGCTGTACACACATCAGATCGTGGCGACGGGCGGGCTAAAGGTGCCTTACGGCCTCGTCTGGCGATTCCAGGTGGACCGGGAGATTCGGCAGGGGCTGCTTCTCCGTTTCGGCTACAGCGAGCGCAGAACTCATCGGGAGTTCTTCCTGAATCCGGTCGAGCCGGCGGGCGGCGCCCCGGCGCTGGAGCTGCTGAATTCGGGCCGGCAAAATTACAGGGAATTTGAGTGGACAGTGCGCTGGCGCGCGAGCGAGCACGATCTGCTGAACGCGAGCTTTGTGCACTCGCGGGCGCGTGGCGAGCTGAACGGTTTCCAGTCCTATTTCGGCAACGTGCCCTATCCCATCCTGCGGCCCAACGAATACGGGCCGTTGCCCTGGGACGCGCCCAACCGGCTCGTCGCCTGGGGCTCGGTGCGGTTGCCGTGGAAGCTGGAATTATGGCCGGTGGTCGACGTGCATACGGGCTTTCCCTATTCGAAAGTGGACAACAACCTGGATTTCGTGGGGCCGAGAGGACGCGGGGGACGGTTTCCGACGTTTTTCTCGCTGGATTTTCAGCTGACGCGAGAGTTTCACCTGAAGTTCATGGGGAAAACGCGAGGGCTGGTGGTCGGCGTGAAGGTTTTCGACGTGACCAACCACGACAATCCGCGCGGGGTGCAGAACAACATCGCGTCGCCGGAATTCGGATCGTTCTACAACTCCGTCGGGCGCTTGTTTCGCGGGAAATTCGAGTTTCATTGGTAGGAGGAGCCGCTCGACGAGGTTTCGGCGGGGCAGCGGCCTACAGGGTGCGGAGGCGCTTGGCGGAGTGGCCGAGCGCGACGAGGAAGATGGCGGCTTTCGCGGCAGCGTGTGGCGAGAAGAATTCAACAACGTCATCATCGTAAAAGGTGAGGCCGGTGGCGCCGAAGCGCTGGGCGTAAGCGGCGAGATACAGGCGGCCGCCGAGGATGCCGGCCTCGAGCTGCACGGCGCGGTAGCCGCGATTGCCAAAGCGATCGAGGATGGCATCGAGATCGGCGAGAAAGAAGACGGCGGCAGCGGCGTCGCCGGCAAGCGCCTGTTCGAGCCCCAGATGGCGGGCCTCGTCGCGAAACGCGCCGGATTTCAGCAGCATGAGCCGCAACGGATCGCGCGCAAAAACGTAGCTGCCTGAATCGAGACCTTCGACGGCGTTGGCGATCACGTAGAGATCGTTCAGGCGTCCGCCCGGGGCGAGGAAATCGGCCGAAAGCGGCCGCGTGGCAAATTCGAGCGCCGTGGAAAGCTGCTGGAGGGTGATCGGCTGGTGGGAGAAGCGGCGTGAGGAACCGCGGCGGAGGATGACGGATTCGAGCGCAGCCTCGTGATCCGTAGCCTGCGGCTCGCGTCCGGCAAGCGGAGGGTCCGGCAGAGAGACGACGGAATCCTTTGGCGTGACTGCTGAAGCCCCTGCCGGCAGGGGCTTCGAAGCGGCGGCGCGCCAGGCAACGACCTCATCGGCGCCGGTCAACAGCGTCGCGGCGTGCATCGCGCGCATTTCGGGATAGTCGACTTCCTCGGCCGAAGGCGGAATCGTTTCCAGGTGGAGCGCAGGGATTTCGGACGGCGCTGGAGGCGGCGGCACTTCTCCCTGGCCGAGGGCGACGACCGAAAGGGTGACTTCCCTTTCCGAATCGAGATCGAGCAGGCGGTTGACCGGCTCGTCTTCGAAGCCGAGGACGAGGCGCGCGGGAAGCTGGTGGGCAGCGGCCATGGCCAGCAGGTTGGCATGGATCGTGCCGTTGTCCCAGCCGAGATGGCGATAGGTGCGGGCGCCATATTTCCAGGCGTTGCGCCAGTAGATGCCCGTGGCAACGATAGCGACCGGGGCGTGAACGACGGAGGATTCCGAAGCGGTGGCGTCGGCTAGCACGCCGCGCCAGTCCCCAGACCGAAGGCGGCCCAAGGAAAAATCGGCTGGGCGGAAGTGATAGAGACCGGCAGGAAGATCGGCGAGATCGGCGGTGACCAGGTAGAGCTCGATTTCATAGAGCGCGCCGGTGCAGGAGGCGGCGCGGAAATAGATCTCTCCGCCGGGCCAGGAGCGACGGCGTGTGACGCCGGCACAGTGATGAAGAATGGAGGCAAGCTGGGGGAGGGTGGGCGCGAAAGGAAACTGCGGAGATTCGGGGACGTGATCCTTCGCTTCGCTGAGGGAAAGAGGATGCGCGAGAGGGGGGAGATTCGTCGGCGGGAATTCGCGCGGCAGGGGGATTGATTCGATTTCGGGATAGATCTTGAAGGGACGGGGATAGTTGGGCCAGTCTAGCTCGCGGCCGGAGGAGCGGACACTCCAGTAAGAGTGGCTGGTGGCCTGGTGGTAGCTGCGCGCGGCTTCGAGATCGCGATTGGGGGAACGAGACAAAACGGGCTGCCTCCCGAACCTGACCGGCCGGGAAAAGATTGCCGGTGGCGAACGCGGTTTGTTATAGCATAGGAG
>JBJKSI010000114.1:0-7877 GCA_046704165.1 Candidatus Acidiferrales bacterium
CCGGGAGGACGTTCGTTCCAGCACCTGCTCGATGACTCGCGGAATATCGGCAAAGGCCACACGCCGGTCAAGGAACGCCGCCACGGCGACTTCATCGGCCGCGTTCAGCGCGCAAGGCGAAGCTCCCCCGGCGGCCATGGCTTGCCGGGCCAGGCGAAGGCAGGGAAATTTGTCCTCCGGCACAGGCTCGAAATCCAGCCGCAGGCGCGTCCAGTCCAGCTCGAACCCCTGCGAGGGCAAGCGCTCGGGGAACGTCAGCGCGTACTGGATGGGAATCCGCATATCGGGCGGACCGATCTGCGCGACAACCGAGCCGTCGACAAATTCCACCATGGAATGCACGGTGGATTGCGGGTGGATCACCACGTGGATCTGCTCGGGAGCCACTCCGAAAAGCCAGCGTGCTTCGATCACTTCGAAACCCTTGTTCGTCAGCGTGGCGGAATCGACTGTGATTCGGCGTCCCATTTTCCAATTCGGATGATTGAGCGCCTGTTCCGGCGTGATGTCCTTCATCTGCGCAAGAGGCGTCTGGCGAAACGGTCCGCCGGAAGCGGTGAGCAGAAGCCTTTTCAACTCCCCGCGATTGCCCGACCGCAGGCACTGATGAATGGCGCTGTGCTCGCTGTCGATCGGCAACAGCGTCACGCCGGCCTGCCGGGCCGTCTTCGACACCAGTTCGCCAGCCGCTACCAGAACTTCCTTGTTGGCCAGCGCCACCGGCTTGCCCTTTTGAATTGCCTTGTAGGTTGCCGGCAATCCCACCACGCCCACCGCTGCCGATATGACCACATCGGCTTCGGGATCGGTCGCAACGCATTCCATGCCCTGGGATCCCCATACGATTTCCGGCATCGGCTCGACGCCCAGCGCGCCCAGGCGCTCGCCCAATTCCAAAGCCGCTTCGGCCGTGGAAACCGACGCTACGGCCGGATGGTGCCGCGTGATTTGACCGCATAGCTCGTCCAGGTTCGCGCCCGCGGCCAGCCCGCGGACGGCGAAGCGATCCCGATGCGCTTCTATGACTTGCAGGGACTGGCGGCCGATGGAACCGGTTGAGCCGAGAACGGCGACTCGTTTCATCTCTATGTTTTCCCGATTTGGTCAGCGGAAATGGCCGGTGCGGGAGAGAACCCACATGTACCACCATGCCACCGGCGCGGCCAGGATAAGGCTGTCAATCCGGTCGAGCATCCCACCGTGACCGGGCAACAACAGGCCGGAATCCTTTACGCGAGCACTCCGCTTATACGCAGATTCTAACAGGTCACCAACCTGCCCGGCGACATTGGCAAGGGCCGCTAGTGTTAAAACCGCCCATCCCGGAACGGGGAGCCATCGCGCGAAAATCAGGCCCACCACCAGCGCACCCAGCAGATTCGCCGCCGCGCCCTCCCATGTCTTCTTGGGGCTCAGGGCGGGCGCCATCGGTATCTTCGCCACACTGCGGCCGATCAGGAAGGCCGACGTATCCCCCACCCAAATGGAAACCAGCACAAGTAATAGAAATCGTCGGCCTTCGGGAAACCCCACAACCCGAAGCAGATAGCTGAACGGCAAAGCAACCAGCAGGAAGCCGCTCGTGCTGACCGCCAAGGCTGCCAGACGCCGGCCCACCTCAATCTTCGTGATAGCGACCGCGACAGCCAACCCCAGGATAAATACGATAAGGATCGCTTCGATCCCTCCGATCACCAGACTGGTAGCCGGAGGGGTTCTTGCGCCGGCAAGCCGCAGAACCGCTACCGCCGTCTCGCGCCACTGCATGTAAACAATCAGAAGCGCGCTCAGCGTGGTCCACTGAACAAATCCGGTGAATCCCGCCTGGTCCCCCAGCCGAAAAAATTCCCACAGCGCCAGCAGCATCACGATGCCGACAAGGCCCGAAAGCAACAAGAGGGGTGCCCACAGCACCGCTGCCACCACCACCGGCACGAGAACTGCCGTCGTAGCTGCTCGCTTCCAAAACACTTGAGGGAAACCCTTTCCTGTGAAGTCAGGGGTCAAACACGAACTGGGTTCTTCACGAAGCGGCCTTCTTGCCCGCTCGACCCTGGGCGCCGCTCAACCCGCCATAGCGCCGCTCGCGGCGTTGATATTCGATGAGCGCCTCGAGCAGGCTCGAACGGTCGAAATCGGGCCAGAGCGTCTCCGTCACGAAGATTTCCGCGTAAGCGATTTGCCACAGCAGAAAGTTGCTCACGCGCATCTCGCCACTGGTACGGATCAACAGGTCCGGATCCGGCAGCCCAGCCGTGTACAGGTGGGCGGATATGGCGGGTTCGTCAATCGGCGCAGCACCGGGGCCCTCGTCACGCCGTTCACCCAGAATCGCGTTGAAGGCGTCGACCAACTCGGCCCGGCCGCCATAATTCAGCGCCACGACCAGATTCATTCCCGTGTTCGCTCCGGTCAGATTCGTTGCTTCGTCCAAATCCCGCCGCACCGCCGCCGGGAGATCCTCCCCCCGTCCGATGATCCGCAGTCGAATATTGTTTTTGTGAATCACCGGCAGTTCTTTGCGCAGATACTCGCGGAGCAGACGCATCAGAAAGTCCACCTCGGAATGCGGCCTCCGCCAGTTCTCCACCGAAAATGCGTAAAGCGTCAGGGCCTGGATTCCCAGGCGCGCGGAAGTCTCGATGGCCTGCCGGGCCGTCCGCACCCCTGCCCGGTGGCCGGCAATGCGGGGCAAATGCCTCCGCTGGGCCCAGCGGCCGTTCCCGTCCATGATGATGGCTACGTGCCGCGGCAAACGTTTGATGTCGAGTTGTTCGAGCAGGCGGGCTTCAACACTGTTGGTAGGCTTCAGCAAAGCGCTCGATGACCTTTTGGTTCTCTCGGCGTCGAAACTAGCATACGCTCCATGGTGGTGCAACCGCCCCGGCCCGGGCGCAAAGTAAATCTCGTCATCGGCAGGTCTGGCGCGCTCGATAGAAGGGGGTAACCAATACGCGTCATAGAACGCAGCAAGTGTTTACTCCGTAGGTACTATCGTATACACACTAGTAACCATGACGAACGGATGTCACTACCCTCTGTGCCGCGGCCAGGTTCCCGGAGTTCTGGAAGGTGAAGGCCTCTGCCCTCTGCATTTTATTCGCCAGGTGGATGCCCACTGCCGGGACATCCGCCGAGAGACCTTGCGTGGCCAGTTGACTCCCGATCGGCGTTCGGAAATCAACGCCTATCTCTCCTCCCAGGCCATGATCATCGCCCAGATAGCCGCCAGTGGAGCACGATTGCCCGACGACACGCGCCCGTGCCTGCTCAGTGTGTTCCTGACATTGATCAACGTGTGCGAACGCGTAGCCCGCACCTCCGGCGACCAACAATACAAGGGCTCTGCTTCCGCTCCGCTTCCGCACCTGGCGGCTGCAATGCCGGCAGCGGCAATCAAGTAGGGTTTCTCTTCACCGGCCTACACCTCCCGGAATGGCGCGGCGCTAAATCGGGTGCGACCCTCGGTTTTTCGCTATCTCAAACAGCCCCGTCTCCTCACGGCAGAAGCAGCATACCGGGACTGGCGCCCGGCTGGGCAAAGGACAGATAGATCCAAACCAGGGTCACGAGAATCATCGTTACACTGGTCATCCAAGCCAGCAGGTTGAACACCGGCCCGTTGACCAGATCCCCCATCAGGTCTTTCCGGTTAATCAGCAAGAGGATGAAGATCAGCACAATCGGCAGCCAGATTCCGTTGGCGACCTGCGAGAGCACAAGGATTTTGAATAGCGGTGCCCGGGGAATCAGGATGATCCCCGCCCCAACGACAATCAGACCGGTGTACAAGCCGTAGAACATGGGCGCCTCGCCCACTTTGTGGTCGATTCCGGCTTCGAATCCGAGGCCCTCACAAATCACATGCGCGGTGGAAAGCGGCAGCACGGACGCCGAAAACAGCGAAGCGTTGAGCAAGCCAAAGGCAAACAGTCCCGCCGCCCATCGCCCGGCCAGCGGTCGTAGCGCCATGGCCGCCTGGCCGGCATTGGTGATGTCGGTGATGCCGGCCACGTGCAGAGTCGCGGCCGTCGAAATGATGATGAAAAACACCACGGCCATCGAGGTGATGCTGCCCAAAAGCACGTCGGTCCGGGCGCTCTGGTATTGCCGGGGCGCGATCCGCTTTTCCACTTCCCCGGCCTGCAAATAGAAAAACTGCCACGGCGCAACCGTCGTCCCGACCAGACCGATCAACATCACCAGGTACGCGGTGTCGAAATGGAAACTGGGCATAAAGGTCTGGCGCACCGCATCGCCCCAGGCCGGTTTGGCCAGCAGCGCCGAAAGAATGTAGGCGACATAGAACGCGCAGGCAGCCAGAAATATCTTTTCGACGCGGCTATACGTTCCGCGCACCACCAGGACCCACACCAGGAGGGCGGCAATCGGAACCGCGATATATTTGCTGACGCCGAAGACGCCGGCGCCCGCGGCGACCCCGGCAAATTCGGCCACCGTATTTCCCAAATCGACCATCAGGCCGGCCAGCATCACGAAGAAGGTGGAACGGAAGCCAAATTCCTCGCGGATCAGGTCCGAAAGACCCTTGCCCGTGGCAACCCCCATCCGCGCGCACATTTCCTCGCCGATGTACAGCACCACCGTCAGCGGCAGCAGGGCCCATAACATGGCGTAGCCAAATCGGGCGCCAGCCAGGGAATAGGTGGCGATTCCCCCGGCGTCGTTATCGACGTTCGAGGTGATCAAGCCGGGGCCGACAACGGCAAGGAACACAGCCGCGCGCCGCCTCCATAGGCGAAGCCGCTGGCGAAAGCTGACCTCGGATTTCTGCCGACGCCGCGCCGTGCGAATCCCGTTTCGTATCGAAAGCCAGTTCATAGCTTGCGCCGCAGGCGACTGACCACATCGTCTACCGTAATAATGCCGATGGGCCGGTCGTCCTCATCGACCACCGTCAAGCTCCGGAGGTTGTACTTGTCGAATAGTTCGAAAACTTCCCGCTCACCCATGTCGCTGCCGGCCGAGAGGAGCGGCTCGCTCCGCAATTCGCGCATCAGTCGTTCGTCCGAGCAGAGCAACAGCCGGCCCAGCGGCACGACCCCGGCGAAAACGGCCCGGGCATCGATCAACACAACGGTATCGATCTCGTCCGGGTGAATGTCCCGCGACCGAATCCAACTCACCACTTCCTCGCGGCTGGCGTCCTCGCCGACAAAGACGAAATCGGTGTTCATCATCCAGCCAGCGGTGCCTTCGCCAAACTGCAGCAACTGGCTCACGTCGCGGGCGTCTTCCCGCGACAGTTCATCCAGCAATTCCTCGCTGGTTTCCGGGGAAAGACTGGCGAGCAGGTGCGCCGCTTCGTCCGGTTCCATCTGCTCCAGAATGTCGGCGGCGCGCGCCGGCGCCAGCTTTTCCACCACCTGCGTCTGCAACCGACGGTCCAGCTCGGCAATCACCCCGGCCGCCGTTTGCTTGTCCAGCGAGGCGATAATTCCCTGCCGCTCGCTCGGCGACAATTCCTCCATGATGTCGGCCAGGTCGGCCGGATGCAGGCGAGCGAGCCTGTGACCGGTCAGCCGCAATTTGACCCGGCGAAGCGGATCGGGCTCGATCAGGTTCACGAATTCCCAGGGAATCACCCGGGGAGGCAGTTTGTCCTGCAGGCGGCGAACCGCGTCGGTCGGCGCCAAACCATGCAACAGGCGCCCCACAGCCCCCGGCAGCCCGACGTCCACCTGCGTCACGCGCAACTCCACATTCCCGTTCGTGCGCACCTCGCTCATGCCGATGTCGTTCACCCGAACCACCTTGCGGCCATGCGTATCGATAATCTGCTGGTCGAGCAGGTCCTTGCGGACGGCCAGCCAGGCTTCGTTCGCTGCAAAGGGCACCAGAGAGCGCTCGTCGACCGCCAGGCGCACCGTGCCCGGCGCGACGAAGGCGATCTGATCCCACCGCGCGACGAGCGGTTGGAACCGGCCCCGTGCCAGCAAGAGGCGAGCAATACGATTGGCCTGCTCGGCCGGTTCGATAAACATTTCTCGCACGCGTCCGACAAAGTTCCCTTGTACGTCGTAGGTGTGCGCTTCCAGGATTTCGGTGGCTCGAAGCACGCCCACCTCCTCCGCGGTGCCATTGACACTGCTCTCGAATATTAAAAACCGTGGCCGGCGGGAAAGGCTTGGGCCACGGGGATGAAACTGCCGCAGCGAACTAAATCCCAGGCCCCTGCTTGGCCGCACCCAAACCGTCGGCAAAACCCGGCGCGCCGAAAGCCGCCCTCGCCCCGACCACCCGGTCCTTGCTTAAGCCCTGTTCTCCCATTTCTTCCACGTCCCCCTTAGTAGGAGCAGTTGCAACCTTTGTCAAGAAAAGAGTGGCGAAATCGACTGGGAACTTGCGGGAAAGAGCATCGCGTCGGCCGCGAGGCCGAAGCGGCGGCGTTCCGGAAGAAACAAATCGTAATAACTGGCGACGATGTAATCCGCCGGTCCAAATCCCAGGCGCGCAGCGGCCCGGTCGATGGACTTCCGGGGACCTTCCAGCTCTAAGAAAACGCCAATCGGCGTTTCATCGAGTTCCACGGCGAGCCTTGGCAGCCCCGGCAAGCGGAAACTGGTCCGGTATTTTTCGTACCGGAACCAGGGGCGGAAATCGAGCGCGGCAAGCATCCGCTCGGCGACCTCGGGCCGCTCGATCGCCACTTCCAGCTCCTCTCTCTCCTTGTAGCGGCCTGCCTTTGCCGGGCCCTTGAACGTAAGCAAGCCTGACACGCGCCCTTTGCCGGTCAGTCGCGAATGGGCTCCTAAACGACGACCGCGGGCAGCCTTCTCGATCGAGCGCACGCGAAGCAGGCGTCCGGAGTGCTTGAGCGCACATTCGGCGGTGTCGAACAGGACGTCGCGTTCGTGCACGCAGCCGAGCTTCCGGGCCCGCAGACGGCGAAGCTGCCGCAGCGCATCTTCCAGCCGATTCACCCGCAATTTAATTTCGATTTCCATCGCCGCCGGCCCCATCGTCCGCTTAGTATATCCGCATCGCGCCGCCCCACTCGACAGAACACCCCGGCCAAAGGTATAACGCTCACAGCGCCGGGCTGCCGCCGGCGCGATCCGAAACATGAGCGAACCGTCCACACCCCTGCTGCGCCAGTACCACGGCATCAAACAGCGCTACCCGAAGGCGCTGCTCCTGTTCCGGCTCGGCGATTTCTACGAATTGTTCTACGAGGATGCCATCGCCGCCTCGCGCGAGTTGCAAATCACGCTCACCTCGCGCAACCGGGAAGCCGGCCAGCCTGTGCCGATGTGCGGCGTTCCCCACCATGCCGCCGAAAGCTACGTCGCGCGCCTGATCCGCGCCGGCTACAAGGTGGCCATCTGCGAGCAGATGGAAGAACCCTCCCGGAAAAAGAAACTGGTTCGAAGGGAAGTCATCCGGGTGATTACGCCGGGCACGGCCACGGACTTCCCCCTGCTCGAACCCCGCGAGAACAACTATCTGGCCGCCGTCGTCCGCGACGCCGACGCCGGGATTGTGGGCCTTGCCGCCGTCGACGTCTCGACCGGCGATTTTTCCGCCACGGAGTTTTCCGGCGCCAACGCCGAAACGAGGTTCCGCGAGGAACTCGATCTGCTCCATCCGCGCGAGGTTCTCCTGCCGCGCCCGGCCACGCTGTTCTCCCCCACGCACGAAGTCGATGGCCTGGGAGCGGTGGAAACGCGGTTGGAAGACTGGGTATTCCGTCCCGACTACGGCACGCGTTTGCTCTCGGAGCAATTTGGCGTGGTCACCCTCGAAGGATTCGGATTGGAAAGCCATCCGCATGCCACCGCAGCCGCGGGCGCCCTGGTTCACTATCTGCGCGAGACTTCGGCCGTTGGCGGCGGCCAACTGGCTCACCTCGACAC
>JBJKSI010000115.1:0-130331 GCA_046704165.1 Candidatus Acidiferrales bacterium
GACGAAGTGGCGGCGGGGATCTATCGG
This sequence comes from Candidatus Acidiferrales bacterium, assembly GCA_046704165.1. Lineage (GTDB taxonomy): Bacteria > Acidobacteriota > Terriglobia > Acidiferrales > UBA7541 > JAKASX01. The sequence goes on from JBJKSI010000115.1 coordinate 28, forward strand.
ATTTGCACACCGCTGGACGTGATTCCAGGGGGATTCTCCGTCAATTCCTATCTGGTGGCCGGCGACGAGCCGCTGCTCTTTCACGCGGGCTACCGGAAGCTCTTTCCGACCACGCGGGAAGCCATCGGGAAAGTCGTTTCGCCTGAAAAGCTGCGCTGGATCGGCGGATCGCATTTCGAGGGAGATGAATTCGGCGCGCTGAACGAATTCCTGGAGGTAGCGCATGGGGCAACGGCGTTTGGCGCCGAAATCGGCGTGCTGACTTCGCTCAATGACTTCGGGTTGCGGCCGGCGCGGGGGCTGGGGGATGGCGAGGAGTTTTCCATCGGCAGCCGCCGGATGAAGTGGTTCTACACACCACACGTTCCGCATGGCTGGGATTGCGGCGTTCTGTTCGACACGTCGTCGAAAACGCTGCTCTGTGGGGACCTCTTCACCCAGCCGGGATCGAACACGCCGGCAGTGACCGAATCCGAGGTGCTGACCGCCAGCGAAGCCATGCGCGGGATGATGGACTACTACGCGCACGCGCAAAATACGACGACCACGCTGGAGCGGCTGGCGTCTCTACAACCGACGATACTCGCCTGCCAGCACGGCAGTGCCTATCGTGGCGACGGCGCCGCGCTGCTGCGGGAACTGGCCACGACGATCGAACGGGGAAACGGACAAGCGGCAGCACAGGCTCCCGGCACGAGCGCGTAAATCGGCCGGCCGGGGGTTCGGCGGAGGCCGGTGCGGATGGAAACGGGTAGGGTTCGAGGCTGTTACACGCCGCTTCCTCGAGCCCTCCCTACACAAAATCCGTAAAGGTGGCGGCGTCTATTCGCGCGTGGACCGCTTCTGCCGGTTTGCGGCCGTCCAATTCGACACTGGAAGGAGAGTTCAAAAAGTTCTCTGGAAAAATGACCACGCAGGCTTTCTGGGTGAGTGAGGAGGAGTACAAAATTCCTTCGATTCCCGCGTCGAGGGCGATGCGCCCGAAAATCTGCGAGGGGAATGGGACATCGAACTGCATAGGCCATGCACGCCAATCGCGATGGTGAAGTACTCGCTGCAATTGCTCGACGGTTTTCACCAAACGCAACGAAGGGAAGCCGAGGCCTTTCGCTTTCGATATGAGAGATTTTGAGAGCCTGAACTTCCTTATCAACTCGACAAAACCCTCCAGGCTGCCTTCCTAGCGAGCGTCCAGCACAGATTCCAGTTTGCCGCTTACGGAGACCACGGTGACGGATTGCGACGTTGTGAGGGCCAACTCTTCGGGGCTAAGCGCATCGCCGGGACGTGAATCTCGCCCGAAAAGTTCGGCGAGAGCCGTTCCTTTGTCGGAAGCCAGGTAGAGCGCTGGGAACACGGGAAAGCGGGATGGGTCGATTTCTCCAACATTAAAGCGGCCACCGGGGTCCGACCGGCTCCCACTCGTACTAAGTGGGTTGAGAGAATACCTGTATTTTACGGCCCGCTGCCAAGCAGAAAATGTGAAAGGGTTCGTTCGCTCGTGGAGCGAGTCTTTCAGGGCGTCGTAAATCTGATTTCTTTGGAAGGCAAGCTCGGAGTAAAACTCCCAGTGGAATCCAGCCAGTGCCTTATACCGAGCCTTTGACCGGGGAATGTCCGCGATTTGGCCATATTCAAGCGGCTCTTCGTGGTCAGTCATACGGCGGCCGGCAGTTCATTCTCGAGGAGGGCGTTCATGATGAAACGGTAAAGTTTCTTGAAACGGCCCACCCGGATCATTTCGCGCGGAGCGATATTCCCGAGGAGAGGGTTCGGCGTCTTAAACCAGAGGACCGTCTTGTGCTCGTCCTTGAAGTACTGTGCCACGAGGGCCAAGGCGATGGCCCACTCCCTGAGGCGCTCTTCCAGTTCTCTAGGTATTTTCCGATCATAGCGAACGGAAATGGCGGGAACATTGGAAGCTTTGGCGACATCCTTTTTCGTGAAGTCCAGGAGCTTCACAACTTTTCGGCAATCTGTCGTCCCCTTACTAAAAAGTGCCAGATAATCGTTTTTCGGTACCGTATCGAAAAGAGCTGTTCCTCTCACTGGCGTCCCCATTCCATGTATTTTCCACACTTAGACCACTATTCTACCATCCAACACGGGGCGGGAAAACCCTGGACATGCGGCGTGAGCAGTCTCGCCAACGCGATTTGAGGGGAGACCCATTGCCCTCTTGCGGCAAGTTGAAACAGGTTTCCGTCTACGGGGATGACTCATTACGGGGTGCGCGATTTCCTGCGCAGGAGCCACAGGAAGGAGAAATAGGCAGCCACGACTCCCAGGACGATGAAGAGGAAGTGAAGCTTGTTGTGCATCAGGTAGTGAATCACCTGCTCGCCGAAGAATATCGCAAGAACGCCTTCGGCCGTGTAGCGGAATCCGCGCCCCGCGAGCAGCGCCAGCGCAAACGTGCGCTTCGGCACCTGGAACACGCCGGCCGCCAGCACGAACGGTTTGAACGGCAACGGAGGCGGCAGGATTGCCGGCACGGCAACGCCGAGGAACTGGTAGCGCAGGACCCAGTTGCGGATGCGCTCGGAGCGGCCACCGGCGCTGCGCCGGAACATCGCTTCCCCGCCCTTCTTCGCCAGGTAATACAGCCAGAAGCAGCCGACCAGCGAGCCCAGAGTGGCCATGGCCACGTAGTAGGGCATCAACCCCGGTTTGTGGATGGTGAAGCGAACCAGCAGCAGATCGACAACAAACGGCAGCGGTGGAAACGAGGAATCAAAAAACTCGATGACGAAGAGGCTCAGTCCGCCGAGGGGGCCGATCAACACGCGGAGCCAGTTTGGTACCGGTAGCATTCCAGTCCTGGTGAAGAGAATTATGGATGGAAACAGCCGAATGCGCCGTTTCGGTCCGCCACGCGCAGGCCTTGCCGTCAGGTCTTGTTGCCGCCCGGCCGCCGGCCGAACATCCACCACCACATCCCGTAGCTGAGGCCGATCGTAAAAACTATGATAAGCGTGAATTCCAGCTTGTTTTCCACGAAATAGTGGGTGATCTGCTCGCCGTACTCCATGGCCAGGAAACCTTCGATCGAATACCGCAAGCCCCGTCCCACCATCAGCGCCAGGGCAAACGTATCCATCGGCACCTGGAAAACGCCGGCAGCCAGCACGAAGGGCTTGAAGGGCACGGGCGGCGGGAGAATTGCCGGCACGGCCACGCCCAAAAACCTGTAGCGCCGAACCCAATCATGGATCTTTTCGGCGCGCCCGCCCGCGCTGCGGCGGTACATCGCCTCTCCACCCTTTTTCGCCAGGAAATAGAGCCAGAAACAGCCTGCCAGCGAACCCAGAGTGGCCATCGCCACGTAGTAGGGCATCAAGCGCGGCTCGTGAATGGTGAACCGGATCAGCAGCAGGTCGTTGACGAAGGGAAAGGAGAGAACCGAGGAATCAAAAAAACCGATGATGAAAAGGCTCACCCCGCCGAGGGAGCCAACCAATGTGCGGAGCCAAAGTGGGAGTCGTTCCATCCACGTCTGAGCGAAATTCGTCGAAACGCCCGAATCCCCGTTTCCCTTTGCTGCCACCCCGGGGGAAACGGCGTTTCCGAGCTAATCCCTTCATGCATGGAACGCGGAAAAGAGCTGCGTTCCAAGCTTTAACACCAAACCGTGAGCGAGGATTTTAGCAGAGAATCGCCCGCTCCGGTCGCCAAGTGTCCACTCAAAAGTTACCCTGGCCCATTTCCCGGCTCCGTTTTATTCTGCGAGTCCCGAGGCAAAGTGCCTGTGACAGTGCCAAACCGCATCAGCCGGCATCGTTTCGGCTCGCGCCAAAATGCCGGACGCGTACCGACTCTCAAGAACCAACTATTGAGAAATAAAGGGGATACAGGAATGCCAAGTCGCAGCGTGTACCGACATAGCTTGCCTCGGACGCCGTCAGATCTGAAGGCCAACGAGGGCAAAGACCGGCTTCGGCATCGTTGCCACCGGTTTCCAGAATCCGCCAAGGCTGCCCGCTCGCAAGTTCTTTCTGCACGGAACTCGCGTTCCGCGGGCGGGCGCTCAGGCTACTCGGTCAAGACGACGCTCTGCCCGGAAATTTCGAACCGTTTGCGGCAGCGGATGTTGCGGCACGCCACCAGATCGTCGACGCGCACCATGTAGCTCCGCGCTTTGGCAAACCGTTTCTGATCCTCGCCGTTCGCGCCCTTCGGCAGGCTCTTCTTCTTCGACCGTACCTTCCAGCGAATCGGAAAGGAGTTCTCCTGCCGGCAGAAGGGGCATACCAGCGGGATCTGCTTCGTCTCTTCGCGTTCGTCGTAAAACTGGCGATCGTCCACCATTCCTCCTTGCGTTTCAGCCGGCGGCCGCGGGCTGAAGTCGCCCGGCCTGTTTGTCGATCGTCACGAATTCCATTCCGGCGTCGGCCCAGCGCGGCAACCAATGTTCCAGCGACCGCAGTACGTGGCTTCGGTCGGCGCGCTCGATAAAGGGATCGCCGTCGTGCATCAGCAGGATCTCGCCGCCTCGCGCGCGAGACATTCTCCGAATCATCCGCTCGGGCGGCTGCGGTTTCCAGTCAAACATTGCGCGCGACCACAGCACCATGCCCGACCAGCCCCCTTTCCGCAGCACCGGTGCCAGCTGCGGGCCCCGGAAACCGTAGGGGGGCCGCATCCAGCGCGGCGCGATGCCGGTCGCCTCAATCAGCGCGTCCTGGCATCGAGCCAACTCTTCGCGAATCTTCGCCGGCGACAGCCAGATCAGGTTCGGATGCGTATCCGTGTGATTCGCAATCGCGTGGCCACGCGCCAACAACTCGGCCACCAGTTGCGGGTATTTCCGTACGTGGCGCCCGATCATGAAAAACGTACCCCGGGCGCCGTAGCGTTCCAGCAAGTCGAGCAGGGCGGGAGTGATTGCCGGATTGGGACCGTCGTCAAAGGTCAGCGCCATGGTCCCGGGCGAATCCGCCCGGCAGAGCACCGGCCCGAACAGCTGCGACCAGGGGCTCGTTGCGGCCCATGCGGTCAATCCACCGGCACCGGCAATCGCCAGCCCCGTCGCCCACTCCGCTACAGATTCTTCGCCGAACATATGGTGTCGTCCTCAAGCATGAGAGCACAATCGTGCCTATTCTCTCATGCCTGCGGTTTGCTGTCAGTACGGGTGAGGCGCAGAGGGGATACGTGGAGGCACGCCGAGGCATCGAGGAGTGCGGAGAGACTAAGTCCTTATTGACATGGCAGTTGCCTGCGACGCGCTCTTACCGCAAATCGCGCGAGGGGGTTACACGGTTACTTCTTTTTCTGGGACCGGTAGAGGATTACGCGGACCTTTTCCAGAGTTACCAATCCTCCGCCGATCATCTCGTCCAGGCGCGGCAGAATCGCCTCGATCCGTTCGTGGTATTCGACGGTTTCGATCACCACAGGCAGGTCTTGCGACAACCGCAGGACCTTTTCCGTGTGATAGATGCTCGACGAGCCGTAGCCACCGACCCCCCGAATCACCGTCACGCCACTGAAATTCTCGCGCCGGAACATCTCGACGATCGCCTCGTACAAGGGCTTTCCGTGCCAGCGGTCGGATTCGCCAATATGGATGCGCATGAGCGTGCGCTCGCCCTCGAATCTTTGGTGTTCCATCGGTCCTCCTCGCGCGCCTTTCAACCGGCTACAGAGTGTGTGCAGCATCCGGAAAAGATGCAACCGTCAGCGGCCGACGCCGTGCCCATACGAAAACCGGAGCTGACCGACAACGAGGTTCTACAGCACATCGGCCAATCGTATCCCAAACGCTGCCGCCAGCAGTCCTCCGATCAAGCTCACGCTCAGGTAGAGTGCGGCGTGCGACCAATCGCCGTCCTCGAGCATGCGAACCGTTTCATAGCCGAAGGAAGAGAACGTCGTGAACGCTCCGAAAAATCCCACCGTGATTGCGATGCGCCATTCCGGGGGAATCGTCAGATGATGAAATCCGAATTCGGCCACCAACCCGAGCAGGAAGCAACCCAGCAGGTTTACCGTCATGGTTCCGGCGGGAAAACTCGTGCCGGCCTTGTGTTGCACCAATCCTTGCAGTCCGTACCGCGCAAGCGTGCCCGCGGCTCCGAAAACAACCAGTAAGAAAATACGCAATGCAGTTCCTCTCTCTGCACGCTTCCGAGCCGGAGACAAAAAAACTCCCGGTCGCCGGCAAGCGGCCAGGAGTCATCAGTCCGATCCGCGGACGGTTGAGGCGAACTCCATCGCCCGATTTATATCAGCACAATGTAATTCGGCGGTTTCCACCTGTCAACGAACCCGGCAACGCCCGGAAAATTGCGCTGGTGCGCGGGGCTCGTTGGGGTAGCATGGGCAGGCGGAACGGAGGCGAAATCGTTCGCCGCGTTCGGGTTCCCGTCGCAAAACCCGGAACAGTCGCGATGTGCGAAGCCAAAAGCGGAAGGGGGAATCGATGAAAACGGCTCTGAAGGGGCTTGGCAAAGCACTGGCGATTCTGGGCGCGTTGCTGCTGCCACCGCTGCCGGCCGGTGCGGCTCCGCAGGCCAAGACCCCGCCGGCCGTCGAGCGTGCGATTCACGAGATGTTCGCCGTGTACGAGTTCTCGCAGGCCGCGGTTTCTCCCGGCGGGCGGCGCGTCGCGTGGGTGGAATCGCTCACCTCCAGCAATGGCGCCCCATCGACGAACTCCGCTATCTACGTGGCCGACTGGGAAACGGGCGGTCAGCGGTACCGGGTCACCGCGGCGTGCAAAGGCCACGTGGCGGCCGAAGATGATGTTGCCTGGTCGCCTGACGGCAAACATCTGGCTTTCCTTTTCGATGCCGGCCATCCGGGGCAGAAGCAACTTTACGCCGTCTCGATCTGGCACAATCGCGACGTCATTCTCAGGTCGCTTGCTTGGTTCAATTCGCATCTCTCGAAAGCAGCTCCCACGTCGGCGGCGGTGGGCGAGGGTTCGCGGTGACGGGCCGAATCGTCGGCTATAATTCGAAAGAGGTGCCGAGATAACATGTTTTCCGGTTCGGGGCTGAAGCTCGGGCGCGTGATGGGGATTCCCGTCTACGTGAACTGGAGCTGGTTTCTGATTTTCATCCTGCTCACGCTGACGTTGTCCTCCCAGTTCGCTTCCGAGCATCCGCACTGGACTTCGACGCAGCACTGGACACTTGGGGTGCTGACCAGCCTGCTGCTGTTCGGCTCGGTGCTTTTCCACGAACTGGGGCACAGCGCCGTCGCGTTGCGCTACAAGATTCCGGTCGTTTCGATCACGCTGTTCATCTTCGGCGGCATGGCCGCGATCGAGCGCGAACCCGAACGTCCGTTGCAAAAGTTCAACATCGCCATTGCCGGGCCGCTGGCGAGTTTCCTGCTCGCAGGAATCTTTTTCGTCATCGCGCAGCCCTTTTCCGCGGATTCGGTGATGGGCGTTACCTGCCTCTGGCTCGCCGGCATCAACGCTCTGCTGGGCGTCTTCAATCTGGTGCCCGGTTTCCCGCTCGACGGCGGCCAGATCCTGCAGTCGATCGCCTGGGCGAAAACAAAGGATTTCAACCGCGCCACGCAACTGGCTTCGCGCAGCGGCCAGTTGATCGCCTATCTGCTGATCCTGCTGGGCATCCTCATCGCAGTGGAAAGCCACTACTGGATTAGCGGGCTTTGGTGGATCTTCATCGGCTGGTTCCTGCTGACCGCCGCGCAGCAGAGCTATGCACAGGTGGCCGTGCGCCGGGTGCTTGACGGATTGAACGCGGCCGACGTAATGAGCTCCGACCTGCCGCTGATCGATCGCACGCTCTCGCTCGAAGACTATCTGCACGAGGTGCTCCGCACCGGCCGCCGCTGCCACCTGGTGATCGGCAACAATCAACTAGTCGGCATGATCACTCTGCACAACGTTCGCAACATTCCCCGCGATGAATGGGCCAACACCTCGATCCAGGGGGCCATGCTGCCCAAAGACCAGATCCAGTGGGTGCAGGCGGACGAGCCAGCGCTGAAGATTCTCGAGCGGATGCAAAAGACGGACGTCAACCAGATGCCAGTGCTCCGCGAGGGCGAGGTGATCGGCATGGTTTCGCGAGACGCCATGCTCCGCGTGATTCAGACGCGGATGCAGCTCGAGCGGCTGGCCCACGCCTGAATCCGCTGCGTTCCGGCCCATTCGCCGGAGGTCTGCTCTTGCCCGGTGCGGCATCCGTCTCGAGGAACAGGTATTGGCTAGGGAATCGGCCGAGTCGCTGCGGAAGCTTAATTTCGGACGTGGAGATGCGCATTCTGGTAGTGGAAGACGAGCAGAAAGTGGCGAGCTTCGTGGCTCGGAGCCTGCGCGAGAAGACGTGGGCCGTTGACGTGGTTCCCACCGGGCAGCAAGCGCTCGAGGCCGCTCGTGCCGCGGAATACGACCTGATTCTACTTGATCTTCGCCTGCCCGATATCGACGGGCTGGAGGTGTGCCGCCGGCTGCGTCAAGAAGGCGTCGAGACGGCCATCCTGATGCTGACGGCTCGGGGACTGGTGGAGGAGCGCGTCCGGGGACTCGACGCGGGAGCCGACGATTATCTCGTAAAGCCTTTTGCCCTCGCCGAGCTTCACGCCCGCATTCGGGCGCTCGGCCGGCGCGGACTCGGTCGCGGGGTGGTGCTCCGCTTTGCCGATCTGGTGCTCGATCGCCGGCGCCGGTCCGTCGAACGCGCCGGCGTCCCCGTGCCGCTGACACAGAAGGAATTTGCGCTGCTGGAATTTCTTCTGGTGCGGGCGCCCGAGACGGTGCCACGCAGCGAGATCGTCGAGCACGTGTGGGATTCCAGCTTCGACAGCGGCAGCAACCTCGTCGAAGTGTATGTCAACCGCCTGCGTCAAAAAATCGACCACAACCATCCGGTGAAACTGCTGCATACGGTGCGCGGCGTCGGCTATCGCCTGGGGCTCGAATCGTGAGGCGGCCGCTCGGATTGCGCGCGCGGATGATGCTGCTCTTCTGCGCCGCCGTTGGCGTGCTGCTCGCAGGGTCGTTCCTGATTCTCTATGCCTGGCTGGCCCGCAACACGCGCACGGAATTCGACCGGCGGGTCCTGGAAGCGCAAGCTCCCGTCGCGGCCGACATTGTCAGCGACGGGAGTGCCGAAGACGTCGGCCAGCTCAACCTGCCCGGCGAATATTTCGAAGTCATCGACGACACCGGCCGGGTTCTCGCCCATTCGGTGAATCTCGCCTCCGGTCCGCTTCCGTTGCCTCGCGGGACGGCTGGAATCCACCAGCCGACCCTGTTTGACCTCGCCCATTCCGCCTACGGCCCCTTGCGTGTGGCAGCCGTGCCCGTGCGCATCCACAACGCTCCGGATGTACTCCTACTGGCCATCCCCACGGGGGGACGCGAACGAACGCTGGCAGAACTGCGGCATGGCCTGGGCGTGCTGCTGGCGCTGAGCCTGGTAGTGATGGCACTCCTTTCCACCTGGTACGTGGGCAGAAGCCTGCGGCCAATCGCCGCACTCACCGACCACGCTTCACGTCTGGGCGAGCGACTTGAAACACCGGGAGCCGCGCTGGCCGTCGATCCGCTGCCCCCGGGACTCGGAGGCCGCACAGACGAAATCGGGCAACTGGCCGAGGCCTTCGACCGACTGTGGGAACGGATGCGCAATGCCGTGGCCCAGCTCCGGCAGTTCGTCTCCGACGCCTCGCACGAACTGCGGACGCCGCTGGCTGTGCTGCGCGGCGAAACCGAACTGGTGCTAGGGGAACCGCGGAACGAGGAGGAATATCGGCAGGCGCTCGAGGTGATCCAGGACGAACTGGGCAAGCTGGGGCGGATCGTCGATGGCCTCTTCACCTTGACGCTAGCCGATGCCGGCCAGTTGCGACTGGCTCAGGAGCCCCTCTACCTGAACGAAGTGCTCGAGGAAGCCTGCGCGATCGAGGAATTGCGCGCCCGGGAGAAAAACATCCACATCGAGCGATCGCTCGAAAGGGAGTTCGCTTACCAGGGCGATGAGACCTGGCTGCGCCAGCTTTTTCTGGCCTTTCTCGACAACGCCGTGAAATATTCGCCCGCGGGCACGCGTGTTCGGGTCACGATTGAGCCCCGCGACGGGCAGGGACCGCGCGTCGCCGTGGAAGACGAAGGTCCCGGAATCGCTCCCGAAAATCTGCCACATATCTTCGAGCGCTTCTATCGCGCCGGCGGAGACGAAGCTCAAAGCGGCGGGCTTGGCCTAGCCATCGCCCAAGCAATCGTCAGGGCTTGCGGCGGGACAATCGAGTGTTCCAGCCGGCTGGGCGAGGGCACACGGTTTACCGTCGATCTACCGGCCATTTCTCCCGACGCCAACCTGAACAAGAATTAATCTTGATTTCACTCTCCCGGCTGCTGCTCCGCCTAGACTGGCCTTTAACCCATACGGGGGCGGCGCGGGAATCAGGATGTATCCAAGCAGGAATCCTGTAAGCTGCCGAAGCATTCCGTTTCACTCCCCCAACTTTTCCGGCGCATCCAAAACGGTGCGGGACGATAATGCCGACGGACTCGGTTGGCGCGGTCCCCGGTCCGATTCACCCAGCCGCAAGGATTCGGAGAGAAAAATGAAAATGGAAAGAACGCGCGGGAGAGGCCGACCCAATTGGCGCCGAAGCCTTCGCCGGACGACGCTCCCGGCAAGCGTCCTCGCCCTGACCGGCATTTTCTTGCCGGCCGCCCATGCTCAGACGAAGAAACCGAAACCGGTCTTACCGTCGATACAGTTGGCAACGCCACCGGCCTCCGCCCAACCTGGGCAGCCGCTTCAGCTGACCTTGTCTGAAGCGCTGGCGCGGGCGCGGAAGAACAGCCCTCAATTCCAGGCCGCCGTGACCACAGTACAGCTCGCGAAAGAAAATCAGGTGCAGGCCAGCGCGGCGATGAAGCCCTCGTTCAGCTACCTGATGCAATACCTCAATACGCAAGGCAACGGAATTTCTCCCGTCGGCCGGTTCGTCACCAACGACGGAGTGCACGTTTATCGCGCCTGGCTGGTCGCCCGCCAAAACATGCCGGGCAGTTTCTTCATTGATGCCGGTCCGCGCAAAGCCGGCTATCTGAAAGCGCTGGCCGATGCCCAACAGGAAATCGCCCGGCGCGGCCTGGCGGTCACCGTCACCCGCGATTACTACGCGCTGGTGGTAGCGCAGCGCGATTTCGCCACGGCCCGGCAAAGCCTTAAGGACGCCCGGCGATTTCTCGACATCAGCAAAGCGCTCGAAAAAGGCGGCGAAGTGGCCGATACGGACGTAATCCGGTTCGAGCTGCAGGTAAGTCAGAAGGAACGGGCGCTCGAAAATGCTCGCCTGGCCGTCTCGACCGCCCGCACGAACCTGGCGGTGCTGCTCTTCCCCACGCTCAACGAGAATTTCCGGCTGCGAGACGACCTGAACATACCGCCATCGCTGCCGACGATCGCCCAGGTCGAGGCACGCGCGAAGGAGCGTAATCCGGTGATTCGCGCGGCACTGGCCGCGTACCACGCCTCCGGCGTCGACGTCTCAATCGCCAAATCCTCCTTTTATCCGTCCCTGGGCATCGAGTTCGACTACGGCATTGAGGCCAACGCCCTGCAACTGCACAGTATCAACACCTCGCGGCCGGGCGTCGTTCAGCCGAACCTGGGCTATTTCGTCACCTATTCGATGAACGTTCCGATCTGGGATTGGGGCACGCTAATAAGCAGACTTCACCAGGCCGAGGATCAGAAACATCTGGCGAAAGTGAACCTGTCGTACGCCCAACGCGAGGTGCTGGGCCATTTGTATTCCTTCTATAATCAGGCCGCAGTCGCATGGAATCAGCTGTCGAGCCTGGAGCGTTCGGTGGCGCTGGCCAACCGGAACCTCCATCTCGTCACCATGCAATATCAGGCGGGAGACACCACTGTGCTGCAAGTGCTCGATGCGGAAAACTCGCTGGTAATAGCGCGCGACAGCTACGCAGCCGGAGCCGCGCGATATCGTAACGCGCTCGCACAACTCCAAACCCTGACGGGGAGTTTCTGAGCGTGCGCGGCCCAAAGCTCAGAGCGATCACCTCCGTCGTCCTCCTGGCCGGTATTGGCCTCGCGTGCTCTGGCTGCTCCACGAAGCAGGCGCCGCCAGCCGGTCCGCTCGTAACCGTGCAGGCGACCACCGTCCAGCGGAAGACGATCAGCGACGTAATCTCGGCAAATGCGGTTCTCTATCCGCGACATCAGGCCAGCATCGTGCCGAAGATCAGCGCTCCGATCGAAAAATTCTACGTCCAACGCGGAAACCGCGTCCGCCAGGGCGAACTGCTGGCAGTGCTCGAGAACAAGGATCTGGCCGCGGCGGTGCAGGAGGCAAAGGGAGCTTACCAGCAGGCCCAAGCGACCTACGCGACCAGCACCCGCGTGAATCTGCCGGCGCAGATCCAGGCAGCGAAGCTGAACCTAAAGGCCACCCGCCAGGCCATGGAGGCCGACCGGCTCATCTATCAAAGCCGGTTGCGGCTGTACAAGGCCGGGGCAATGGCGCGCAATTTGATGAACAAATCGCACGTCACCTACATTCAAGCGAACAATCAGTACCAGATCGCGCTGGCGCACCTGAAGGCGCTCGAGGCGGTGGGCCAAAAGGCGTCCTTGCAGTCCGCGGCCGGACAACTGGCGTCGGCCAAGGGACGGTATCTTGCCGCCCTCGCCCAATTGCATTACTCCGAGATTCGCAGCCCGATCAATGGCGTGGTGACCAGCCGCCCGCTCTACGAAGGGCAGATGGCCACGGCGGGCACCCCATTGATGACGGTGATGGACCTGGCCCACGTCATCGGCCGCGCCTACATCTCGCCACAAGAAGCGGAACTGCTGCAGGTGGGCGATCGAGCAACGATCGAGCCGGGAAACGGCCTAGCCGCCGTTCCGGCCAAGGTCACGGTGGTAAGCCCGGCGCTCGACCCCAACAGCACCACGGTGCAGGTGTGGGTCGAAGCGGCGAACACCGGCCTGCGGCTCAAGCCCGGCGCAACCGTACAAGTGAACATAGTGGCGAAGACGGAGAAGAACGCGTTGGTGGCGCCCGCCCAATCGGTGCTGACCGCGGACGATGGTTCGACCTCGGTAATGGTGATCGGGCCGGACCAGCGTGCCCACCAAACTGCCGTCAAGACCGGCATCCACCAGGATGACGAGGTGCAGATCCTGAGCGGGCTACACGCGGGCGAGCAGGTCGTGACCAACGGCGCCTACGGACTGCCGAACGGCACGCAGGTGAGGATCGCACCGGCGGAAACGCCCGCCAGTTCCGCTCACTGAAGGTCTTTGGGGAGTTTTCATGGATCAGCCAAACCGACCCGGTGGCGAAGCGGCCACGGGTTCACGAGGCGCGCTCTGGTTTGCGCGCGAGCACAAGTCGATCATTTTCGTCATCGTGACGCTGGCACTGGTGGGCGGCTACCTGGGATTCACCATTCCCATCGCCGTTTTCCCCACCACCAATTTTCCCCGGATCATCATTGGCGTCGACAACGGCGTGATGCCGATCGATCAGATGCTGGTGACGATCACTCGCCCGGTGGAGGAAGCGGTGAGCGGGGTGCTCGGCATCCAAGACGTGAAATCGATCACCAGCCGCGGATCGGCGGAAATCGACCTGTATTTCAACTGGCACGTGAACATGTTCCGGACGCTGCAGCGGGTAAATGCTGCGCTGGCGCGCGTCGAAACGACGTTGCCGCGCACCGCCAAAGTCCACGCCCAGCGGCTGGAATTCGCCAGCTTTCCGATCCTCGGCTACGGCATGACGTCGAAGACCGTGCCACCGACCAAGCTCTGGGAACTCGCAACCTACGACATCAAGCCGCGGCTCTCGGCGCTGCCCGGCGTCTCGACGATCCTGATCCAGGGCGGCAAGGTACCCGAATTCCACATCGTCCCCGATCCGGCCAAGCTGCGCGTAACCGGCGTCAGCGTCTCCGAGATCCTGCAAGCGGTCGATCGCTCGAACATCATCGAGTCTCCGGGCCTGTTTCCCCGCAATCATCAGCTCTACCTGGGCCTGATCAGCGGCCAGGCGCACGGCGCGCAGCAGATCGCCAGGATTTTCATCAAGAACTCTAGCGACGGCGATCCCATCTACGTCGGTGACGTCGCCAAGGTCGTGCCCGGCGTAAAGCCGCAATACACGATCTGCACCGCCGACGGCAAGCCGGCCGTACTGATCAACGTGAACCGGCAACGCGGCAGCAACACCGTGCAGGTGGCAGACGAAGTGAACGGCGAACTGGCGAAGATCGAGAAGACACTGCCGCCGGGCATACACATCAGCACCTTCTACGATCAGTCGTGGATCGTGCGGGAATCGATCAAGAGCGTGCGGGACGCGATCGTGATCGGGCTGATCCTGGCTTCGGCGGTGCTGGTGCTGTTCCTGAGAGACTGGGGAACGTCGTTCATCGCCGGCATGGTGATTCCGATCAGCCTGCTGGTCACCTTCATCGTGCTGAAGTTCCTGGGCCAGAGCTTCAACCTGATGACGCTCGGGGGAATGGCCGCCGCTGTCGGTTTAATCATCGACGACGCGATTGTTGTGCTCGAAAACGTGGTGTTACACCGTGAATCCGGCGAGGGAAGGTTCCAAGCCGTCTCGCTGACTCTCCGCGAGCTTTCGCTGGCCCTGGTGGGATCCACGCTGACGCCGATTGTCGTGTTCCTGCCGCTGATTGCGATCACGGGCGTCACCGGCGTTTTCTTCCGTGCGCTGGCGTTGACCGTGGGCGCGGCGCTGCTGACTTCACTCACACTCGCCCTCACCTGGACGCCTACGCTGTGCCTCTACCTGCTCCGCAAGCAGGAAGGCCCGGAGCCGGGCGAAGGCGGTGAAACCCGACCGGCCGAGGCAGTAACTCCGGCCAAGCCGGGAGCTCATGCGGAGGAAAGCGGCCACGGGGAGATGAGCCGGCTGCTCGAAGCCGAAGAGCACCATTTGATGAAGGGTTACTTCGGCAAGGTGATTCGCTTCTACGAACGCTGGTTCCGGCTCAGCCTGAAGTACCCGATCTATGTGCCGATTCTGACCGTCTTGCTGATTGCGGTGTCTTTCTTCTGCTACCAGAAAATCGGCTCGGACCTGCTGCCGAAGTTTGACGAAGGCAGTTTCATCCTGGATTACGTCACGCCGCCCGGCAGCTCGCTCTCGGAAAGCAACCGGATGGTCAGCCACATCGTCGACATCGTGCGCTCCGTGCCGGAGGTGAAGGCCACCTCGCGGCGCACGGGTTTGCAACTGGGGCTGGCCGCAGTGACCGAAGCCAACATCGGCGACATCTCGGTGAACCTGAAGACCAACCGTAGCCGAGACATCTGGTCGATCATGGACGAGGTGCGCCGGCGGGTGAAGCGCTCCGAACCGTCGGTCGACGTGGAGTTCACCCAGAAGCTCAAAGACATGATCGGCGACCTCACCAGCGCCCCGCAGCCGATCGACGTCATGATGTTCTCGCCCAATGCCAAGCTGCTCGATGCCTGGGCGCCGCGGGTGGCCGACGCCATTTCCAAGATCCGGGTCAGTGGCCGATATCCGGTGGTCGACGTCGATAACGGCATCGATTCCACAACCAGCGGGCCGGCGATATCGTTCCGCGTACGAATGGCGAAAGCGGCGCACGCCGGCTTCTCGCCGCAGGACGTGGCTGACGAAGCCGAGGCGATGCTTAACGGTGTGCCTGCGGCCCAGCCGGTCGTCATGACCGACCGCCCCTACACCGTGCGCATTCGGTATCCCGAGCGGGTTCGCTCTTCGCTGAGCACGATGGAAAACACGATGCTCGTCAGCCCCACGGGGCAGACGGCGAACCTGGGCTCGCTCGCCACGATGACCGACATGCCCGTGCAGACCGAAATCCTTCAGGACCATCAGCTGCGCTACGTTGCGGTGAAGGCGCGCCTCAGCGGCCTCGACATGGGGCACGGCATCGCCGCGGTCAAAGCCACGCTCGCCAAACTGCACCTGCCGTCTTCCATTCGCATCGAATACGGCGGCCTCTACAAAACGCAACAGAAATCGTTTCACGACCTGTCGCTGGTGCTGGCCCTGGCGATCGTTTTCGTGTTCCTGGTGCTGCTGTTCGAATTCCGGAATTTTTCGGCGCCGATTTCGATTCTGGTCTCAGCGGTGCTCTCGACCGCGGGAGTGTTTGTCGCGCTGCTGCTCACCGGCATCACGTTCAACCTCTCTTCTTTCATGGGTCTGATCATGGTCGTCGGCATCGTGGCCAAGAACGGCATCCTGCTTCTGGACGCCGACGAGAAATTCCGTGAGGCCGGCTTCTCGCGGGAGGAATCGATCTTCCAGGCAGGCCGGCGGCGGCTGCGTCCTATCGTCATGACGGCGATCGCCGCCGTGCTGGGCATGCTGCCCCTAGCGCTGGCGATCGGCGCGGGTTCCCAGTTGCTTCAACCGCTGGCGGTTGCGGTGATCGGTGGCCTGCTGATTGCGATGGTGTTGTCGCTGTTCGTTACGCCGACGATTTACTACTTCATGACGCGCGGAGCGGAGTAGAATCCCAGCCGGACTCCAGGACAAGACCGGAGTCCAGGATCGGTGGAGAAAACAGCATGGAGCGCGGCGCAACTTCGGGAATCGCGTTGGCAGTGGCACTGGTCGCGGCGCTGGCAACCGGAGCCGTGCAAGCAGCGCGGCCGGCGACGCGGCACACGCTCAAATTGGTGAAGACGATCAATCTACCCGGACCGCGCGGCAAGCGGTTCGATTACCTGATTGTCGACCCCGCAAGCCATCGGCTCTTTTCCTCGCACCTCGGCGCGGGGGTGATCAACGTCATCGATACCCGCACCGACCGTCTGATCCAGACGATTCCGGACACGCCCGGCGTCGAGGGAGTAATGCCCGCTCCCGATCTCGGCCGGCTCTACGCTTCCGACTGGTTCGAGAACAAAGTCGCGGTCATTGATATGCACACCCTGCGGATCGTCAAGAAAATCCCGACCGCAGCAAAACCGGACGGCATCGCCTACGCGCAGCCGTTCCACAAGATCTTTGTTTCCGATGAGCGAGGCAAAGTGGAAGCGGTGATCGACGCGAGGCGCGACGTCCAGATCAAGGAGATTCCCTTTCGCAGCGAAACGGGCATGCCGGAATACGATCCGATCTCGCGGAAGGTCTACGTGAATCTCGAGAGTGTCAACCGCTTCGCGGTAATCGATCCTGCCACTGACCGGGTGGTGGGCGAATATCCGGTGGGGCGCTGCCGCGGGAATCATGGCATGGCGCTCGATCCAGAACATCATCGGGCGTTCCTCTCCTGCGAGGAAAACCACCTGCTCACGGTGTTCGATCTCGTCCACGATGTTCCGATCGCCTATCTTCCGGAGGCGCGTGGGGCCGACGTGGTTCAGTTTGACGCCGGGCTAGGCCGGATCTACGCGGCCTGCTATAGCGGGGCGATCTCCGTCTTCCAGCAGGAAACCCCCGAGCGTTACCGCAAGCTGGAGGACTTCCCCGTACCATATGCCGTGCACAGCATTGCCATCGATCCCTTGACACACCTCGTCTACGCTCCCGAGCAGCAGTTGAACGGGCATCCGGCGTCGAAAATGGCGATCTATAAGCCCGTACTCGCGCAGCACCATTAGATGAAAGGGCCTGGGATCACCGCAAGGGGCGAAAAACCACCTCGCCAGACACGGGAAACAACATGGCGGGCCGCCCGGGCAGGTGTGCGGGCCTTCGAGGACGGAGCGTCCGAGCAGCGTCGATTCTTGCCTTCGAGGGACCCGGCGACTAGAATCTAGCTTATTTTGCGTCCTAACTCTGTCAATTTGGCTGAAGACTCGGTGTCCGCCTCAGCCCAAACAACCGGAACTCCAGACGCGAAGGGACCCGTGTATTGGCGCGTCGAAGGGAGCTTGCTGGACCTCAGTGCGGTTCGGGCGCTCGGGTATTTCACCTGGAACGGGCAAACGTTTACCGAGCGCTGGGCCCGGCGCGGGTTGATCGCCACGTCGGCGCTGGTAAGGCCGCTGCTCTACGCCTCAAACCGCATTTTTGCCACCCGTGCTTTGCATGGCGTCTTGCGGGGCGTCTCGCGCGACCGACTGGACCTGCTGGGCGAGGAATTCTTCGAATATGCCCTGAAACCGCGGCTACGGTCCGCAAGCGTTGCGCAGCTGAAACAGACGCTGGCTACCGGCCGGCCCGTCGTGCTGGTGAGCCAATCGCTTGATCACGTGCTCCTCCCCATGGCGCAACACCTTGGCGTTTCGGAAATCATCGGAAACCGGCTGGAGTTCCGCGATGGTCGAGCCACCGGACGCCTGCTGGATCCAGTGATCCGGCCGCGCGGCGGATTGGCGCTGATTTTCGGTGAAAGTCCGGACGGCCGCGTTTCGTTCGAAAAGCTGGTGCGCGATCTCGGTTACGTGGACCGGGAGGAGGAGTTGTGCCAAGCCGCACGGCCGGCCGTGCGGCAGGTGAAGCCGCTGCTGCGCCCTTTGGTGTGGTTCAGCGGCCGGCAAAACCCCGAGCGACTCTCGGTGAGGAAAGCCTACGAAGGGAAACATATCCTGCTGATTGGCGTCACGGGCTTCATCGGCAAGGTCTGGTTGGCGGATCTGTTGCAGCAGATCCCGGAAATCGGCCGGATCTCCCTGCTGATTCGGTCCAAACGCTCGACCAGCCCTTTGCAGCGGTTCGAGAGGCTCGTGGCCGAATCGCCCGTCTTCGAGCCGCTGGCGGAGCGTTACGGCGCGGAACTAGCACGGTTCCTCGCCGAACGGATCGAGGTGGTCGAGGGCGACACGGCCGAACCCGGCCTGGGCCTAGCCGCGGACGTACGGCAGCGACTCGAGCGTTCGGTCGATCTGGTTGTAAACAGTTCGGGCCTCACCAACTTCAATCCCGACCTTCGCGAAGCCCTAGCCGGCAACGTGCGCGCGGTGATGAACGTAGCCGAATTCATACGCGCCTCCAACCACGCCGGGCTGCTGCATCTTTCCACCTGCTACGTGGCCGGCGGCCGTGACGGCCGCTTCACCGAAACGCTCGTTCCTCACTACACACCGGCCGGCGTCGCCGGGTATGACGCAGAGCGGGAATGGCACGCCCTGAAAGAACGCATTGCGAAGATCGAGCAGCAGGCTGATGAACCCGAGGTGGCCAAGCTGCTGCACCAGGAAGCGATGGCGAAGCCGGGCGCCGCGAAGGAGCTCTCCGCATCGTCGCTCGAAAAGCAGGTCCGCAAGAATCGTGTGCGCTGGCTGCGGCAACGGATGGTGGATGAGGGCATGCGCCGCGCGGCAGAACTCGGCTGGCCCAACACCTACACGTTTACCAAGAGCATGGCCGAATCGCTGCTGGCACGCCACGCCGCCGGCTATCCGGTGGCGATCGTGCGGCCGGCGATTGTGGAATCCTCGATTGAGCGGCCTTTTCGCGGGTGGAACGAGGGCATCAATACCTCGGCATCGCTGAGCTACCTGCTCGGCACCTACTTCCGACAGTTCCCCAGCAACGAACGGAAGCGGCTGGACCTGATCCCGGTCGACCTAGTGGCGCGCGGCATGACGCTGATCGGCGCGGCGCTGCTGCAGCGCTGCCACGAACCGGTCTATCAACTGGCCACCTCGGTTTCGAATCCCTGCGACATGCGCCGGGCGATCGAGTTGACCGGTCTGGCCCATCGCAAATATTTCCGAGCGCGGGTCGATTTCGATTCGCGGGTACGACTGCATCTCGACGCCATCCCGGTTTCCAAGAAGCGTTATCAGCGCCTTTCCGCTCCGGCGCAGAAGGCGGTGGTGCAGCGTATCAATCGCATGGCCGCGCCGATCTTCCGACGTGCGCCGCTGGCGCGCCACGAACGCGATTTGACCTGGGTGGAAAACCTGATCCGGCTCTTCGAGCCCTTCGTCCTGCTCAATCAGCACGTTTTCGAGGCGGAAAACGTGCGGCTGCTTTCAGAAGCACTGCCCGAAGAGGAAAAGGCGGTCTTCGGTTACGATCCCTTTACCATCGACTGGTGGGATTACTGGATCAACATTCACGTGCCCGCTCTCCGACGCTGGAGCTATCCGCTGATCGAGGGCCGGCACCCGGAAATCACGCCGCGCGAGTTCCACTGGCCTGGTCTGACGGAAAGCGCGGCCGAACCCCTGCCCGCGGGCCCGCCCGGCTCCGGCCCGTCCGGCGGACGGTGACCCTGTGGCAACCCTCCTGACCGGCTCAACCGGATACATCGGCTCGTACGTCTCGGCCCGGCTGCTCGAAGCCGGCGAGCGGCTAAACGTGCTGGTTCGAGCGCCCGGAAAGCAACAGGCGTCCGAACGACTCTGGCGAGCCTGGCAACTCCACTTTCCCGATTTCGCGCGGTTTGCCGAGCGGCTGCGCGCCCAAGTGGAGATTTTCCCTGGCGACGTCACATTGCCTCATTTCGGCCTGGACGACGCCGCCTACGGCCGGCTGGTAACGACGAGCGAATCGGTGCTCCATATCGCAGCGACGCTCAACCGCCGCTCCGAGCGCAGCTGCATGAACGTGAACCTGCGCGGCACGCTGGAGGTGATCCAGTTGGCGCGCCGCGCCCGCGAACTGCACGGACTGCGCCGCTTCAGCCACGTCAGCACGGTGGCAGTGGCAGGGCACCGTTCGCATGAGCTGGTCACCGAAGACGAATCGATCGACTGGCAGCGCCGCGATTACGATCCGTACGCGCGCACCAAGAAATTCTCCGAGCACATGGTGCGCGAGATGCTTGATGGTGTACCCATCACCATCTTCCGGCCCAGCATCGTGCTGGGCGACAGCCGGCGACCGGAAACCACCCAGTTCGACATGGTGCGCTCGTTCGCATTCCTCGCTTCCCTGCCCGCGTTACCTTTCCGACCGGAAGACAAAATTGATATCGTTCCGGTGGATTACGTCGCCGACGCCATCGCCACGCTGCACGGGCAGGAACGCACCGCACACGACATTTACCACCTCTCTTCGGGGCGCGGCTCGGAAACCTACCGGCAGATCACCGTGGCGCTCGCGCGGGAAGCCGGTGGCAGCGCACCGTTTTTTCTGCCGGGACTCGAAAGGCCGTTCGGCGCCGTGGTAAATTTTGCCGCAGGCCTTGGGCGGAATCCGGTAGGACGCGGAGCTTCGTTGCTGAAAGTGTTTTTTCCTTATCTCGTATGGAACACGGTGTTCGACAATAGCCGCGTCGTCGCGGCGCTGGGGCGTGCGCCGGAGGGATTTTCTTCCTACTGCTTCGGGCTGCTGCGCTTCAGTCGCGAGCACCAATTCCGTTATCCGTACCGGGAGTGGCCCCGGGAGGCGGGAGTCCTCGTCCAATGATGGATCTACTGCTGGAATTGTGGGTGAGCGGGCTCGTGGAAGCGTCGAAGCTGTCGTGGATGCTCGGCGCCGGAGAGACTTGGAAGCCCGGCGAGAAGCTGCGGCTGCTGTTTGCCGGATACAACGGCACACGCAACACCGGCTCCGACGTGCGCGTGGATGAGATGCTACGGCAGGTTCGCCGCGTGCTCGGCTCGGGGAACGTCGAACTGACGGTGATGAGCCAGAATTTCGATTTCACCCGTGGCTATTTCGGCGACGCGCGGCAGGTGAAGCTGCCAGACGTCTTTCCTCCGTTCCTGTTTCGCGAAGTGCCGCGTCACCACGGCGTGGTGGCGTGCGAGGGCTCGATGTTCAAGAGCAAGTTCGCCAACGCGCTGACCGCAATGATGATCGGCTCGCTCGGCATGGCCGCCGCGCGCAACCGGCTGTCGGTGGGTTACGGCGCCGAAGCAGGAAAGATGGATCGAATGCTGGAGCGAATGGTGGAACGCTTTTGCCCGCATTCGCTGGTGATTACGCGGAACGAGGAATCGCGCACCCGTTTGCACGAACTGCACGTTCCCACAGAGCTTGGCACCGACACCGCCTGGACGTTCGAGCCGCATGGGCCCGAATACGGCCGGAAGGCGCTGATCGAAGCCGGCTGGGACGGAAAGAAACCGGTGCTCATCCTGTGCCCGATCCATCCGTTTCTCTGGCCGGTGAAGGCGTCCGTCGGCAAATTCATCGCCGCGAAGCTCACCGGCTACTACTCCGACAGCCAGTACCGCAGCTTCTATTTCTTCCAGTCCGGCCGCGAAGTCGACGCCGCATTCGAGCGCTACGTCGGCGCTATCGCCCGTTCCGCGCGTCTCTTCTGCGAGCGCCATGGCGCTTTCCCGGTCTGCGCCGCGTCGGAGCGGCTCGATACGGTCGCTTGCCAGCGCGTGGCCGAGCGCATGGGCGGGGCGCCCGTTTTCAGCTCGAACGACTATGACATGTATCAGTTCGTCAGCATCCTGCGGCAGGCGACGTGGCTGGTGAGCTCGCGCTACCATGCCATCGTCACATCGATGCCCGGCCTAGTGGCATCTGCCGGCATCACGATGGACGAACGCATCCGTAACCTGATGCGCGAGCGCGGCCACGAACATCTGCTGCTTGACGTGGATGACGCCGAACTCGAGCCGAAACTCACGGAAGTGCTCGAATCGCTCGCCCGCGAGACCGAATCGCTGCGCGAGGGCATCGGCCGTACGGTGGCACGCAACCTCAAGACCATGGCGCGCATGGGCGTCTATTTCGAGGAGGAGGTGCAGCGGCGCTATCCGGACTTTCCGATCCGCCAGGGCAAAGCCTGCTGGCAGGAATATCTGCCGCCGCTCAGTCCCGGGCTGCAAGAGCTGATCGGGGCGTACGGCGAATGAATTTTCTCGAAGACATCTGGAAACGACTGGAAGAGTGGAGCGATCGCCCCGTTGTGCAGGAGGCACGCCCTGAGGATTTCGATCGGGCGACCGGCGGCGAGCTGCTCGCACAGATCCAGACAGTGCGCGAATTTCTGCGCGGCGCGGGCGTGAAGCCGGCCGACCGCGTGGCGCTGCTCGCGCCAAACGGCATTCGCTGGACGGCCGTGGATCTGGCGATCATGGCCGAAGGCGCGATTGCCGTGCCGCTCTATTCGCGCCAGGCGGCGCAAGAATTGGCCGTGATTTTGAAGGATAGTGCCCCGGTGCTGTTCATCTGCGGCGACGAGAAACTGGCCGGCACAATCGCTCCGCATGCGGGCACGGCGCGCATCGCAGTATTCGATGAGGTGTTCGCATCCCGTCCCTCGGGCGAGGCCAAGGCCGAGCCGCCCCGGCCGCTCGAAGGAGACAAGCCGGTCACGCTGATCTACACCTCGGGCACTTCGGGCGCGCCCAAGGGCGTGCCGTTGACTGTGGCCAACGTGGACTTCATGCTGCCGGCCACTCGCGGTCGGCTCGACGAGCTGATGAGCCGTAACACGCGATCGTCTGCCGGCGCCGAAGCCGCGGATCACGAGTCCGTCTTCCACTATCTTCCCTGCTGCTTCGCCGGCTCGTGGATCCTGTTGCTCACCGTGCTGGGACGCAACGCCGTGCTCACCTTTTCCACCGACCTGCAGCGCGTCTCGGATGAACTGAGCGACGTAGAACCCGACTATTTCCTCAACGTCCCGATCCTGCTCGAGCGGATGCGCAACGGCGTGGAGGAGAAGATCGCCCATCGCGGCGGCATGGCCGAGCGGCTATTTCGCGCCGGCCGCAACGCCTATTTCCGGCGCCAGTTGGGCAGGCATCAACCGTTCGACGGGCTACGACTGGCGATCGCCAACGCGACGGTCTTCAACTCCATCCACAGGAGGCTGGCCCCGCGCCTGAAGGCGCTGATCTGCGGCTCGGCGCCGCTGGCCGTGGACACACAACTCTTTTTTGCCATGCTTGGGATTCCGGTGCTTCAGGTCTACGGTCTCACGGAAACGACGGCCATCTGCACGCTCGACGATCCCGCGCGCGTCGTCGCCGGCCGCGTCGGCCCGACCATCCCCGGCATCGAAATGAAGCTCGGCGACGATCAGGAAATCCTGGTGCGCGGCCCGAACATCTTCCCGGGCTATTGGAACCGGCCGGAGGAAACCGCAAGCGTGCTACGCGACGGATGGTTCCACAGCGGCGACCAGGGCGAGGTGGACGCACAGGGCAACTGGCGCATCATCGGCCGGGTGAAGAATCTGCTGATTCTCAGCTCGGGCCACAACGTGCCACCCGAGCCGATCGAAGAGATGTTGCTGCACGCGATTCCCGGCGCGCAACAGGTGATGCTGGTCGGCAACGACCGGCCCTCGCTCGCTGTCGTCGTCACCGGCGCCGTGGAACCCGATGCCGTCCAGGCCGCGATCGACACCATCAATACGCGCCTTCCTCACTACGAGCGCATTCGCGCCTTCCACGTCCATGCGGAACCTTTCACGATTGAAAGCGGTCTGATCACCGCCAACGGCAAGCTGCGCCGCAACGCGATTCAGAACGTGCTACGCGAGCCGATCGAGCAGCTCTACCAGAAGGCAGCCGAGCGCCAATCCAAATCCTGACCGCCCCACCAGACGTTTCCCTCAAGCACTTCGTTCCGCGCAAGAGGAATCCTCTCTCAAATCAATGGCATCATTTCAGGCTGGGGGCAGGAGACAGGAAACCTTACGGCACGCGCGAGACGCAACCGGGCCGGATTTCCAGCAATTTGGCGTCGAGAAATGGATTGGGGTCTTTAACCCCAGATAACCAATGCGGAAAACAGCGGGGAATTTTGTGCGTCGAGACGGTCGAACTGCGGAACGATCCGGCAGGGAGGAAGGATGAACGTGAGGGGGCGAAAGATCGTACTGGCTGCCAGCACGTCCGAATCCTCCGAATATCTTAGAAGCACCTGGCGACAAATGCTGCTGGCGACGCTGCCGATGCGCCATGCCCGCCTGCTGAAGACCACATGGTCCACCTCCGTAGAAACCGAGCCCGACGGCCAGGCGAAATACGTGCCGCAGGGTCTCCGCGTGGTGGAATCGCTGCTGCTGGAGGAATTCGCTCCCGAGGATATCGCCGTCTGTTACCCAGACCAATTGCCGTTGTTCGTCGGCTCGGAAACGCGCGTCGTCGGACTGCACGCCCACAACCCGCTGGGCATCACCTTTGCCACGGACGTCTACGCGCAGTTCTATGGGCCAGACGTCGAACCAGTGAACGCCGCCGAGTTCCGACGGCTGATTACACATCCGGTGTTGCGGCAACACAAGTCGCATCTGAAACTGATCGTCGGCGGACCTGGCGCGTGGCAGATCGAGAAAAAAGGGCTGCAAGATGAATGGGAAGTCGATTGCCTGGTGAACGGAGAAGCCGAGGAGATCGTTTTGCCGCTCTTTCAGGCCGCCCTGCGTGGTGAGCCTCTGCCGCGCTCGATCGAGGGATCGAGTCCCGCAATGGCCCACATTCCGCCGCTGCGCGGCCGCTCCACTTACGGGGCCGTGGAAATCACGCGTGGCTGCGGTCGCGGCTGCCAATTCTGCTCCGTAGCCCTGCGCGCGGGCAAAAGCATTCCACTCAATCACATACTCGCCAATGTGCGAGCACAGGTGGCCGGCGGCGCCGATTCTATTCTGCTGGTGACCGAGGACCTGTTCCTTTACGAAGCCGGGCCGAAATTCCAGCCCAATCGACCGGCGCTCAAACGTTTGTTCGACGCGGTGACCGCCGTTTCCGGTGTGAAGTACGTCGGGCTGACTCACGGGACGATGGCTCCGGTGGTTGCAGAGGCTTCGCTGATCGAGGAATTGACGCCGCTGGCCGTCGGCCACAGCCCGCATCGCCACGCCGCCTCAACCCGTCCTGACCAGCGGTACCAAAATCTTTTCATCGGCATCGAAACGGGATCGGTGCGGCTATTTAAGCAGTTCATGAAGGGCAAGGCGTATCCCTTCCGCCCCGAGCAGTGGCCGGACGTGGTGCTGAAGGGCATGGAGACGCTCAACCGGCACAACTGGTTTCCGTTCTGCACCTGGATCATGGGCCTGCCGGGCGAAACCGACGACGACACGCGCGAATCGCTCGAGCTACTCTACGCGCTGAAGGACGCAAAATGGTGCGTCGTGCCGACGCTCTTCGTCCCGCTCGAGGAAACCCGACTCGAAGCGAAGGAAAGCGCAAAGATTGTTCAGCTCACCGATCTGCAGTGGGAGTTTTTCTTCACCTGCTGGCGCATGAATCTGGATTTCTTCCGCCGCTCGCGGCGAGTGCAGTGGCTCTTCAACGCGGGCGTGCCTCTCTACTACTACACACTCGGGCGGAAACTTTTTGGCCCGAAAATGAAATATCCGCTGCTGCGCCTGGCGCATTTCCCCGAGCGCCTGCTGCGTCGCCGGCTCTATCTCGATTTCAGTGATCACCGCGATCCGCTCTACCGCGTACCTGAGACCGTTCCCATCCCCGAACATCGCCGCCGCCCCGAAATCCCAGAATTGGCTGTCCTCGGGTAACATAGGATCACAGAAGAGACCACCCTAATTCGCTGAAGCTCAACCGATTAGAGAACAGGGGAAGATAATGCCCTTTTTCGCCCCGCACACATTCCTGGCCGCGGGCTTGGCGATAGGCTTCAGCTCAGGTAGCATTTCCCCGGTTATGAACAAATTCAAAGGCGAAACGCTTTCCTGGAATCTTGCAGAGGGCATCCTCGACGTCTCGCTGCATCGCCGTCCCTGCAACGAGATCGGCCGGGCCACATTGGCCGATCTCGAGAGGCTCGTGGAAGCGCTGGCTAAGCTCGGTGACGACGTCGCTGCTGTGGTCTTTTCGAGCGCGATCGAGGCGGGTTTTTGCGCGGGAGCGGACCTGCGAGAGCTGTATCACGGCATGCAGCAGTTGAAGGGCCCTGAACGGCTGGCCGGAGTGCGCGAATTCCTGGTGCGCACCCATGGCGCGCTGAACGCCATAGACGCCGCGCCGGTGATTACGATTGCCGCGGTGCACGGCGTCTGTTTCGGCGGAGGTTTCGAGTTGGCGCTGGTTTCAGACCTGATCATCGCCGACCGCAGCGCGCGTTTCTGCTTTCCCGAGCTGCGGCTGGGGCTGGTGCCCGGTTTCGGCGGCATTCCCAGGCTGAAGCGCGATCTCGGCAACGCGGTCGTGCGCGACCTGCTCTTCACCGGGCGCAGCATCAACGCGACGAAGGCGCTCGAAGCGGGCTTGGCAAGTCAAGTGGTCGGCGAAGGGCAGGCGCCACGAGTAGCGCATATCACGGCGCAGCAAGTGCGAAAATTCGACCGCGGAACGGCGCGTGCGGCCAAGCAATTCGTGAAGCCGATTCCCCACGCCGAACTGCGCCGGGAGATCGACCTTTTCTGCGAACTGTTCCAGCGCCCCGCCGTGGAGGAAGGGCTGCGCAAATTCGTCGAAAGCACCGATGCTCTGCCGTATCTGCCGTGAGGTAGCGCCCGCTTTTCGTTTGCCGGGAAAGGGTAGGATCATGCCGCACGGAGCGAGGCATCCCGAGCCTACGTTCTCCACTTTTCCTCAACGAGTTCGGGATCCTTTGTTTCGCTCAGGATGACACGTATTTGGGGCTGCGATGCCTGCTGAAGGCAGATTTTTTCGGCTACAATGGACCGACGACGATGGCAACCAAAAACCTGGATGAGATCACTGCGGAAATTCTCGACCTTGCGGCGAAGAAGTTCAGCGTGCCGCGCGCCGAACTCAAGCCCGAGGACGACTTCTTCAAGAAGCTTGGGATCGACAGCCTGCAGGCGCTCGATCTGCTCACCGGCCTCGAACGCCACTTCGCGATCGAGCTGCCCGATTACGAACTCCAGGGAGTTACCGATTTCCAGACGCTCGCCGAACGGATTCAAGCCCGAGTGGGATGAACAGCCGCGGGCACATCGGCCTCTCCGGCCAATGAAGTTCTCCGCGCTCCGTTTCCGCAACGATGCTTGACCTCAGCCACTACGATTCGCTTGGCGCCGCGGTGGGCGACGCGCTCGACCGATTTGCCGACCACGTCTGCCTGATCGAAGCCGACCGCGAACGCGAGAATCACCGGCTCACCTACCGCCAGTTCCGCGAGCAAGCGATGCCGGTGGCGCGTGCGATCGAGGATCTGCAATTCGGTGCCGGCAGCCGGGCGGCGATCCTCATGTCGAATCAGTCGAAGTGGCTGATTGCGGCCTACTCGGTGCTATATCGCGGCGGCGTGATCGTGCCGCTCGATTACAAGCTCGGCGCGCGGGAACACGCGGAACTGCTCGCGCACTCGAAGGCCGAGATCCTTTTCATCGAATATCCGCTTTGGCGGATGCTGCGAAACGCTCCCGGGTTCACCGAACTCGCGCTGCGCACCGTTTTCGTCGCCGAGGCACCCGAAGGCGCGGAGATCGGAGCGGCGCGGCGCTGGGAAGAGCTCCCTAAGGGGAAAGAGCCCACGTTTGTGCCGCGCAAACGCCAGGACTGGGCGGGCATCGTCTACTCCTCAGGCACCGGCGGACGGCCGAAGGGCTGCATTCTGACGCACGAGTGCTACCTGGAGCAGTGCCGCTCGCTCACCACCTGGTACCCGTTCTGGCCCGGAGTGCGTTACCTGAGCATCCTGCCGACGAATCACGCCATCGATTTCATGGTGGGCTTCATCGGCCCGTTCGTCTGCGGCGCGGCGGTGGTACATCTGCGCACACTGCGGCCCGAATATATCCGCGACGCGTTCTCGCGTTACCGGATCACCTATGCGAGCGTCGTGCCACTCGTATTGAAAAACGTGGAGCGGTCGCTCCGCGCCCGTTTCGACCAACTGCCGCCGATGCGGCGGCGGGTGTTCGACGGGCTCGTCGCGCTGAATCGTGCGCTCACGCGCCGCCGTCCCCATCCCCGGCTGAGCCGGCTGCTGCTGCCCCAGGTGCATCATGCGTTCGGCGGCCAATTGCTCACGCTGATCGTCGGCGGCGCTTTCACCGAACCCGCCACGCTCCAGTTCTTCTACGACCTCGGACTGCCGGTCGCCAACGGCTACGGGCTCACCGAGGCGTGCACAGCGATCACCGTCAACGATCTGCGCCCCTTCCGTGCCGATACGGTTGGCAAGCCGCTGCCGGGCGTGGAAGTCCGCATCGCCGACGCAGGGCCGGATGGCGTGGGCGAAGTGCATGCGCGAGGGAAAACGATCATGGCGGGCTACCTGGACGATCCAGAGCTGACGGCGGAAACCATCGTCGACGGCTGGCTGCAGACCGGCGACCTCGGCTGGCAGGACGCCCAGGGCCACCTGCACCTGGTTGGCCGCAAAAAGAACATGATCGTCACGGAAGGCGGCAAGAATGTCTATCCCGAAGACATCGAACACGCGTTCGAAGACGTGCCGGCAAAGGAGTTTTGCATCTTCGCGGCCAACTACCTGTGGCCGCCGCGTGCGCTCGGCAGCCGTGAGTCGCTCGTCCTTGTGGCGCGTCCGGACGGCGAGGCCGGCCCCGACGGTCTGCGAGAAATGATCGTCGAGCGCAATCGCCGACTGGCCGATTTCAAACGCGTTTCCGGACTGCTTGTCTGGGAGAGCGATTTCCCGCGTACCGCGTCGCTCAAGATCAAGCGGCCAGAATTGGCTCGCCAGATCGGCGAGCGCGTCGAACGGAGCGCGGTGATCGAGCTGTGAGCGCCGAAGACTTCCTCGCCATCGTGAATCCGGCCGCAGGCAACGGCCGGTGCCGCAAGCTCTTGCCGGCAGCGCTGGATCGGCTGCGGAAAGAAGGGATTCCGTTCGAACTGGCAGAGACGGCGAAGCCCGGCCATGCGTCCGAACTGGTGCGGGAGGCGTACCGGGCGGGTCGCAGGCGGTTTCTCGCGGTGGGGGGCGATGGAACGGCCTTCGAGGTGGTCAACGGGCTTTTCCCCGGCGCGGAAACGGGCCCTCCGCCCTGGCTCGCATTTCTTCCGCTCGGCACCGGCAATTCGTTCCTGCGCGATTTCACAGTGAACGCCCCCGAGCACACGCTCGAGGCCCTGCGCCTGCGGCGCACGCGCCCATGCGACGTGCTCCGCCTGGAGCACGCGGACGGCGTGATTCACTTCATCAACCTGCTGAGCCTCGGTTTCGCGGCCGACGTGGCCGATTTCCGGAATCGCCATTTCCGCCACGGCGGCCAATTCGGTTATCTGGCGAGCGTGGTTGTCACGCTGGCGCGGCTACGTCCACAATCCTTTCCGTTGCGCGCCGACGACGATTCGGAATTCGACCGGCGCAACTGCCTGTTCCTCAGCTTCAACAACAGCAAATTCACCGGGGGTACAATGATGATCGCCCCGAATGCCGATCCCGGCGACGGCCAGATTGAGCTGGTGCGGTGGGCACCAATCGGGCGGGCGGGACTGCTATGGAATCTTCCAAAACTCTACACGGGAGCGCACATTCGACACCCACGGGCATCGAGGCGGGCAGCGCGCCACATCGAATTCCAGCCGGCGGGCCCGGTGAACGTGATGGTGGACGGGGAGAGCCTGCGCCTAGAGTGCCGGCGGATGGACGTGCTGGCGGGAGCGGTCGCGGTGGTGGTGTGAAGCGGGCCTGGCTTGTCGTACGCGCGGTGACGATCTGGTTTCTGAGCGGCCTGCATTTCTTTACCATCACGCCGCTGCTGGTAATGCTGGGCATGTTCATCGACCCTCGCCGCAACGACTGGCCACAACGATTTCTGTTTCGCAACGTGCTGCGCATCGCGGGCGTGAGGTTCGAGGTGCGGCGCGCTCCGGGTTTCGATCCGAATCGCACCTGCCTGTTCGTCTCGAATCACGTCAACATCTTCGACGCGTTTGTGGTCTATTCCGCCATTCCGCAGTTCCTGCGCGGACTCGAACTCGAATCGCATTTCCGCATCCCCGCCTACGGCTGGATGATGCGCCGCTTCGGCAACATCCCCGTCCACAAACATCCCACCGCCGCGCAAACCAAGGAACTCTATCGGCGCACACGCGCCGCTCTGGATGACGGAATCAGTCTGGTCGTCTTTCCCGAAGGAGGCCGCACGCTCGACGGACACGTGCGGCCGTTCAAGGACGGCGCCTTTCGCATGGCCATCCAGTTCGGCTATCCGGTCGTTCCGATGGCAATCACCGGATCATACGAGTTCAACCGAAAAGGCAGCTGGATGATCTATCCGAGTAAGATCGTCGTCTACCTGGGCGAACCGATCGAAACCAAGGATCTTGCCAAGACAGACATTCAGTTCCTGCGCGACCGCGTGTACCATCTGGTCTCCGAAAAAGTGGAAGCCGCTGCGGCGGAAAGACACGCCGAAGCCGTCATTCCTCACCCCACACAGGCCTGATCGTTTCCAACCGGAAATCGTGGTCTGCTCCGGCCGGCACTGAACCCAATGCGTGAAATTTGACCGGACGGATGGGCGAGTTCCCCCACACCGATCATTCTCGACCTGCTAACTGAAAGCATTCAGGAGACTTGCGTATGGCAGCCGATATGCTTGCCGAATCAGGGGGAAGGTGCGCCCAGGCAGGTGAGGCGGGATGAACTATCCGGTTTGGGATGTCACTTTTGGCGCCGGTCTGCTGATTGCGCTTGTCGCCATCCTTCACGTGTTCGTCTCCCATTTTGCCGTCGGCGGCGGCCTATTCCTGGTGCTGACCGAGCGAAAGGCGCGCCGGAGCGGCGATCAGGCCCTGCTCGGCTGGCTGAAATTCCACACGAAGTTCTTCGTGCTGGTGACGGTGGTTTTCGGCGCGGTGAGCGGCGTGGGCATCTGGTTCACCATTGGATTGATCAACCCGGTGGCGACCAGCAACCTGATCCATGCCTTCGTCTGGGGCTGGGCGATCGAGTGGGTCTTTTTCTTCCTCGAGATCACCGCGGCGCTGCTCTACCTCTATGGCTGGGACAAGCTCGAGCCCAAACTACACGAGTGGTTTGGCTGGGTCTACTTTTTCGCAGCCTACGCCAGCCTGGTGGTGATCAACGGAATCATCACGTTCATGCTCACACCCGGCACCTGGGTGACCAACCACCGATTCTGGGCGGGCTTTTTCAATCCCACCTATTTGCCATCGCTGGCGACGCGAACGCTGATTTGCCTGGCGCTGGCCGGTGTCTACGCATTGATTACCGCCAGCGTGCAAAAGGACCTTGCCCTCCGCGCGCGCATCGTCCGGTGGAGCGCCTGGTGGATCGTGCCCTCGCTCGCGATTCTGCCGGCGACAATCTGGTGGTACATTCGCCGGGTTCCTCCAGACTTGTGGGCCACGGCTCGCGGACCGATGCCGACGGCATCGCATTCCGCCATGCTTGGCACGGTCCTCTTTCTGATGCTACTCGCGTTCGCCCTGTTTGCTCTGCTCCAGCCGCGGCGGCTGCATCTGGCGTTCGCGTTACTCGTGGCGATCGTGGCACTGGGCACGATGGGCTCGTTCGAGTTCGTGCGGGAAGGGATTCGCAAGCCGTACACCATCGCGAATTATCTGTACGACAACTCCGTCTATGCCAATCCGATGCCCGGCGACGGGGGCTTCAACATCGACAGGATCGACAATCTTGGGATTCTCAAGACCGCCAAATGGATCAACGTGCGGGAGCTGACCGCTACGAATCAGGTCGCGGTGGGCCGTGAGATCTTCCGCGTCGAGTGCGAGAGCTGCCACACGCCCAATGCCTACCGAGGGCTGAAACAGCTCATCAACTTGCGCCAATGGAATCGAAGTGAGATTCAAGCCATGCTGGGCGGTCTGAACCTGATGCACAACGGCGTGATGCCGCCGTTCGCGGGCACAGGTGCTGAACGGGCAGCCCTGGCGGCATATCTCAGCTCGCTAGTCCAGCCGGCGGCCACCAAGACTGCCGGAGCACCCGATGGGCGAGCCGTTTTCGAACGGAACTGCTCGATGTGCCATCGCGTTCGGCCCCAGGACGCGCTATTCCAGTACCTGCCCAAGGATCCGCAAACAGCCATCGACGCGCTGAAGAGCCTTCCAGGGCTTTTCCCCTTCATGCCGGACCTGAAACTCTCCGAGGCGGAGCGAGTCGCGCTGGTGCGCTGGGTGAACACACGTCGCGGCGTGGCTGGGGCGGTCAAAACCACCCCGAAAGGGAGTGGAAAATGATACAGCCAAACCTAGTTCCGACGCTGGGTCCCAATCCCCTCCCTGCGCCCTATTGGGTCTTCGAACTGCTCCTGCTGGTGACGTTCGTCCTGCACATCTTCGCGGTGAATTTCACGATGGGTGGCGGCGTGCTGGCGCTGACCGCGAGGTGGCGATACAGGAAGCAGGAAAAGGGCAGTCGCATGTTCCTCGACGTGGCGAAGCTGCTGCCGATTTTGCTGCCCGCAGCGATCACGCTCGGAGTCGCTCCGCTCCTGTTCGTGCAGGTGCTGTACGGACGGTTCCTCTACACCTCGTCGATCGTGATGGCCTGGCCGTGGCTGCTGGTGCTGGCCTGCCTGGTGGTGGCGTATTACGGCTTCTACTTCGTTTCCTACCAGGGCAAGCGGCACCCCAGTAAGGCGGGAATCGTGATGCTTCTGAGCGTGGCTCTGATCGTCCTCATTGGCTTCGTCTTCAGTAACAACCTCACACTGAGCCAGACACCCTCTCGCTGGGGAGCGAAATACTTCGCAGACCCCACGGGCTG
Source organism: Candidatus Acidiferrales bacterium (assembly GCA_046704165.1). GTDB lineage: Bacteria > Acidobacteriota > Terriglobia > Acidiferrales > UBA7541 > JAKASX01. Next base: position 33,505 of record JBJKSI010000115.1, read on the forward strand.
GAACCTCAACCTCTCGGCTCCCACGCTGATTCCGCGCTACTTGCATTTCTTCACCGCGGCCGTGGCTTTCGGCGGTTTACTGCTGGTGCTGATCGCCCTGTCCAAATGGGAACGGGACCGGGAAAATGCTCGACAGGTCTTTCAATTTGGTGGGAAAGCATTTCTCTACGCCACTATGGCGCAGTTTCTGGTGGGCATCTGGTTCCTGGCCAACCTCTCGCGAAACCTGCGCATGCTGTTCCTTGGGGACAGCGCCCTGGCAACGGTCCTGCTTATGGTGGGCCTGGCAGGAGCCATAGGAGCCATTTTCGTGATGGCTCATGCCCTACGGCTGGAAAAAATACGACTGGCAGCCTACGGCGTGCCCGCGCTGATTGCTCTCGTGATCCTCTGCATGTCCACAATGAGGGACGTTCTGCGCGATGCCTATCTCGCGCACGATTTCCAGCCGGGCCAGTTCGCCGTGAAAACTCAGTGGTCCGTGTTCCCGCTTTTCCTGGCGCTTTTCCTTGCCGGCGTAGTTTTGTGGTTCGTGATGCTGAAGCGGTACGGAATCTTTTCCGCCTCAAAGGCACTGCCTCAAACATCGGCCGGGACATCGCAAACTCCCGGAAAGCCCTGAGGCAAAGGGGTAATCCTACCCTGCCACGGCGATCAACCGTGGAGCGAAACGTCGGGCAGCGTGCGGCCGGCGCGGACTTCCCTCCAGGTGAAAACCATGCGGTGAATCACGGTGGCCGTGGCCAGGGTGGCGATCACCCAAAGCGCCGGCGCCATCCGATTGAACGCACCGCCCAGGATCAGCAGCACCAGGCGTTCGGGTCGTTCCATGAAGCCGACCTTGCAACTGGGAATCAGCGCCTCGGCCCGCGCGCGCGAAAAGCTCACCATGAACGAACTCGACATGGCGATCGCGGCCAGCACCACATAGAAAAAGGTGCCGATGATCGCGTAGTGCGCCACCAGGCCGAGGTAGAGCATGATGTCGGAATAGCGATCGAGCGTGGAATCGAGGAAGGCGCCGAAAGGCGTTACACGGTTTGAGCGACGAGCTACCTGCCCGTCGAGCATATCGAGGAAGCCGGAAAGGAAGATTCCGGCCGCGGCCCAGCCGAACCAACCGATTCCGAAGCAAAACGCGGCAAGCAGCGTTACGACGAAGCCGAGAAACGTCAGGACGTTCGGGTTCACGCCGGCCGCACCGAGCGGTTTCACGATGCGAACCAGCAGCCAACGCCCACCTTGTCCGACCCAACGCGTCCACATACGGGGCTCCCTCGTTCGGAAACGCGTTCATGATACCGAAAGCTACAGCCGCTGCTCAACCACCCTTCCCGGCATGGACGTTCGACGACCGAGAAGCGAGGCTCCAGGCAGGAACACACACAGGAACACAAGAGACTCGCCCTCGAGGCAAAGCTCCGCTAAGATGCCGCTCTCGGGCCTTTCCGCCTATGGCGGCCGAGAAATCAGACGCCCAGGAGCGCTCCGCTGCACAGTCCCCAAGCCACGCGCAGGCGGAAAGGAAGCCGGTTGGCTCGGAAAGCGCTACCGGCGTTTCTGACGGCGCTGATTTTCTACCTGATCTTCCGCCACGTCTCGCTTCATCGCTTCCTGGCAGCAGTCGGACAGGCAGATTACGGCCTGTTTTTCGGACTCATGATCCCCAACGTGCTGCTCTATTTCGCCTGGGATACGCTGGTGCTGGCGGTGGTGATGCGATGGTTTCACGGACGCATCCGTTACCGCGATCTGTTGCCCGTGCGCGCAGTCGCCTACATCGTGACGTTGGTGAATCCAGACCTGGCCGAAGGCGCCACGGCGCTCTACCTGACTCGACAATCGGGAGCGCCGTTCTGGCAGATCGTCGGCACGGTGGTGTTTCTGAGCTGGATGGAGCTGACGCACCTCTCGGCCTGGGCAGCGCTCGGCATGCTGATCCGGCCGGCCAGCCTGCCACGGGACGTGTTTCTCATCCCGGTGGGATTCGTCGTGTTCTGGACGTTTTTTCTGCTCTACGCGCGGCGGGATTGGGCGCCGTGGCGGCCGGCGCTGGCAGCAGTTCGGGAACGCCTGGGGATTCGCCGGCGCCGTCCGGTGCGCGACTGGCAGATCTTTCACACCTTCCGCCAAGCCGACCTGAAGCAGTACGCACTGGTGATTCTGCTGAAATCGCCAATGTTTTTCGTATCGCTGGTGTTGACCTACTGGGCGGCACACGCGTTTGGCATTCACATTCCGTTTCTGCTGCTGCTCGCCTTCCTGCCGATCATTTTCATGCTTTCGGCACTGCCGGTTACCGTGGCACACTTGGGAACCACGCAGGCAGCGTGGATTTTCTTTTTTCATGGCTACGCCCCGGTTTCCACGTTACTGGCCTTCAGCCTGGCTGCGCATCTTTCGTTCGTGCTGGCGCGCGCAGGATTCGGGCTGATTTTCGTACCGCGCGCCTATGGTGAACTCTCGAGGATGCTCGAGCCGGGGCGCCGTGAGCGGGCCAGCGCGGCGGCGGTTTCGGCAGGAGCGAATTGAAGCGAGAGAGGAACCCCGCCTTGCAATCCGTCCACATCTCCGGCATTTCCGGCATCCGCGAAGTTCAGCCTGGCGACGATCTGGCCGCACTGTTGATCGAAGCGGTTCGCGCCGCCGGAATCGCCATCGGCCCAAGCGATATTTTCGTGGTGGCACAAAAGGTGATCTCAAAAGCAGAGGGGCGAATCCAGCCGCTCGACGCAGTGACACCCTCTCCGATGGCATTGCGCTGGGCCGAAGAACACGGCAAGGATCCTCGCGTGGTGGAGGTGGTGCTGCGGGAATCGCACCGCGTGGTGCGAATGGATCGCGGCGTGCTGATCACGGAAACCCCGCACGGATTCGTCTGCGCCAACTCCGGCGTGGATAGTTCGAACGCGCCCTCCGGCACAGTCGTCCTTTTGCCGGTGGACCCGGACAGGTCAGCGGCGCAACTGAGGGAGCGGCTGGAGGCGGCCTTCGGCTGGGGCCTGGGCGTCGTCATCTCGGACAGTTTCGGCCGGCCGTGGCGCGAAGGAATCACAAACGTGGCACTGGGCGTTGCCGGAATCGAAGCTCTGCTTGATTGCCGGGGACAAAAGGACGCATTCGGGCGGACACTTCAAGTGACGGTAATTGCCATTGCCGACGAGTTAGCAGGCGCGGCGGAACTGGTGATGGGAAAGAGCCGGCAGGTGCCTCTGGCTATCGTGCAGGGCCTTGCATATGGCGGCCGTGGCACGGGAAGCCAATTGGTTCGACGGCAGGAATTGGACCTGTTCCGCTGAGAAGCAACGGGCAGGAGCGCTCGCATCACGCTTGGAACGCCGCCTTTTCCCGGCCAACATGGCAGCCTTTCAGGGCCTCGGCCAAACGTAAAGGAACGACTGCGAGGACTCCGTGAAGCGAGCGATTGCAATTGTCGGGGGAACCGGCCCGGAGGGGTTTGGACTGGCGCGGCGTTGGGCGGCCGCCGGCGAAACGGTGCTCATCGGCAGCCGAGACGCCGAGCGAGCCGCCCGGAGTGCCGAGGAGATCGCGAGCCTGCTGCCCAATGCCCGAATCGAGGGGCGCGAAAACGCCGCAGCGGCCGCAGCGGCCGACGTAGTGGTGCTGACCGTGCCCTTTTCCGCTCACGCCGCTACGTTGAAGAAACTCAAACCGGCCTTCCGGCCCGGGGCGGTGCTGATCGATACCACCGTGCCGCTGGCAGCGACGGTTGGTGGCCGTGCCACGCGCACGCTGGGGGTCTGGCAGGGCTCAGCCGCCGAGCAGGCAGCCGAACTCGTGCCGAGAGGCGTCGCGGTCGCGGCCGCTTTCCACTCGCTTTCCTCGGAGTTGCTAAAGGATGATTCGCGGGTCGACTGCGACGTGGTCGTCTGCTCCGACGACGACAACGCGCGCCGCGTGGCGATGGAACTTGCGGAAGAAATTCCGGGCGTACGAGCAATCGACGGAGGGCCGCTCGAAGCGGCTCGGCTGACCGAGCAACTGACCGCCCTGTTGATTTCGGTGAATCTCCGCTACAAGGTCCGCGCGGCGGGATTCCGCTTCACGGGGCTTCCGCCCACACACGCACAACGATAACAGCCATGTTCGAGGCTCGCGCCAGACCGGTCGCCTGCCGGGCACAGTTCCGGCGTTTCGCGGATCGCAACAGTCCGAGCGGCCTCAGATCGACAGGACGGCGTGCGGTTCGTTGAACTGATCGACACCGGCGTACGGCTCGTCGAGAAACAGAATCGCCTTGTTCACACGGATCGTGCCGTCGGCTTCCAGGGCGATCCAGCAACGATCCATGGGCCGAGGAGCGGGGCCGGCGAAATTGATCCCGTCGATATCGTACTCACTGCCGTGGCAAGGACAGTGGAAGATGTGCTGCGTCGGCTCCCAGTCCGGAGTGCAACCCAGATGCGTGCACTTCGCGTGAATCACGAAGAGCCGGCCTGGATCTTTCCGCACCCAGATCCGGTGGCTTTGCAGAAACTGCTGGTTCACACCGATCTCGAAATCGGAAGGATAGCCAATATTGAACTGTGTATTGGGCTGGAAGAGCGTGCGCGGGAAGAAGTAGCGCAGGAACATCAAAAAATTGACGCCCAGATAACCGAAGACGCATGCCAGAATCAGTTTGCGTCGGCCCAGGTTGATCCCTTCCCTGTTCTTTCCCTTTTTGCCACCCGCCAGGTCTGGTGTTTGTTGGTTGGAAGCCGGTGTGGAAACCCCTTGGTTGGTTGGTTCCGTCATCAGTCCCCCAGAAGGGGGCGGAAGAAAGGAGAAATGCCATAGAAAGGGCCGCATAACATAATCCACCCCCACGCAAAATAAAATGCGACCAGAGGGGTCCACTTGGCAAGGGAAAATTCGCAAATTCTTGCGGGGGCAGACTTTCCCCGCAGGGGACTTCGTCGTCCTGCCGGGTCGGGCAAGACGTTGGGAGGCATGGCGGCCGGAGGGAAAACACAGAGTGGCCAGCTATTGCGTCTCGATCAGGCCACGTTTGACCGCGTAGAGAACGAGTTCCGCGGTCCGGTGCAACCCCAGCGTTTCCATCAGGTGGGAACGGTGGACGGCCACCGTATTGACGCTGATCTCCAGCAAGCAGGCGATCTCCTTGTTGGATTTGCCCTGGGCGATGAGCTGCAACACTTCCTTTTCCCTCAGCGTCAGTTGGTCGTAGCGATCGGGTGCGGCTTTGGGCGCGCTGCCCTCCTTCAGACTCTGCAGAACGAAACGGGAGACGGAAGGGCTGAAGAAAGCGTCGCCGTTCGCAACGGCGGCAATCGCCTGAACCAGTTCGGCGTCGATGGCGTCCTTGAGGACGTAGCCGCGGGCGCCTACGTCGATGGCCTTGCGAACGTAGGCCGGGTTGGAATGCATGCTGAGAATCACCACGCGGACATCCCGCTGCCGCTTGAGGATCTCCGCCGTCGCTTCGAGTCCGCCGATGTCGGGCATGGAGATGTCCATGACCACCACGTCACACTTCAGCGCGGCACACTGCTTCATCGCTTCCACGCCCGTGCTCGCTTCGCCGACGACGACCATGCGCGGATCGTCCTCGATTAGATAGCGGAAGCCCTGACGGACAAGCGTATGGTCGTCCACCAGCAGTACCCGTATTTTCGGTTCGTTCATCGCTTCACACCCCTTCGACCGCCGGGCTGGGGGATGGCACGGCGGCAGCGAGATCGCCGAGTCCTACGCGCACTTGAACGACCGCCCCACGCCCCGGAAAAGAATGGATAAACAAAGAACCGTGCAGATGCTCGGCGCGCTCACGCATGCCGGTAAGACCGAGGTTCCGCTCCGGCGACGGGCCCGAGCCAACGTCGCAGGGATCGAACCCGACACCATCGTCACCAACCTCGATGATCAGATGTTCCTGCTCGTTGCGAAGTTCCACCCAGGCTTCCGAGGCATGAGCATGCCTGGCCACGTTGTTCAGTGCCTGCTGCACGATCCGATAGAGATGAATGGCGCTTTCGGGCGGAATCTGGCAGTTGCCGCAGTTGCCGCGCAGCTCGACGGGAATGCCCGTCTGCCGGGAGAACTGCTCGACAAACCATTCGAGCGTCTGCTCGAGCCCGAAATCCTCGAGCGTGGAGGGATGAAGCATCTGGGATTGCTCGCGTACTTTTTGGAGCGTCTGATGCACAATCGAGTTGGCGGTTTGCAAATGCTGGCGGAGTTCGCTGTCTTCCGTCTCCCCTTCCGATCGCTTCAGCAGCAGGCCCACAGCAGTGAGGATCTGCCCGAACTCGTCGTGGAGATCGACGGCGATCCGGCGCAGGGTTTTCTCCTGCAGATCAATCAGGCGCCACGAAAGTTCGCGGAGGTGGTTGGATTGGGAGTGGAGCTGCTCGGCCAGGACACGCATCTTGCCGAAGGCTTGCCGGCTCGCCTGCAGCACGTAGAGGCCGGTGGCAACAGCAAGGAGAAAGAGCAGGCCGGTGGCCAGCAGGATGTCGCGGCGCGCCGACTGGTAGATGCCGTTGATCTTGGTGGCAGCTTCGGCTTGCGCCTGATCGTTGGTGACCAGCAGCCTGGCCACCAGCGCGGTGATGTCGGCGCGCTCGGTTTCCATCCGCTCTTCCACAATGTTTCTGGCCTGGGCCTGCCTCCCGCTGCTGGCCAGGGCAAAAACACGATCGGCCGTTCCGCTCAACGCATCGAGGCGGGTGCCAAGCAGTCGCAGAAAATCATTGGCCTGCGGCGTGGGAGGAGCAAGGCTCCCTTCCAGCCGGAGCGCGTCGTCCATGTCGTTCCGCAAGCGGGAGAACGCCGGTTTCCAATCTTGCAGTGGATAAGGACCGCGATCGAGCGCCATATCGCGAATCGAGATGGCCAGCAGATAGGAATCGTTCTGCAAGCGCAGGAGCTGAAGCGAGGATTTCCGGTTGCGCTGCACCACGTTCCTCTGAAACTCCTCGAGTCGGTGGATTCTGCCGGTCATGAACCAGGCGAAGAAACCGAACGTGGCGAGGATGATGCAGAGGCCCAGCCACACGCGCCGCGACGGTGAAGGGACCGCGCCGACCGGGTCCGGTCCGCCTTCAGGCGCGTTCTTGCCGGGGTCGTTCTTTGTGACGGTAGTCAGCGACAACTCCTTTTTCCTCTTCCACGATGTAGGTGCGGTCCGCCGGCAGGCGCGGCAACTGCTGGACGCGGCCGCTCGGCCATCGCACTTCCGCGCGGTCAATCTCAGTGAAATCGCCCAATCCGAAAGTCAACGTCTTTTCCAGTGCGGAAAGATAGCTGGAACCGCTCTTCACCATCCGCCAGCGCATGCCGGCCGGCGTCCAGACGCGCAGTTCGGCGCCGATGCCGTCGCGGTTCGACTGCTTTCCGACGGTCCGGAAACGGATGCTGTGATGGTGCTCCCGTTCGCAATCGTTGCGATAGAGGTAAGCCGGGCCGCTGTTGGTCGTGAGCAGCACATCCAGATCGCCGTCGTTGTCGAAATCGCCGTATACGGCGCCGCGAGCCACTTTCGGCGCCGCGAACGAGCTGCCCAGATGCTCGGCGACGTTGCGAAAACCCATGTGGCCCTGATTCAGAAACAGCTCGGGCCGCTCGGCATAAGTGACGTCGGGTGCGATGCTGGCGATCGTGGGATCGATATGGCCGTTGGCAACAAAGAGGTCGAGCAGTCCGTCGAGATTAGGGTCGAAAAAGAAGCAACCGAATCCCAGCGTGAGTCGTGTGGCCCGCCCCACGGCGGAATGCAGCGCAACGTCGATGAACATTCCGCGGCCGTCGTTGCGGTAGAGTCCCAATTCCTGATAGTTGAAATTCGTCACCATCAGCCCCGGAAAGCCCGAGTTATTGAAATCGGCTGCGTCAGTGCCCATGCCGGCCCGCGCGACGCCGTCTGGGCTGAACGCCACACCGGCCATCACGCCGTCTTCGGTGAACGTGCCGTTGTGATTGTTGTGATAGAGCTTGTTGGGCTGGGTATCGTTGGCAATGAAGACGTCCGGCCAGCCGTCCTGATCGTAATCGAGCATGGCCAGGCCAAGCGATTTTGAGGTGGGATCGTTTAGCCCGGCCTTGCCGGTGACGTCCTCGAAAGTGCCGTCGCCCCGGTTCCGGAAAAGCCAGCAGGTAGTGCCCGGATAGGCTTCCGGCGTGCAATAGGACTTCGTCTTGCCGTTGATCGTGCAGAAAATGTCGGTCTCCGGCGACCATTGAACGTAGTTGGCCACCAGCAAATCCAGATGTCCGTCACGGTTAAAATCGAACCAAAGGGCGGAAGTGCTCAGGCTGGAAAAGCCGGACAAGCCCGCCTTCCCGGTGACATCCGTAAAATGACCGTTGCCGTCGTTGTGGAAGAGGCGGTTCTGGCCGTAAGTGGTGACGTAGATGTCCTGAAAACCGTCGTTGTCGTAATCGGCTACGGCCACGCCGATGCCGTAGAGTTCCACATCCAGGCCCGCCTCGCGCGTCACGTCGGTGAAGCTGCCGTCATGGTTGTTGTGGTAGAGCTTCATCGTGCTGCGGCGGCGGAAGTGCCCGGGCCAGTCCTTACCGTTGATCAGCAGAATGTCCAGCCAGCCGTCGTTGTCGTAGTCGAAAAAGGCGCAGCCGGGCCCCAAGGTTTCCGGCAGATATTTCTCTCCGAACGCGCCGCTGTTGTGGAGGAAATGGATACCCGCCTGCCGGGTGACGTCGGTGAAACGAAATGGGAAGGCCGATTTCTCGGGTGTCGCCAATCCGGCGCGGCTCGTATGGCCGAGCCACCAGTGATGCAGGTGCGCGAACTCGGCGGCGGTCCCCACGGCACCGGCCGCGAGCAACGTTTTGAGAAGGTCCCGGCGTGTCATCAAAGTTGGGGTACGGTAGCGCAACGGCTCGGGCCCGTCAACAAACGGCCCGCTGAAGGTGGCAGCTCCTCGGATTGGTCGAATTCGCGCCGTTCCGTCCAATCATTGTAGTACATCAAAGCCACCAAAATACTAGGTTCAGGCTATTGCCCCTTTCCTCCGACGGACGATAGGCTCCAGCACGATTCAGCCGGTTCCCGGCTCCTTCCGGGACGAGCGGCGAATCGCCGGAAAGGATGCAAAGGGGGAAGTCCGGATGTCAGGTGAAAATCGCGCACTGTGGTGCGCCTTGCTGGTGTTTTTCGGTTTGCTGATCGCTGTGCCTGCGTGGGGTCAGGGTTGAGTGTGCCAGAGACAAAACCCATCCGTGTATGGTGGGTCCGCATCGTACCTGCAACCGAAGCAGTGGGAATTGACCACTTCGTACCTGCGCTTCGTCTCCAACAAGCACTACATCGGCACGAGCCGGAATTACAATCTGACCGCCTACGAGGGGCCGGTCAACACGCGCAATCAGCTCAATTTCGATCTGTCCTACGGCCTCACGTCCCGGTGGAGTCTCGGACTGGATGTGCCCATTCAGTTCCAGACCTATAATCTGCACCGCGTATTGCCGGGCACGATGAGCCCCGTCCCCATCCATACCGGAGCGAACGGGATCGGCGACATCACGGTCCATGCCGGTTATTGGCTCTTTTCCACCGAGCAGTCTCAGGGGAACGTGAATGTTTCCATGGGCGTCGAAATGCCCACCGGCGACAGCGACGCAGCCTCCAACGTGCTGGGGCGATTCATTCCCGTGGATATCTCGGTTCAACCGGGCAGTGGTGGCTGGGGCATCGTGCCCACGGTTCAGGCGTTCCGCAATTTTGGCCCGATCACGGCGTACGGCGTCGCCACCTATGTGATCACGCCGCAGAATACCAACGGCGTGCCATCGTTCTTTCCGTCGCTCTTTGGAGCTCCGCATCCTTCGGTGAATTCGATCGCCGATCAGTACCTCTTAGAGGGTGGAATCTCGGTGGCCACTCCGCTGCACTGGCTTTCGCCCACACTGGCCGATCGGTTGGACGGCGTCCCTGTGAGCGATCTGATCGGTGGCTCCGACGGATTCCGGCGGCCAGCCATGCTGAACTACATCGAGCCGGGTGTGAACGTGGAACTCTTTGGCCACATGCTGAACGTCAGCGTGCCCATCTCCACCTACATCAATGTGAAACCGCGCATCATCAATGGCCAGAACGCCAATACGGATGCGACAGTGCCCAGCTACATGTTCACGCTCACGTATTCCTTCCGGTTTGGAGGGCACTGAGATGCCGGGTAAAGGATCTGTCGACGATCGGAAAGAACGCGAGAGGGGTCTTGGGTGACCCGCGGATTCCGATCGTCGCTGCTTTCAACCACAGGTGCGGTCGTGGCGCTGGCCTGCCTCGCGCAGGCGCTCACGGCCGCACCACCTCCCAAGAAGAATGCGGGGAAACCGGTCAAGCTAAAGGTCGGCCGGCAGGTGCGGGATTTCAGCTTCACCGGCTTCAACGGCCACCAGTACCGTCTTTCCAATTTTTCGGGGCATTACGTCCTGCTCGACTTCTGGGCCACCTGGTGCTCACTGTGCCTCGAGGAAGAGCCTGCGCTTCGCGAGGCGTACAAGCGGTTTCGCTGTCGAGGCCTGGCGATCATCGGCCTCGACAGCGACAAGCACGAAGGCAAGGCGAGGAAGTACCTCCGCCAAAAACATCTTCCGTGGCCTCAGTCGGCACCGGAAAGCACGAAACAGGTGATTCATCATGTGCTGAAGGTGAGATGGTATCCGACGATTGTGGTGCTGGATCCTCAGGGAAAAATCGTGCTGGTCACGGGAAACGGCAAACGATTTCTGCGCGGCAAAAAACTGCTCCGAGCCCTCAACCGGGTTCTACCTCCCAAACCGGTTGCCGACTCGCGGTCATCTACGTCCGGCGAATAGGGGCTGGCGCCGCTCGCCGAGCGCGCGGTTTGCCCACGCGCACGGCGAGGCGCAGAATCCAGTCCTGAAGCGTCACCTTCTGACAGGTTGCTGAAAGAGTGTCTTTTGCTGTACTTCAGAGCGAAGCGAGGAACCCGCTTTTCGCGAAATTCCATGGAAACAGCAGGTTTCTCGTCGCCTTCGGCTCCTCGGAATGACGAACGGGCTTTTCACCAACCTGCTAAAGCTATTCTGGGGAAAATGAGGCCGCGACAAATTCGTATGCGGTCGACGATTCAGGTTCTGGTGCCCGGGGCGAGATTCGAACTCGCACGCCCCCGGAGGGGGCAAGAGATTTTAAGTCTCCTGCGTCTGCCATTCCGCCACCCGGGCTCCGCCGAAACTATAAAGGAGAATAAATTGTACTGCACGACGCTTTCGGGAGGGTTCCGTATAGATCGCAGGAACGGCTAACCGCTGCCCGTTTTTGCGCCGGATATAACCCCGGCTTTACATCACCGCGGAACTGAAATCCAGGGCCATCGGCCCGCCGGTTCGCGGAAAGGCGGACACCTTCGGCGCGCGTTTCAGTGTGCGCCGAGGATGGGCGCCTGCAGCCTCAGCACCGGCTGAATCTCCTCGTTCCACACGCTCCACTGATGCCCGCCGGGAACCTCGTGATAATGGTAAGGAATCTTCAGTCGCGCAAGCAGCTTCACGAATTCCCTGTTCTCGTGAAGAAAGGGATCCGATTCGCCAACGGCCAGGAACAGCGCAGGACATTCCTTCGGCATAAGCTTGCGAATCAGCCGGAAAGGATCTTCGGCCTTCCGGACAGGGTTCGTCACCGGGCCAAAATCGTCGAGCAGCACTTTCTTCATCTTCGGCCACTTTGTGTTGACCATCTCCCACACTGCCGGGTCCCATCGGCTCAGATCGGCGCTGGCCACCACCCCGCTCAGGCTGGCCACCGCGCAAAAAAGGTTGTGGTATTTCAGGCCCAGATACAAGGCGCCGTAGCCGCCCATCGAGAGGCCGGCGATGGCGCGTCCACGACGCGCCGCAATGGTGCGGTAGTGGGCATCGACGTAGGGAATCAGGTCATCAATGATGTAATCTTCCCACTGCATTTTCGGATCGGCGTAGTTGTTCACGTACCAACTGTTGGCCGCGTCCGGCATCACGATCAGCTCCTCATACGGGCGCGCATAGCGGACAATCTTCGTCAGCTTCACCCAGTTGGTGTAATTTCCCGTGTATCCGTGCAGCAGATACAGCACAGGAAACCGCCGGTGGCTGGTGGCGTAGCCGCGGGGCAGGATGAGGTCGAAAGACATTGTCTTGCCTTCGAGATGAGGGGCTTTGAAACGAACCGTTTGGTAGCCTGCTCCCTGCGCCCTGGCCATGCCAGGCCAGACGAACATCGGCAGCAACAGCAGGCAAAGCGATGCGATCGTTTTCCGCGCCCGAAAGCTCGCGCGAAAAGCTCGCGCCGTAGCGGACGGCGCGCCGCCAATCGTTTTTTGTGAAGACATTCCCCCTCCCGAAAGACCTTCTTTGGTCCCGCCCACTTTACGGCGCGGACCGCATTCCCTCAAGCGGCGTCTGCACTCTGCACACACCCGCTCAGGGGCCCGCCATATACAAGCATGTTCCTGAGGGGCTAGCGCGTTGCCGTCCGCGTGGAGACACGGACCCCTTCCTGGATCTGATTCGTGGGATGAAGGATTACCTGTTGGCCCTGGCCAATGCCGCCTAGCACTTCCGCTTCTGTAGAGTTGCGATGGCCGATCTGGACTTCACGCAGGCGTGCACGGCCGCCGTCTACCGCAAATACGTCCCAGGATTCGCCATAGCGAAACAAAGCACTCGCCGGCAGCTTCTGCACGTCGCTTTGCTGCCAGACGATGATGCGTGCCTCGACGCGGTAACCGTCGCCGAGCAGCCCAGGCGGGTCGACAAAATCCATCACGATGTTCACGCGCTGCTCCTCGATACCGAGTGCGGAGATTTTCGTGAAGCCCGAAGGTTCGACCAGTCGCACGCGCGCGCGAATCGGCTCTCCGCCGCCCCAACCTTCGAGCAGCACGGGATCTCCCGCGCGGACTTTCACCGCCTCGGTCGAGAGGACGTCGCTGACCACCTCGATCTGCGGCGAGTAGCCAAGATCGAGCAGCGGCGTGCCAGACGTGACGACGCGTTCGCTCTGCTGCAGCAGCCGCAGCACCTTGCCCTTGAGCGGCGACCGGACCGGCACGACGGCGCCCGGTTCACCGCTGCGCTCGGCTTCGAGCAGTCGCGCTTTCGCTGCCGCTTCCTGACCCTTGACGGCTTCCAAGTGCCGGCGCGCGGCTTCGAGCAGCTTGCGACCCGTGGCTTCCTTCGTCTGTGCCTGTTCGAACGCTTCCCGCGAGATCACGCCGGAGGCGAACAGTTTCTCCGCTCGCGAGAAGTCGCGCCGGGCCTGTTCATATTCGCTCAGGGCACGATCCACCTGCGCCTGCGCTTCGTGCGTGGTGGCCCGGGCGGCAGCGAGCTGAGCGCTGAGCTCGGCCCGCTGGCGCGGCTCGATTGGAGCGGGAAGGATGCGGGCAACAACCTGGCCTTGCTGCACGTCGTCGCCGGCGTCGAGATCGATGCGCAGCAGGCACCCAGCCACGGGAGCGGAGATGATGAAATGGTCGTGGATGCGCGTTTCTCCCTCCTCTTCCACGGTAACCATCATCGGTCCGCGCGTGACCCGCGCGACTTCAACCGGGATCGGCTTGGGCCGCAGCAGGAAGAATCCACCGAGCAAGACCACCAGCCCGGCCACCACCCAGAGCCACTTGCGACTGGCGCGCTTCATCGTAACCTCATTCTCCCGCTTTGAGCGTTTCCACCAGATCGAACCGGCCGAGCAGGCGCGCCACGGCCAGCGCGGTCGCGAGCGACGCGGCGGCTACGACGCCGGCGGCGATGGCAAGCGTCGGCGGCGTGACGACCAGCGGCAGCCGGAACAGGTCCGAGGCGATCGCTCGGGCAATCAGCGCGCACATTCCCACGCCCAGCGCCCAGCCCGCTGGAATCGCCACCAGCGTCAGCAGGCCCTCCTTGCCCAGCAAAATGGCGCGCACCTCACCGCGGCCAAAGCCAAGCACGCGCAGGCTGGCGAGTTCTCTGCCCCGCTCCGAGAGCGCGATGCGCATGCCGTTGTAAACCATGCCAAAGGCGAGTGTGCACGCGAGCACCAGCATCACCGTGGTCGAAATCGCCATGCTGGCGGCGATCGTATCCTCGAAACTCCGCATCGTCGCCTGGCGCACGGCAATGTTGTTGACCGCCGGTGTGCGCTTCAGCAACGCGTACAGTTTCGCGGATTGCCTGGGGTCGATGCGGAGAAACGCGCCGGACGTGGTGCCGCCTTCCCGCATCAGACGGTTGAGCGCCCCGAGGTCCATCCAGGCGGAAAGGCCGATCGGCTCGTCGACCATCGCGCTGACAGGCACCTGCCGCACTGGGCGCGAGCCCTCGAGCACTTCCATCGTCACCGCCCCGCCCGCCTTCACACCGAGAAGGCGGGCCAGATGCGTGGTGAGCGCGATGCCCTCGGGCGGCAGGGAATGGACCCGGAAATCCTGATCGACGAGCGGCCGCAGGACACCCGTCGAAGACCGCCCCAGCACAACCACGCGACGCGAGCGATGCTCGTAGACAAGTCGCGCTGCCACTGTGCGAAACGGCTCGACGCGAAGCACGCCGGGCAGGCTGGCCAGGTCGTATCGCGCTCCGGACGAGCGCGGATCGGCAAAGGTGACCGCGACGTCTTCCCGCTGCGTGGCCTGGAATTGAAGGCGCATCAGGTAGTTAATTGCGTCGAAGAAATAGAAACCGACCACGAGAATTGCTACCGACATCGCAATGCCAAGCGCCGTGAACGCCGCACGCCACGGCCGTCGCTCGATGTCCCGCACGATCATCCTTCCGACAAGCGGCACGTGCCGGGCGATTCCCATGCGCTCGAGCAGTCCGGCGTGATAGCGCACCGGCGCGGCCGGCCGCATCGCCTCGGCAGGTTGCAGCAGCACGGCCTTGCGCACTGCCGCCACGGCGCCAAGTGCGGCCGCGGCGACACTGATCAGACTGGCAAGCAAGATCAGACGCACGCCGATCTCGTAGTGGAGCACCGGGAAGCGATAAAAGAGGGTGTAAGCCTCGGTGAGCCGCAGACCGGCGTAGGCGCCGGCGACGATTCCCAGCACCGAGCCGGCACCGACGGCGGCGAGCGCAAGTTTCAGGTAGTGCCAGCCGATGGCGGAGTTCGTGTAGCCAAAGGCCTTGAGTGTGCCGAGCTGCGCTCGCTGCGTGGCGATCAGGCGCGAGAGAACCGTGTAGAGGAGAAACCCCGCCGCGGCAAGGAAGATGACCGGCACGATTGTCGCCGTCGCGCGGTTCTGTGCGATCTCGTCGGTGAGGAAACGATAAGAGATCTGGTCGTCGCGACCGTAAGCGCCCAGCCCGCCGTAGCGCTCGAGCAACTGGTCGAGCCTCGCAACCACCTCGGGCTCGCTCGCTCCCGGAGCAAGCGAGAGCGAGACGTCGTTGAATGCCCCCTGCATGCCGAATGCCGGAGCAAGCATGTCGCGACTGGCCCAAAGCACACCGAATCGCCGGTTGTCGGGGAAAATCGTACCGCCGCCCTTGACTTCGTAGACATATTCAGGTGAAAGCGCCACGCCAACGATTTCCAGCTTCTCCCAGCGGCCGTTGATGATCGCGCCGATCGTGCTGCCAATCTGAAGATGGTTCGCCTGGGTGAAGGCCTCGCTCGCGATCACTTCACTGGTGCGACCGGGCAAGACGTAACGGCCGCTTCGCAGCGCCAGATCATTGAGAACCGGACGTCCGCGCGCGGGAATTGAAATCAGCCGGCCGGTGGCAGGCTCCTCCAGGCCGGGAACGTCGAGCGTGACGTCGCGAACGACGCGCGTCTGAACGCGCGCAACCCCCGGAATCGCCGCGATGCGCGCGGCAAGCGAATCGGGTGCACGCTCCAGTTGAGCGAAGATGTCGGCGAAACGATACTGCTCGTAGTAGAGCGCCTGCGAAGCCAGCAGCGAACGATAGGTGCTGCCGAGCGCAACGAAGGCGGTGACGGCGCAGGCGGTGACCGCGGCCACGGCGACCAACTGCCCTCGAGCATGAAGCAGGTCGCGAACAAGCTTGCGATTGAGTGCGGAGAGCATGACTTACCACACCACCTCGGCCGGTGCGGCCTTCCGCTCATTCCGCCGGATCTCGACGATCTCTCCGCTGCGCAGGCGGATCACGCGGTCAGCCATCGCGGCAATCGCGCTATTGTGGGTGATGACGGCCACCATAGCGCCGAGTTCCCGGTTCACTCGCTCCAGCGCTTCGAGCACCATCTTCCCCGTCTCGTAATCGAGTGCGCCGGTCGGTTCGTCGCAGAGCAGCAACTCGGGCCGTTTCACGATCGCCCGCGCAATCGCAACGCGCTGCTGCTCGCCTCCCGACATTTGCGAGGGGAAATGGTCGAGTCGGTCGGAGAGCCCTACCATCTCCAGCGCGTCTTCGGGCGCCATCGGATTCTCGGCGAGCTCTGCGACGAGCGCCACATTTTCCCGAGCCGTGAGGCTCGGAATCAGGTTGTAGAACTGGAATACGAAGCCGACATGCTCGCGGCGATAGCGGGTGCGTTCGCGATCGTCGGCGGCGCTGAGGTTGTGGTCGTGATAGATCACCTCGCCGGTCGAGGGAACGTCGAGTGCGCCGAGAATATTCAGCAGCGTCGATTTCCCGCTGCCCGAAGGGCCAAGCAGCACGACGAACTCGCCCGGGTAAAGATCGAAATCGACGCGGCGCAGCGCCTGCACGACCACTTCACCCATGCGGTAGCTTTTCGAAAGCTGGTGGATGTGAAAGACGGCACCGCTCGGCTGCGAATGCCGGTCGGTGGCCGATTTGTCTTGTACGCGCCCGAACATTCCCGTGCCTCGCCGCCGCGGACCGCGCAGCGATCAGCCGTTTCACATGGCATGGCCCAGCGCCGCGCTGACCGGCCGCCGCGCAAACTCCCATCTCTCAGGTAGCACGCACGGGGCCACCTGCCAGAAAGCAACGGAGCCACTATTCCTCTATGGATCAGTGAGTTAGGAGGATCTCCGGCAAGGAAAAAAGGCAAGCCGCGGCGTGAAATCCAGCAAGAATGTGCCAAATCGCACCCGGAACAGGCCACTGTCCCCGCTCACCGTGGGGGAATCAGGCGGTTCGGTTGGCGCCGGCAACGATGACGATCGCAACCACGTAGAACACGAACATCAGCGTGAGGTACGTCCTAGGACGGGGCCCTGCTCCGCGAAATTCCCGCCAGGCGAAGATGCCCCACAGGGCGGCCACCATCGGCGAAGCCTGCCCGATCGCATAGGAGATGGCGACGCCGGTGAGATTCGCCGCCACCAGATTGAATACCGTTCCGATGCCCCAGATGAATCCTCCAACCAGGCCGAGCCAATGCGCACCGGGCGCCGCGCGGAAAAATCCGCCGCCGGACACCGGCTCGCCGGTGATGGGCTTTTTCATCAGGTAGGTGTTGAAAACGAAGCAAGAGAGCAGCGCGCCGAGCGTGAGGAAAACCGTCGCGCTGTAGGGTCCGAGCGGCCGAGGCTCCGTCAGCGCCCGAGTGACGAATGGCGCCCACAGGCCCATCAGCACGCCAGAGACGGCGCAGATCCACAATCCTTTTCGGGAAACCTTCTCGCCCGTTTTCCGGAGCGCGCCGTAGGCTTTCCCGTCCAGAATCACGGCCACGATGGCCAGCGCCACGCCGATGGCGAGCAGGATCGGATTGCCCCTTGGCTGCAGCGCGTAACTCAAGACAACGCCGACGACCAGCGCCAGCCCGATCGAAACCGGGAAGGACACCGCGAGCCCGACCATCTCCACGCCCGCCATCAGCAGCAGGTTTGCCAGGTTGAACACCACTCCGCCGGCAATCGCGGCGCCAATGGCCATGTAATCGGCACTGTGAACATTCGCCAGGAAACTCGACGCGCCTGCGTGGGTGCTGCCCATCGTGAAGGCCAGGACGACCGAGATCACGAAGATGCCGATCGCATAGTCCCAATAGAAGAATTCGAAGCGATAGTTTTTCACCCACTTGAACGTGTTCGCCCAGGAACCCCAGCAGATGGTGCTGGTGATGATCATCAGGAGAGCGATGAGAAAATGCTGCGGCGTGTACATGAGACGCGGTTCCTTTCCGGGACCTTCAGCCCGCGCCTATAAGCGGCGCGGGCAAAAGCGAAGCCAAGAAGAAAAGACCGAGCCGGACGAACAGGGCTGCGCCTGCGCCCAAGCTTTCACCGTAAGGTGATCACTTTCGATGAGGAGTCTTTCCGCCGCGCTTGCGCCCGGTGAAGTGGGCACCGGGGGTGGGCGCCGTCATCAGGCGAACGAAATCGCGATAGAACCGGGCTTTATTGAGGTCCTTGTTGACCGTCACGAGCCGCTCGCCGAGTCCCGGGTTCTGTCCGGGAATCCAGATGAGCGTATCGCCATAGTTCGAGCCTCGATCGATCGAAACGTCCATGTAGAGCTTTTCGGTGCGCGTGATGACGGCTGGATCGAGCCAGGCAATCGCCGCCAGTTCATCCCACATGTAGGCGGGCTGCCCGTAGCGGCCGATGTAACGGGCCACCGGCGTTTTCGTCCGCCCGATGCGCGCGGCCATCTCTTTCGTCATGCGCGTATCGAGCGAGATATCCACCGGAGTGTCCACGACACTGGGCCAATCGGCGTGCAGCACAGCGTGCGCCGCTTCCGGGTCCATCCAGAAATTGAATTCGCGACGGGGATGCTCCGTAAATTCGGGGTCGTCGGTTTTCGGGTCGATGCTCCCGCCCATCAGCACCAGTTCCTTCGTCATCGCGGCGAAGTGCGGGTCGATCGTAATCGCGAGGGCCAGATCGGTAAGCGGTCCCGCGGCGAAGATGGTGACCTCGTGCGGATATTTCCGCACCATACGGATCAGGAAATGAGCGGCGTCTTCCCGCGACGGCTTCGTCGTCGGGTTGCCCTCGACCAATGGAGGGATCTCCCAGGGACCGTGCACATCGCCCCAGTTCCACGCGCCCTGGTAGAGCACCTTGCCATAGAGCTTTTCCCAGTGGGCGATGAATTGCGGGCTGTTGTCTATAGGATAGACGGCGCCCGGCAAGACCGGAATGTCGGTGCGCCCGATCAGTTCGAGCATGCGCAGCGTATGGGCCATTTCTTCATCGCGCCACTCGTCACCGGTGACGACGCAGATACCCAGCACGTCGGTCTCGGGCGACTGGATAAGCGAGAGGATGGCCTGCTGATTGGTCGTCGCCGGTCCGGCAGCGTCCTCGTCGATGATAATTTTGCGTTTCATTTTTGCCTGCAGTTGCACCGAAGCCAGCAGCGCCATGAACAACACCAAAAACCGGAATCGGCACATGGGCATCGGCGATTTTCCCCTTTCCCAGACTTCCTAGCGGCCACGCCTCTGGCGGGAGCCGGCAGGAGGGCGTATTTTAAGCCAGGAAGCACATCAAAAGGGGAAGGGTTGAAGGAGGCCATGCCAATGACACAGATCTCGACGCAAACCGTTGCGCTCACCGTTTCCGACGGCACGAAGATGAACGCCTTCGTCGCGCGAGCTGCCGGCGAGGGAAAACGGCCCGGCATGCTCGTCTTTCAGGAAGCCTTTGGCGTGAACGATCACATCCGCCAAGTCTGCCGGCGCATTGCCGGCGAGGGATTCGTCGCTATGGCGCCGGAACTCTATCACCGTTCCGCGCCGGGATTCGAAGCGAGCTACGACGATCTGGAAGCTGCCATCGCGCAGGCTCGAGCGCTCACCGAAGTCGGCCTCGAAGCGGACGTCCGCGCCGCTCATCAGGCACTCGCCGCCGATTCAGGCGTCGATCAAGAGCGCATCGTCTCGATCGGCTTCTGCATGGGCGGACGCGTTTCGTTTCTCGCCGATGCCGTGCTGCCGCTGCGCGCGGCAATCTCTTTCTATGGAGGAGGCATCGCGCCCAGCCAGATGGGACCTGGGCTGCTCGGCCGCGCGGGCGACTTGCGCGCGCCGATTCTGCTTTTCTGGGGTGGACGCGACAAACACATCACATCCGATCAGCAGCGCGCCGTGGCCGATGCGCTGCGCGGAGCAAGGAAATCGCACATCCACGTGGAGTTCTCCGACGCCGACCATGGATTCTTCTGTGATGCGCGTCCCAGCTATCACCCCGCTTCGGCTGCTCAAGCCTGGGCGCTCTCGCAAGCTTTCCTGAAAGAGCGGCTGGGAAACCAGCTTCCCGGCCACAGCAAATGAAGAAGTTGCGGGTGGGATAGGATTTTTGGGATCTGCCGGAAAGTTAGGCCGAGCGGATGGCGGCCTGCTTCTTCGTGTGCCGGCGCGCCCAGATGTACAAAGGCAAGGTGATCACGACTGCGAAAAGCAAGTAACGATTGAACCATGCGCGACTGAGTGTGACAGCAAAACCGCAGCTCATCACCGTGAACATCCACAGCAGCGATTCCCCGCCGATGCCCTGAAGCCAGCGCGGCCGCGCACCGGCGCGAGGAATGCGCGGACGCAAGGCAGGCAGCAACCGAGGCACCGCCGCGCGGTACGCCCGGTAAGATTCACCGCCGCTTTCCTCGAGTCCCGCCTCCTCGTCACAAATGAACAATCGCACCAAGATCCACATGCCAGCGACAAGCACCACCAGCGCCGGCAGGCTGACCAGAAATCCCAGGCCGACCGCCAGGAACATGTTTCCGAAATAGAGGGGATTGCGCGTGAGCCGGTACGGCCCGTCGGCCACCAAACGTTCGGTGTGCAATTGCCGGTCCTGGACAACGTTCGTGCCGAGGTAAGCCGAACCCCAACTGCGCCAGATCGCACCAATGCCGATCAGCGTGGGGGCCAGGCCGGAGCAAACGTGCTCCCAAAAGACAAGGCCGGGGCCTGGCACCTGGCCGTTCAGCAGCGAGGCCAGACGCACAGCCACCGGTTCCGTAAAAGGGGAAAATCCGAGAAATACCAGCAGAGCCAGAGCCAACAGAAACCAGCGACGGTTCCGGAAGACGAAGCCACGAGGTAGATTTGCCATCGCGTCGTCAGTCTGCCAGAAACGGCGAGGAGGGTCCAGCATGGGGTCGCTAACAGTTCGTGTTACCAGGCAAGCCACCCAGAACCATCGCCCGGGAAAGCGTAAACAAATAGGGTCGGCACGCTGTCTGCCTGGCGGAGCCTAGGGAGGCGATACCGGCCCGGAGCACAGCAACCCCTGAACTTCAGCTGATCACTTCGATGCGAGTGGCGTAATTCCCATCTCGACGCGGGACGAATCCGACCGAAACCTGCTTCCCGACGTAGCCTGATAGCTGATCGAGCGTGGCCCGCCTGTCACCGACAACGATCAAGGTCTTCGGTGTCACCGTCAGGTCGTACGGCACATCGTCCGGGCCGCTGACAACGAGCAGATTCTTGTCGGGAACGACCATCTGAATTTTTCCTGCCAAAGTTTCCGGAACGCCGAATCCCAGATTCTTGCCGCTGCCGGCCTGCATTGCAGCCGGTGTTGGACGAACGCGCGGCAGTTGTTTCCTGGTCTGGGCAAGGGCTGGCGAACCCGCCAAAAGGGTAAACGCGGCCAATCCAATCAACACATTCAACGCATGTCGGCGAATCATTTCGGCTCTCCTTGGAGGGAAAATTACATTCCCTCCACACTTATTTGATGAAGATTCCGGGAAAGAAGGGCTGCAATCCCGTTTTTCCCATCGCCGGAAAGCGCATCGAGCCGGGGGCGAAGCCGGTGGAAACGACAAGGGCTAAGCGTTCTTGGTTTCCGAGTTGCCGGGTGAGGCGGTGGCGGAAGCTTGGTCATCAGGATCCGGCGCGGCAGGCGTTTCGCTTGCCGGCGCCTGCTTGGCAGCGTCGTCGGATGCCGGCGCGGCCTCGGAGTTCTGTTCCGCCGGCGTCACTTCTTTTGCCGCCGCCTCGGTGGCCTTATCGCTCTCCGCCCGCTGCTCAGGAGCCGTTCCCGGCTCGGAGGCCTGCTCGGTCTCGGGCTCCGGTTCCGGTGGCTTCAGAAGTGCCGTATGCCGCGTTGTCATTGCCTCAACCACCAAGTCGACGACCGCCTTTGCCCCACGACCTTCCGAATCCAGCGCGGAGTCGTAACCGGAGATCGAGAGCCCGGCGAAACTCGCTCGGGCGGCAAAGCAATTCAGGGCCTCGCGAACTTCGGCAATGGTCAAACCGCCGGCCACGCTCCGCGAACAGCCCGGAACCTCTTCGGAAGAGAACACGTCAAGCGACAGGTGTACCACGAAATCGCGTTTGCCTGCGCGCAAACGCTCCAGAGCCGTTTCGGCCGCGGCCCGGGCACCATCGCGACGGATTCTCGCCACTGGGAAACGTCGAACCGCCAGACGTCCCAAGCGCTCCCGGTCAATTTCGTCCGACTCACCCAGACCGAACAGAACCAGGTCCGGCTCACGCACCAACGGCGGATCTTTCCAGAAGCGCACCATCTCGGGAGCGCCTTGCCCCACCAGATGGGAAACGGTCATGGGCTCGACCAAACCGTCTTCGGTGCGCATCGGCGTATGAAGATCGGCGTAGCGACCTATGTGAATCAGCCCCAGGCTGGCCGCCTGTCGGCGCAGGCCCGCCATTAGCGCGACCGAGATCGTCGCGTCGCCGCCGAGCACCACAGGCAAGGCGTGCGCCCTCGCCGACTGCTCCACGCGCGCGCGGAGTCCGTCTAGCATTGTTAGCACGCTTTTCAGATTTCTCGCGCGGGGATTTTCCGGGTCAGGTTGGAAAAGGGTTTCGGGCAGGTCGCCCGTGTCGTTCACCTCGTAGCCCAGCTCGCGCAACCGTTCGGCGAGGCCGGCCTCGCGCAGCGCTACGGCGCCACGTTCGACACCCACAGCCGCTGCGGCGGCGCTCGTGGGAGCACCGATCAGGATAAGCTGGTCGGGTTGACGAATCAGCTTGGCAGCCAAGATCAGCCCCTTCTTTACGTGTATTTGGAGGGATGGGGGCCCGGGGCAATTCCTTGCCCGAGCAACCCTTCGGCAGTCAGCACACACGCCGTGTGGCAACCGCCCGCAGCAGATCAGCCCAAAGCCACCAGTTCCGCAGGAAGCGTAAACCTCACGTCTTCCCGGATCAAGTCCAGATCCAACTGATCGGCATAGCCGAGTTGGGCCAGCCGCTCGCTCACCTGCTGCACCAGTACCTCGGGAGCCGAGGCGCCGGCCGTAAGTCCCACCCTTTGGATACCTTCGAACCACTCCGGACGCAGATCGTGCTCGTCCTCGATCAACCGCGCCCGAACCCCGCTCCGCTTTGCCACTTCCACCAAGCGGTTGGAATTCGAACTGTTCGCCGAACCGACCACCAGAATCAGCTCCACCTGCCGTGCCATCTCCTCGACGGCTTCCTGTCGGTTCTGCGTGGCGTAGCAGATGTCGGAGGATTTCGGGCCGGCGATTTCCGGGAACCGCTGTTTCAAACGCGCCACAATCTCCTGCGTATCGTAAAGGCTCAGGGTCGTCTGTGTCAGGTAGGCCAGCCGCGTGGGATCCGGCACTTCCAGCTGGTCCACTTCCTCCACGCTCCCCACGACCACGGTATGGCTGGGAGCTTCTCCGGAGGTCCCGACAATCTCCTGATGGTCGCGATGGCCAATCAGGACGATCGTCCGTCGCTCCCGCGCGAATTTTTGCGCTTCCAAGTGAACCTTGGTCACCAGCGGGCAGGTGGCGTCAATCACCTTCAGTTTCCGCGCGTCGGCTTCTTCCCTCAGGCGCGGCGGCACGCCATGGGCGCTGAAAATCAGCACGGCCCCGTCGGGAACTTCGCTCAGGCTTTCAACGAAAATCGCGCCGCGCATCCGGAGTTGGTCGACAACGTGCCGATTGTGAACGATTTCGTGATGGACGTAGACGGGAGGACTGTAGGCTTCGAGCGCCAGCTCGACAATGTCGACTGCTCTCACCACTCCAGCACAGAATCCCCTCGGCCGGACGCGGAGCAACGTTTTCGGCCCGTTTCCGCCGTTTGCCCCAGCAGAATTGTCAGTCCCTGCGACGCCTGTCTGCGTCGGATCCATAAGGGCGCGCTCCTCCCTTTCAATCGGTTCATGATACCGAATTCACTGCTCAGGGGCTAGAAAGTTGTGAGAAAAAGGTCGTGAATCGGCCATAAGTGACAGACTGTGTTTACCTTACCGATTAGCCCGCAGATAATGGCCGATCATGCCGCCCGAAGCGCTCCTCGATCCATTATCCCGCGTTCCTTGACCGTTGCCACCCAAACTGTGAACGTCACCGGAGGGCTGAGGACGCAATTCAACACCTCAGCCCGGCTCCCCGGCCGCATCGACGGAGGCATTTTCCTCTACAACGGTGGTATCCAGGCGATCCGCTAGCGAGCGTATACGAGCACGCGGAAGCTGCCGGGCACCATCCGCGGACGGCGATAACGGTTGTGCGGAGTGGGCTTTGGCGGTCGCGGCCCGAATGTCGCCGTGTCAACAAAGACGTGGTGCGTCTTCAAGTCCAGTTCCATGGTTCGCGCGCCCATCTCCGTCTTGACGTGGCCAAGCAGCGTATAGCGATCCGGAGAATCCTCACGCACCACCGTCAGGCTGCCGCCGTCGCCTCCGCTCGAGCAGAAGGCCAGTTGCGTGCCCGAATCAAAGCGGCAAGCATCCACGCCTGGACCGATCGGCTCGGTGGTAATCACCTTGCCCTCGTCCGGATTGACGATGGCCATCACTTCGCTGTGGCAGCCGGCAAAGAGCCGCCGGTGCTGCGTGTCCATTGCCAAGCCGGAAGGATGCTGACAGGGAGCGAGCGACCAGCGACTCGTAATTTTCAAGGTGTGCGTATTGATCGCCACCTGCTCGCTCTTGTCCACCAGGTTGTTGTAGATGTGCCCTCGCCCATCGGCCACGGCATATTCCGGCCGGCCGCCAAGATGGATCGTGCCGACAACTTTTCCAGTCCTAGCGTTGATGGCAGTGGAGGAGTCGCTATCGCCGTTGAAGGTGAAGACTCGCTCAGAGGCGGGATCGTAGACGATGCAGTCGGGATCCTTGCCGGTCACCTTCACCGTCCCGATCGTTTTCAGAGTGGACAAGCTGAAGATGGTCACCGTGTTCGCGCGGCCATCGCTGATGAACCCGCGGTCAAGCCTGGGAGCGACGGCGATGCCATGCACGCCCTCGGTGTGAGGAATATTACCCACGATTTTGCCGGTATCCGCGTTCATTACCACCACGTGCGTGCCGTGCGAAACGAATAGATGGCGGCGCTGGACGTCGATTCCCATGTAGTCCCAGAAACCTCCGCTGCCGCCGATCTTGTAGGTATGAATCAGATGATAGCCGGCCGCATTCGCGGACGCTGCCGACGATGCCGGCCGGTTCGCGCTGCGCGTGCGCGCCGCCCCCACGGAAACCATCGCGAAACCAATGAGAAGGATCAGGGCAGCCAACCCTTTGCCGCCCGGGAACCCCACAAAGTTTCTGTTGTTCTCCATTTCCCCTCCGCTCCACTCTCCGTGGCCTCTATCCGTTGCCGCGTGGTGGCAGGCAAGGCAAGACCTTCGCTTCCGGCCGTTGCCGCCGCGTTTGCTTTTCCAACTGGTCCCAGAATCGCTGACATGCTACACCCGTATGAACGGAAGCGGCTTAAAAACTCATTAATTTCCGTTTATCTTGGGAGGTTCGGCATCAGGAGGGTTGCGAGCATTTCCGTTAGTATTCGCGGAGATGTTCAGGCGACACGGCGATGATGTTGCAAGTGCCAATCCGTCCCGCGAACTCGTGTTCTGGCCCACTTTCCCATCCGGTCCACGCACCGTGCGGCGATTCCATTCATGCCCCGTCGGTTTGCACAACCGCAGAGCGAAGCCAACCAGCGCGGCAGAGCCAAAAGCCAATCCGCCAGCCGAACCAAGCCACGTTGGCCCAGCGCCAGCAGAAACACCAAGGCCATCAAAGGCAAAAAGATAGCGGCAAACACCCCCAGCGCGGCCAGCATTTGCTCGGAATAGAGGAGATGAGGTCCCGCGGCGAACCAGAATGCGAAAGGGCCCCCGAGCCCCGCCCAGCCACCGCTCCGCAAACTCTGCAATGGCAGTGCCGCTTCCTTCCGACCCGTGACCCGCTCCCGTACCCCCACACTGATTTGGATGCCGGGAATACGGCCATGGCAGACTAGCAAAGCCCTACGGAGTTCGCTTCGTCGCACTCTCCGCAGCTTCCGCGGCCAGGCGCCGCACGATGGCGCTCCGCACCAGCCATGCAAGCCCTTCGATCAGAAAATTGCGTGCATAGTGCGCACGCTTGCCCACAGGCCAGCAGGAAACCGGCAGATGACGGACGAGGCCCGCCGGACCGTTCGCGGAGAACTGGAAACGGGGAGGGTGATGCGTGAGCCAGGATATATATTCGTGCGTCGAGCGGAACAGGCTGCCCGGCCGTGCCACCAACCGCTGGTGCAACGCACTGCCGGCCGGCTCGACGAAGGCGAAGAGTACACATTCGGGCGGGACAGTTTCGTATTCCTCGTAGGCCCGGCCGTCGACCAAGAAACCGGCGAAAAAGCCGGCACGAGTCCTGCTGCCCCGGCCGATCGGGCGCGAAAACCGGTAACCGCGCAGCGCACCGGCCGGTTCGAGAGCCGGCGTGAAGCCGCGCAGATACGGCCGGGCCAGATCGCGGATCCAGGCGACCGAACGAAGTTCGTCTCGTGTCGAACGTGCGTCAGCGGTTTTCAAAGGGATACCGATTGGCCGCCAGGACGGCGGCGGCAACATTGCGGCGCAGGCTGATCGTATCCACGGCCTGGCGCCTGGAGAATCGTTTCAGCACGGCGAGTTGCGTGCGCAGCGCATCGCCCTCGGCCGAAGCCGCCAGCGCCGTGCGCGCCTGTTTTTCCACCCGGTCCATTCCGTCGTAGACAATCAGGCGTGCCGCGTCGGCCATGGCCGCGGCGGCACTGTCTTGCCGCGCCAGGGCTTGCGCCGCGCGCAGGGTGGCCGATTCCATTGCGTAGATTTCCATTACGACGTCGGCCAGCGCGGCCACGGTCTCCTGTTCCTCGGCAAGCTTGTCGCGGTATTTCTGCACCGCGGTGCCGGCGGCGAGCAGAAACGCCTTCTTCGCCTTCTCGACCGCGCGCAGTTCCTCGCCCAGCGGGCCCTCCGGCGGCTCTTCGAGAGCCGGCGCCGAGAGCACTTCGTCCGCCAGATGCAGCGCCGCAGGCACCAGCGGCAACGCTCCGCCCATCGCGCGCTTCATCAGCATCTGGATGATCAGCATCCGGTTGATCTCGTTCGTGCCCTCGAAGATGCGGTTGACGCGGCTGTCGCGGTAGGAACGGGCCACCGGATAGTCTTCATGAAACCCGTAGCCGCCGAAGATCTGCACCGCCTCGTCCACCACGAAATCCGCCATCTCGCTCGCGTAGACCTTGCTGATCGAGCATTCGATCGCGTATTCCTCGAGCACTTTCATAATTCGCGCCGTGCGGTCTCCGCTGCGCTCGGCCGATTCGGTAGCCACCTCGATCATTCCCGCCGAACGATAAAGCATCGATTCGGTCGCGTAGGCGCGCGCCGCCATTTCGCCCAGCTTTGCCCGCATCAACCCGAATTCAGCGATCGGCTTCCCGAACGCCGTCCGTTCCTTTGCGTAGCGGGCGGCGTCCTCGATCCTCTTTCTTGCGCCGCCCAGGCAGTAGGCTCCCAGTGAGAAGCGGCCTACGTTCAGGATGTTGAAGGCGACGATGTGCCCTCGGCCGACCTCGTGCAGCAGGTTTTCCCTGGGAATTTTCGCGCCCTCGAAAAAGATTGGTACCGTCGAGCTGCCGCGAATGCCCATCTTATGTTCTTCGGCGCCAACGGAAAATCCCGGCGTGCCACGCTCCACGAGGAAACAGGAGAATTCCTCCCCATCCACCTTGGCAAACACCGTGAACAGGTCGGCAAAGCCACCATTGGTGATCCACATCTTCTGCCCGCTCAGCACCCAGTGCCGGCCGTCGGGCGAAAGCTCGGCTCGCGTCCGCGCCGCAAGCGCGTCCGAGCCCGCCTGCGGCTCCGAGAGGCAATAGCAGGCGATGATCTCACCGGTTGCGAGCCTTGGCAGATATTTCCGCTTCTGTTCTTCGGTGCCGAAATAGACCAGCGGGAGCGTTCCGATACCCACATGCCCCCCATGGGTGACGGCAAACGACGCATAGGCCGCCAGTTTTTCCGAGAGCACCGTCGAGGAAATTTTATCGAGGTTCGTGCCGCCGTATTCCTCGGGAATCCCACCGCTCAGCAGCCCCAACTCGCCTGCCTTCTTCAGCAGCTGAGGCATCAACCCTTCTTTGTGCTGCTCGAGTTCGTCCACCAGCGGCAGCACTTCCTTCTCCACAAACTCCTCAGCCGTTTGCCCGATCAGTTTCTGGTCGTCAGTCAGCTGCGCCGGCGTGAACACCTCGTCCGGCCTACAGGATTCCAGCAGGAACTCGCCACCTTTCATCGTTCGGAGATGCAAAGTCGGTGTGGCCATCCAGAACCTCCCTTCCCCCAGCCACAGACAAGACGCTAAACCGGCCGGACACGGAAGCTTTCCCCGGCCCTCGTTCTGCAACGTACGCGATGCTGCGGGGTGCCGCAGGCTATGGTACTGCACTTTCGGAGGGAGGGACCCTGTCAGCTGGCTGCGGCAAAAATGCGCCCGATATTCTCCTCGGAGAAAAAGTCCAGGGGCGAGAGAACTCCAGCGTTGACCCGCGCGAAATCGTCCATCGCCTCTTTGCTGCCGCTGACGGCCGCGAGTATCCGCTGCAGCTCTGGTGACGGTGGCTCGAGCGTGGCAAGCTGGGCAGTAAATTCGTACATTGGGAGCGCGTGCGCATCGCGAACCGACTGATAATTTGCCATCGCGGCGTCGAAGGTAATCCGCCCGGAGAAAACCCCGTCCAGGGCGTTGGAGCAGAGTTCCGCCTCGCGGAAGGCGTCTGAAATCCCCTGGGCAGTGATGAAATCCTTGCTATATCCCGCGTCCCCGACCAGAACCCACCCGGGACCATAGGGTTTTCGAAAGTAATTGGGCACGGCCCCGCCGACGAAGCGAGCTTCCCTTTTCGCGGCACGAACGCGGTCCGCAAACGCGGGAACCATCTCGATCGTTTTGAAATAATTTCCCTCGATATCCTTCTTGTTTACCTCGAACTCCGCGTAAGGCCATCCTGCAATGACTAGCGTCAAACCGTCGTGGGTCGGCGATGCCGCCATTCCGCGGTATGGACGGACAAACGTCTCAAAGCGGCCGTTCACCGGCAGTCCGCTGAAGTAGGTGTAGTAGCCCGCGAGAAGTCGCGGCTTCTCGTTGTATTGCTCAGGCTGGACACTTCTCGCAACGAGTGAAAGCAGACCGTCAGCGCCGATTACCACCCCTGCGCGCTCCATAACCGGATTACGTCCCATGGCGCGGCCGCGAATGCCAGTCGCACGATCCCCATCGAAAACGACTTCCTCAACGGTGAACCCCTCTCGCACCCCTGCTCCTGCCTTGGCTGCGGCATCGACCAAAATTTTGTCGAGCACCGTCCGCCTCGGGGCAAATGCCGCCGGAGCCTCGGCAGTGCCTGGCGATCCTGAAATGGTGAACGGTCCGAAATCGAAGGCATACGTATCGATTGGGGGGCATCCCGTGGATACCAGGCGATCGAACAGCCCCCACCGCTTGAGGGCGGCAACGCCGGGCGGATGAACCAAGTGAGTGGAAATCGTGTCACTGGGGAATTTTGCCTTGTCGACGAGAAGGACCTTATAGCCTTTGCGCGCCAGAAGCATCGCCATTGGAGATCCGGCGCACCGTGCACCGACGATTACAGCATCCCACGAATCACCAAGCATGTCTCCCATCCTATTGGTCCGGTGTTTAGAGCGTGCGCGTGCCCCGCGTCTTCCCGAAAGACCGTTCGTCACCCGTGGGCGCTTCAATCGCATGCCGGAGGCTGTACCTCAGCAAGGCGAATCGTACCCTTGGATAAGTGTGTTAACGCTCTGGAGGAACGAATGGCCCGAATTTTGATGGGTGAACTACCCGGCTGGAAAAGCTGTGCCAAGAAGTGTTCCCCAATCGGCCTGCTTTCCCGAACCTGTAGCCTAAATTTGTAATGGGAATTTCCCAAGGACCGTTTGGCAACACACCCGCTCGGTTGCCGTATTTTCTCTTGGACAGGCGGAAGGCGTCAACACTTTGGCGTGGGGACTTTGGCGTGGGGAGAAGAAGAGACGACCGCCTGCTAAGCGCCCGCCGTCGCCTTCAGTTCCTCGATATACTCGGCGGGCAGTTGGTGCTCCTCAGCCGCCTGCAGGATCGATTGAAGGTAGTACGAAGCCGGACGCAGTCCTTTTTCAACCTTGGTGGCAATGTAGGTCTGGGCCGCGATGCGATTACCCTGGCTGCCGGTCACGTTGACTTCGATGCGGCGGTAGTGCTGCGGGGCGCCTTCGAAGCGGTCGAGCGACCGGAGCGCGGACTCGGGAATCTTGTAAAGCATGCCGTAGACCGTCTTGCCAGAAGCCGGACGGATGTTGGCCGTGGCGGAGCCTCCGCGGGCCTTCTTGTTGAAGACAATCTCGTAGTTTTCGAGCTTGCCGATCTGTTCCTCGACAATCTCGTGGGCGCGCGAGCGGATGAGCGTGCCGCTCATGTTGCTGCCATAGGCAAAAAACCAGACGTGTGCAGGCATCGTATCCGGAAAAGCTGTTGAGGTTTGCGAAAAGAATATGTTACCGGGAACTCACTCGCCCGGCAATCGCTTGTGCAAAACTCTTCCGCCAAAGCGAACCGAGCGAAGCCGCCGGGCGTGCTGCCTTCAGGCCTGGCGCTCGAAGATTCCCGCCGCGCCCATGCCGCCGCCGACGCACATCGTCACCATACCGTAACGTGCGCTGCGGCGCTTCATCTCCTGCAGCAACGTCGCCGTCAATTTCGCTCCGGTGCAGCCCAGCGGGTGCCCGAGAGCGATTGCGCCACCATTCGGGTTCACGCGCTCGGGATCGAGCTCGGTGAGCCGGATCACCGCCAACGATTGCGCCGCAAAGGCTTCGTTCAGCTCGATCACCTCCATGCGGTCCAGAGCCACCCCGGCCATTTTCAGCGCCTTCGGAATTGCATAAACCGGTCCCAGCCCCATCCGCTCGGGTGGGCAGCCCGCCGTCGCATAGGCCACCAACCGCGCCAGAGGCTTCAGGCCCAATTCCATGGCCCGCTCGCCGCTCATCACGACCGCGGCGGCGGCACCGTCACTCATCTGCGAACTGTTGCCGGCCGTCACCACGCCGCGCGCATGGAATGCAGGTTTCAGCCTGCCCAGCGCCTCCAGCGACGTATCGGCGCGAGGGCCTTCATCTGCGTCAAACTTGATTCGCTGGCTCTCCGGCTTGCCGTTTTCCAGGCTCGTGCGCTGCACGTCCACCGGCACGATTTCGTCGCGAAAATTTCCGTCCGCTACGGCTGCCAGCGCCTTCCGGTGGCTCCGGAGAGAGAATTCATCCGCCTCTTCACGCGTGATCGAATATTCGCGCGCCAGGTTTTCCGCGGTCAGACCCATGTTCAGGTACGCATCGGGATAGTGGTCCACTAGCCATGGGTTCGGCGAGATCTTGTTTCCGCCCATCGGCACCAGGCTCATCGATTCCGTGCCGCCGGCGACGATCACCTCTGCGTGGCCCGCGGCAATGCGCTCTGCGCCGATCGCGATCGCTTGCAAGCCCGACGAACAGAAGCGATTGATCGTCATCGCCGAAATCTCCACCGGCCATCCGGCTCGCAGCATGGCAATGCGCGCCACGTTCATGCCTTGCTCACCTTCGGGCATGGCACAACCCAGAATCACGTCGTCGATTTCCTCCAGCTCGAGTCCCGGCGCGCGACGCACCGCTTCCGCAAGCACTGTGGCGGCCAGATCGTCGGGTCGCGTCGCGCGCAGTGTTCCCTTGAACGCCCTCCCCACCGGCGTACGCACCGAACTGACGATCACCGCCTCGCGCATCTTCGCTCCTCCACTCCCGTGTTCACAACTTATTGGACGACCCAGCCGAGGAAAAAGCAACGGCGGCGGGGCTATTCGACGGAGCGATCCCGACCAGTCGCCCGACAGACCTGTGTCTTTGGAAGCTTGTGGAGTGTTGCTGAGAGATCTCGTACACATGGCGGAGCGGCACGGAACGCGCGGTTCCCTCTGTTCCCTGTGCTCGCCACATGGGCGCAGATGCTCAGTTCATCGATTGATGCCGGAGCCGACATGCCCAAGTTTTCCCCTGGAGATGGATATGAGATTGGGGGAAAAACCTGCCACGACGGAAATGAGCGACTCCGGAACCTGGGCCAGCACTTGCCCGTTACGCACCATGAATCCCTTGTTGAACGTCGCCGTTGCCACCGTCACACCGTCTTTCACAATGCGAACCGGCAACGGGCGCGGCAGTACTGCGTAGACCACCAGCTTTCGTCCAGAACAAGACCTCAGGCCCCGCAAAGTCATGGTTCCAGGCGTAACCTGCACGGAGTCCGCAGAAAGATTGCCGACCTGCAGAGGCTTCCCCAACAGAACCACCTCCGCTCCCGGGACGACCCACGGTTCCACTCTTACGCCAATAGCCCAGCCCATATTGCTCGGTACGTCCTGCAGATTGAACACCAATCCCTGTGAACCTAGAAATATGGGATAGATGTGCACCGGAACGGCCGGTTCTATCTTGACTTGCGGTGCTACCAGCACTTTCTGCTCCGGCTTCCGAGCTCCGAACGCCACGATCGCAGTCAGCAGCAGGCCAATGCCAAGCGCGGCAATTCCTCGTTTTCTCATCTCCTCCTCCTTGTCGGGCCGGATCTGCCAACAAGCGAGTTGGCGGCATGACAAACCAGTTCACTGGAAACAGGGGAATGGCCTTTCAGCACTCCGCTAGAAGCAGTGCCACCTGCTCATACGAGTAGCGAAAAAGAAGGAATGGTTCCCACGTTGAGAAGCGGAATGCCACGGCTAAACCCGCTGGCAGCAGGATAATCTTCGCCGGCATGACGTGCAAGCGGTTCCCGAAGCTCCCGAAGCTCCTCCGCTCAGCTCGCGAGCAAGTTCGAAAAGCCTTTCAATGGAATAGGGATCTCCAGCAAAGGAAAGATCACTCGGGAATCAGCCGACCCCTGACTACCGAACCGGCAATGACTTCATCGACGTAGCACCAGACCCAGTTCTCACCCGGCTCGATCGAGCGCGCGAGGGGATGGGCCGTTTCGTGGAAGTGGCGCGTCGCATGGCGGTTCTTGGACGAATCGCAACAGCCGACGTAGCCGCAAACGAGGCACATGCGCAGATGGACCCAACGATCGCCCAGCTTGATGCATTCCTCACATACGCGTTTGTCGGTCTCGAAAACTTCCGCCCTACCCGTGTGCGCGCATTTCCTGGCCATGTCTCCTCCCTCTCAGCCATTGGGAGGTTCCCTCTCGAGCGCTACGCGGTCCCAACTCGCCAGATTGGCACCGGCCTCGTAAGTGCTTTCGAGAAAGGCGAGCAACGTCTCGCGCGGAGCGCGCGACTGCCGCACGTCCTCGTAGCGCAGGAGGAATTCTCCGAGTTCCTTGTGATAGAACGCCGAGCCGGGCGAGACGCGGGCTCCGCGAAAGCCGGGCGGCTCGGGCGCCATGTAAGAATAGAAGACCGCCTCGTTGACGCCCGATGCGCCGCCGGTCCAGAAACCGGCGCTCGAAACTTCGTGCGAATAGCCTTCGCGCTGCACCGCGTCGGCTCCGGGCCGCTCCGGTGCGCGCCTGCCCGAGAACCGCGTGACG
The DNA here is from genome assembly GCA_046704165.1 of Candidatus Acidiferrales bacterium. GTDB lineage: Bacteria > Acidobacteriota > Terriglobia > Acidiferrales > UBA7541 > JAKASX01. The sequence goes on from JBJKSI010000115.1 coordinate 67,206, forward strand.
GCCAAATCGCCCGCGCCCCAGAAGAAATGAACGGGACTGCATTTACCGATGAACCTGCCGCGAAATTCCTGGAAGACCGGATCCATCCAGACCAGCGCGCGCCAGAAACGCGCAGCCTGCTCTCGGCCGTAGACCCTGTGCACGCGGTCTTCGGCAAAAGGAAGCGGGTCGGGTACTTCGTCCGGCACGGGATGGATCTTCGCCTCGATGCCGAGCCCGGCGAGCGTGCTCGTCACGTCGGCGTAGAAATCGGCTACGGATCGAGGAGCGAGCGGTATCCTCCGCGTTGCGCCACCGCTGGTTTCAAAAACCAGCTGATGATCGATGAAATCGAAATGAATCTCGAAAAGCCCACCGGGACACGGGATCGGCCCGGTGGTCAGCCCGCGCGCGGAGATGTACACGGTGACGTGCCACCAGTGGTTGAGCGGCGGGCTGAGCGCCATGCGGACCTTGCCGACGATCTGCATCCACATATGCAGCGTGTCGCGCGTCGGCTGCCATTCGGCAAGCGGAAGAGCCGGAAGAAGGTTTTCCGAAGCTGCATCCATAAAGGGCCGGAGCCTCCGCCTATAGGATGCCCACACCGCCCGGCCGATTCAACGTGCGCACAACACCTGCGCCACTCTTGACAGAGCTACTGCCGTTGCGGCTTGTCCTTCGGCTGCTCCGGCTTGCCGTTTGGCAGAGTACGCATCGGAGTGGCGCAGAGATCCTCGATCGGCTGCCCGGGTTTGTATTCGATCAGCGGGGGCGGCTCGCATCCCTCGGCCTTGCTGATTACCAGGCTCGGTTTTTCGGCAGCTTCCTTCGTGGCCTGGGCGGTCACCGGCTTCAGTTCCTCCTTCATCCGCTCGTACGCCGAAGTCTGCACCACCATGTTCGGCTTCTTCGGCAGGAACATGATTTCCCGCTGGGCGTCGACCATCCTCTGGTAGAAGGGCGGATGGGTGCGAAACCAACTGACGCCGTTCACGTAGCCCTTCTGCGTCGCCATCTTGTCGAAGAACATGATAAAACCGGCCGGATCGTAGCCAGCGTTCCACGCGTACTGCTCACCGAGTTGATCGGCCTGGAGCTCGTAGTCGCGGCTGACGCCGAGCAGCTTGAGGTTGAGCACCAACCCCAACCCATAGAAGCCATACTGCAGCGCGTAATAGGTGCCGATGCCGGCGACTCCGCCGGTCAGCAGGATCGCCGCAATCTGCGCCGCCTGGAAGAAGATCGACGCGATGGTCGCCCGCTTCATCAGCTTGTGGCCGTGCCGGGCCACGTCATGCGCGATCTCATGAGCGATCACGCCCGCCAATTCAGATTCATTGTCGGCAGCCTCCAGCAACCCGCGCTGGATGAACAGGTAGCCGCCCGGCAGCGCGAAGGCGTTGATCTCGCGCGATTGCAGCACCTCCACGTGCAAAGGCACCTTCAGGTCCGAATGCCGCGCCACATTCTGCGCCACCGAGTTCACGTAGTCCTGAATGGCCTTGCTCTTCACCGGCGGCGGCAGCAGGCCGTTGCGGCGCATCTCCTGCACTGCCTGTTGGCCGGTCTTGATGTCGTCCTGCTGGTCCTTGGCAATCACGCGGAAACCGATGTCCTTCACGTCGCCCCAACGACGATTCCGGTAAGCACCGCTGGCAATTTCCTGCTCGGTCTGCTTGTAGACGGCCGGCCACTTTTCCAGCAGCTCGAGCTTCGCCTGCAGGTTGTCGTAGGCGGTGGGAATCGCGTGTCGCCCAAGGACGTCGGCCTCGCTCTTGAGCAGCTCCAGATTCTGAATCCGGCAGTGCAGCTTGGCGCGCTCGGCCTCGGTCAGGTCTTTGGACTTGGCTTTCAACTCCTTCTGCGCCGCCTCGATCTGCTTGCCGTATTTCTTTGATTGGTCCTTGAACTTGTTCACGCAGCGCTCTTCGCCCTTCTTCAGCGTCTCGCGCTGCTCGTCGAACTGCGCTTTGCTGAACTGCAGGCTCGGAGCCAATTGGAACAGGTCGAAATAGGACTTCTGTAGATAGCTGCGCAGCGACCCTTCCTGCTGCGCGTTCGGGACCGGTTTGGGTGGAGGCGCCTGGCCGCGCCTGGGCGCACCGGCCAATGCCGGCAGGAAAACCAACAATTCCGCCAGCCAAATAACGAGAAACTGACGCGCCAGTTTGTTCATTTGGAATCCTCCGCGTACACGACCATCTCCCTGCTCCCCGTGGATCACATTACCCCCGTTCAGGCAAACGGAAGTCCAATGCCCGAGCCCGCCGATGGACAGGCAAGTCGTTGCGTTCCTTATAGTTGTGAAAATGGAGCCTGGATGGCTCGTTGGTCGGCCACGCGAAATCGCGCACCCTACGGCGAAATTGCACAAGAAGGCGACACTAATTCCTTAGAGGTTTGCCGGTCTTTAGGGTGTGGGCGATGCGTTCCTGCGTCTTCCGCTCTCCGGTCAGGCTGACGAACGCTTCGCGTTCCAAGTCGAGAATGTAGCTCTCAGAGACCGTCTGTGGGGCGCTGAGCGAACCACCGGCCAGCACTTGCGCCAGCTTTCGTCCGACAACGGCGTCGTATTCGGTTATATACTCGCCGCGAAGCAGCATGTGGATAGCCAGCTTCGCCGCCGTCAGGAACTCCTGTCCCGGCACGCGAATCGCCGCCGCGGCCGGAGCATGGTAGCCGGAGCGGGTCAGAGCGAGGGCGGTCTGTTTCGCTTGGGCCACCAGCCGGTCGCCGTTCATCGCCACGGGGTCCGCGGCAGACAAATAGCCAAGTTTTCGCGCGTCCTCGGCCGAAGTGGACACCTTGGCCATAGCGATATTCTCGAAAAACGGCCGCAGGTGCTGAAACAGGTCGAGACTGCCGTTGCCGGCCGCTGCGCTGGCGCGGGCCAGCATCTCTTTGCAGCCGCCGCCGGCCGGAATTAGCCCCACTCCTGTCTCCACCAGGCCCATGTAGGTCTCCGCGGCGGCGTGGCGACGGGCAGCGTGGAGCGATAGCTCGCATCCGCCACCCAGCGTCATGCCGTGCGGCGCGGCAACGACCGGTTTTGGCGCGTATCGGATCGCCTGGTTCACCTTCTGGAACTGGCGCACGGCAAGGTCGATCTCGTCCCAATCCTGCTCCTGCGCCGAGAGCAGCAGCAGCGTCAAATTGGCGCCGGCCGAGAAGTGTTCGCCCTGATTGGCGATCACCATCGCCTCGAAATCCGTTTCCAGCAGCCTCAGTCCGGCCTGCAGCATGGCGAAACTGTCGCCCCCGAGCGCGTTCATCTTTGAGTGGAACTCGCAGCACACCACGCCGTCGCCCAGATCCACCAGGCTCGCGCCTGTGTTCCGCTGCACTACTTTCGACCGTTGCTTGAGCGATTTCAGCAGCAGGACGCCTTCGGGCTCCGGCACGGATTTCATCGCCGCCGCGCCCAAATCGAAATAGCTGGTGCGGCCCTCGGCCGATTCGTAAAACGACTGCTTGCCAGCCCCGAGCGCCCGCTCGACGAGTGGCGGCAGCGGGTTCCCTTCCCGCTCAAGAGCGCGCGCCATCGGATCGAGTCCCAACGCGTCCCACGTCTCGAACGGCCCCAACTCCCAGCCAAATCCCCAGCGCATCGCCCGATCAATGTCGACCAGGCTGTCGGCTATTTCCGGCACGCGCCGAGCCGCATAAAGGCACGGCCGCGATACGGCAGCCCACAGGAATCGCGTGGCCTTGTCCTCCGCACGGCCTTGGACCGCCGGAGCTAGCAGCGCCTTCAGCCGTTCGGCCGTTCCGGACGCCAAATTGGCCGCGTCAAGCACTGGGAACTTCGGCCGCTGCCGAGGCCGATACTCCATCTTGGGCCAATTGAGCGTCAGGATCTCGGTTTCACCCTTGTGATGAACCCTCTGGTAAAAGCCCTTCCCCAATTTTTCCCCCAGCCAGCCCCGTTCGAGCAGTGCCTCCACGATTTTCGGCACGTGGAACAGATCGCGGAATTCGTCAACCGTCAGGTTTTCGTATAGGTTGTTCACCACGTGAGCCAGCACGTCGATGCCAACGATATCCGCCGTGCGGAAGGTGGCTGAGCGCGGGCGGCCGAGCAGCGTGCCGGTGAGCGCATCCACTTCTTCGATTGTCAACTCCAGATCGGCCATCAGCGCCAGTACAGTCAATACGCTGAAAGTCCCCACACGGTTGGCGATGAAGTTCGGCGTGTCCTTGGCAAAGACGACGCCCTTGCCCAGGCGCTCGTCGCAAAAGCGGCCGAGAGTTTCAAGCACCTCGGGCCGCGTGGCCGGACCGGGAATCAGTTCCACCAGCTTCAGGTAGCGTGGGGGGTTGAAGAAATGCGTACCGGCCCAGTGTTCGCAGAAATCCGTCGATCGGCCTTCGACCAGCCGACCCACCGGCAGCCCGGAGGTGTTCGTGGTCACCAGCGCCCCGGGCCTGCGCTCGGCATCCACCCGCTCGAGCAGACGCCGCTTGATCGCCACGTCCTCCGTCACCGCCTCGAGAATCCAGTCCGCTTCGTGGCACCAGCCGAGATCGTCCTCGAAATTTCCCGCGCGGATCAGCCGCGCTCCTTCGGGGGTAAAAAATGCCGGCGGCCGTGCCGCCAGCGCGTTGGTCAAGCCGGCACTCGCAGGCCGGTTACGCTCCTTGGTGCCGGTCTCCGGACCTCCGCCGGGCACATCGAGCAAGGAACAGCACACGCCGGCATTGGCGAAATGGGCCGCGATGCGCGAACCCATCGTCCCCGCCCCAAGCACCACTACGTTTTCGATCGTTTTCTTCAATGCATTGCCAGCCGCAAATCTGCGTGAAAGCAAATCACTTTCGAGCCTACTGAAGCTCCAACACCTGGTCAACACAATTGGACGGAAGGGACAAAATGGGGCCCAGGTGAACGGATACATGCATCTTTGTCATCTAACTGAATAGAAAACTTTTCTGGGGGTCTTTATGGCCGAAGAGGCGAAATGGCTGAATCAAACCGTCCAGCGGGCACGTCGATTTGCCTATACACCTCGTCCCGAGCAGCCTCACCCGCGGCCCAGAATCGGCCTAGCGCTCGGCGGCGGCTTCGCGCGTGGCATCGCCCATGTCGGCGTGCTTCGCGTCTTCGAGGAAAACAGGATACCGATCGACTATCTCGCCGGCACCAGCGTCGGCGCCCTGATCGCCGCCGCCTATGCCGGAGGATCTTCCCTCCAAGAGATGGCGGAGATCGGGCAGGCTACGCGCTTCAAGGATTTTGCCGAGTGGACCATCTCCTGGCAGGGACTGGCCACTGACAGCCGGCTGAAACGCTATCTTCGGCGCCTCACGCCGATCCGGCGTTTCGAGAATTTGCGCATCCCTCTGACCATCGTCGCCAGTGATTTGTTGACCGCCGAACCGGCCTATTTCACCAGCGGCGACATGGGGCCGGCGCTCTGCGCCTCCTGCGCCTATCCTGGGCTGTTCCGTCCGGTCGAGCACGATGGGCAATTGCTGGTCGATGGTTTCCTGACCGCTCCCGTACCCACTGAAGCCGTCCGAAGGATGGGAGCGGATTTCGTCATCGGTGTCAATCTGGCAGGCGTCACGACAGGCGAGCGTCCCACCAACCTCTTCGAAATCATCAGCCGCTCGTTCTCGATCATGATGAGCTATGCGGCGGCGGCCTGGCGACCACTTGCGGACGTCGTCATCGAACCGGCTGTGGATGAGTTCCGCTGGGATGATTTTCCCCGCACTCCTGACCTGATTGCCGCAGGGGAAAGCGCGGCAAGGGAGGCGTTGCCGCGGATTCTCGAGGTGCTCCGGCCAGCGAAGCCGCTGTCGGCCGGCGAGCCGCTCACCAGTTAGTCTCGAATGCTGCGAGCCGCGGCAGTTGCTGGCGGTTCAAGGACGAGTCCATTACAGCGATGCGTCCGCGCGCAACACTTCACGCATCTCGATCGAGACTGGCTTGCCTCCTCCCTTGCCTCGACGAGTGAGCCATTCCGCCAAAGCTGCTGAGAGGCGCTCGGGATCAACGCTGGAACCCGCTTCGAGCAGACCGTCAGCCAACGGAAGCGTATCGTCAAACTCAGCGGAGCCGGTGAAATTGCGCATCGCAAACTGGTCGAGCCATTCGAGCGGACACGGCTTCCGGTCGCCACAAACAACCATCTCCACGCGGAACCGATGGGCGTACACGAAATCCTCCGGGCCGTGATTATAGCAACGAGTGCGGGTAACTTTAACGCTGACTGCCTTGCATTTCGCGTATCGGAAGACTAGACTTCAGTTGCGGACGCACGAAAGAAATAGCCAGCAGACGCAAACCAACGTATAGCTTTTTTCTCATCAGGAGGTCTTGTGCCAACTCCATTGGAAACCTGGGTTGAGCAGGTCGCCGGTCTTACCCGACCCGATCACGTCGTATGGTGTGACGGATCCTCGGGAGAGCAGGAACGCCTGGTCGAGGGTATGCTACAGGACGGCACCCTCCTCCAATTTGATTCGAAAACCTATCCAAACTGCTATTTGCATCGCAGCGATCCGCGCGACGTTGCACGCACCGAGAAAGTCACCTTCATCTGCAGCCGCCGGAAGGAAGATGCCGGTCCGACCAACAACTGGATGGCACCCGAAGAAGCCAAGGAAAAGGTGCGCCCTCTGTTTGCCGGAGCGATGAAGGGCCGCACGATGTACGTTGTCCCCTATATCATGGGCCCGGCCGAATCTCCTTTTTCAAAGGTTGGCGTCGAAATCACCGACAGCGCGTACGTCGCTGCCAGCATGGGCATCATGACACGCATGGGGAGCGTCGCGCTCGAGCGCCTGGGCCGGTCCGATGATTTCGTGCCCGGACTCCACTCGCTCGGCGATCTCGAACCGGAGCACCGCTTCGTCATGCATTTTCCCGAGGAGAAGCTGATCTGGAGCGTCGGTTCCGGCTATGGCGGCAACGCACTGCTCGGCAAGAAGTGCTTTGCGCTGCGCATCGCCAGCTGGATGGGCCACCAGCAGGGCTGGATGGCCGAACACATGCTAATCCTGGGGCTTGAGGATCCCGGTGGACGCGTCAGCTACATTGCCGCCGCGTTTCCAAGCGCCTGCGGCAAGACGAACCTCGCAATGATGGTTTCCGCGCTGGAGTCAGAAGGCTATCGCGTCTGGACCGTCGGCGACGATATCGCCTGGCTGCATCCGGGCCCCGACGGCTACTTGCACGCGGTGAATCCCGAGGCCGGTTTCTTCGGCGTCGCTCCGGGCACCAATGAAAGAACGAACCCGAACGTGATGGAAGCCCTGCACCGGAACACCATCTTCACCAACGTGGGCATGACGGCTGAAAAACAGCCGTGGTGGGAAGGCATGACCATGGAACCGCCACCGGGCATCACCGATTGGAAGGGCAACGCGTGGTCGCCGAAAGATGGCACGGCTGCTCACCCCAACTCCCGTTACACGGTTCCGGCGCGGCAATCGCCCTCCATCTCTCCACGATGGGAAGATCCGGCCGGCGTGCCGATCTCGGCTTTCGTTTTCGGCGGCCGCCGGGCCAAGCTCGAACCGCTCGTCTACGAATCCTTAAGCTGGCAGCACGGCGTCTATTCCGGCGCGACGCTCGCCTCGGAAACCACCGCCGCCGCCACCGGCGCGGTCGGCGTCCTGCGTCGCGATCCCATGGCCATGCTTCCCTTCTGCGGCTACAACATGGGCGGCTATTTCGGTTACTGGCTGGAAATGGGAAAGCGCCTCACCCATCCGCCGCGCATCTTTCACGTCAACTGGTTCCGCAAGGACGCCGATGGACGTTTCCTCTGGCCCGGCTACGGCCAGAACGTTCGCGTCCTGAAATGGATGCTCGACCGGATTGATGGCAAGGCCGACGCGCGGGAAACACCGATCGGGCTCGTGCCCACGCCGCAGTCGCTTACCCTCGACGGATTGCAAATCTCCCAGGAAACGATCGAGGCGCTGCTGCACGTGGATGCGGGCGACTGGTCGGCCGAAATGGATGGGGTGAAGGAGTTCCTGAAGAAGTTTGGCGACCACCTGCCGCATGAGCTTCAGGAAGAGGCCGAACAGATCACGCGGCGCTTGCAGCGCACAGCCACCAGCGGCGCGTAGCTGGGACCAAACATTACGACAAGGCCCGCTCTCGTTCACGCGAGGGCGGGCCGTTGTGTGTAATCCCGGACTTTCATCCGAGCTTGGCGAACCGGTTTCTCGTTTTCGGGAGTTTTCGTCCTACATTTTTCCGTGGTGTTGTGCGGTCGGCGGCAAGTGGCCGTTCAGACGAAGATACATCGACTCCTGCGCGTAATGGTCCGCCATGTCGTTTGACATGGAGATCACCAGGGCGCCCTTGGTCACCTTGCGACCTCCAAAGAAGCTCACCTCTTGGTCCAAATCACTATCGTTTACCTTGCGCAGCGACTGCTCGCAGAAGTTGAAGGACGTCTTCATCGCTGCCAGCAGCTTGGCTTTCGAGCTGTGTTCAGTCAGATGACCGATCCCGGGCGCTTTTTCTCCGCTCAGTCGTGAGCAAAAGAACATGTTGGCCTGAGAGATATGAAGCATCAAATGCCCGAAGGTCCATTGCTGCGGGGTGGGCTTGAAGTTTAGTTTGTTGGCGGGATATTCCTCGGCGCCGGCGATCAACCAGTTCGCATGCTGCTTCACCATGTGCCGCATCGCGTTAGTTACCGGATTCTGCTGGGCCCGCGCGGTGAGCGGAGCCAGCCCGAACACGAATGCGATTGCGATAACCATACCAGCAACGTTCTTGTTCATGAGATTTCCCCCTTCGCGGCCTGAGCATACCCCGGGGCGAACCGCCACGCAAGCCAAGAAGAGCATTGCAGTTGGGTGGGGCAGAAGGCTCGAGTGCCTTCGTCTGCGCGCCCTGATCGGGCGCGGTGAAATCACTTCACATCTGCAAGGAGTTTATCCGTTCCGCGCACCGCCTGGGACCCGGCCGGGCGCGCCTTCCCGCCTCACGGCCAAAGCGAATTGAGCACAGCCGCCAGCCGGGCTCCAGCCCTTGCCAATTGCACTTGAATCGTGGCCGTAGCCGCATTCATGTAAGTGGCAGCGAGAGTCTCGTGCAGCTTCAGCATCCGGGTTGAGACGTGATTATCCCCGTTGCAGGAAGTGACCGGCTGCGGAGTCTGAAGAGGAATCTTGACCGGCAGGCGGCCGTAGGCAACGGTCTGGGCGAGCCTGTGGCTTTGCCAAATCCAGGCGGTCACGTCGATCGGTTGTGATTTCCAGGCCGCGATTCGCGGCTCGTACCTGTTTTCCAATCGATCGGCCACCTGCTGCGGCGTTAACCCCGCCCAGTACAATTCGATAATGCCGTAATCCCACACGGCGTGAAGGTTGGGGCTGTAAGTCCCCCACTTGACGTTGGTTTCCTGTGGAATGCGACCCTGAAACGTCACCGGCACGCAATTCCCTCCCAAATCATCATTCGTGACTGTGTGTAAAGGCTGATGAAGGTCGCCGACAAAGTGAATCGCGTAGCGCAGTGCGTCAGCCCTTTCCTTCGCCGTTGCTCGGGGGTTGCGGAGCACGGCAAGCTGGGCACGAATCGCGCTCGCGACACAGCCGGTCGACGATGGGCAATATTTCCGCAGGCTGCCGTGTGATACGCCCAATGGAATATCGATGTAGTGCCAGGGACCGGTCTGGGGTTGGACCGTGCGTTCGTCATCGGCCCAGGTGGAAGAATCCACGAAGGCATCGAGGCCGCTCTTGCCGCAATGGCGGCGCAGGTCGGGACTGATCGGGCTGGCGGCGAGAATCTTCATCGCCATCGATCGAGCGTGGGGGGTGAGATTCTTTTCGGCAATCAGGGCGATCACCTGATGCCCTTCGCAGCCCCATGCCCAAGCAGGGCTCGCAACGCCGAGCCCCACGAGCAAGACGAGAAGTGCGTACCCCAGTCTAAACTTTTTCACGAGTCCCCCTACGGAGCCGCATCCGAACGTAGTCCCTGCTCTGAAAACGGAGCACGATTCCCGCGCGAGGCGCCGTCTCATCCGCAAAATACTCCCCCGTACGCGGGGAGCGCGTCAAGACGTTCCAATTCGCCGTCCTATTGGCTTGTGTACAGTCTCCTGAACGTCATGGACAGCATGATCGCCATCGCCAGGCCTCCGATACCCAAAGCAAGCATGTCGGGAATGCTCCGGACCGAAAACTCCCCCGGAAAACAGACAAGCAAGTATCCGATTACGAGGTTGAGCGCGCCCCAGAGAACATTCACAGTGGAAGATGACATTCCTCGGCCCGGCGGAGAAGCGAACGGGGTCGGAAACGAACGCCCCGACACACCGTTGACAAAATGTGGGACGGCATTCACGAAGAAAGCACCGCCGAAAAAGTATGCGACGTAGAAATACACGTGCATGACTCTCCCCTTTGCTACCAGCTTTGCGAAGCAGCGCCGGAGCAACGAATGATCTCGATGGCCGGCTTGTAGTGCAACATACGCCTGACCGCATTTCCGCGCAACGGAGACACGAGTTCGTAGGGTGTCTGCTTTCACCGGTCGTCCGGAAGATTGGGTCGAGGGGATCGGCCACGCGGATGGGATACACTGACGAATAATCTCCGCCCACTCGACAAACGCAAGGTGCAGCCCGCCGTGAGCTTTTGCCGTGCGCCTTCGCTGCGGTAGCATGGATGCGCCGCAGAAATTCACGAAATCTGAATAGGCAATTCCGAAGGAGGTTTGCTTATGTCCCTTGCCGTCGGTCAACCCGTGCCGGACTTCACACTCAAAAATCAGGACCAGAAGGACGTCCGCCTCAGAGATTTTCGCGGGAAAAACGTCGTCATCGTCTTCTATCCGCTCGATTGGAGCCCGGTCTGCACCAACGAACACGCCTGCTTCGTCAATGACATGCAGAAGTTCCAGAAGTTAAACGCCCAGATCCTGGGCATCAGCGTCGATAGCGTCTGGTCGCACAAGGCATGGGCCGAAAAGCTCGGCATCCAGTATCCGCTGCTGGCCGATTTCCAGCCGCGCGGAGCCGTGGGGGAAACTTTCGGCGTCTATATGGCCGACAAGGGCATCACGGGCCGCGCCATCGCCATCGTCGACAAGGATGGCAAGGTCGCCTGGTTCAAGCAGTACGAAATCTTGCAGGTTCCTGAAGTGGCCGAAGTCGCTCAGGCCCTCGAAAAGCTCTGATTCGCGTTTCCCGCGCCCCCGCCTCGACCACGAGTGCAGGGACGTTGTCCTCCTGCGGGTCCCAGCCTGTCGGGGCCCGCGGAGGCTCCCCGCCCGCAATCCGCTGGCCGCGTGCCTGCTCTCGATCCACTCCCCCGGCCTAGCCCCGCCAGCCGTCTCAGAAAGCGACACCCAACGCTTGGGCGATCAGGAGCCCGTTGAGTGCCAGGATGACGGCGGTCGTCATCCAGGCCAGCAGGTTGGTCCAGCGATTGTTCACGTGAATGCCCATGATGTCACGCCGCTGCGTGAGCAGCAGCAGAGGCACCAATGCGAAGGGCAGGCAGAAACTGAGCACTACCTGGCTGAGGATGAGAATCTTCAGCGGGTCGAGTCCCAGCGCAATCACCACCAGTGAGGGAATCATGGTCAGCAGCCGCCGCAGAAAAATGCTGAAGCGGACGTTGAGGAAGCCGCTAATGATCACCTGCCCCGCCATCGTGCCCACCGTCGAAGATGAGAGCCCCGAGGCAAGCAGCGCGATGGCAAACGCACCCGCGGCCAGACGACCGAGCAGCGGCTCGAGCGTACTGTGCGCCTGACGAATCGATTCGACGTTCAGCCCGTGGCCGAAAAAGGCTGCCGCAGCCATCACCACCATCGCTGAATTCACCAGCCAGGCTCCGTTCATCGCCACCAGCACGTCGAGCGCCGCCATCTTCCGGTGCCAGGAGTGGGTTTCGTCCCGCGACTCGCGCCGTGGCTGTACCAGCGCCGAATGCAGGTAGACCACATGAGGCATCACCGTCGCGCCCAGCATCCCCACTGCGACGTAGATCGACGAAGAGCTGACGGTTGGGATCACCGTCCCTCGCGCGATCGCTCCCCAGGCCGGATGCACCAGCAGCACCTCGATCGCGTAGGCGACGCCGATTACGCCGACCAGCAGCATGATCTCCAGCTCCAGGTGCCGAAAACCGTACTGCTCCACGAGCAGGATCAGAAAGACGCACACTCCGGTCACCAACGCCGCTGGCAGTAGCGGCATGTGAAACAGCAGGTAGAAACCGAGCGCCGCGCCCAGGAATTCGGCCAGGTCGGTCGCCATCGCCGCAATCTCCCCCGCCACCCACAGTCCCAGCGTCACCGGCCGAGAAAAATTCGCGCGGCAGCATTCCGGCAGCGTCCGTCCGGTGGCGATGCCCAGCTTGGCCGAAAGGTACTGCACCAGGATCGCCATCGCGTTCGACCACAACAACACCCAAAGCAGGTCGTAACCAAAGCGGCTGCCTGCTTCGATGTTTGTGGCGAAGTTCCCCGGGTCCATGTAGGCGACCGAGGCGACGAAAGCGGGGCCGAAGTACCACCACCTGCTGGGGGGCCGGAGCGTTCGCGGCTCGCCCTCGCCAGTCGGCCCTGGTTCGGAGGTCGGCACCGGTGAGCTTCGCTTGCTCATCGCGGCGAATTTCCTGTGTTCACCATGGTTAATACGAATTCTAAATCAGGATTAAGCAATGAGAAAGTGCATTCCGCCGAAATTTCACCGGTGGCCGCCCTTGACGCGCGTTCCTCGTCGCTCTTCTGTGCTAGCCTGTGACCGGGAGGGAATATGAGCGAACAACAAACTGAGCCCCAGTTGCAGATCAAAGCGGATGAGAAGGAATTGCTCGGGCAGTACGCCAATTTGGTGTTGATTCAGCACACGGGCGAAGAGTTCACCCTCAATTTCATTTACGTGTTCCCCAACCTGCCCCAGGGGAAACTGGCGAGCAGCATCATCGTCAGCCCGCAACATGCCAAACGGCTGATGCGCGCGCTCGAGGAAAACATCGCCCGGTACGAGGCCCAATTCGGCCCGATTCCCGAAGCGCCAGTGCCTCCGGCCGTGCCCAATGTCGGCTTCGTGCAATAGCGGGATTACGGAAACAACGACCGAGCACCGGGTTTGGTCTGAAGTGAACTGTTTGGGCGCCACGCCAGGGGCAAGCGGAACGGAGCACCGGAGCAGTGGGCCAGGGCGTCAGCAAGTGTGGCCTGGCGGTTGGGTGCGAGCGGCGAGGCATTGCTCCCTGTGTCTACGCTTCCGGGAAGAATCGGCCGCCGGAGAGAGGCAGAAAATTTCGCTCAGGTGGTTCGGGGCGGCCGCACCAGCCGGTCGCCCCTTCATCTATTCCTGCAAAGAAAAAGTTACGAAGAGAAGCACCGGCCCATAATCAGGCTTCGCTCAAGGAGCCGGCCGAGAGAATTGTTCTGAGACGACGCGGAGATCTCAACTAGAGGTCCCGCGCCTGTGACACGTCCTGGAAACCGGCGGTTGAATGGCTCCCGTCGCAGAACGGCTTGTTCTTCGAATGCCCGCAGCGGCAAAGCGAAAACGCCTTTCGTTCGCCGAGGCCAAAAGCTTTGCCCTCGCTATCGACCAACTGCACTTCGCCTTCGACGCGGTACGGGCCGTTCGGTCGAACCGTGATACGGACGTCTGCCATTTCTCACTCCTCCATCTGAAATTGTCGTTCCCGGTTCAGTACTTCGGAACAGACGGATCGACCTCATCCGACCAGGCCAGAATACCACCAGTCAGATTCCACACCCGGCTGTAGCCGGCCTTGCGCAGGAAGTCTACCGCTTTCGCCGACCGCACACCGCTGCGGCAATGTACGACGATGCTGTTCGAGCTGTCGACCTCCTGCACCCGCTTTGGCAGGTCGCCAAGCGGAATCAGGTGTCCGCCCAGGTTGCAAATCTGGTATTCGTGGGGCTCGCGCACATCGAGCACGAAAATGTTCTCGCCGCGGCCCAGGCGCTCGTGGAGTTCCTTCGGCGACATCTCGGGCACCTGTACGTCGGGCGGAGGCGCTTCCTCGCCCCGCACCCCGCAGAATTCGTAATAGTCGATCAGGTCGTTAATCGTGCGGTGCTCGCCGCAGAGGGGGCATTCGGGATTCTTGCGCAGCTTCAGTTCGCGGAAGCTCATCTCGAGCGCGTCGAAGAGCAGCAACCGCCCCGCCAGGGAATCGCCGGTGCCCAGAATCAGCTTCAGCACTTCCATCGCCTGCAACGAGCCGATAATCCCCGGCAAGACACCCAGCACCCCACCCTCGGCACACGAGGGGACAAGTCCCGGAGGAGGCGGCTCAGGATAGAGGCAGCGGTAGCACGGGCCATCCGGCATCCCGAAAACGCTGGCCTGTCCCTCGAACCGGAAAATCGATCCGTAGACGTTCGGCTTGCCGAGCAGCACCGACGCGTCGTTCACCAGATAGCGAGTGGGAAAATTGTCCGTGCCGTCAACGACGATGTCATAGGGACGCAGGATTTCGAGGGCGTTGTCGCTGGTAAGCTGCGTTTCGTAACCGTCGATCTGAATCTCGGGATTCAAATCGGTGAGCCGCTGGCGGGCCGCTTCCATTTTTGGCCGCCCGACGTCGGAAGTGCCGAAGAGCACCTGTCGCTGCAGATTGGTAAAATCCACGCGGTCGAAGTCCACCAACCCCAACCGTCCCACGCCCGCCGCGGCCAGGTAGAGCGCCAGTGGTGCCCCCAGCCCGCCAGAGCCGATCAGCAGCACCTTCGCCTGTTTCAGCTTCAACTGCCCCTCCATGCCCACCTCGGGCATGATCAGGTGGCGGCTGTAGCGCAACACCTCTTCCTTCGAAAGCGGCGCCAAGGTTTCGGTCGCCGTCGTGGTCCGGGACGATTGGTTTCCGCCGGCGATCGACGGAACGATCGTGATCGTGTCTCCTTGGCGCACCGGCGTCTGGTCTTTCTGCAACTGCCGGATGTCTTCCTCGTTCACATAGACATTCACGAAACTGCGCAACCGGCCGCCCTCGGCGTAAAGGTGCTTCCGCAGCTCTTCATAGCGGTCGGAAAGGGCGTTCAGCACCTCTCCCACGGTGCCGCCGTCCACTTCGACGCTCGCCTGCTTGCCCGCAAAGGGCCGGAGCGGCGTCGGAATCAAAACCTTGACTGCCATCTGAAATTCTCCTTGATGATTGAAAATTAAATTTTGTCCGCTGCGGCAGGCACCGGGCCCGACCGCGATTCTTCCCTCTGCCGGTAAGGTGGCTCTACCCGGCCCTAACCCGGGGAACCCAGTTGCGCCACGATCTCTTCGCCGTCGAATCGCGAGCGGTCGTCGGTGAGCCGCCAGGAAGACATCTGCCTGGGACGCGCCGCCTCCACGCTCACGATCACGTAGCTGTACCAGGGCCAGGCATGCTCGCGATCGAACTCGCTGGGCCGTGCCGGCGCATCAGGGTGCGAATGATACCAGCCAATCAAATCCAGCCCGCGCTGTCGGGCGGCCTTTTCCACCTTCAGCACGTCTTCCGGCCGCACCAGAAACCGGTTTCGCGGCGAATCCTGCCGGAAATTCTCCAGTGCCACCAGGTCCCTCGCGTCCCTGCCCTCGGGGCCGTCTGAACCCAGCATGGCGCCACAACATTCGTAGGGATAGCTCTGCGCCGCGTGCGCTCGGATCCTTTCCGCCACATCCTCGCTCAGTCTCAGCATCCGTCGCTCTCTTCCCAGAATCGGTCGCCCAAATACCGGTCTCCGGAGTCCGGAAAAACGGTCACGATCCGCGCCGGCTCACCGGGCCGCAGTTGCCGGGCAATCTCGAGGCAGGCGGCCAGAGCCGCGCCGGAACTCAACCCGACCAGTAAGCCCTCTTCCCTTGCCAGCCGCCGCACGCACTCGTAGGAGTGTTCGGTCTCGATCCAGAGATTCTGATCCGCCAGCGACTCGTCATAAATTCCGGGGACGATCGCCGACGGCAGGTGTTTCAGCCCCTCGAGACCGTGGAAAGCCGCGTCCGGCTGAACACTAATCAGTCGTATGGAGGGCTTGTATTCCCGCAGCCGCCGCCCGGTACCGACAAAAGTGCCCGTCGTTCCCAGACCAGCCACGAAATGCGTCACGCGGCCGCGGGACTGCTCCCAGATTTCGACGCCTGTCGTGCTGTAATGCGCCAGCCAGTTCGCCGGGTTGTTGTACTGGTCAGGATAGAAATAGCTCTCGGGGTCGGCATCATATATCTCGCGAACGCGCCGGATCGCGCCATCGGAACCCTCATCGGCCGGTGTCCATACGATCTCGGCGCCATAGGCCGCCAGAATACGTTTACGCGCCTCCGAAGCGCTGGTCGGAATGCAAAGCTTCACCGGGTAGCCCTTCACCGCGCCGATCATTGCGTAGGCGATCCCGGTGTTGCCGCTCGTCGCGTCCAGAATCGTTTTTCCGGGCGCCAACCGTCCTTCGCGCTCCCCTTCCTCGATCATCGCCAGAGCCGCACGGTCTTTCACGGAGCCGCCCGGATTGAACCATTCCGCTTTCGCCAAAATCTCCACGTGTGGAAACTCGCGGCCAATCCGCGACAGACGCAGCAACGGCGTTCTTCCCACCCGATCGAAAAGTGAGCCGGCCACTTCGGCAGGTTGCCCGGCTCTCGCGGCAACCAGTGGCTCGCTGTGCGTTTCACTCGCCGTTTGATTCATTCCCTGCCCACTGAACATCGGAATCTAGGACCACTTAGGTCCGATACCATCTAGTGTAGACTAGATGCACCACAACGTTTCAAGGGTTCAACTGATTTTCGCACACTGCAGCAAGAGCTTACCAAAACCACCCCCTAGCCCATAGGCTATTGGGGCATTAGTGGCTTCGGCTCAGCCGCGAGAGTTCAGTCTGTACCCTGCTAGGATCGATTCTGTTGCGGTCCAACTCCCGATTCCCTAGGAAAACGACGGGAATCTCGTTGCCGTATCGTTCCCGAAGGACCTGGTCGGTATCAACGTTGACAACCCTGAGTTTGACGCGAAGTCCGCTGATATGCGGCTCAATCCGGCGAAAAGCCTCTTCGCACAGATGGCAGCCGGGCCGGTGGAGAAACGTGATAACGTCCGGGCCGGCGATTTCCAGTCGTCCCCATTCGGTTCGCTCGTATTGTCCGGCGATCTCGCGCAGGCAGCCCGATTTCACCAGCGCGCTCAGGCCGGCATCCCTTGCCGTTTCGCCGGCGGTCACGGGAAAATCGGAGGCACGAAGCCGAGTCAAACTCAACCGATCGAAAGTCTCGATGATCTCTCTGGCGGTTTCTTCCATATCGAGTTCCTGTAGCCTTATGGATCTGGCTTGTAATACTGACGATAGGCACCCATCGAAGGATAAAAAGCGCAGGCGCGAAAGAGTTCGCTGACCTGGCGAATGTGGCCCAGGTCATGATAGGCCCACTCGTTCATCATCATTTCGAGCGTGATCGGGCCGAACTGCGGGTGCCGCGCCGGCAGCCGCTCAGCACCCGAAGGCAGTTGATATAGAAGAGCGAGTGAAAGCCAGCGCTCGCCGGCAAACCGTTTCAGTTGAGTCCGGCCGGCTTCACCGGAATATTTGCCTTGCTCGTAGCAGGCGTTCTGGTCGTAGGCTTCGAAGAGCGGATGGTCCTCCTGATCGAGGAACTGCTGGACCCTCTTCCGGTACATTTCCCGCTCCAGATGATTCAGGTGCCCCAAGACCTCGCTGATGGACCAGCGATCCTCACTCGGTTTCCAGTCCAACTGTTCGTCTTTGGCCGCTTCCAGCATCTTTTCCAAAATTTCCGGCGTCTGCCTCAACACGGAGAGCACCGCCGGAGAGAGCGTATTCTCGATCATCGCGGTTTTCCCCCATGGCGGCCGCAGGCGGGTAATCCTTGTGCCCAGGCCCAAGCCATGATACCAACAAGACATGAGGAAAGAGGAGGTGTCGTGATGAGTTATGTCCTGGCGTTGGTTGACAACCTCTTTTTCCAGGCCCGGATCCAGGCGGTGGCAAAGCAGATCGGCGTGGAAGTGAAAGTGGCGGCGACCGGGGAAGAACTGGTCAAGGAGACGCTTGCGAATCCACCGGCACTGGTGATCGTGGATTTGAACGCTAAATCGGAACCGCTCGAGGCCGTCCGGAAGCTTCGCGAAGGCCAGACGCCGGCGCTGATCATCGGCTATCTGGCTCACACGCAGACCGAACTGACCGGGCAGGCAATGGAAGCCGGTTGCGCGCAAGTGATGCCTCAGGGAAAATTTACCCAGGAGCTGCCGATGATCCTGGCGCGCGCCAGAGGGAAACTCGAGCAGAAGGCCCGATGAAGCAAGCTCATCCCCGGCGCGGCCGGCAAGCACCGATTGTGGAAACCGGCCGGCGCCGGGCTGGATGGAACGTTTGGCCGCGGAAGGCTTTCCTTGTTGCGGCAGCGGGGGTGGTACTGCTTGCCCTCCTGCCGGGAACCGCGGCGGCGCAGCAACTCTCAGCACCACCGGCAGGACCGCAACAAGCAGTGATTGGGGCCCTCCGCGCGGCTTGCAGCCAGAACAGCCGGACATTCCCGCGTTATTTGCTTACCAATAGCCGTGAGGCTTTCGCCGAGCTGTCGGAGGCAAAGCAAAAGATCTTCCTAAAACGGTTCTCTCTCACTTCGATTGCCGGCCATGCCCGCGCCCTGTTCGATACCAAGGGCCGCATGGTGGTCCAGTGCATTACGCCGGCGGAAACCGTCATCTTCCATCTGGAGCAACCTCAGCTCGACCACAACGTCGCGTTCATTCCCGTTCGCGTCAGCGGCGCCGAGGCCGATGAGCGGACGAATTTCGGACTGGTGCGCCAACCGCAGGGCTGGCGCCTCTTCTCCCTGGGTCTGCTGGTGATCAACGTGCCGGCGCTCGTTCACCAGTGGGAAGAAGCGGAAATGCAGGCGAACCAGCAGGCCGCCGCCTCGGATCTGATTTCCATCGCGCAGGCGATCAAGCAATATCACAGTGCGTTCGGGGAGTGGCCCGAGACGATTCAGCAGCTCGGTCCCGCACCCGTCAACCAGGTTTCTCCCCAGCATGCGCAGCTCTTGCCGGACAGCTTGGCCTCCGGCACGACCGACGGTTATCGCTTCCGCTACAACCTCATTACAGGAGCCAAGGGCGTTATCGAAGGCTTCCAACTCGGTGCCGTCCCGATGCAATATGGCAAGACCGGGCACCAATCCTTCTTCCTCGACAAGAACGGCAAGCTGCACGCCGCCGACAAGCAGGGAGCGCCTGCCACGGCTGAAGATCCAATCATCACCCCGCCCGCCCAGGATCAGCAGTAGCCGTACCTCAAGCCCACCTTCACGCTATCACCGCAACCGGCCCAGGGGCTGTAAAATCACGCAAGGGTCATGCCCGATTGCCACCACTTCGCGCGTAAGCTTCTGGTGCTGGTCTTTTGCGCCGCGGTTGCGGTGACGGCGGCGCGAGCGCAGAGCCCGGACGCCGTGATCGGCTCTTCGGTGACGCCGAATCCGCAGCCTCCCGAATCGCCTGTCTGGCTGCCGGTCTTCCAGTTCCGCAGCAACTTTTGGGTCAACCTGCAGCACTTCCTCTACCTGCAGGCGCGCGTCCAACGCGGCTTTCCCGTGGGACGCATCGGCGGGCCAGCGCCAAACGCGTGGGCGGCGGCGAATCTTTCCCAGCTTTCGCCTGCGCAGCGGCATGCCTGGCAAAACGCCGTCGGCTACTACGCCGAGCATTTCGCCGACTACAGCTTCCCGTATGACAGCTTTCTGGTTCGCGTCGACGACCGCCTGAGCCAGATGGGCGACTGCCCCGATATCACCGGGAAGCCCGATCCGAGCTGCGCCGCAGGCGTTGATCCGAAACTCACCTCGATCCTCGAGGAGGCGGCTCCGATCTACCGCGCGTACTGGTGGCCGCAACAGAACAATGCCAACCGGGCATGGATTGCACAGGCATCGAAGCAAGTTCATTTGCACGGAGGCCGGCCCGCAGAATTCCTTGCGTTGGAATTTCAGTACACATGGCCGGCGGATCCCATCCCCATCGACGTAACGCTTTACGCGGGTCCCTACGGCGCGTATACGACGCTCGGTCCCCTGCACATTTCGATTTCGAGCGCCGACCCGCACAATCAGGGACCGCTCGCTCTGGAAGTCGTCTTCCGGGAAGCGTCGCATATGCTGGCATGGCCAGTGGAACGGGCGATTGCCGAGCGGTGCCGGGCGGAAACCAAGGCGATCCCGCGCGATCTGTGGCATGCACTGGCGTTCTACACTACGGCCCGGGTGTTGAAGAGCGCTTTTGCCAACCCGTCGCATTCGGCCGAAGGCGCACGCAGGCTGGCATCGTTCGCAGCCGGTGAGCGAGCCTACGTCGCGGCCCACGGATGGCAGGGCTACGATAAGCTCCTGCGGCTTTATTGGCAGCCGTATCTCGACGGCCAGACCAACATGCAATCCGCCATCGACGACCTGGTCGACGCGCTTTAGAACCTGTTTCCAGAGCGACGGTAGCGGTTAATTTCAGGGGCGGAAGCCTCGAATCCAGTGGGCCAGGAAAATTTTGGTGGGTCGAAACCCGCCGCTATATAAACCTTCACTTCCAACCGAAATGGGCTGCTAGAAATTGTGGGAGTGGTGCGGCTCAGCGAAGCGGGGGACGCCAGCGGCGGCAACGGCGGCTGAAGGTCAAAGGCTTATCGGGCGACCAAGGCCACGGGAGGCCGGCGACCTGCGTGGTTCCAGGAAGCTCAGGATGCGGAAGCGGGAGGCGGAGTGCGAGGGGAGGGTCTGAATAAACGGATGACTGGCGTGGAGAATCGGTACCCGTGGCGATTGTTTTGGGGCGAAAAGGCTGCGTTTTCAAGGGGATTGGATTTGAAAATCGGTACGGGGACGCGGGTAGCGACAGAGAGTGATGGAGGGAGCAAAAGGGATTGACTATTGTACATAGACATCGTACAAATGCGGCAAGGACTGATGGCTGAGGCTCCGATACTTCGGATTGATCTGCATTCGGGCGTGCCGGCGTATGCGCAGATTGTGGGACAGATGCGAACGCTGCTGGTGGCGGGAGAGCTGGAACCGGGATGCAGGCTGCCGACGGTGAGGCAACTGGCGATCGATCTGGGGGTGCATCACAACACGGTGGCGCTGGCCTATCGTGAACTGGCCAAGGAGGGCTGGCTGGAGCTGCGGCGAGGGCGCGGAGCGGTGGTGGTGGAACGGCAGAGCCCGCAGGCGAGCGCACGGGCGCGAACCGCATTCTCGCGGCGGCTGGAGGCCCTGGTGGCCAAGGCGGCGGCGGACGGATTGAGTGTGGAAACGGTGGCGAAAGAGTTCGAGATGCTGACGCTGAAACTGTGCAAAGGGAGGAAATCGTGAAGGCTCTGTTGATCTTCCTCGGCCTGATGCTCTTGACGACATCTGCCGGCTATGGGCAGACACCCGCGAAACCTCACGTCAAAGAGGCGCGGGAGGTGGTGGAGGAACTGGCGGCAGGACAGTTCGCGAAGGTGACGGCGCGGTTTGACGAACAGATGCGGGCGGCGCTGCCGGAGGCGCGGCTGGCTGACGTGTGGGAGGGGCTAGAGGCAAAGGTGGGGAAATTCGAGCGGATTGACGCTGTAAAGGTGGGAAACGGCGAGGCAACCGTGATTCTGACCTGCCAATTCGAACGCGCCAAGCTCAACACGGCGCTCACGTTCAATGCCAGCGGGCAATTGGCCGGCATGTACTTCCGGCCCGCGGGCAATGGTCAGGCGAGCGGCAAAGGGTTCGTCAAAGAGGCACGGGAGGTGGTGCAAGAACTGGCGGCAAAACAGTTCGCGAAGGTGTATGGGCGATTCGACGAACAGATGCGGGCGGCGCTGCCGGAGGCGCGGCTGGCGAGCGTGTGGAATACGCTGGAAACACAAGTGGGGAAATTCGAAAGGGTTGCCGCGGCGTCGGTGGCGAACGGCGGCGCGACGGTGACGCTGGTTTGCCATTTCGAGCGGGGCGAGCTGAATGCGATCTTGACCTTCCATCCCAACGGTCAACTGGCCGGCATGTTCTTCCGGCCCGGGGGAAAGACGGCGGCATGGACGCGTCCCTCGTACGCGGAGCCGGGAGATTTCACCGAAAAGGCGGTGGTCGTGACAACGGGACGATGGAAGCTGCCGGGAACGCTGACGACGCCGAAGGGCAAAGGGCCGTTTCCGGGCGTGGTGCTGGTGCAAGGCTCGGGGCCGCTCGATCAGGACGAGACGGTGGGACCGAACAAACCGTTCAAGGACCTGGCGTGGGGCTTGGCGAGCCGCGGAGTGGCCGTGCTGCGGTACGACAAACGGACGTACGTGTACGGCATGAAGAGCAGCGCGAATCCCGCAGAACTGACGATCGACGACGTAACGGTGGATGACGCGCGGTCGGCCGTGGCGCTGCTGGCGCGGGAACCGAACGTCGAGCCGCACGGGATTTTCGTGCTGGGGCACAGCCTGGGAGCGACGATGGCGCCCCAGATCGCGACCGGCGATCGGACCGTGGCCGGGATCATCCTGATGGCAGGAGCGATCACGCCGATGGAGAGGCTGGCGCTCGAGCAGATCCGGACGATCGACGCGCGGGAACACGTGCCGGCGAAAAGGGCGGAGAAGCTGGTCGCGGAGATGAAAACAACGGTGAAGCAGATCGAGAGTCCGTTGCTGAAGCCGGGGACGACGGTGGATTTTCTCGGCAGCCAGACACCGGCATCGTTCTGGCTGAGCCTGCGTCACTATCATCCGGGGCGTGTGGCTGCCCGGCTGCAGATACCGATGCTGTTGCTGCAGGGCGGGAGGGATTACCAGGTGCCGCCGAGCGAGCTGAAGCTGTGGAAGAAGGCGCTGGCGGGGCACAAGAACGTGACGTACGAAGTCTATCCCGCGCTAAACCACCTGTTTGAAGCAGGGACGGGACCCTCGACGCCGAGGGGATACATGAAGCCGGGCCGGCACGTGGACGTGAAGGTGATCGACGAAGTGGCCAAGTGGGTGAAGGCTGAAACCGAGAGGTAGCGAACGTGGGGGAGATGGTCGGGACATTTTTCGTGGTGCTGGTCGCGTTCGTTGGCGGGCTGTTTTTCTGGCTACCGCGACTCTCGCGCCGAGAACTGTTTTTCGCGGTGACGGTTCCAGCGGATTTTGACGGGACCGAGCAGGGGCAGACGATTCTGCGGCGCTACGGCTTGCGCGTGGCGCTGGTGACGTTTCTTACGGCCGGGCTGGCGGTGTGGGGCGCGGCCGCGGCGCGGCTGGAACTGGCGCTGGCGGCACCGTTGGTGGAGATCGGGGGCTGCTTCTGGGCATTTCTTCGGGCGCGGGCCCGCGTTTTTCCCCATGCCGTCGAACCAGCAAAAGTGCGCGAAGCGCAACTGGCTCCGCGGGAAATCCGCTTTCCCGGTGGGTGGGCCGCACAGTTGACTCCCTTTGCGATTCTGGGCGGCGCGGCCATTTTCCTGGGCGCCGAATGGAACAGGATTCCCGAGCGGTTCCCCGTGCACTGGACACTGAGCGGCCAGCCCAACGGCTGGAGCACGCGGACGCTGGCGGGCGTATATGGGCCGCTGTGGCTGGGAGCGGTGTTCGTAGGAATGCTGGTCCTCTTTTCCTGGGGCATCGTGCGATGGACGCGGAGGGTGCACGCGGGCGGGTCTGCGGCAGCGGCGGAAATGGCGCGCGAGCGCCGTTACCTGCTGGTGCTGCTCTTCACCGAGTACATCCTGGCGGGGATTACCGCCTGGACGGCGCTGCTGCCGCTGCGTCCGCTGCCACTGAGGTCCCCTTCCCCGGCGCTGCCGCTGGGCGTGCTGGCGATTCTGCTGCTGGTGCTGCTACTGCTCTTCGTGGTGTACCGGCCGCCGGAGCCGGCTCCGGCCGAAGGAGCGGCCACGGTGGGCGACCGGACGGAAGACCGGTACTGGAAGGCCGGCGTCTTCTACTTCAATCCGAAAGACCCGGCACTGCTGGTGGAAAAGCGGTTTGGGATCGGCTACACGGTGAATTTCGGCCACTGGATGGCCTGGCTGTTCATCGCAGCGCTGCTGCTGATCCCGGTGCTGGCACGTCTTTTCCTGCTGGGCCATTGAGTCCTGTCCGTTGCAGATCAGCGGCGCAGGAGCACCGTTTGGCGCGTTCCTGGCGCCGTTGCCCGTGCCACACTTTGCCGCGACGGACAGCTGTGCTACGCTCAAGCACTTGGTCGGAGTTGCGGCCACGGTGTTCCCGCGCAAAAACTCCAATCGCCGGTTCGATTTCGAGTAGGAGATGGACATTAACAACCGCGCAGTAAGTGAAGCTGTGGACATTCGAGTGGCGCATTCGCCCGATTCGGACGACGCCTTCATGTTTTATGCCCTGGCAACCCGAAAGGTGCCGACGCCGGGACTGAAATTCACCCATATTCTCTCGGATATCGAGACGCTGAACCGCGAGGCGCAGAGCGAAAAGTACGACGTAACCGCGATCAGCCTCTCCGCCTATCCGTTGGTCATGGACAAATATATCCTGATGGACTGCGGGGCCAGCTTTGGCGACGGCTACGGGCCGCTGGTGGTGGCTTCTCGGCCGATGCAGTCGGAAGCTCTAGCCGGCTGCCGCGTGGCCGTGCCCGGGCCGATGACCACGTCCTACCTGGTCCTGAAGCTGTTTGCCCCAGCGGTGCAGACCGTCACCATGCCATTCGACAAGATTCTCGGCGCGGTGAAGGAAGGCGCCGCGGACGCCGGGCTGATCATCCATGAGGGACAGTTGACCTACGGGCAACTGGGGCTGCATCGGGTGGTCGATCTTGGCGTCTGGTGGCAGAAACAGACCGGGCTGCCGCTGCCGCTGGGCGGCAATGTGATTCGCCGGAGCCTGCCGCGCGAGGTAGCCGTCGAGGTTACGCGAGCCATTCGGCGCAGCATCAACTACGCGCTGGACAATCGCGAAGAGGCGCTGAATTACGCGCTACAGTTCGCGCGCGACATGGATCCGGACCTCGCCGACCGCTTCGTCGGCATGTACGTAAACCGCTGGACGATCAACTATGGAGAAGCCGGGCGTCGCGCAGTGCGCGAGCTATTGCATCGCGGCGCCGCGGCAAGCTTGATTCCGGGCCCCGTGGAGCCCGAGTTCCTAGTCGAAGAAGAGGCCGCATGACGTTAATCCTCGCTCATTCCGGAAGCTATCCCCGCATCGGCGATTCCCCCGAATTGCAGGTGCTGCGCCGCGCGATCGCCGGTTTCGATCGCGGCGAGCGCACACAGGCCGACCTGGCCGAGGCGGAAAACCAGATGACCCGCCGCGCGATCGAGGAACAGGTAGCCGCGGGCGTGAAATTGGTGACCGACGGGCAAGTCCGCTGGAACGATCCCGTTTCCTACCTGGCGGGCAAGCTGGAAGGCGTACGGGTGAACGGCCTGCTGCGCCTGTACGACACGAATTTCTATTTCCGCCAGCCGGTGATCGAAGGCCGGCCGACGCGCAAGGGCGATTTGACGGTGGGCGATCTGCAGTTTGCCCGCGAAACGCTGGCGGCAGCCAAGGACAAGCCCGGAGCAGCGCAGGTGAAGCCGGTGCTGACGGGTCCCTACACGCTGGCGCAGCTCTCGCTGGCCCAGACGGCCGAAATGACCGCACTCGAGCCGCGCGTTGCGGCATACGCCGAAGCGCTGGCTGCCGAAATCGGCGCGCTGGCCGACGCCGGCGCCGAGACGGTGCAGATCGACGAGCCGTCGATCCTGCTGCAGCCGGGCGACTGGGAACTGTTTGCCAAGATGATCGGGCGACTGGCGAACGCACGGGACGAGGCGCGGAAGCGCGGGCACAAGCTCGATCTGCTGGTCTACGTCTGTTTCCACGATTGCGCACAGCTCTACCAGAAGCTCGTCACCCTGCCGGTGGACGGCGTGGGGCTGGATTTCAGCTACAACCCAAAGCTGGCCGACGTAATCACCGAGGCCGGTTCGCCCATTCCGCTCGCGCTGGGGCTGGTGGACGGGCGGAACACAAAGCTCGAAGAGCCGGCGGCCGTGGCACGGCAGATCGCGCGGATGCTGCCGCGGATAAAGGGCGAGCGCGCCTGGATCGGTCCCTCGTGCGGGTTGGAGTATTTGCCGCGCGACCGCGCTCAGGCGAAACTGGGGTTGCTGGCACAAATTCGCTCGGCGGTCGAGGGCCGCTGAAATATTTTCGAGAGGCCGATTCGCATGAACCGCCAAAAACTGGAAAAACTGGGCTTGCAGCTTCCTCTGTTCCCCGTGACGTCGGTGGGGAGTTTTCCGAAGACGGACGCCGTGGTGAAGGCGCGCGCCGATTTGCGCCGGGGCAAAATCAACGCCGAGCAACTCGCCGAGATCGAACGGCAGGCGACCGCCTTCTGGATCAAGAAGCAGGAGGAACTCGGCATCGACGTGCTCGTCGACGGCGAGCAGTACCGCGGCGACATGGTCGCCTATTTTGCCGAGCGGCTGCCCGGATTCACCGTGGGCGGCCTGGTACGCAGCTACGGCAACCGCTATTACCACAAGCCGATCGTGACCGGCGAGGTAAAGTGGACCAGTCCGCTGACCGTGGACTGGTGGCGTTACGCACAGAGCCTGACCAAGAAGCCGGTGAAGGGCATGCTCACCGGTCCTTACACGATTATGGACTGGAGTTTCAACGAGTATTACGCCGACCGAAAGGCCACTTGCATGGCGCTTGCCGGCGTGATCCGCAGCGAAGTGGAGGCGCTAATCCAGGCCGGCTGCAAGATCGTGCAGGTGGACGAGCCGGCGCTTTCCGTGCGACCGGAGGAGCTGCCGGTAGCCATCGAGGCCATGCACAAGGTGACCGACGGCCTGGAAGCCTACTTCATCACCCACGCCTGCTATGGGGCCTTTGACCAGATTTATCCCGGCATGCTGGAACTGCCGGTGGACAACTTCGATCTGGAGATGTCGAATTCCGGGCTCGACCTGATTGAGCTGTTCCGGCGACACAAGTTCACGAAGGACATTAGCTTCGGGGTGGTCGACGTGCACTCGCACGTGCTGGAGGATCCGGGCGTGGTGCGGCAGCGGGTGGAACAGGCGCTGACCGTGGTGCCGAAGGATCAACTCTGGATCGATCCCGACTGCGGCCTGAAAACGCGCACGGTGGATGAGGCCGTCGACAAGCTGCGGCGGTGCGTGGAAGCGGCCAAGGCTTTCCGGAACTGACCAGCCGCCCAGGGTCGACTTTCAGCCTGTCAGGAGCCTGCTGCGCAGGCTCCTGACAGGCCTTTCACTTTTAGGAGGCTCTTTTCCCCGCCGCGGCATGGCCGTAGCCGGGCACAGCCTTGGCCACACCGGCGAGGCACTGAAGCGTAAATTTGACGGCCGCAACAGTCCTTCCGTTCGCCTTGACGCCCGCCGACTGATTGCATAGAGTCAATCATCCCAATGCGATGCAAACGTCCTGGTTCTCGGCGCACCTTGTTTCCGGTCTTGCTCGTGGCGCTGTGTTTCGCGGCGGGGCCTTCCCTGGCCCGGGCGTCGCGGCAGGCAAAGAAGACCCCTCCGACCCAACGGCCGCGGCAAGCGTCGATCGAATTTTCGCAATACGCGAAGGCGCGACGCTCGGAAGCGCTGCGGTGGCCCGTGCATGCTGTCAGCGCACCGCATGGCATGGTGGTGACCGACAGCCCGATCGCCTCGAAAGTCGGCGAAGAGATTCTGAAGAAGGGCGGCAACGCGGTGGATGCGGCCGTGGCGGTCGCGTTCACGCTTGCCGTGGTGTATCCGGAAGCCGGGAA
The DNA here is from genome assembly GCA_046704165.1 of Candidatus Acidiferrales bacterium. Lineage (GTDB taxonomy): Bacteria > Acidobacteriota > Terriglobia > Acidiferrales > UBA7541 > JAKASX01. The sequence goes on from JBJKSI010000115.1 coordinate 94,904, forward strand.
CATCGGCGGCGGCGGTTTCATGCTGATTCGCAAGCACGACGGGAAAGAGGCGTTCGTCGATTACCGCGAGGTGGCTCCGAAAAAGGCCACTGCAAGGATGTATCTCTATCCGAACGGAAAGCGCATCCCGAACGCCTCGACCGCGGGCTATCTTTCGGTCGGCGTGCCGGGAACGGTTGCGGGCATGGCGCTGGCGCTGCGGAAGTATGGCACGATGAAGCTTCCCGAGGTGATGGCACCGGCGATTCGGTTGGCGAAAGACGGATTTCCCGTGAGCAAGCGCCTGACCAAGGACATTGCCGCGGGCCGAAAACGGTTGGCGGAATTCCCCATCAGCCGGCGCATTTTTTTGCGTGAAGGGCACCCGTACAAGCCGGGCGAAATCTTCCGGCAGCCGGAGCTGGCCGCGACGCTGCAACGTATCGCCAAGGAGGGTCCCAGCGGCTTCTACCGAGGCGAGACCGCGCGGAGCATTGCGACGGCGATGGCGAAACACGGCGGGCTGGTCTCGATGACCGATCTTCGCGATTATCGGGCGAAGATCCGCGAGCCGCTGAACGAGACCTATCATTTCAGCGGGAGCACCTGGCAGGTGATCACGTCGCCGCCGCCCAGCTCGGGCGGAGTGGCCATCATCGAGGCGCTGAACATTTTGAGGACGCTGCCGCTGAAGCCTGTGCCCGACCGTCCGGCGTCAGCCTGGAACAACTCCGAAAACGTTCACTACGTGGCGGAAGCGATGCGGCTGGCCTTTGCCGACCGCGCGGCATGGCTCGCCGATCCCGATTTCACGCACGTGCCGGTGCGCGGGCTCACCAGCCTGGCGTACGCCGCCAAACGGCGCGCCATGATCCGGCCATACCGGGCGACGCCGAGCAGCGAAGTGAAAGCCGGCAATCCGAGCCCCTACGACCAGGCGGAGGCGAAGGCCTGGTCGCTGTGGACGGCCAGGCATCGGCACACGACGCATTTCTCGATCGTCGACGCGCAGGGCGACGCTGTCTCCAACACGTACACGATCAACGATTTCTTCGGATCGGGCGTGACTACCTCGACCGGTTTCCTGCTGAACGACGAGATGGACGATTTCAACACGGACCCCGGCCATCCCAACGTGCTCTTCCACCTGCTGCAATCGCAGTCGAACGACGTCGCCCCCGACAAGCGTCCACTAAGCTCGATGACGCCGACGATGGTGCTGCGCGACGGCAAGCTGAGCTTCGTGACCGGCTCGCCGGGCGGTCCGGAAATTATCAGCGCGACGCTGCTCAGCGTGCTGAACTGGATGCGGATGGGCATGAGCGCCCAGCAGGCGATCAACGCCCCCCGATTTCACAACCAGTGGATGCCCGACGTGCTGTACGTCGAGCCCACAATGCCCCTCTACACCATCCGCCAGCTTGTGCGGCGCGGCTACCACGTGGACGCCCGCGGCTGGATCGGCCAGGTGAACGCCGTCGCCATCGATCCCCGCACCGGCGAACGCCTGGGCGTTGCCGACCCGCGCCGGCAGGGCGCAGCGACCGGCTATTGACCTTCGAGGCTGCCATGCAACGCGTCCTTTCCACCTACCTGTTTTCCAGTCAGCCGCTCGGCAGAGACATGCTCGCCGCGGTGGCCGGCAAGGGCATTGGTGCGATCGAGCTGTTTTCGACCGTCGGCCATTTCAACTACACCTCGTCGGAACAGATTCGCGAACTCACCGCCTGGCTCGACGGGACAGGGATTACGCTCCATTCCGTCCACGCGCCCATGGACCGAAGCAGCGGCCGGGGCCGCGAGGGCGGCGCACCAATCTCGATTTCCGAGCCCGACAAGATGCGCCGGATCGAGGCGGTGGACGAAATGAAGCGCGCCATGGAGCTGGCCGAATCGATTCCATTCCGTTATTTGGTGATGCACATGGGGACGGGACGCGAGCCGCTCGACGGCCGGCATCAGGACGCGGCGTTCAATTCGCTAGAATATCTGGTCATCTTCGCCAAGCAGCGTGACGTTACGATCGCGCTCGAAAACACGCCGGGCGAGCTTTCCGCTCCGGAGGCGCTGGTCGATTTCCTGCGGCAGACGCGTCTGCACGACCTGAGGCTCTGCTTCGACGTGGGCCACGCGCAGCTGGGCGATGGCGTCGAGGCCGGCTTCGGCAAGATGAGCCAGTTGGTCGTCACCACGCACGTTCACGACAACCGCGGCGAGCACGACGATCATCTGGTTCCTTTCGAGGGGTCGATCGATTGGGAAAAGGCCGTGCGCGCACTGCGGAGCGCGCCCGTCGAGCTGCCAATCGTTTTCGAATTGAAGGAACCGGCGCAGGGCGGCTGGAACGGCGTGCTCGATCGCGCTGCCGCCGCCTTTGAGCGGCTGGAAAAACTGGCGGCCGCGCCCTAGCGCGCCGCGCGACGAAACACAGACTACAGAGGAGTCCCATGCCGGTCGTCACCATCGAGCAAGTGGCGAGCCACGTCGGGCAGGAGATCACCCTGCGCGGCTGGCTCTACAATCTACGCGAATCAGGCAAACTGCTGTTTCCCCAGTTCCGTGACGGTACCGGTGTGATTCAGGGCGTGGTTTCGCGCAAGGAGAATCCCCAGGCATTCGAGGCGCTCGCTTCGCTGACGCAGGAATCGAGCGTCGAGGTGAACGGCGTGGTGCGCGCCGATGATCGAGCCCCCGGCGGCCACGAATTGCAGGTGACCGGCATCAAGGTGGTCCAGAAAATCTCGGAGGAGACACCTTATCCGATTCAGCTGAAGGAGCACGGGGTCGACTTCCTCCTAGAAAACCGCCATTTGTGGATCCGCACGCCGCGCCAAGCCGCGATCCTACGCGTCCGAGATCAAGCCATCTTCGCCGCGCGAGAATACATGCACCAGCAGGGCTACGTGCTCACCGATTCGCCGATCTTCACCCCCTCCTCGTGCGAAGGCACCACGAACCTCTTCGAGGTGGAATACATCGACGACCGGAAGGCGTACCTGACGCAGTCCGGGCAGCTTTACGTGGAAGCGACGGCCGCGGCGCTCGGCAAGGTCTACTGCTTCGGACCGGCGTTTCGCGCGGAGCGATCAAAGACGCGCCGGCATCTGACCGAATTCTGGATGCTCGAGCCGGAGGCCGCCTACGCCGGCATCGACGACATGATGGAGCTGGCCGAGGGGCTGATCACGCACATGATCCAGACCACGGTGGAGCGCTGCCCGCGAGAACTGGCCACGCTAAAGCGAGATACGGCGAAGCTACAGGCCGTGCGGCCGCCGTTTCCGCGGCTCAGCTACGACGAGGCAATCGAGGTGCTGCATCGGAACAGCAATCCCACGACCTGGGGCGACGACTTCGGCGGCGACGAAGAGACGATCCTGTCGAGCCAGTTCGACCGCCCGGTGATCGTTCATCGCTATCCCGCCGCCATCAAGGCCTTCTATATGCAGCCCGATCCCGAGCGGCCTGAACTGGCCTTGGGCTTCGACATCCTGGCACCGGAAGGGTATGGCGAGATCGTGGGCGGCGGCGAGCGCATCTCGAGCTACGACCTGCTGACGGAGCGTTTGCGGCAGAACGATCTGCCCGAGGAGCCGTTTCGCTGGTATCTGGACCTGCGCCGCTTCGGCAGCGTGCCGCATGCCGGCTTTGGCCTGGGCATCGAACGCACGATCGCCTGGATCACCGGCGCAGAGCATATCCGGGAAGTGATTCCCTTCCCGCGCACCATCTATCGCCTGTATCCCTGAGGCGTGGGAAAATATTCCAGACCGAAAGGGAAGAATCAGATGGCTCAAAAAGTCCGCATCATCGGCGTACCCATGGACCTTGGCGCCAGCCGCCGCGGCGTCGATATGGGCCCCTCGGCCATGCGAGTCGCGGGGCTGCAGTCGGGCGTCAAGCAACTCGGCCATCAAGTGGAAGACGTTGGCAACGTAGCGGTAAAACAGCCCGAGGAGCAGCACTTCGGCGACAAGCACGCGAAATACCTGAAGGAGATCGCCGAAACCTGCAAAGGGCTCACCGGCATTGTTGAGCAGGCCTACGCTGACGGCTGTTTCCCGCTCGTTCTGGGCGGCGATCATTCACTGGCCGTTGGATCGATCGGCGGCGTCGCCTCCAACTTTCACAAGCAGGGACGCCGCGTGGGCCTGTTGTGGCTCGACGCCCACGGCGACATGAACACTCCCGAATCCAGCCCGTCGGGCAACATCCACGGCATGCCCCTGGCCGCGCTGATCGGCGTCGGCGCTCCCGAACTTACCGATCTGGTCGGCTTCAAGCCGATCGTCGAGCCGCGCCAGGTGGCCCTGGTCGGCATCCGCGACCTGGATAGCAAGGAACAGCGGCTGATGAAGCAGTCGGGCGTACACGTTTTCACCATGCGAGATATAGACGAGCGCGGCATGCGCGAGGTGATGAGCGAAGCGCTTCGTTTCGTGACCGACGATACGGCCGGCGTCGCCGTCAGCCTCGACATGGATTTCGTCGATCCGGGCGAAGCGCCGGGAGTTGGCACGCCGGTTCGCGGGGGCGTGACCTATCGCGAAGCGCACCTCGCCATGGAAATGATTGCCGATTCCCGCTCGATGATCTCACTCGAGGTGGTGGAGATCAATCCGGTGATCGATCTGCACAACCAGACCGGGAATTTCGGCGTCGAGCTTGTTCTTTCCGCCTTGGGAAAGAAAATCCTCTAATGGCGCGGCCACCCAGAAATGGCAAACCGGCACATGTTCATCAAAAAGCGGTAACGCCGGAGCCGCGTCTTGCTTCAAGGAAGTGTCTCTATGACGGAAACTAAGCGCTTACGAATTGCAATTCTCTTCGGCGGCCGCTCGGCCGAGCACGAGGTTTCGATTGCCTCGGCCGCCTCGGTGATTCGCGCACTCGATCCGGCCAAATACGAGGTGGTGCCCATCGGCATCGCCAAGGATGGCCGCTGGCTCATTGGCGACAGTGCTCAGAAAATGCTCGCCGACACCATCCGCAAAGGGCGACGCGTTCTGTTGCCGCCCGAGCCGGGAGCGTCGAGTCTCTTCCACCTCGAGCAGGAAGGCGCCCGACCGAGCGTCGGGGTAGACGTCGTCTTCCCCGTCCTGCACGGCACCTATGGCGAAGATGGCACCATCCAAGGCCTGCTCGAGCTTGCCGACCTGCCTTACGTCGGCTGCGGCGTGCTGGCCTCGTCGGTCGGCATGGACAAAGAGGTGCAGAAGCGCCTCTTCGAACATGCCGGGTTGCCCGTGGTGAAATACTCCTCGCTGTCCCGTTCGCGATGGAAAACCGATCCGGAAGGTGCACTCGAAGACATTCAGCGCCGCTTTCAATACCCGATTTTCGTCAAACCGGCCACCCTCGGTTCCTCGGTCGGTATGACCAAGGCGCACGACGCCACTGAACTCCGCGCCGGGCTCGATCTCGCCGCCGAGTTCGCCCAGAAGATCCTGATCGAACGCACCGTGGAAGGCAGGGAGATCGAGGTTTCCGTCCTCGGCAACGAAGAGCCGCGAGCCTCGGTTCCCGGCGAGATCATTCCCCACCGTGAGTTTTACGATTACGAGGCCAAGTACACCGAGGAAGGGACCCGCTACATGGTTCCGGCGCCGCTGAAGCCGCGCCAGACGACCAAGGTGCAAGACTACGCCGTGCGCGCCTTCCAGGCGATCGAGGGCCGTGGCATGGCTCGGGTCGATTTCTTTCTAGAACGCCACACCGGCCGACTGTACGTAAATGAGATCAACACGATCCCCGGCTTCACCTCGATCAGCATGTACCCCCGCCTCTGGGAGGCTTCCGGCATCAGTTACGGTGAGTTGATCGACCAGCTCATCCAACTGGCCATTGAGCAGCATCGGGAAAAGGAGCGCACCCGCTTTTCGATCGAACCTCCGGCGGGCGGCGCACTCTCTGAATAGCTCCGTTCTCCACGGGGAATCGCCACTCGCCCCACGGTCATTCGCGGCGGTTCCCCGTTCCTGTTCCGCAAATTTCTCGTTGTCCCTCAGGCAGCCGCCCGACGCAGGTGGAACGACCTCGCTTGACATTTTTACCCATTCGGTTAAATTATTTGACTAACCGGTTAGTTAAGGAGGCGCTGTGCGCTATCAGCGCAAGAAACAACCACGACCGGAAACCGCCGGCCGCATCCTGACCGCTGCCGAGGAAGCCTTTGCCGCCCATGGTCTCGCCGGCGCCCGCACCGAGGGCATCGCCGCCCGGGCCGGGGTCAACAAGGCGCTGCTCTACTACTATTTCGGCAGCAAGCATGACCTCTACCGAGCGGTGCTCGAACACCTGCTGGAGGAATTCCGCCGCACGATCGGCCCCGCCGATTCCCCGCCCCACTCGTCGCGTGCGCGGTTGATCGATTTCGTCAATCGTTATTTCGATTTCCTCGCCTCTCACCCCAACTTTCCCAGGCTGATGCAACGCGAGGTGACGGAATCGAAAGGCGAACTCGACTGGATTCTGCGCGACTATTACCGGCCGCTGCTCAGTGGCGTGGTGGCGCTGATCGAGGCAGGCATTCGGCGAGGGGAGTTCCGCCGAGTCGATCCCCGGCAGGCATCGCTCACGCTGATGGGCGCTACCACCAGTTATTTTGCCGCTCCCCTCTGGAGCCGTTTTCTGGGCCAGAACCTGCTGCGGCCGGCCGCGCTCGAGGCGCGCCGCCACGCCTTGCTGGATTTTCTCGGCTACGGCCTGTTCCGCCCGGAAAGGAGGACCGCATGAGCGGCCGCCGGTTCCTTATCCTGCTCGGCGTAGTGTTTGCCATCGCACTGGCCGTTTACCTGGGCACTACCCCCCACGTCAATGCCATTCGGCTGGTGGGCGTTGTCGACGGCAACGAGGTGGTCGTCAGTCCCCAGATCACCGGCCGGCTGATGAAACTGAACGTCGACGAAGGCTCGGTGGTGAAGAAGGGAGAGCGGATCGCCGAACTCGATCCGACGGAACTCGAGGCCCAGGTGGCTTCGCAGACCGCTAACGTCCACACCATCGCCGCCAACCTGGCTGCATCGGAGCACACGTTGACCTTGACGCAGGACCAAACCGCCGCGCAGGTCGAGCAGGCGCAAGCCAACGTCACTGCAACCCAGTCGCAGCTGAAGCAGGCGCAGGCCAACCTGTGGCGCGACGAGCAGAACTACCGCCGCATGGTAAGGCTGTTCCACAGCGGCATCGAGACCGCGCAAAATCGCGACAACTCGCTGGCCTCCGTCCGCGCCGACCGGGCCGCGGTTCATGCGCTGCAGGACCAGGTAAAAGCGCAGCAGGCGGCGCTCGCGCTGGCGCGCGCCAACCGGCTGCAAGTGGGCGTGATCCGAAGCCAAATCGCCGCGGGCGGCGCCCAACTGGCGCAGGCGCACGCACAGCGCGAGCAGGCCGCCACGCAACTAGGCTACACGCGCATCTTTGCCCCGCTCGACGGAATCGTTTCGGTGCGAGTGGCCAAGCAGGGCGAGGTGGTGGCCGAGGGCTCGCCGATCGTCGAAATCGTCGACATCCATCACCTCTGGGTCCGCGCCTACGTCGAGGAGACCTACATCGATGACATCCGCTTCGGAGAAAAACTGCGGGTGGTGCTTCCTGGCGGCAACCATCTGGAAGGCACGGTCTTCTTCAAAGGAGTCGAGGGGGATTTCGCCACGCAGCGTGACGTAAGCCGCACCAAGCGCGATATCAAGACCTTTGCCATCAAAGTAGCCGTTCCCAACCCCGGCAACCGGCTTTTTGTGGGAATGACCGCCTACGTCCTGGTACCCCCGCCGCCGGGCTCGCGGCAAGGCTGGTTCAGCCGGATGATTCATTCCTTCTGAGACGCCGATGAGCGCAATCGAAGTCGATCATTTGGTGAAGAAGTTCGGCGAATTCATCGCGGTGAACGAAATCTCGTTTCGGGTGGAAGAGAACGAGATTTTCGGCCTGCTCGGGCCTAATGGCGCGGGCAAAACCACGTTGATCCGCATGCTGACCACGCTCACCCCACCCACAGACGGGCACGCCCGGGTCGCCGGCTTCGACATCGTTCGCGAGCCCAACCGCGTGCGCGAATCCATGGGCGTGATTCCGCAGGCACTCACGTCGGATCCGGAGCTAACCGCCGAGGAAAACCTGATGATCCACGGGAAGCTCTATGGTGTACCGGCGGTAAAACGCGATGAGCTAATTTCGCGGCTGCTCGCGGCAGTGGAGCTGGAAAAGTTCCGCGGGGCGCTGGTGCGTACCTTTTCGGGCGGCATGCGCCGGCGGCTGGAGATCGCTCGCGGCCTGATGCATTCGCCGAAAATCCTGTTTCTCGACGAGCCGACCACGGGGCTCGATCCCGTTTCGCGAACGCACGTGTGGGAAATGATCGTGCACCTGCGCGACGAGGAGAAACTGACCATCCTGCTCACCACGCACTACATGGACGAGGCGGACAAGTTGTGCGACCGGATCGCCATTGTCGATCACGGGCAGCTGATGGCGCTCGACACGCCAGGCCGACTGAAGGCCGCGATCCCCGGCAACGACGTGGTCGAGGCGGAATTCGAGCACGCTCCCACGGACTGGACCGACCAACTGCGAAAGCTCGACCAGGTGGAGGACGTGCAGATGCGAAACGGCACCGTTCGGCTCTCTTCGCTCAGCGGGCCGAGCACGATCGCCGCACTGATGGAACTGGCACGAACAAACGAAGTGCTGGTACGGCGGGTCAGTGTGGAGAGCACGACGCTGGACGACGTGTTCCTCCATTACACGGGACGAGGACTACGCGACGAACTCGGGGAGGGACGCCGTGATATCGGCCATCTCTACCGCTGAGGACCGGGGAACGCGGGCATGAAAATCTATCGCATCAGCGCCTTGATCGAGCGTGACATGCGGAAATTTTTCCGCAGTCCCACGCTGATGATCGTCTCAATGATCTTTCCGCTGGTGCAGCTCATCGTGCTGGGATACGCGTTCGGAGGAAAGATCAAGGGCGTAAACGTGGCGCTGGTGGATAACGATCACGGCCCCGCAGCAGTCCAGATTCGCAGCATGATGCAGGCAATCGCCACCGGACCTCACACGATTCACATCGTCAACTACGCGTCGCTGCCCAAAGCGGTCCGGGACCTGAAGACAGGGATCGTGCGGGGCGTGGTGCTGATTCCGCTGCACTACTCCCGCCGCTTGGAACATGAAAACGACCCGCGGCTGGTCTTCATCGAGGACAATACCGATCAATACCTTTCCAGCGCGGTGCTGAGCGAGATGCAGCAGTTAGTGCAGCAAGTGGACGCGCCCGCCATTTCTCCACCACTTGCCCCGCAGGTGCAATTGAACGTGGTGGAAGTGTATCCGTACATCGAATACATCAAGTACCTCCTGCCCGGCTCAATCGCGATGGCCATCTTCGTGGTGGCAATGATCGGTGGCGGCATCACTTTCATCGACGACAAATCGCGAGGATTGCACGAAGGCTATCTGGTCACGCCGATCGAAGGCAGCGAACTGGTGCTGGGGCTGAACCTTTCGGGCACGATCAAGGGAGTGATGGCTGGGATGGTGATCACGGTGCTTGGCGCGCTGATTGCCGGCGTTCCAGACATCTGGAATCCGATCCGGCTGGGCTACCTGACGCTGGTCTGTGCCGTCGCTTCACTGACGATGATCTCGTTCATGTTCGTCACGATGGTGCGAGTGGATGACCCGATGGTGCCGCGCGCGGTTTTCGGAGTGCTGAACACGCTACTCTTCTTCCCCTCCGGCGCCATCTATCCGATCCAGGGCTTTCCAAAATGGATGCAGGCGATCGCCGTAGTCGATCCCTTCTATTACACCGTGCACGCGCTGCGCAATCTGCTCCTGAAAAGCGTGGGCATGGCCGGCATCTATCACGATCTGCTGATCCTGCTCGCCATGTCGGCGGGTTTCCTCACCGCAGGCATCCTGCTCTTCAAGCGGCAACTGTAACCCCGCCAAAAACGGTCCGGGCCGAGGAGCGCGCTCAGGCGGGCTTCGGACCGAAATACTGGAGCACGACGACGGTAATGTCGTCAGCCTGCGCGTAGCCAGAGGTGAAGGCGCGCACAGCAACCAGGATCTCGTCCAGTAACTGCTGCGCTTCGGTTCCGGAGAACGCTTTCAGCACATGGCGAAGGCTGTCTTCTCCGTAGAGTTCTCCGGCAGGATTCGCGGCTTCGGTAACGCCGTCCGAATACATCACCAGGAAATCGCCCGGTTCCATTTGCGCCGTCCCGGAAGAAAACTCAGCGAAGTCGAACATCCCGATCGGGAAGTTCTGCGCCTCGAGCGCCACCAGATCACCAGACTGGCGGCGCAGGAACGCCGGGACGTGTCCGGCGTTGGTATACTCCACCGCTCCATTGGGTTGCACAATGGCATAGAAAAGCGTTGCGTAGCTCGATTCGTCAGTCCGGTCACAGACTCTGTGATTGACCCGCTTCGCGAGTTCCGAAAGGGACAGGCTGCCGGATGCTGTTGCGCAAAACGACCCCATCAACATTGAAGCCAGCAGTGCCGCCGGCATTCCTTTGCCCGCGACGTCGGCGACGACAAAACCGCAAGCACCCCCGGGCAAATCCACCACATCGTAACAGTCACCACCGACCGCCCGGCAAGCCACCGTTTTCCCCACGGCGAGGAGGTGCGGCTCCTTCGGCAGCGCCTTGGGCAGCAGTTGCTGCTGAATGTCGCTCGCGATCTCCAGTTCCCTCTCCAGGCGCTCGCGTTCGCGTCCCTCGGCGAAGAGCCTCGCGTTTTCGACCACCGTCGCCGCTTCGGCTGCCAGCGATCGCAGCACCTGCCGGTCGAGTTCGGAAAAGGCCGTCAATGGGCGCCGACTGTCGAGATACAACACGCCGAGCAAACCGGGCCGGGAGGCCACCACCGTTGAATCGCCCGAACGGATCGTCGGTTGCCTTTCGAGTGGAATCGCCAGCAGAGTGCGCAGCGCCTCACCAACAATACTCGCCTGTTCGCGCAAGGCCTGTTCCTCGCCAATGTCCGCGACCACCAATTCGCGCCGGGTTTCGGCCACCTGCTTCAGCACTGAGGTTGAGACTCGAACCTCGCTGTGCGGCAGTGTCCGCTGTCCCGATTCCCGCGCCACGCTGGGCTGCAATTCGCCGGAAACTTCCTCGGCGAGCAAGAGCACGCCGCGGTCGGCGCCGGTAACGCGGATCGCTGCGTCCACCACCGCCGCGAGCATATCCTCGAGCAGCATGTGGCCGTAGATTGCTCCGGCTGCCTCGAGCAGCACTCCCAGGTGATACAGTTCGCGCGAACTGGCCGAGGACGGGGGCGGCGAATCGACGCGCTCCAGAAGATCCTCGATCTTCTTCTCCTCGCCACCGAAGATCAGCTGAAAGGAATTGGCGAATCCGAATTCGATCGTGTCGCTCGGGTGAAGTTCCTGTTTCGTCACCTTCTGCTGGTTGACGAACGTGCCGTGGCGGCTGCCGAGGTCCTCCAGGTAGAACTTCCCGCTCTCCTGGGTGATCTGAGCGTGCTGCCGGCTGATTCTTCCATCGCGCAACACCAGGTCGCAATCCGCCTGGCGACCGATCCGGAGCGGCGTCGAAGGGAGTTCCATATTTCGGCGCACCCCGCCTGGTTCCACGACAATTAAATGAGGATTACGTGTCAGCGGCATTAGCCCTCTTCCCCACACCCTGCGCTAGCGCTTTCGCGATTGCCGGCTAATCTTAGGCGAAGCAGGCCACTCTGTAAACCTGTCGTACCGGATTCAGCCGGCCGAGGCGATTCGCCGCGGGAGCGAGGAAAGCACGAACCCGTCTACCAATCCTGGAGACCGATCGGGTAATTCGATCTGTTCCTTGGGGCAAGGCACCGGAGTGGCGAGGCAAAGCAGTTGGGAGGGATTAACAGGGGAGGTCAGGACCCGGATCGGAATCATGCGCGACATAGCCGGCAAGCAGACGCAAGCCCTCCTTCAGATCGAACGCCAAATCGGCCATGCGGCAGAGCCGGCGCACGGCTGCGGTGGGCAGCCGCCGCCGGTCGGACAGAACGATTTCCAGGTTGTCAAGAATGGCACCAAGCAACCGAAGTGCCTGTTCGGGGAAACCATCCTCATCAGCTTGCCTGTCCGGCCGTTCTTGGCGAGAGAGTTCGGCCAATTGGATCTGCTCCTCGATTTCGCTTTCCCAGCGCAGAGCCCGCTCCACCAGAGCAGTTACCATCGGGATGCAGCGACCGTCTCGTAGGACAAAATCGACCTTTCCTTCGGCGACGCCAGCAGCAATTTGCATCTGGTGATCGGGGTGGCCAATCACGACGATTGGAGCATAGGTGACGAGTTCCTCAGCAAACGCGACGACCGGCCGGCCGCGGAGGAAGGGTTCGTCGATCACGATCAGCACGGGCGGAGTGTCGCACTCGTTCAAACGGCGCATGGCAAGCTCGGGAGTCGCCAGCCCCCAGAGCTGGTACGAGCGACCGTGACGAACAACTGTGCGCTCAAGCGCTCTTCCGAGCTGCGTATCTCCGGAAATCAGAAGGAGCCAGCCGGACATCTGCCACTTTCCGAGGGCCGACTATGGACGGACACCGGGAACCCTTACCCGGAAACCAGCAAGGAGGTTTGGTACTGGCGACAGACGGATTCAGGCAGTCCCTGCGCCATCGGCAGCGAGACAGCAAAGGCCGCTCCCCGGCCAGGCACGCTCGACACCCGAATCTCTCCGCCGTGTTGCCGCAGGATGCCCGAGACTATCGAAAGACCCAGGCCGGTGCCTACGCCAACCGGCTTGGTGGTGAAGAACGGTTCGAAGATGCGAGATTGCAGTTCGCTAGGGATGCCCGGGCCGTCGTCTTCCAGGTGAAGGAAGACGTGGCCGCCGCCATGGCGGGTGCGCAGCAGGATGCGGCCGGGACGGCCCGCTTCGGAAATCGCCTGCTGGCTGTTGACCAGCAGGTTGAACACTACCTGTTGAAGCTGGATGGGATTGGCGAGCGTGAGCGGAAGCTGGGGCGACAGGTCGGTCTCGACGGTAATGTTGGCCCGCCGCAAGTCGTAGGCGCAGAGGCGCAGTGTGCGCTCTACGATCTCGTTCAACTGCACCGGAGAGCGTTCGAACTTGGCCTCGCGGGCAAAGGTCAACAGGTTGCGCACAACACGGGCTGCGCGATCGGCTTCCTGGCATATGCGGCGGGCGTCGGCAAGCGATGGCCCGTCCAGAGGCCGATCAAGCAAGAGGCTGCTGTAGCCCATCACGGTGGTGAGAGGGTTGTTCAACTCGTGAGCGATACCGGCGACCATCTGGCCCAGCGCAGCCAGCTTGTCGGTCTGAAAGAGGCGCGCCGGAAGATCGCTTCGGGAAGTGGATTCCCGGTATCGTTCCACCCAACCGGTCGATTGGGCTGAATCGGCCATGACCGGTCGCGCAGTGCGCTCAAGAGTCCGCCCGCCAGTTGCCAGTTCCAGCCGTTCGCAACCCTCATCGTTGCCGGGCTGCCACAACTGCCAGGGTGGGCGCAGGCGTGGGTGACAATCGGCCAAGCGCCGGGAGAAAATTAGGGCGAGTGAGGGAAAGTCCAGCAGATTGGACCATTCGCTTTCGGTGAGATCGAGGAAATTCTTCAGCCGGTTGCTCGCCAGCCGGATTCCGCCCGAAGCGTCGTAGATAACAAACGCATCTTCGGAAGCTTCGAGCACCGCCGCAAGTTCAGCATCCACCGTCTCGGTAACTACACCCGTACTCTTTGTGGTCGTAGAGGTCACCGTTGTATCCCGCCCGCTTCGAGTCCGCTGGAGTCCGTGCGTGCCCTAGATCGGCAAGTGCAAAATCAGATAGGCAACCAACAATGCCGAACTGACTGACAAGAAAATCTCCAAGGCGATTTGCACGCCTCGACTGAACCGGAAGACTCGAACACTCCTTGAATAGGTATGGTGCATGATCTTCTCCGCCTTCCCCTATTGCACTCACCCTTCCAATAGAGCGGGACATAAACGATGGGAGATCAATGTGTTAGGAAAACCCTCAGAAGAGGACCCCTTTCGCTCTGTGCCAGAGTGGAATTGCGTGTTTCAAAGCAGAATCCAGCACCGGCTCGGAAAGAGCGATCGACTTACGATTAAGCGGCCTTGGCCGCCGGTTACCTTTCGCAGGCGGGGCCGGCGGCGGAGGGGTTCGGCACGGGGAGTGGAGTGATGCCGTGGCCTTGGAGCATGTGGTTGAGGTTGGGAACGTCTTCGATGGTGACCTCTTTCCACGTGGCGAAGACCTCGGTGAGAAGTTGGCAGGTATCGGCGACGGTGTTGTTGGCCGAAGGCGTGGGGCGTCCGTCACCGGCTTCGACCAGGTTCATCAGCTCGGCGAGGCGGTGATTGACGCCGCCGAAGCCGGGACCGCGGAAGGTTCCCTGCGCGAGCGCGTGCAGCTTCTGCGCCAGATGGTCTGCAAGATCGGCGGCGTCTTTTGCCGACGGGTTGGAAGCGAGGGCCGGCTGTTTTTTTGCCAGCGCGTCATGCAACGAGATGACCTGATGATAGGCGGCGGCACTGGAGGCCATGCCGCGGGCAATCTCTTCTTCGAGATCGAGTTGAGCGGCGAGCCCGGCCGGAGTGGACGAGACGCGCGGGTCCATTTTCACGACGAGCCGGCGGCGATAGGTGTGGCCGTCGACCGTGAGCGCCACCTCGTAATCTCCCGGGAGAACCTTGGGACCGAAGGGATAATGGCGCGGCGTCTTGCCGAAAATGGCGTGATTGACCTCGGAATAGACGATGTAGTTGCCACCCGTGCGGGAAAGTACCGACGGCAGCGCGTCGGGATGAGCGAAGCGCAGGTTCCAAACGAAACGGTTCATTCCGGCTTTATCGGGAAGCGTGGCTGGCGGCTGGAACCAATAGCTCGGCACATTGGCCGGAGTGGTAGCGGGCGGCGGAGCAACGCTGGAGAAACGGCGCACGAGGTCGCCTTTGCCGTCGTAGATGGCGAGCGAGATCGGCCCGGAGGGAACCGACTTGAGATAGTAGTCGAGGATCGCGCCATCAGGCGGATTCTGACCAGCCGGAACTTCGGGCGGGAGCGGCGTGTCGTTGTTGCGATCCCAACGTATGCGCATGGCCGTTTCCGGCTGGTAGAGATAGGCGCCCGCGCCGGCTTCGGCGGCGTTGACCTGACGGAGCGGGGTGACGTCGTCGAGGATCCAGAAGGCGCGGCCGAAGGTGGCCGCGACCAGATCGTTGCCGTGCACGGCGAGGTCGCGCACGGAGGCGCTGGGTAAGTTGAGCTGGAGCGATTGCCAGTGGCCGCCGTCATCGAAAGAGACGAAAACGCCGGTGTCGGTGCCGGCGTAGAGCAGGCCGCGCGCGACCGGGTCTTCGCGCACCACGCGGGCGATACCGAAACTCGGCAGGTCGCGATCGATCTGGTGCCACGTCTTGCCGAAATCCTCGGTGCGATAGAAATACGGGCGGGAATCCTCGAAGCGGTCAACGGCAGCGTAGGCGGTGGCGGCGTCGAAATGCGAAGGTTCAATGATGCTGATCTGGGTGCGGGGACCGAAGTCGGGCGGCGAGACGTTGCGCCAGGTAGCGCCGCCATCGCGGCTAAGCTGAATCAGGCCATCGCTGGTGCCGACCCAAATTTCGCCTTTGACCACCGGCGAGAGAGCGAGCGTGGTGATGACGCCGGGACGATGCGGGCCCTCCTGCGGATCGGTATCGTGGCGCCGGGTGAGATCAGGGCTGATGCGGCGCCAGTTGACGCCGCCATCCGTGGTCTTGAGCACGTATTGCGCACCGAAATAGAGCGCGTGCGGATCGAGCGGGGAGAAAACCAGAGGGGCGTTTCCGGCGGTGCGAACGTTTGGGCCGTGAACGAAGACGTTGGTGAGCACGCCGAAGCGGCGGTCGTAGCGGACAACGCCGCCCGCTTCCCCACCCGCGTAATTGATATTCGGGTTGAGCGGATCGACGGCGATGTAGCCGAATTCGTAGCCGCCGGGGGAGAACCAGTCGCGGTAGCGGATCTCTCCGAAGTCACTACGGCTGGGCACCGCGGCCGAGCCGCTGTCTTGCTGTTCGCCGTAGACGTAGTAGGGGAAACCACCACCGGTGGTGACGTGGTAGAACTGGCCGGTCGGCTGGTTGTACCAGGGCGTCCAGGTGCGGCCGTCGTCGACGCTGATTGTGGCGCCCTGATCGACGCCGAGGATGATGCGCTTCGGATTCTTCGGATCGATCCACATCACGTGATCGTCGTCGCCGCCGGGCGAGCCCTTGAGGGCGATGAAATGGCGGCCGCCGTCGGTGGAGCGGTAGAGAGAGGTCTGCATCACGTAGACGACGTCGGCGTCCTTTGGGTCGACGTAGACGCGGCTGAAATAGCCGCTGCCCACGACTCGCGGATCATGGGAGATTTGCCGCCAGGTGGCACCGGCATCGTCGGAGCGAAACAGTCCCTGGCCGAGGATCGCATAGAGCCGGTGGCCGTTTTCACCGGGGGCGACAGCTATTCCGGTTCGTCCCCACGGGAGCGAGGGAAGGCCGTGGCTGGCGATCTGGTGCCAAGTCGAGCCCTCGTCGGTGGATTTGTAAATCCAGGCGTCGGGCTTGAGCCGGCCGTCGCGGCCACGAGCAAGCTCGGGTCGCCAGAGAGTGGCGTAGGCGACGCGAGGATCGTTCGGATCGAGCGTAAGATCGGCGACGCCAGCCTGATCGTCACGGAAGAGAACGCGATGCCAAGTCTTGCCGCCGTCGGTGGTCTTGTAAACGCCGCGAGCCTGGCTTGGCTTGCGGCCGCCCATCGCTCCTACGAGAACGACGTTGGGATTGCGCGGATCAACGACAACGGCGTTGATGATGAGTGTGTCGGCAAGTCCGACGTGCATCCACGTCTTGCCACCATCAGTGGACTTGTAGATGCCATTGCCATAGGCCTGATTCGGCAGGTCGCCCGTACCGACGTAGATCACGTTAGGGTCGGAGGGAGCGAGAGCGAGCGCGCCGATCGGAGCAACGTGTTCGGCGTCGAAGATCGGTTTCCAGACCGTGCCGCCGTCGGTGGTTTTCCAGACGCCGCCGCCTGGGGTACCCATGTAATAGACGGCCGGGTTGCCGGGAATGCCGGCTACGCTCGTGACGCGGCCGGCGCGATACGGTCCGATCAAACGCCAGCGCATGCCGGCGTAGAGATCGGGATTGACGCGCTGCGCGGCGGCGCGTCGAGGCGCGAAAACGGCAACCGCGAGAAAAACAAGGGCGAGAGCGAGGAAATGACGCGAGTTGCGGCGTAGGTCAGTCACGGTCGGATTCGACTCCTGCGAATCGGCGTTGGTAGAAGGAAGAGTATATGCCAATGGGTGCGGATTGCAGCGTGACGTTTGGGCCGAAAATCCTGGAGGAGTTGGAATTTCCTTTTTCACCGACTGTGAATAAGGACGAGGGCAAAAAGAGGGTCGGGCGCAGGGGCAGGCGCGGGGCCTGCCCCTAAGGATGAGCGCAGAGCAACTAGCGGGCGGCAGAAGATGTTGACGCAGCGATGAAAGAGTCGAGGTTGTGATGGAGTTGGGCAAGTGTTGCGGTGTTCAGATAGAGCATGTGGCCAACCATATAGTGGAAGGTGTGCACATGGGCGAGGAGGGCCGGTGGAAGATTGAGTTCGGCGATAGTGTATTCGGTGGCAAAGAAAGGCGTACCGAGATCGAAGTAGCCCTCGTTGACCATTAACTGAAGATGCGGATTGGTGATCATGGCGCGGCGGAGATCGGGCACAACGTTAGTGAAACCAGGGCGTGCGCCGAAATTGCGGAACGGGCCGGCGTGCATCCAGTCCCAGTGGCGGATGACCTGGCCGTTGAGGATAAGATAGGGGCGGCGACTGGCGTAGTGGAGATCGTGGAAGAGGTAACTATTAATCGCAGCGGTGAAGGCGCCACTGATCGAGCTCGACATTACCGGATATTCGCGCGTCGCGAGGACGGGATTGATAGCGTAGCCGGTGTAACGGGCGTCGAGGCGGCCGGTGACCAAACCCTTGGAGGCCAGCAGAGCCTTCTCGAACTCGACGGAATTCACGCGCAGATTGGCCTTGATCCAATAGGCGGCGCCGAGACCCGTGTACGCGGCGAGCTGCGCGGCAACTTTTTCCTTCTGCTGCGGGCTGAGGCGATCAGCCTCAAGGAGCGCCGGGGCGTAGGTGTAGAGAGCGTAGTGCTCCACCTGCTTCAGAAACGCGGGCAGGTTGGCGGGCCGCGGCGAGATGGCGTGGTGATACCAAGCGATCGCCGCGTAGGAAGGCAGGAAGAGAATGTACGGAAGATCGTTGCCAGGCTGAAAGGAAGACGCCTCAAAATTCAGCACGGAGGAGAGCAAGATCACGCCGTTGAACTGCATGCCATGGTCCTGGAGATAGTTGACAAGGTTGGCGGTGCGAAATGTGCCGTAGCTTTCGCCGAGGAGAAATCGGGGCGAATTCCAGCGATGGAATTTCGAGAGATAGTCGCGAATGAACTGACCGACCGAGCGAACGTCCTGATCGACTCCCCAGAACTGCTTGCCGGTGGCCTTGCCGAGCGGATGGCTGAAGCCGGTGCCAACGGGATCGAGGAAAACGACATCGGAGCCGTCGAGAATGCTATAGGGATTGTTGGCGATGCGGTAGGGCGGCGGCGAGGCACTTTTGGCGTCGGAAGGGATTTCGACGCGGCGCGGACCGATGCCGCCCAGATGGAGCCAGACCGAAGATGAGCCGGGACCGCCGTTGTAGGCAAAGGTAATCGGGCGGTCGGCTTCGTTGCGCACGCCGTCTTTCCAGTAGGCCACGTAGAAAAAACTGGCAATCGGCTGGAGCTTCGCATTGCGGAGGATCAGCGTGCCGGCATGAGCGGTGTAGGTAATCGTCTTTCCGCCGATCACGACGCTTCCGTGTGAGACGACATCGCGCGCATGGGGTGCGGTTGGCGCGGCGCGCAGGCCAATTGGGAAAACAGTCAGAAACAGTATCGGCAATAGGATCAGACAGGATCGGCGATTCATCTCAAGTCTCCCCTCCGACAGGATTGGGCCGGGGCAAAAACGGCAGGGGCGGAAACCGGGGGTGCGGCGCAGGTTGGAGCGGCAGCAACAGCAGTATCCCATTCCCCGGCGAAATTTTATACGAAACAGGCCGGAATTGATGAATGGAACGGGCAAAGAAACCTGAAGTACCTATTGGGTGACGGCGTTGACCAGGATGGAGCCAGCGTTGCCGCCGACGATCAGGAGCAAGCGGAGGGGATTGATTGCGTGTGTCATGTCGATACCCTGCGCCTTGACCTTGAAGGAAAGCTTGCCGTCTGCCTCCGACACGATTTGGGCCCGGAGAGGAATGCCCTCGATCGTTCCGTTGAAGCGATAGCTGCCCTGACCGTCGCTCTTGAACGAACCGGGAGGAATCGTGGCGGAGTACGTTGAAAGATGAAACGCGACCGACTGCGTGAGCGGGTCGATGCCGGAAGCCGTGGGAGCCAGAGAGAAGCTGGCAGTCACCTGAAAAGTGGGGGGCGGGCCGGAAGCGTCGGTGACGTCAGCCGAGAGGATGGATAGAGGCGTGAGCTGCGTGACCACAGTCTTGTTGGAAGGATCGGGCGAATAGCGAACGCGGTAGACGGAGGTGGAATTGGGAGTGGCCTTGCCAACAAACTTCCAGCTGTGGCTGACGCCTTTATCGTTGACGGCGGTGAGCTGGATCGTGAAACTGCCGGGTTCCTGGCCGATGGCCTCAACCGTGTAAGTGCCGACGGAAGGCATGGAGATGCGTACCGTGCGGACCTCGACGGTGCTGCCGAAAGAACCGGGGGTTTCCGCGAGGGGCCCTGTGAAATAGTTGCTCGAAGGGATTTCATCGACATGCTGGCCGGTGACGGGGTTGAAGCCGGTCCTCAGGCCATTGGGAGCGGTAACGAGCAGTTCGACCTTCGATCCAGCGACAAATTTGAGGGCGCTTTGGAAGGAGAGCGTGGCTGGGGTCTGCTGGGCGCACAGAGACGGCGCAAAGGAGAGAGCGAAGAAGAAAAGGAGACAGGAGCCGGCAGAGAAAAAGCGAGCGATCTTCATTGGGTCTATGTACGCGTGCCTACAAGAGGACAGTATGACGCGGGAGCGGGAAATGCAAGTGCAGAGCGGGGTTCACGGCGCGTTTTTCGGTAGGGCCAGCCGGCGTCAGTCGGTGGATGAGCCCTCGCCGGGCAACGGGATTTCGGCTTCCTCGTACTCCTTGAGTTTGCGGTAGAGGGTGGTCTTGCCAATGCCGAGCAGGCGAGCGGCGGCGACCTTGTCTCCACGGGTCTTGTGCAGGGCACGGAAGATGGCGCGGCGCTCGAGTTCGGCGAGGGTGATTCCATCATCATCGAGCGGAAGGCGGGCCGGCGCGGGGGCCTGAAGATTCGTCGGCAAGTCGCCGACGTGAAGCAGAGGACCGGAATTAAGGGCGATCGCGCGGGCGATGGCGTTTTCGAGCTCGCGGACGTTGCCAGGCCAGTCGTAGGAGATCAAGCGTCCGATCGCGTCCTCGGAAAAAACGACGGGGGGACGGCCCTCGCCGGCGAAGCGCTCGAGGAAATGGTTCACCATCAACGGAATATCGCTCTTGCGCTCGCGCAGGGGCGGGACACGGATGGGCAGGACGTTGAGGCGGTAGAAGAGGTCCTGGCGGAAGTTGCCTCGTTCGACTTCGAGTTGAAGATCGCGATTCGTGGCGGCGACGACGCGAACGTCGACCGGGACGGTGGCAGTGGCGCCGACGGGGCGGACTTCGCGTTCCTGGAGGACGCGGAGCAGTTTCGCCTGCATCTCCATCGGCAACTCACCGATTTCATCGAGGAAGAGCGTGCCTCCCGAGGCGGCCTCGATCAGTCCGCGCTTGGCCTGGGAGGCGCCGGTGAACGCGCCTTTGACGTAGCCGAACAGTTCCGATTCCACCAGAGTTGACACCAAGCCGGTGCAATCGACAGGCACGAAGGGACCGATCTTGCGCGGGCCGTGGAAATGGATCGAGCGAGCGACGAGTTCCTTGCCAGTACCCGTTTCGCCCAAGATCAGAACGGGCGAGGCGCCGCGGCCTGCCTTCTCGATGCGGCGATAGACCTCCTGCATGCGCGGCGCGACGCCAACCATGAGGCCGAAACCGGGGCGAGAGCCGAGTTGTTCACGCAGCACGCGATTTTCGCGGTCTAGCACCAGCGTACGCAAGAGGCGGACGAGCTTGGCGCGAAGGTCGGATTCGTCGAATGGGCGGGCTACGCTTTCGCTAGCGCCGGCGTCGAGCGCCTCGCGGCCGGAGGCGTTCTGTCCGAATTCGGTGAGGACGACGATGGTGATTTCCGGATGCTCGTCGCGGAGGCGCTTGACCAGATCGATTCCTCGGAAGGAAGGCGTGGCGAGATCGAGCACGAGCAAGTCGATCGATTGGCGATCGAGTAGCCCAAGCGCCTGGGAAGCATTGGCCGCGGCACGAACTCGCACGCCAATGCGGCTGGCTTCGGTGCGCACCAGTTCCCGAACCGCTTCTTCGTCTGAAAGGACAAGCAACCACAAAGAAGCGGAAGTTTCGGGATGCGTGGCCAGCACGGGGGCATCTGTTTCGACTGCGTTTTGGCTACGGGGTGATAGCGTCAATTTGATAAGTCTCCCTGAGTTTTTCCGTCGGAGCGGACGCTTTCCTTTTGAGTTACCCGGAAGGCCGGGCGAAGTCTAATTCCGTGCGTCGTTTTTCGGCAAGAGAAAATCCAGCAGGAGGGCCTTTCGGTCAAGACCCTGTGTTCACCTGGAGGAGAACAAAAATCGAAACAGGGAAGGCAAAAACACGGCCCCGGCGAGACGCCGGGGCCGTGAGGGATGGAGGAACAACGGCTCGAAATTATTGGATTCTGAGCGGGGCACTGAGTTTGAAGATAAGCGTGGCTTCGGCGGGCAGTTCCACGTTCTTTTTGCCGGTGACGGCGGCGCCCGCAGTGCCTGCACCGGCACCTGCCGCCGCGCCGATGGCCGCACCCTTACCGCCGCCTGCGATGCCCCCAATGATTGCGCCGAGCGCGGAGCCGCCACCGATGGCGATAAAGTCGCGCTTCTTGTGGGACGCGCCGGTGCGCTCCAGCGAATCGGTGCGAATGCCGTAGTAGTGGTGGTTGATCTCGACCGCATCGAGCGTGAGTACCAGGCGGGCTTCACGGCTCAGGCGGCCGGAGGGTACAGCTTCGACGACCCGGCCCTTAACGCGTGCATTGCTCGGAATCACCGTACGGCCATTCACGCGAACCGCGTTGAGCAGGGTAGCCTGGAAAGGATCGCCCGAATGGGAGGTGGCACTGGAGATCGCCCGATCGACTGAAATGCGCAGATCCGTGCCGCGGGGAATAACGATGGCAACCGGCTGGGGCGCCGGCTGCGAAGGCTGCTGGTACGCCGACCGCGACGATGGCTGGGACTGTGGCTGCGATTCGGATTCCGACATGGGTTGACGGGCCGAAGGCCTGGAGGAACGTCTCCCGAAGTTGCTGGACGAGGAGGAGTTTGAACTATTGGCGAAATTCTGGCCCGACTGGTTCCCCTGGGACCCCGAGCAACCAATAAACGCCAGCATGGCGAGCAGCGCGATCGCCAAGCCAAGATAACTCTTTCCGACCGGTTTCATAGGCTCTGCCTCCCCTGCAGAAGTCTTTTTAAGAATGCGAATGACCGCCGGCCCACAATACGCATTGGGATGCACGGAAGCGAGCACGATGTTGTCTTTGGATATAGACGTGCCGAATCGATAAACCGGAAACCATACAGCAAGAAACGCTTAGGGATTGGGCCCGCCTGGTGCGAGATGGGCGCCCGTGGAGGCGCTGGCGGAGGCGGATCTGAAGCGATTCAGCCGGATGGCAAAGAGGCCATCGTTGGCTGAAGCGGCATAGATCAGGTCGGAACCAAGCTGCGCGGCAACGACCGGGAAATTGCCCCGGGCCAGTCCGCCTGGAACAGGAGACCAGGAGTGACCGCGATCGTACGAGACGAACAGGCCGCCAACACCAACCGAGGCGAGCAGCGTCTTGCCAGCGGCGGCGACGGAGCGAATCGGGACTTCCGGCAGGCCGTGAGCAGCATGCTGCCAGATGGCACCACCGTCGTAAGAGATGAAAAGGCCGGTCTTTGTCAGGGCCAGCAGCGTCTGGCGGCCGGCAATTTTCAGGCGCAGGGCGTTGCCGGCTGAGGCTGGCAGATTGTGCCAACTCCAAGTGCGTCCGGCGTTCGAGGAAAAAGCCAAGCCGTTTTCCGTGGCCACCCAAAGACGGTTCCCGTTGAGGGAAACAGCCACGGAATTGACCGGAAGAATCAGCGGGGCGAAGCGAACCTCTCGCCAAGTGGCACCGCGGTCAACGGAGCGGAGCAGGCCGTAGGGCGTGGCTGCGTACCAGCCCCGGCGGCTGAAGGCCATGTCGTTGACACGGAGATTGAAAGGACGGCGCGCAGGCTTGATAAGACGACCGTTCTGGAAAGTCCAGGCGGCTTCGCCGATCAGTTCACCCCTCCGGACCCAGCGGCCGCCGCCGCGGTCACCTCGATAACTCATCAGACCGCCCCCGGAGAGCGCGACCCACCACATGCCCGGCGCGGCGTAGACGCGGCGCACGGACTCCCAGCGAAGGCCAGGTCCGAGCGGCCGCCAGGTGACACCGCCGTTGTCGGTGACAACGACGGGATTGGGGGCGTCGGAGAGAATCGCCAAGACGCGGCGGGGATGGGCGCGATCAAGCGCGACGGCGGCGATCTGCCGGTGATTGAACCCGGCGTTGGAGAGGCGGTAGGTGCGGCCGCCATTGTCGGAGATGTGAACGCCCAGGCGCTCGGAGCCGACGACGATGCGGCCCTCGCGCCGCGGATCGACAACCAATGCGTTGATGATCCAGTTGGCCGGCGTGATGCGGCGCCAGCTACCGCCAGAGTTGACCGTCTTCCAGAGGCCCTCGGTGGTGCCCGCGTAGATCGTGCCGTGATGGAGAGGGTCCTGACGAATCACCTGGGTGCGGCGCGCGGAAGTGGGAATGCCCTGAATTTTGACCCAACGGAGGCCGGCGTCGTCGCTGCGGTAGATGCCGGAACAGGCGCTCGAATAAACACGCTGCGGATCGTGCTTATCGACAAGGATGCTGAAGATGTCGGAATCGTCGATCATGCCCGAGTGAATCGGGAACCAGCGCTTACCGCCGTCAACCGTCTTCCAAGGGAGATGGTAGGTGCCCGCATAGATGACGTTGGGATTGCGGGGATCAATAGCAAGCGAGTCGAGATTGCGAATCTCCTCGCTGCCGGCCGGAGAGATGAGCGACCAGGATCTGCCAGCATCGAGCGAGCGATAGACTCCGTCGAGCGTGCCGGCCACCAGGATCGCCGGATTTGAAGCGGCCTGGGCGAGCGCGCGCACCTGATGGGTGACCAAGCCGAGCAGGCGCCAGGTGCGGCCGGCATCGTCGCTTTCGAAAACGCCGCCGCCGGCCGCCGGATTGAGCGTCCAGACGCCGGCGTAGAGCCTGCGGGTGTCGCTCGGATCGACGATGAGCGAGGCGACGACACTGTCAAAGCGGTGGCCGATGTGGCCGTCGAGCAACCAATGGTTGCCGCCGTCGTGCGAAACGAAAACGTGGCCATCGGCGGTGCCGAGATAGAGAACCGCGGGATCGTGCGGATCGGAGACGAGCGAGCAGACATCTCCCCCGGGTGGTCCCATCGAGCGCCAGGTTTGCGCCAAGGCCGGGCGGACGGAGAACAGAAGCACTACGGCCGCGAGGGCGGCAAGCCAGCGAGCGGGAAATAACCTGGAGATTGGCCGCGTCATAACCCGAGAAGACCCAAACTCAGAGTATCAAGAGCGAAGAAAGAGCAACAACGAAAAGAGGAACGGGCTCCGTGCCGCTTGCGACACGGAGCCCGTTCGGTTGAGACGTCCTAGAAGGTTGCCCCTTCGGGCACCCAGATGATCTCGATGCGATTCTTCTGCTTCAGGCTCGCACCGGACTTCCGACTGCCGGTCCGGGTTTCGACCC
The DNA here is from genome assembly GCA_046704165.1 of Candidatus Acidiferrales bacterium. Lineage (GTDB taxonomy): Bacteria > Acidobacteriota > Terriglobia > Acidiferrales > UBA7541 > JAKASX01. Next base: position 119,915 of record JBJKSI010000115.1, read on the forward strand.
GGTCACCGGAGATGCCCTTGGAGACCAGGTACTTCTTGGTGTTTTCCGCGCGTGCGGCGGCGCGCCGCTCGGCAAGACGCCGCGACCTGGCGGACTTGCCAGAGGAGGCGTAGCCGATGACGACGACGTGGGCGCCTGTTTCGTTCTGCAGGCGCAGGGCGACGTTGTCGAGGATGCGCTTGCAGACGTTGTTAACGCGCGTGCTGTAGGTCGGGAAGAAGCACTGGTCGATCTTGCTGGCCTGTGGCTTCGGCGGCGGCGGTGCCTGGACGGTGACCTGAGTCTGGCAATCGGCAGCCTGACCCTTACCGTTCTGGACGCGGCCGGTGATGGTGTAGGTGCCCGGAGCGAGGCCGGTGGAATCGAACATGACCGAAGCACCGGAACCGATGATCTTCCCGCCAGTGGTGCGCCAGGTATAGCTGAGCGAGGTGTTGCTCTCATCCTTCACGTTGGCGGTGACGCCGACGCGCTCGCCCGGCAGAACCGAGGGCCGTGCCACTGAGCACTCCATCGTCGGAGGCGGAATCGGCTTCGGCGTAACGGTGATCTGCTGCGACGAGGTGGCGAAATTGCCGTAAGGATCCTCGGCGCGAACGGTAATCGTGTACTTGCCGGGATCGACGCCGGCCGGATCCCACTCGACCTGGGAACCGGAGCCGCGGATCTGACCGGCGGGTGCGGTCCAGGTGTAGCTGAGGTTGTGGCCGAGGGAATCGGTGCCGTCGGCAGTGAGGTCGACGCGCTGGCCGGAGCCCTGTTGTACGCTGTGCGGATGCGCCGAGGACGTAAGAGTGACCTCGTCGACCGGGATGCGCTTGCCGGGCCAATACTCAGTGTTCAGCTTGAAGATGAAGCCATTGCGATCGCGCAGCTGCGGCAGATTCATCATGTAGAGATAGCCGACATCAAGGGAAAAGATATGCCAGGGATAGAGGCGCACGCCCCAGATACCCTGGATCGGATCGCGCGGGCCAAAAGTCATCGTCGGCGTCGCGTTGCCGTCGTAAATGATACTGTCGTATTCGGTCATGGGCTGAATGCGGGCCTTGGGGAAGAAGATGAAGCCCGTGCCGATGCGCTCCTGGTCGGCCAGGGTGACCAGGTGCTGGCCGCCGCTGCGAGGATCGCGGGTGAAAAGATGTCCGTAGTCGAAGGCCCAGGTGACCACACCGGCAAAAGTCTTGCTGGCGTTGACGCCGATCAGATCGCTGAAGGCACCTTTCTGCACGCCGGCGTTGTTCATGAGCGAGGCGAGCCCGGACTTGGTGGGAATCCAAGCCTCGTCCATGACGGACAGGCTGAGAGAATTGCCACGAGCCTCGGACAAGATGTTGTAAGCCGCGCCGACCTTTACCGGGCCGATACCTCCATTGTTCTCGTAAGCCAGCGGGAAGCTCTCGTTATATGAAGGGCGATAGCTCTGCGGCTCGAACGGGATGTGGTAGATCGTGCCGGGGTAGTAAGGCTTGTACGCCATCGCGTTCAAGCTGAGTTCGCCGGGATAGCCCAAGTGGATGTGCCGGTAGGCGTCCCAACCGACGAAAGCCGTCAAGCGATTGGTGATGCCGACGCCAACCGTCCATCCGACCTCGAACAAATTCAAGGAGCCGGGGGCGCGGCCATACTTGTAGCCGTAGCCGGTGACGTCGAACGCGCCTCGAGGCAGCGTTTCGCCGGTGTTGAGCGTAAACAGGCCGGGCACGCCACTGGTGCCGGGCATCGGCACCCACTCTCCAACGTTCTTGCCCACACCTTCACGCATGGCGCGAAGCTGTTCGGGGCTGAGCCGCTTCTTGGTGGTCGTTTGTGACCGAGCCCTGGCGCTACTGTTTTTTTTCGCGCCGGCGACCGCTTCCTTTTTGTCTTTTTCCTTAGCCCTGTTCGGCGAAGGAGGACCGCCTGCAAAAACCGCAGGCGCTGCAATCAATCCGAGGAGCAATAAAACCAGAACCCGTAAAACACCTTTGAACATTATCCCTCCTGAACGCCGCACCGCGAGACAAGCCACACACCCGTAACGAACTTCACGGGGTGAAGCACGCTGTTTCTTTTTGTGGAGCAATCGCTCCGAAGACCACGCTCATGCAAGCCGGAACTGACAGTCCGCAGGTGTGCCGTCAGTCCGTGGAACGAATAAAAGAATAAACAGTGCTTCAGGCTCAGTCAAACCAATCTTTCCAAGGTTTTCTTATTGTTACGGGGGTACCGGAACGCTTGCCGAAAAGAGGGAAATCTTTCCTGATAGAATGTCAAACATGACTACAGACGTTGTGATTGTCGGTGCCGGAATCATGGGAAGCGCGGTGGCCTGCGAGCTGGCGCGCGAAGGGCTAAAAGTACAACTGATCGAGAGGCAAAGGCCGGCGGGAGAGGCCACTTGGGCAGCCGCGGGCATGTTGGCAACCACGCCCGAGGGACCAGGCATGGAGCCACTTGTGCCACTGGGACGAGCGAGCTTGGCGCTCTATCCGGACTTCGTCAAACAGGTGGAAGAGGAATCCGGAATGCGGGTGGGGTTCCGGCAGAAGGGTTCGCTGGTGGTGTTCCTGCAACCCAAGGCCGAGGAAGAAAAGCAGGCGTTTCTGGCGGCGCTGGCGAAGTTCGAGCTTCCCGGCGAGCCGCTGGCGATCGAGGAGGCGCGGCGGCGCGAACCGGGGTTGGGGCCGGCAGCTGGCGCGGCCGTATGGTTGCCGCAGGAAGCCTCGATCGACAACCGGGCGCTCGGGCGAGCTCTGGCGTTGGCCGCAAGCCGGCGGGGCGTGCATGTGCGGAACGGCGTGGAGGTGAAGAGCCTGCTGATCGAAAGCAAGAGTTGCCGGGGCGTGCTGGCAGACGGAGAGAAGATACTCGCCGACCGCGTGGTGATCGCGGCAGGCTGCTTTTCCGGGAACATCGAGCACGTGGCACCTTACGCGCCGACGCGGCCGGCGCGAGGGCAGATGGCGGCGATCGATGCCGGAGCCGCAATGCCGGGCTCGGTGCTGCGTTCGATGCGGGAACACTTGGTGGGCTACCTGGTGCCACGCGAGGACGGCCGCTTGCTGGCAGGTAGCACGATGGAAAACGCGGGCTTCGACAAGAGCCAGACACCGGGCGGACTGAGGGCGATTCTGGCCGCTGCCGTGGAGATGATTCCGGCGCTCGAAACTGCGCCGGTGATCGAAACCTGGTCCGGTTTGCGTCCAGACACGCCTGACCACCTGCCGATTCTCGGCCTGACCGACATGGAAGGGCTTTCGATTGCGACAGGCCATTTCCGCGACGGCATCCTGCTGGGGCCGATCACCGCGCGGCTGGCTCGTCAGTGGATTCTGGGGCAACCGAGCGATCTGCCGCTCGAGCCGTTTTCGCCGCTGCGGTTCGTTCGTCGCGCAACGGCCGGATAGCGAGAGCGAGCGATGGCGGGTTGGAAGCCGCCTCCGTACAGACAACCTGGGCGAACACGGGAAAACGCAAACCCTGCATGCGTTCCCGCCGCAATTTCAGATCTGAAACTAAGGTAGTGCGGCGGCGCGGCTGACGATGGGGCAGGCCGGCGGGAGAACGGAATGCGCCCGGCGCATCAAGAAAAGAGCGGCAAGGCAGGAATGAGCAGGCTGAGATGGGATTTCACGTGTCCCTCCGTTCGAACACTGCCGATAGGTAAATTCCACCGCTGAAGAAGGACGCATGTTTGTCTCGCCAAGCGAATCGGGCGAAGGGGAATTTGACTCGACGGCGCGAGGCGCAATAGGCTCGAAACCACGCCCGGGCGGCCAGCAAGGGCCCGGGAACGGGAGAATCCACCGATGGCGAAACTCGCGCTTGTATACGGCATGCGACTATTCCCCTCCGAAGATCTCGACGCCGTGCAGGAAGCAACGGTGAAGCTGAAAAACGGCCGGACCACATCTGTGACCATGCATCTGATCGAGGGCGGCAAGGAAGACATTGAGCGGGTGCTGCGGCAATCGATCGAGGCGTTTTTCGAGATGTATCCGAACACGGAAATCGACTAGAGGCCGATTTGTGTCGGAACGATTGGAGGAGCACGGAAGGCGACAGCAGGCGGGAGCCAAGACTTTACTCGCTGGCCGATCCCTAGTAGCATCGTTAACCACCTCCATGGCAAATGAGCTCGCTTGCCGAACTCTCTTTCCCAAGCTCGTTGTTTCCCCAGCTATACCCTATGCCTTGCCATGCAGGGACGAATTCGATCCAAAATACCGGAGGACCAATTGATGACTCGCTCCCACCTGAAATTCCTAGGTTTGGCGGCGTGCCTGGCCTGGGCGGCGCTGCCACTGGCGGCGCAGGATACACCCCGTGTGGAATTGATTCATGGTCGGCTGTTGGGCGCAACACCACCGATGCGCGAATACGTGGCGACGCATCGCGTGAAACCGAACCCGCCCTTCCGCCTGTTTCCGTTACGGAAGCCGGGATCGCACCCAGGGAAAGGCGGCGGCAACGGCGGTGGCGGATCCACGTGGACCGATCCGGTGCTGCAAACGAAAGCGGCGCAGAACAACAGCGCAACGCAGGTGGGGAGCATCCAGGGGATCACCGCCGACGGAGTGGTACCTCCGGACACGAACATCTCGGTGGGCAGCGGACAGATTGTCGAGACGGTGAACACCGAGTACGCCGTCTACGCCACAACCGGCGGACTGGTGCAGAAGCCAGTTGCGATCCATAGCATTTTCTCGGCGGCGGCCGGGGGAAACCTGACGGGCAACGACGTCTGCACTTCGGTTGACGGCGGCGATCCGATCGTTCTCTACGACAAGATCGACGGCCGGTGGATCATCAGCCAATTGGCTTACAATAACAGTTTCAGCGACAACCACCTCTGTCTGGCGATTTCGAAGTCATCCAACGCGGCGGGAAGCTACAGCGCGTACGATTTCTCCTTCGGCAAGAATCTGCCCGATTACCCGAAACTGGGGATCTGGGCAGACGGCTTCAGCAATACGGCAGCTAATGCTGGGGTCTACTTTTCGGCGAATATGTTTGCCCACGGAAGCCGTTTCATCGGCGCACAGATGTGCGCATTTCCGCTTGCTGCGGTGGTAGGGCAGCCCAGTTCCCTCACGATGGTTTGCGCGCAGAACGGGACCGGCGTCTACAGCATTCTGCCGGCGGACATGGGAGGCGTTCCGGGCATGAACGGGAGCACATCGGCAGCGCCTGCGAACACGCCCGAGTACTATCTGCAATTCAGCGGGAGCAACCTGCTGAACCTCTATCAGTTCACGCCGAATTTCAACAGCGGCAAAGCAACGGTGACCGGACCGGAGAACATTCAGGTGGCGGCATTCCACGAAGCTTGCGGCGGAGGGGCGTGCGTTCCGCAGGCCGGCACATCCCAGCAACTCGATTCGCTCGGCGATCGGCTGATGTACCGGCTCGCGTATCGAAACTACAATGGCGCGCAGTCGATGGTGGTAACGCAGTCGGTGCAGGACGATTCCTCGAGCAACCAGACGGGCGTGCGGTGGTATCAGTTGGAAAACACGGGCAGTGGCTGGGGGGTCGCGCAACAGGGCACGTACGGGCCGAATGACGGTTACTACCGCTGGATGGGCAGCATCGCTCAGGACAAATACGGCGATATCGCACTGGGCTACAGCGTGTCGAGCCCATCGCTCTTCCCGAGTCTGGCCTATACGGGACAGACGCCAGGCGAGGCCGCAAACGAGCTTCAGCAGGAAGATTTCCTGAACATCGGGAACGGATCGCAAACGTCCGTGAACCGGTGGGGAGACTATTCCAGCATGAGCGTCGACCCCGCCGATGACTGTACCTTCTGGTACGCCAACGAATACCTGAACGGCAACGGTAGCTACACGAACTGGGCGACATACATCGTCGGGTTCCGATTCCCGAGTTGCACGCAATAACAACCTCCGTCAACTACGCTCCGGAAGAGGGCCGCCTTCATGGGCGGCCCTTTTTTGTGGGCGGAAGGACGACGAGGCACCGGTCAGCGCCTGGCGAAATTCGTTATACTGAAAGCGTGGCTAATACCATGAAAACTGCAAAAGGACTACTAGAAGAGAAGGACCTGACTTTCGACGCTTTTCGCCGTTGGGGCTACCTGGAAGCTGATCTCGATCCGCTGGGCTTTTCGCGCCCGACGCCGCATCCGGAACTGGCCGTGGACGGCGAGGCTGCCGAGCGAGCCCGCGTGACGTATTGCGGAAGCATCGGTGTGGAATTCATGCACATCCCCGATCCGGAGCAACGGCTCTGGATTCAGGAACGGATGGAAACGGCCGAGGACCGGTCGGTGGACCAGCAGTGGGTGCTGGAGCGGCTGGTGCGGGCGGACGCATTCGAGCAGGTGCTGCAGTCGCACTACATCGGCACGAAACGATTTTCGCTCGAGGGAACCAGCGGCGTGCTGCCGCTGCTCGACGAAGCGCTGGAGACGGCGGCGGCGAGCGGCACGGAAACAGTGCTACTGGCCATGAGCCATCGCGGGCGGCTAAACCTGATGCTGCACGTGGTGGGGCGGTCGGCGGTGGACATTCTGGCAGGCTTCGAGGACGTGGACCCGCGGAGCGTGCTTGGCGGCGGGGACGTGAAATACCACCGGGGCGCAACCGGCGAATACGTGACGCGGGGCGGTCGGCGGCTGGACATGCACATGGTGTCGAACCCGAGCCACCTGGAGGCGGTGAACCCGGTGGCGATGGGGCGCGTGCGCGCGAAGCAGACGAGGATCGGACACGAGGGACGCAAGAAGGTGCTCTCGATCGTGCTGCACGGCGACGCGGCGTTCGCGGGCCAGGGCGTGGCGGCCGAGACGCTGAACATGGCAAATCTCGAGGGCTATTCGGTCGGCGGAACGTTTCACGTGATTGTGAACAACCTGATCGGCTTCACCACGGGGCCAAAGGAACTGCACTCGTCGCGGTTTGCTTCCGACATGGCGCGGCGGCTGCCGATTCCGATCTTCCACGTGAACGGAGAAGACCCGGAAGCGGTGGTGCGCGTGGCACGGATGGCCGAGGAGTTCCGGCGCACGTTCGCGACCGACGTGGTGGTGGACCTGGTAGGCTACCGCCGGCACGGGCACAGCGAAATCGACGATCCGACGATCACGCAGCCGGTGCTCTACGCGAAAATCAAGGAGCACCCGCCGCTCAGCGAGATCTACGCGAAGCGGATCGGCGCAGACACCGCGCCGATCGTCGCGAAAGCCCGGGAGAATCTGGAGGCGGCGCTGAAGGAAGCGTCACAGCTGACAAAGATTCCGGTGCTCTTCGAACTGCCGCAGTACTGGTCGAAATACCAGCGGGGCCACTGGAAGCCGGAAATGGAAGTGACGACCGGAGTGGCGCCGGAACTACTGGCGTCGGTGGCGAAGGGCATCTCGTCGTATCCGGAGGATTTCGCCATTCACCCGAAGGTGAAGCGGCTGCTGGAGCAGCGCGCCGCGATGGGCGAAGGGAAACACGCGTTCGATTACGGCACCGCCGAGGCGCTCGCGTTCGGCACACTGCTGCTGGCGGGTGTGCCGGTGCGGCTGGCCGGCGAAGACAGCCGCCGCGGTACCTTCAACCAGCGGCACGCGGTTCTTTTCGACACGCGGACCGAGCAGCCGTACATACCGCTCCAGCACCTCTCGACCGACCAAGCACCTTTCGAGATCTGCAATTCGCCACTCTCGGAGGCTGCGGGACTGGGATTCGAATACGGCTACAGCCGGGATTTCCCCGAGGCGCTGGTGCTGTGGGAGGCGCAGTTCGGCGATTTCGCCAACGGCGGACAGGTAGTCACGGACCAGTTCATCGCCGCGGCCGAAGACAAGTGGGGCTTGGCTTCGGGGCTGGTGCTGCTGCTGCCGCATGGCTACGAGGGCCAGGGTCCGGAGCATTCGAGCGCGCGCATCGAGCGGTTCCTGCAGCTGGCGGCCCGGGACAACATCCAGGTCTGCCAGCCGTCGAACGCGGCGCAGTATTTCCACCTGCTGCGTCGGCAGGCGCTGCGACTGTGGCGCAAACCGCTGGTGGTGTTCACGCCCAAGAGCATGCTGCGGCATCCGGCCGCGTCGTCTCCGCTGGCGGATTTGAGCCGGGACCGGTTCCTGACGGTGATTCCCGACCAGGAAGCAGGCAACGCCTCTCGCGTGCTGGTGGCGACGGGCAAGATCGGCCATGAGTTGCAGGCCGAGCGCCGGCAGCGGAGGGACCAATCGACGGCGATCGTCTTTCTCGATCAACTTTATCCTTTCCCCGATGCAGACCTGAGCGCGGAACTGGAGCGGCACGGGCAGGCACGCGAGATCGTCTGGGTGCAGGAAGAACCGGCGAACATGGGCGCGCTACAGCACGTGCTGCCGAGGTTGCGGCGGGTAGCTGGGAACCGCGTAGTGCGGTCGGTGAAGCGGTCGGCCGCTTCGAGTCCGGCAACCGGCTCGGGCAAGGCTCACGAACTGGAGCAGCGCGCGATTTTGCAGTTGGCGTTTGCTTCGCTTGCAGGGTAAAACGATCGCGGTCGGGAAATCGCTGGCCGTGGTTGGCTGCACCCTCCGGAAAAGGCCTGCGCTCTCCTTAGCTGGCTTTTGCGGTTGAGACAAGAGGCGGGCGGTTCGCTTGGGCGGGCTGCCTGCTTTGCAGCTTTCGCTTGCAGGCAAGAAGCGGAAAAAGCACTTCCCTTCCTCGAATAATTTGACCAGAACCATGCCAGAGAGCTTTTGGTCTATGATGGGAAAAACTGGAGAATAAGGAGATTTTGTGGCAAAGACCGGATCGTCGCTTCCTCCATTAACCCTGCGAAATCACCCTCACCTGATGGAAATCCCCACTTGGCCGTGGCTGGAGGAGCTTTCGCTGCGGGGAGGCAAGAAGATCACGCTGGGCCGCGTGCCTGACGCCGAGTGGGACCGGCTGAAAGAACTGGGATTCGACTTGGTCTGGCTGATGGGCGTGTGGCGAAGAAGCGGGCAGGCACGGCAACTGTTCCGCACCGATGCGAGTCGTTTCGCCGGATACGACGAAGCGTTGCCGGGCTGGTCGCTGAAAGACGTGGTGGGGTCCCCATACGCCGTGGAAGATTACCGGCCCGACCCGCGCATTGGGACCTGGAGGGACATCGACCGCGCTCGGGAGAAACTGCGCGAGCGTGGGATGGGGCTGATGCTCGATCTGGTGCCCAACCATACGGCTCCGGACCACGGATGGGTGCGCAAGAATCCGGCGTATTACATCGAGGGAGGTGAAGCCGATTTCAGGAGAAATCCGGCACTCTTTTCTCTGATCGAGGAAAAGAAGGGGTTGCGGTTCCTGGCGCACGGGCGCGATCCCTATTTCCCGCCGTGGCCCGACAGCGCGCAGCTGAACCTGTTCGATGAAGGAATGCGGCAGGCGCTGGTCGGGGTGATTCGCTCCCTGGCCAAGCACGCGGACGGGCTGCGCTGCGACATGGCGATGCTGGGGCTGAACGATATCTTTGCGAAAACGTGGACAGGATTCGCTGGGCCGGCTCCGGCCCATGAATTCTGGCAGGAAGCGATCGGCGCGGCTCCAGAACTGGTGTGGCTGGGCGAGGCCTATTGGGGCCTGGAAGGGAAACTGCAGGACTTGGGATTTCATTTCACTTACGACAAGCCGTTCTGCGACTACCTACGGGGTGGGTCGGCAGGCGAACTGCGGCGCTATCTGGGAGGCGATCCGGATCGCCAGCGGCGGGCCGCGCGATTTCTGGAAAATCACGACGAGCAGCGGGCGGCAGCCTGCTTCGGCACCGCGCGGATGCAAGCTGCGGCGACGCTTGCGGCCACGGCGCCGGGGATGCGCTTCTATTTCCACGGGCAAATCGACGGTAGAAAAATCCACCAGCCGATCGAACTGGCGCGGGCGGCTGACGAACCGGTCGATCCAGCCGTGCGCGATCTCTATGGACGATTGCTGCAGCTGAGCGAAGAAGACGTGTTCCACACGGGACACTGGAAGCTGCTGGAAACGACGCCAGCTGGAGACGGGAGCCATGAGAGCCTGGTTGTTTATCAATGGCAATCGGACGAAGCGTGGGAACTGGTGGCGGCGAATCCGGGATGGGGAGCGGCGCAGGGGCACGTGGCGTTGGGAGGCAGTGTGGATCCGGCGGCAGCCTACGTTCTGAACGACCGGTTGAACGACATGGAGTATCCGCGACCGGGGAGCGAACTGGCCGAGGGACTGTTCATACGACTGGAGCCCGGGCGAGCACACGTGTTCGACATTCGGCGCGCACGTTAAATCGGCCAAGCGGTGAATCCCTGAAATTTGAAGCGTTGAGGGACGGCGGGGTGGGTTTCAAACCCGCCCCTAACAGGTTGCTGAAAAAGTGTCTTTTCCTGTCATTCCGAGCGAAGCGAGGAATCTGCTTTTCGCGAAATTCCAAGGAAACAGCAGATTCCTTGTCGACTTTGGCTCCCCGCAGTGAC
>JBJKSI010000116.1:0-19196 GCA_046704165.1 Candidatus Acidiferrales bacterium
CCCCCAGCACCGGCAGCAGCGCGAAGAGCGACATCACCACGCCCCAGAACACCACCTGATGGATTCCCACCAGCAGGAATACCAGCGCTCCCACCAGTCCGGTGATGCCCGAAGCCGCCAGGCTCGAGGCCACCGTCACAAACACCAGATCCCGCGCCTGCGTGATCATCGCCTCGCGCTGCTCTTCCGCGAACGGCAGTGACCGCCGCACCCATCGCATGATCGCGTCGGCGTCGCGGAAGAAATAGAACATCGCGATGATCGTGATCACCAAATCGAACAGGAAAATCACCACGTGTTTCACAACCCCGCCCAACTCTCCCGCCAGGGCGCCGGTTACCCGTCGCGCCCCCTCCTGCGCGATTGTCGACAGGTTCACCGCCGACCAGCCGGGGATGCGCTGCGCCGCCCACAGCCAGACGTGGTTTAGCCAGTGCGCGTGTGTCAGGAAGGCGCCCATCTCCACCGATCCCAGCGCCTGCACCGTCTGATGCACGAACGCGATCATCACCATCACCGTCGGCACGATCAGGATCGCCGTCGCGCCTACTGTGCTCAGGGTCGCCGAAAGCGCCCGTCCCAGCCGCCGGTCCAGCCGCCGGTGCCAGGGCAGGAACAGAATCACGATCACCGCCGCCCAGATCAGCGGCGTAAAGAAGGGTTCGAACACCAGGAAGGTCAGCCAGGCCAGCAGCGCCAGGAACCCATAAAACAGGGCGGTGGTTACCCGCTGTGCTTGCGTTGGCTCAGGCATCGTGTCCTTCCGCCATACCCGCTGCTTCGGCATTTGTCAACTCCAACCGCACAGGACCTCGTCCTGCCCGCCAACGGTGTCCTGCCGTTCCACGCCCGAACGGGCGCCCTCCACGGCGCTATACTCGTCTCGAGAGGCGCCGATGAGCGAGCCTTCAGATTCTTGCCCGCACCGCCGCACCCGCCTCGTCGCCCGCGGCCGCGAGGTGGAATATCGAGAGTGCCTTGATTGCGGCCGGATCCTCGAAATGCCCCGGCCAACCGAGCCCGTACCTTTCGACGATTCACTCTCCGACGCCTGACCGCCGCTCCCTGCCATATTCCTCTTCTCTGCGGCGTGTATCCAGAAGATGCCCCCGACGTTCCAAGGGTTTCCGCCCAAAAACCGGCGCGCGGCAAAAATATGGTAGTTTTCGAACGAGGGACTCCGTATGCCTGAGCTGGCCGAGGTCGAAACGGTCGTCCGTGGGTTGCGCTCGCTCGTCGGGCGCCGCGTGGCCACCGTGCGCTTCGGCAAGACCGATTTCATCGAGCGTCCCGAGCGGATCGCCGCGCTGCTGCCCGGCAGCGTCCTGTCCGAAATCCGCCGCCATGGCAAGCTGTTGCTGCTCGCCTGTCGTCCCGCCACACCGCAAGCCTCCGCTCCGGCAAAACCGCAGAAACGCGCCGCGTCGCCTTTCTGGCTGGTCGTCCATCTCGGCATGACGGGCCAGTTTGTCGTGCACCACCCGGCCGATCCTGTTGCTTCCCACACTCACGTTCGGCTCTCGCTCGACGACGGCCGCGAGCTTCGCTACACGGATATTCGCCGGTTCGGCCGCATGCTCGTCGCTTCGCCCGGCGAACTCGAAACGCTGATCGCCCCGCTCGGCGCCGATCCGCTCGAATTGAGCGTGGCGAAATTCCGCCGCCGGCTCGCTCCGCGCCGCGCCCGCGTGAAGGCATTGCTGCTCGATCAGCACGTCCTACGTGGGCTGGGCAACATCTACGCCGACGAGAGCCTCTGGCGCGCCCGCCTGCACCCGATGCGCCTCGCCTCCGACCTCAAACCCGACGAGATTGACCGCCTCTGGCGTTCCATCCGCCTGGTGCTGCGGGAAGCCATCCGTCACGGAGGCACTTCGATTTCCGACTACGTCAACGCGCTCGGCCGCCGGGGCACTCATCAGAACCACCTGCGCGTCTACGGCCGCTTCGGCCGCGCCTGCCCCCGCTGCCAGGCTCCCATCGAGCGCTTGATCGTCGCCGGCCGCAGTAGCCATTTCTGCCCACGCTGCCAGCCCGCGGTCCTTACTCCCTTTCACAGCAAAACCGCGCGCGTCGCCGCGGCGGCCGCGGTCCGGAAGCAGACATGAGAGCCGTCGTGCAGCGAGTGAGCCGGGGTCGCGTCACCGTGGACGGCCGCGCCACCGGGGAAATCGGCCTCGGGCTCGTCGTCCTGCTTGGTGTGGGCCGCGAAGACACGCCGACGGCTGCGGCCTATCTCGCCGAAAAAATCGCCAATCTCCGCATCTTCGAGGACGCCGAGGGCAAGATGAACCGCTCGCTGCTCGACGTTCAGGGTGCGGCCCTCGTCATTTCCCAGTTCACCCTCTACGGCGACGTGCGCCGCGGCCGCCGTCCCGGCTTCGACCGCGCCGCGCCGCCCGAGGCCGCCAACGCCCTCTACGAAACCTTCCTCGCCGAGCTGCGCTCCCGCGGCATCCCCGTCGAAACCGGTGTCTTCCAGGCGCACATGACCGTCGATCTGGCCAACGAAGGTCCGGTCACCATCCTGCTGGATTCGGAGAAGACGTTTTAGGCTGCCGCTACCTCGCGCTCCCGCTACAACGTGGCGACGATGGCCAGCGTGATCGCGAGCACCATGCACTGGTGAAAGGCCACGATGATCCCCGGATTTTTCGGCTTGAGGTTGACGGCGTGGAACAGCAGGAATCCCACCGCGATCTGCCCGACCGCCAGATAGAAGGCCACCGGATAGACCGGCATGAGCCAGCCCAGCGTAGCCACCACCGTCAGCGCGGAAAGGATGTGAGCCGCCGCGGTCCAGTGCGCCGCTCGCTCCGGCTTGTAGAAAGCCCCGATCGGCTTGCCGAAGCCGCGTTGCCCCGTGGTCATCCCTCCCAGGAACACCGTCAGCAAGACGGCATGCAGGGCGATCATCACCTTGAGATAGGACCAGAAATCGACGCCAGGGACGTAAAGGCAGCTGAGGTAACAGAGAAACACGCCATAGGCGAGCAGCCCGTGAATTCCGTGCACAAAGGATGGGATCCGGCCGGATAGCACGTGGAGCGTTCCCACGCCAAGCAGCGCGGTAATCACGATTAACACCAGGCCGTTGATCGTCGCCGAAGTTGGCGCCAGAATCACCAGCGCCACGCCGATCAGGCCCACCAGCGTCGCCACCACGCGGTGCGCCGCCTCCGGATCTCCCTGGATCATCAGCACCAGAATGTTGCGCGTGTACGGCCAGTGCGTCCCGAGCGAGAGTCCGTAACCGAATCCCTCCACGAAGCTGCCGAGAAGGATCAAAATACCGGCCAGCGCCGTCTGGGTCAGGTACAGTCCGCTCAGCAGCGCCGCCTTGCCCTGTTCCGGGCTGGTGCTCGCCCGCCAGACGCCGACGACAATGGCGCCCACCACCAGTGCCGCAATCACCAGCCTCACCACGCGCACTGTTGGCGTCATTTCCCCTTCGACGGTCGAAGAGGCGGACGTTTTCCTGGAATTTCTTTCGGAATCTTGCTCTTCAGAAACGCTGCGGCTTGCCATCTCTTTCAGGTACACACCCTCCCAGCACGCATGGTGGCAAGGGCCCAAACTCCAGGCGCCGCCTTGCCCCACTGCCAAGCTAACCTACGAAATCGCGCGGGCTTCGCGATTCCTCTTCTCTCCGGACGCAAGGAACTTGCCGCCAGGAGCATGCCTCAGCATATCATGCGCTTCTCTTTGCCGGCACCGGCCGGCGCCGCGCGCGTCCGCGGCTATGATGAACTCCTCGCCTGAGGCACGGTTCCCGTTACCCGGCCAAGGGAACTCCCCGGCGCCCGTTGGCATCCAATCGAACGCCATGACGATTCCTTCGTCGATCCCGTCGCCAGTCGTCCGCCCGGCTCGCCCCGAAGACGCGTCGGCCCTAGCCCCGCTTTCCACTCAACTCGGCTATCCGGCCACAACCGCCGAGATCAGCGCCCGGCTCGCCGTCATTCTGGCCGATCCCACGCAGGTCGTTTACGTCGCCGAACTTTCCGGCCAGGTCGCCGGCTGGGTCCACGCCGCGTCCTATCTGACGCTCGAATCCGGTGCCGCCGTCGAGCTCCGCGGCCTGGTGGTGGACGAAAACCGCCGCGGCATGGGCCTAGGCCGCGCGCTGGTCTTGCGAACCGAGCAATGGGCGCGCGAGCGTGGTGTCCGCGTCGTTCGCCTGCGCTCCAACGTTGTCCGCGCCGGCGCTCATGACTTCTATCTGCACCTCGGCTATGCCATCGTCAAGACGCAGCACGCCTTCCGCAAGGCGCTTCCCTAGGAGCCGACCGCGCTCCGTCGCCCGCTCGCGTGATTCACCCGCGCCGGTTTACTGGAAGCTCGCGATATATATCGCATTGTGATATAGTTTCTCCAAGGAGGGCCAGTGGCCCGGAATCTCACGACAGCGCCCGCCCACGCGGAGATCGAACAGCTCGCGCGCTTTCGCTACCAGTTGCGCCAGTTCCTGCGTTTCAGCGAAAAGGCCGCTCGCGACGCCGGTCTGACCCCGCAGCAGCACCAGTTGCTTTTGGGCGTCGCCGGCCACACCGGCCGAGGCTGGGCCACCATCTCGGAACTCGCCGAGTTTCTTCAGGAACGCCACAACGCCGTCGTTGGGCTGGTCGAGCGCGCCCACCAAAAGCGCCTGGTGCGCAAGCAGCTTGACGCAACCGACCGCCGACTCGTCCGCGTCTCGCTGACGCCAAAGGGCCGCGCCGTTCTCAATCGCCTTTCCGCACTCCATCGCCGGGAACTCGACCACTTCCAGGCCCGCACCGGCATCTTGTTCACGGCCGAACCAGATCGAGCCCCCGATCGCAAGCATTCCCAGCCGAAGACTTCGGCTAAGCGGTCCACGGGCAAGCACCGGCGAGTGGCCTCGTGATCTCTCGTCTCCCCATCGCTTTTGCCGCGGGTCTCGCCGGCGCCCCATTCGATATCACCTGGACGATTGTGGCTGGCATCCTGTCCGGTTTCGTGCTCGGTTTCCTCGGCGCCGGCGGTGCCGTGGTTTCACTTCCTGTTTTCCTCGTCCTCGCCGGTCTGGCGCTCCACTCGACGCTCGGCACGAACGCCATCGGCGTGGCCTTCATCGCCGCGGCGCTCTTCCTCTGGTACGTGAGCCGGGAGCGGCTTCCGGTGCTTCCGGGAATTCTCTTCGCCGTTTTCGGCGGCCCGGCCATCTACCTGGGGGCACACCTCGGCCTGCTTTATCCCGGCCGCAAACTGATCTTTCTCCTGGGACTGCTGCTCTTCGTTGTGGCCGCCTGGATGATTTACCTGAGCTACCGTCGTCCGAAGCGTCCCGCGTCGGAATCCCCGACGGACGCCCCGCGCCACCGGCTGAGCGTGAAACAGAAGGTCTGGATCGCGATTCTGGCCGCGGTCACCGGCCTGGTCGCCGGCTTTTTCGGCGTCGCGGGCGGTGTCCTGATCGTTCCGGCGTTGATGGTGGCCGGCGGACTCGATCTGGCCCTGTCAGCCGCCCTGGCCCTGCTTCCCATGGCCGTCTTTTCCGGCCTCGTGGGACTGGAATATTGGCTATCGGGCGACGTCAAGATGACGTGGGCCCTGCTGATGCTTGCGGCCGGCATTCCCGCGGGAGCGTTCGGTATCTGGCTCAGCCGGCGCCTTTCGAGCAACGTCATGCTCCGCGTCTTCGCCGCGTTTATCGCCGCCGTCGGTCTCTACATGGGCTGGCCGCAATTCACCTCGTTCTTCCGCTGAGCAGCAGGGAACTATCGCTTGCAGAGGGGAAGCGTGAACACTCTTACGGCAGGCAGCCCCGACCGAGCGAATCGCACTTCGCTGAAATGATCCCGCCCTAACATACGGACCACCACGGCGCGGCAAGGATCCCTGGCGCCAGCCACTCGAAACTCTCGCCCGTATGCAGCAGCAGGCCGGCTCGGGTTGTCTTGCTGTACTCCGTTCGGAAGGAACGGAGCCCTGCGGTGTCGGCCAGCCGTGGGCGCGAAGTGGCCTTGATTTCGACGGGGATGAGTTGTCCTCGGACCTCAATCACGAAATCCACCTCTTCGCCCGTTGTCGTCCGCCAGTAGAGGATGTCTGCCTGTTCGGTTCGAGCGTCGCGCCAGGTTAGGAGGTCATGGAGCACTATGTTTTCGAGGTGCGCACCCGCTGGCTCGGAAATACCTCCCAAGTGAAGAGCCAAGCCAACGTCGCCCCAATAGAGCTTGGGCGTCTTGATCAGGCGCTTCGTGCGGTTCACGGAGTATGCGGGAACGCGGAAAAGAAGGAACGAGGTCTCGAGCAGGTTCAAATAGCGGTGCGCGGTTGGTTGGGGAAGTGAGACGTCTCGCGCCATTTCGGTTTGGTTGACCAGCTGGCCCAGCCGGTGGCAGGCAGCGCGCATCAGTCGCCGGAAGTCCGGCAACGCCGAAATCGCGGAGAGCGTTTGGAGGTCGCGCTCTAGGTAGGTCCGCACGTAGCCCTCGAACCACACAGCACGTTCCGCTTTTGTCTCCATGTGCAATGCCGGAGTCGGAAAACCTCCACGCCGGGCCAGTGCTTTCCAGTCCTCGGCGGCACTTTGCTCGGAGCGCAGCACATCGAGCCAGTCGCTGTCCTTGGCCCCCACGAGCTCTTCCCAGAGGCCACAACGTCCCTCTCCCAGTTGTTCCCTCCGCGTCATGGGCCAAAGCGTCAGGTAGCTGGCCCGGCCGGCGAGCGACTCCGAAACCCTTTGCATGAGGAGGAGGTTGGCCGAACCGGTGATCAGAAACTGCCCAGCCCGACGGTGACGGTCGATCGCCCTTTTCACGGCCAACATCAATTCCGGTTCCCGCTGGATCTCGTCGAGAATGACCGGCGTCGCACCGCCAACCAGCGCTGCGGGATCCCTGCGAGCGGCATCAGCCACGTCGAGATCGTCGAGAGAAAGGAACCGGCGCTCGCCAGGGGTCAACTGCTGGACCAGGGTGCTCTTGCCGGTCTGGCGCGCTCCGATGACGACCACAGCAGGCATTACGCGCAACCGCTTCGCGAGCGCCACTTGCAGATGCCGAGGTCGGGGAAGGGCATTCACGATGCGAATGATAATCATTCACGACATGAATAGCAATAAGGGCGATGCGTTTACGAGAGATCGGGATTCCTACCGGCGACGACCGGTCTAATTCGGCAGGAGACGTACCGACGCCGGGGTTGCTGGCGCTGCGCGGAATTGGGGGCTGGCCAACCGAACTGGAAGTCCGTGTCGCTGGCGCTTTGGTACCACATTTCGCCGTACGGATAATCGCCCTGCTGCTCCAGCACGGTCCCGCTGGAGTTCGTCACCATCCGCACCGAAAGCGTGTCCGCTTGATCGTATTCCACCGTGCTCCCGTTGTCGATCTCCGCGACCGGCAGCGTGCCGCCGGCGTAAATGAACTCCTTCGTCCGAGACGTTGCGGCAGCCCCGCTGGCGTATTCGGCAATCACCTTGCCGCCTGAGTAAATATACGCCGTCGTGGAGCCGGAGACGGTCTCCTTGACTCGCAATCCGGCACCGTCAAAGGCGTAGGAACCGGCGCCGAGGCCACCGCTGCTGCTGATGACGCGGTCCGCGTCGTCGTAGCTGATTGTGTTTGTGCCGTCGCCAGTCATGTTGCCAGCGGCGTCGTAGGCGTAGCCGGCGGTACTGATGTGGTTGGTTGATGCATTGACGGAAACGGAATTTGTCGTGGCGCTGCCGACGGTCACGTTTTGCGAGAGGCGATTCCCATAGGAGTCGTAGGTCCAGGACAGGCCCCACTGCGAATAAGCGGAGGAGCCGGTGGTCCTGGCGGTGGCGAGGCGTCCGACGGCGTCGTAGGTGTGGCTGATGCTGCGCCCAGGCTGCAGGGTGTCCTGGATGCAATCGATCAATCCGTCGTCGTCGGTGGTGCCAGAGGTGCAGTCGGACGAGTTGTGGGAGTAGTAATAGTTCAGGGCGAAGAGATTCGCGCCACTCTTCGCGTAGGCCAGGCTCGAGAGTTGGGCGCGGACGCGCTTACGACCAGTAGCTGCGGTCGAGCGAGCGGTATTGCACCGCTTCCATCAGGTGCTTCGCTTCGACCGAGGGGGAATCGTCGAGATCGGCGAAGGTACGCGAGTCCTTCAGCACGCGGTCGTGCGCCCGCGCCGAAAGCCCCAGCTTGGTCATCGCACTTTCGAGCAGCTTTTCCCCTTCGACGGAGATCTGGCAGTGCTTGCGAATCAGTTTCGGCGGCATCTGCGCGTTCGCGTAGACGTGCTTTTCGCCACCGAAGCGCTCCATCTGTTTCTGCCGCGCCGCGATCACCCGCTCGCGCACCGCGGCCGAGCTTTCCGCCGACGCCTTCTCGCGCAACTCACGGTAGCGCACCGCCGGCACTTCAATGTGGATGTCGATCCGGTCGAGCAGCGGCCCGGAGATTTTCGAGACGTAGCGCTGGATCTGCGCCGGCGTGCACCGGCACTCGCGCGTCGGATCGCCAAAGAAGCCGCACGGGCACGGATTCATCGCCCCGGCCAGCATGAACCGCGCCGGAAACGTCAGCGAGAGCGCCGCGCGTGCGATCGTCACCGCTCCTTCCTCGATCGGCTGCCTCAGCACCTCCAGCACGTTGCGCTGGAATTCCGGCAGTTCGTCGAGAAACAGCACGCCGAAGTGCGCCAGCGACACCTCGCCGGGATGCGGCACCGTCCCGCCGCCGATCAAGCCGGCGTCGCTGATCGTGTGGTGCGGCGATCGGAACGGCCGCACACCCACCAGTCCCCGCGAATCCTCCAGCACGCCGGCCACGCTGTGAATCCGCGTCGTCTCCAGCGCTTCGTTGAGCGACATCGGCGGCAGAATCGTGGGAATGCGCTTGGCGAGCATCGTTTTGCCCGCGCCCGGCGGCCCTAAAAAGAGGATATTGTGTCCCCCGGCGCAGGCGACTTCGAGCGCCCGCTTGGCGGCCATCTGCCCGCGCACATCACCCAGATCCACGGAATACTGGCCCGAATCGGCCAACATCTGCCGCGAATCCACGCGTATCGGAGTGAACGATTCGGGCGAGGTCACCAGGTCGGCCGCCTGCGGCAGTGTCCGCACGCCATAGACGTCGATTCCTTCGACCACGGCGGCCTCGCGCACGTTCGCTTCGGGCACCACCAGATTTTTCACTCCCCGCTCGCGCGCTTTCAGCGCCGCCGAAAGCGCGCCGCGAATCGGCCGCACGCTCCCGTCAAGCGAGAGCTCGCCCAGAAACACATAGTCGCTCAGCGGCTTCCCGTAGAACGAGCCCTGGCATCCGAGCAGCCCCATCGCCATCGGCAGGTCAAATCCCGAACCCTCCTTGCGCACGTCTGCCGGCGCCAGGTTGATCGTCACGCCTTGTGGCGAGGGGAATTCGAAGCCGCAGTTCTTCAGCGCCGCCTTGATCCGCTCGCGGCTCTCCTTCACCGCCGCGTCCGGCAGCCCCACGACGTTGAAATCGCCCATCCGGCCAGACCCGACGTCGACTTCCACTTCGACCAGATAGGCCTCGATGCCGAACACCGCCGCACTTTGCGCCTTGAAGAGCACCGCAAAGAGATAGCGCGTCGGCTTGGTGAACACAAGGACAAATGCCAAACGCTGCGCGAATGGGACATGACCAACGCGCTACAAATACTCTCGAGCACAACGCACACGGGTGTTGCGGCCACCCTTCGAATGCGGAGTCGGCCGCAACGGCGAACACCTTACCCAGCCTTGAGTTCCCGCAGCGCTTCTCCCGCGCCCGCCAGGTTCGTCAGCTTCATCTCCGCATATTTGCGCGACAACACCACGCCCTGCGCGCCGGCGTGGAAGGCAGCGAGCACGGACGCCTTGACGTCGGCGGGCGTGGTCCGTTTGTCGTCGAGTGGCGTGGGGATATCGATGTCGATTCCGGGGTAGATCCGCGCTTTGCCCTGCACGTCAGCGAGCGCTCGCCGCGCCTCGTCGCCCACGGTTCTGGCGGAAAGGCCCCTCGTCGGCAGTTCCTCCAGCGTCGCCTCGCCTGTATATCCCAGCATCCGGTAATGAAGGTCGAGCACCGCTTCGGGCGTCGAATCGCGGTAAACCGCGGACTGCGCGTTCCGGATGTATTGGGCGAAGCGCGGGCCGGCGCAATTGTTATAGGTCGAAGGCTTGATGAAGTCGGCGTAGTGCGCCATCCGGCCGTAATCCACCTCGGCGCGATAGAACGGGCTCATCGTGATCAGGTGCATGATGTGCCAGCCAACCTGCGCTTTGGGCGTGATTCCTTTCACGGTGCCGTAGAGCAGCGCGTAAACCTCGTTCTGGGCCTCGTACCACAATCTCTCCCAGGCCATGATTTCCGGATACTCGAACAGCACCCGCCAGAAGCGGACGAACGCGCCGTCGATCGCCCGCGGCCGGCCGACCGTCTCGTTCACCCACTTTTGCAACGCGAGGTAACCTTCGCGCGCGCGCCACACGTCGATTCCCCTCGCCCTGGCCTTCGCCCGGCAATAGTGGCAAAAACAATAGATGGGCGCGTTCTTCTCGAAACGCCAGAAAAAGGCGCCCACCGTGTTGTTCAGCGGTCCCTGGCGTTCCGATTCCCACATCATGCCGTCCAGGTCGTTGTTCGAAAACCAGTCGGAGACCATCGAGACCAGGAAATTCCGCGCATAGGGATTGTTCAGGCAGGTGCTGCGGCCGATTCTGCCGTAGAGGTCCACTTCGGCAATCTTTTCGAAATTGGGCATCAGCCGCGGGTTGTAGACCTCCTCGAAAAGGGCGTAGGTCTGGATGCCGCGGGCCTTCGCCTTCGGGATCACATCGGCGAAAATATCGAACTTGCCCAGCTCCGGCGCGCGAATGTCCTTGATCACCGAATTCGCGTAGTACTCGGGATGGACTTTCGTATAGCTCCCGCCGTGAATCTTGTCGTAGGCGTGCACGCCGTGGTCCGGCAATGGCTGGCCGGGCACCTGGCGGCCCTCCAGTCCTCGCCCGTAGCTGAACACGGCCGACATCAGCGTGTTCACGCCGGCTTTTTCCTGCAGCGTTTCGAGGCACCCGTCCACACCCTCGTCGACGAACGACCGCGCTCCGATCTGGATCGCCACCAGTTTTTTGCCCTCCGGCATTGGCGGCAGAGGCGCTTTCTCGGGCAACGGCAGGTCCGACGCGAGTGCAGGCAGGCTCAGGCCACCTGCCATGGCGACCATGGGGACGGCCGAGATTCCTTTCAGAAATCGCCGGCGCGAGACGTCATTACCGATATTCTTTTTGGCTTTCTTCTCTTTGGGATCCGGTTTCTCCATTTCTCTCCTTATTGATTGTCATTGCGCCGCGTGCGGGCGCCCTTTGCGCCTCGGAAAAGCACCGGAAACAGATACTCCGTCACGCCCGCCGACTCAAGAAGAATCCAAAAGGGATTCCGCCCGATGGAAAAGACCGCCGCGACTGTACGCTGTTCGGTGCTTCCCGGCCCTGCCATCCGGCCCCTCACCGCTCCAGCCTTACCCCACACTTACCCCACAAACGTTTGCTCCCTGGCGTCGCTGGCCGGTATGATTACAGGCTTGGGAGGGTCATGGCGGCCGCGCAAGGCAACAAGACCGTCGAAGTCACACTCGAAACCGCTTGGCAGACGATCGACCTCGCCCAAGCCATTACCGAGGGCGTGGCCGAATCGGTCGGCTTCGAGGAAGACGATATCCATAAGATTGCGATGTCGGTGCGCGAGGGCATCATCAACGCGCTGCACTACGGCAACCGCATGCAACGGGAGAAGAGCGTCTTCCTGAAATTCGTCTTCGAACCCGAACGGCTGGTGATTCGCATGATCGACCAGGGCGAGGGTTTCGAAGCCAAGCACGTTGAGGACCCACTCGCGGAAGAGAATCTTTTGAAAACTTCGGGTCGCGGCCTGCTCATCGTCCAGGCGTTCATGGACGACATGTCGGTCGGCCACAACTCGGATGGCGGAGCCGAACTGATGATGGCCAAAGAGTATCCCAAGCAATTTGACAAGGCCGAGGAGGCCTGATGGCCCACATCAGCCGCAAGGAACTGAAGAAGGACGAATTCCGCGACAGCATCGAGACCAGCTACGAGTTTCTCAGCACCCACAAGAAAGCGATCGTTCAGGTCGTCGTGGTCGTGATCGTGGTCGCCGCCGGCGTTCTGGGCTGGCGCTACTATTCCGGGCAGAAAACTGCCAAGGCCTCCGCAGCCTACGCCGCGGCGGTGCGGCTTTACGACGCACACGTGCAGGGCAGCAACGATCAGCCCATTCCCGGCGAGCTGACCTACCCCTCCGACACCGCCAAGTACCAGGCTGCGGAAAAAGCGCTGAGCCAGGTGGCCAAGGAATATCCCGGCAGCCGCTACGGACAGATGGCGAGCTATTACACTGCCGTCAGCCTCGAGCACCTCGGCAATTACAAGGAAGCCGTCAAGTGGCTGGAACCGATCGCGAAGGGCGGCAACGCCAATTTCTGCTCGCTCGCCCAATTCGAACTCGCCCACGTCTACGAAAAACTCGGCAAGCCCGGCCAGGCGCTGACGATCTACCAACAGTTGCTCAAGAACCCCACGGTTTTCGTGCCTAAGCCAGTCGTTCTCCTCGCTCTCGGCGATCACTATCAGGCTCAGAAAGACACCGCGCAGGCGGTCAAATATTACAAGCAGCTCCAGGCCGAATATCCCAACACCGGCCTTGCCGATCAGGCCGGCCAGCGCCTCGAGATGCTCGGCAGGACCTAGCCGCCCGCCGATGTCCTCCGCGCCGTATGCGATGGACGTCGAACGCTGCCGGGGGCGCCGCTACCCTGAGCCTGCCCACCCCTACCGCAACGCCTTCGCCCGCGACCGCGACCGCGTCATCCATTCCCGCGCTTTCCGTCGCCTCGAAGCCAAGACCCAGGTCTTCGCCACCCGTTATTCCGACCATTTCCGCAACCGCCTCACCCACACACTCGAAGTTGCCCAGATCGCTCGCACCGCTGCCGGTGCTCTCGGCCTCAACGCCGACCTCACCGAAGCGCTCGCCCTCGCCCACGATATCGGCCATCCGCCTTTCGGCCATGCCGGCGAGCGGCGGCTTAACGAGTGGATGGAGCGTTTCGGCGAGCATTTCGAACACAACCTCCACGCCCTGCGCATCGTCGAGCATTTCGAGCAACGCTATCTCGATTTCCCCGGCCTGAATCTCACCTTCGAGGTCCGCGAGGGCATCGTCAAACATTCCCGAGACTACGATCCCGCCGAGGCGCCCGACCTGGCCGGGTATCTCCTCGAGCAACGGCCGCCGCTCGAAGCCCAACTCATCGATTCCGTCGACGAGATCGCCTACAACGTCTCCGACACCGACGACGGCTTCGAAGCGCGACTGGTTGAGCCCGACCGCCTCATCGAAGAAGTGGATTTGGTGGCAGAAGTCTGGGCCGATGTCGACCGCCTCTATCCCGAGGGCCGCTCCTGGATGAAGCTCACCGAGACCCTCCGCCGCGCGCTCGACCGCATGGTGACCGATCTGATTGACCACACCCGCTCCGCCGCACAAGAGGCCGGCGTTCGAAATGTGGAGGATGTCCGCCGCGCTCCCGCGCGCCTGGCGGGCTTCTCGCCGGCCATGGCTCCACGCGTCGCCCGCTGGAAGCGCTTCCTCACGGCCAACCTCTACGAACACCCCTTGATCGTTGAGGATCGTTCCCGCTCCGTAGAGGCACTCGACGAGCTTTTCCAGTTCTTTCTCGACCATCCGGACCGGATGCCGGGCTACTTTGCCGGCCAGGCTCGCCATCAACCGGTCCACCGGGTGGTCTGCGATTACATCGCCGGAATGACCGATTCCTACCTCGTGCGCCTGCACCGAGAGCTGGTCCGTGGCGAGGCGTCCCCCACACCCTCGCAAGACGTCTAAATATATAACAATACAAGCGTTAGCCTCCCAGGAACGCCGTCACTTCCCCGACAACCAGCCGCCCAAGGCTTCCTTGTCTCCTTGACTCGGCAAGTGACGCTTTTATAATGGCCTCTGGATGATCCTCGATGTTCCTCGACATTCACGAACTCGCCATTCACAGGATCCCGGTACGCAAGACGTACGCGCCGGGCAGCCTGGATTTTCACTCCACCGAGTTCAAGCAGGTGGAAGCGCTGACGGTCCGCGCCATGGCCGAGCTCGTCGAGGGCCAGATTCACATCTTCGGCACGCTACACACACGAATTGAATTGAACTGTGCGCGGTGTCTCGAGCCGGTGACCGAGGAAGTCAGCCGGGATTTCGATCTCATCTATCGGCCGGCAAGCTCGGCTCCTCGTCAGGAAGACGTACATCTCAGCCTCGAGGAAACCGAAATCGCCTTCTTTGAAGGCGACGGCCTCTTCCTCGCCGATATCCTCTCCGAGCAGATCCATCTTGCGGTTCCAATGAAGGCCATCTGCCGGGGCGATTGCCGGGGCCTGTGCCCGCACTGCGGCGCCAATCTCAATTACGAACAGTGCAGTTGCGAGACCCGGACCGTGGATCCCCGCCTGGCGTCACTCGAGCGATTCAAGCTCGAATGGTTCAAGAAGCACTGACGAAACGCTGCGGCACTGCCGGGTCACTCGCTAACGGCCCAGTGGTGCGGCAGCCCGAAACGAAAATTTCAGCCGGTGAGGCTCGATCATGGCAAACCCGAAACGTCGGCATTCGAAAGCACGGAAGAACAAGCGGCGCGCTCACGATTTCTTGACGCCGTCGTTGCACGTCCGTTGCCCCAACTGCCACGAAATGAAGCTGCCGCATCACGCTTGCTCCCATTGCGGCTACTATAGAGGACGGCAGGTCATCAAAGCGGAAGCCTGACCCCGTCCGCCGGGGTGATGACCCCGCTTTCCCGATCAGGCCGGCACAATGATTACCGTTGCTCTGGATGCTATGGGAGGCGACCACGCGCCCCGTGTGGAGATCGAAGGGGCGATTCTCGCCGCACGCGAACTCGACGCCCGGATCCTGCTGGTCGGGCGCCCAGACGCCATCAAGACGGAACTGGCGAGGCACCGCCATCGCGGCCTCCCGATCGAAATCGTTCCCGCCAGCGAAGTGATCGCAATGAGCGATTCGCCGGGCCTTGTTTTCCGCAAGAAAAAGGACAGCTCGGCCCACGTCGCCACTCATCTGGTGCGCGAGGGGAAGGCGCATGCGCTCGTCAGCGCCGGCAATACTGGCGCCGTGCTCGGTGTCGCCCGCTTCCTGCTCGGCACGCTGCCCTCCGTCAGCCGCCCGGCGCTGGCCGCCCCGTTCCCCACTTCGCGCGGTGGCGTGGCCGTCATTCTCGACGTTGGCGCCAACGTCGATTCGAAGGTCGGCCACCTGGTCCAGTTTGCGGTGATGGGCGAGATCTACTACCGCACCGTCTTTCACGTACGCCGCCCCCGCGTCGGTTTGCTCTCGATCGGCGAGGAGGAGAGCAAAGGAAACGAGTTGGTTCGCGAAGCCCACAACGAGATGAAGTCGCTCCCGCTTCACTTCGTCGGCAACGTCGAGGGGCGCGACGTCTTCACCGGCGCCGTCGCCGACCTGATCGTCTGCGACGGTTTCATCGGCAACATCGCCCTCAAGATCAGCGAGGGTGTCGCCGAGCTGATCAGCGCCAAACTCAAGGAGGCTCTGAAAAGCAACCTTCCCGCCAAGGTCGGCTACGTCCTGTCCAAACGCGCTTACGCCGATTTCCGGCGCAAGATCGACTACTCGGAATACGGCGGGGCGCCGCTGCTCGGCGTTCGCGGCATCTGCATCATCGGCCACGGGCGCTCAAATGCCAACGCGATCAAGAACGCCGTTCGCGTCGCGGTAGAAATGGCCCAGGGGCACGTCAACGAAAAGATCGAACGGGAACTTTCCGCCGCGTCGGTCACCCTGAATACATGAGGAACTGAGGCAACGGTATGGGCAAAATCGCATTTCTATTCCCCGGTCAGGCGTCCCAGTATTCCGGCATGGGACGCGATCTCTTCGAAAAATTCCCGGTCGCCAAGGCCGCCTTTAAAGAAGCGGATGCCGCCGTGGGTTTCCCGCTCTCGAAGCTCTGCTTCGAGGGCTCGGAAGACGATCTCAAGCTCACCGAGAACACGCAGCCGGCCATCCTTGCCGTTTCGGTCGCCGCCTATCGTGTGCTGGCCGAAGGCGGCGCCGCGCCCGACTTCGTCGCCGGCCACAGCCTCGGCGAATATTCCGCGCTGGTCGCCGGCGGCTCGCTCGATTTCGCCGACGCCCTCCGTCTCGTCCGCAATCGCGGCCGCTATATGCAGGAGGCGGTACCCGCAGGCGAAGGCGGCATGGCCGCGATCCTCGGCCTGGCCCCGGCGCTGGTCACCGAAATCTGCCGCCGCGCCGCCGACGGCGACGTGCTCGCCCCGGCCAACCTCAACGCACCCCAGCAGACCGTCGTTTCCGGCACCGCTGCCGCGGTCAAGCGCGCCGTCGAGATCGCCTCGCAAAGTGGTGCCAAGCGCGCCGTGCTGTTGCCGGTCTCGGCTCCCTTCCATTGCGAGCTGATGAAGCCCGCCGAGCAGCGGCTCGAGGTTGACCTGCGAAAGACCAAGTTCTGCGATCTGAAATTTCCGCTGGTCACCAACGTCGACGCCGAGGCGATCACCTCCGGCGAGGAGGCCCGCGAAGCGCTCGTTCGCCAGGTCTGCCACCCGGTACGTTGGGAGGAATCGATCCGCGAGATGATCGGCTTCGGCGTTTCGTTCTTCGTCGAGGTCGGACCCGGCCGTGTGCTCAACGGCTTGCTCCGGCAAATCGACCGCTCGGTCCGCGTGGCCAACGCCGAGGACGAGGAAAGCCTCAACGCCGCGTTGGATAAACTCGCGCGCGAGCGGGTCTCGCAACCGGAAGCGGAAGCCTAGCGGTTCGGCCCTTTCGAAAATCCTTCAGCGAAGGACACGAACGACCATGTTCCTACTCAACGATCGAGTGGCACTTGTCACTGGGGCCTCGCAGGGCATCGGTGAAGCCATCGCCCGCTGCCTGGCCGAGGCCGGGGCGAGTGTCGTTCTCGCAGACGTCAACACTGCGAAACTTCCCGCAGTACAGGCAGGCATCGAAGCTGCGGGGGGCGCCACGCTCGCCGTGGGCATGGACGTTGGAAATCCGGAACAGGTGAAAGCCGCCTTCGGCCAGGCCCTCGATCGGTTCGGCCGGCTCGACATCCTGGTGAACAACGCCGGCATCACTCGCGACGGCCTCTCCGTCCGCATGAAGCCGGAAGACTGGGACGTGGTGCTCCGCACCAACCTCACCGGCGCCCAACTCTGCGCCCAGCAGGCGGTCGCTTCCATGCTTCGCCAGCGCTGGGGCCGCATCATCAACATCGCTTCCGTCGTCGCCCAGATGGGTAACGCCGGCCAGGCGAATTACGTCGCCTCCAAGGCCGGACTGATCGGCCTCACCAAGGCGCTCGCCGTCGAACTCGCTTCTCGCAACATCACCGTCAACGCCGTCGCCCCCGGCTTCATCGCCACGGCGATGACCGAAGCGCTCCCCGAAAAGGCCGTCGAGCAACTCTCGGCGCGCATCCCGCTCGGCCGGCTGGGAACGCCCGGCGACGTCGCCGCCGCCGTCCTTTTCCTTGCCACCGAGGAGGCTGGCTACATCACCGGCCATGTGCTCGGCGTAAACGGCGGCATGTACATGGCTTGACGCCAGCCGCCGCTCGCGGCCCGCTCCGGACGCCGGCTCGCCGTCCGAAGTTGACCGCTTGCGTGGTCGTGACTAGAATGAACGGGTCTACTGGATGACGGGCTTGCCGCAGGTCGGTCGGTCCGCATCGAGTCCTGGAGATAAAAAAGCCGAGCCGAGCGGAGGAGCCAAGAGCATGGCCAGCGTTGAAGAACGTGTAAAACAGATCATCGTAGAACAGCTCGGCGTGGATGAGGCGGAGGTGACGCCCACCGCCTCCTTCGTGGACGACCTGGGTGCCGATTCGCTCGACACGGTCGAGTTGGTCATGGCGTTCGAAGAAGCCTTCGGGATCGAAATCCCCGACGAGGACGCCGAAAAGATCGCAACCGTCCAGGATGCGATCAGCTATATCGACAAGCATTCCCAGGCCAAGAAGTAGTTTCATCTGCTGTCCGCGGTCCTTTTCCGAGCGCAGGGGGATTTCGTAATTGAGCCGTCGAGTGGTCGTCACCGGCGTGGGATTGGTTTGTGCCACAGGTATCGGCGCCGCCGAGGCATGGTCGAATCTGCTGGCTGGCAAGGGTGGCATACGCCGCATCACCCATTTTGACGCCGCCGGATACGATTGCCAGATCGCCGGCGAAGTGCCCGATTTCGATCCGCTACGCTGGGTCGAGAAAAAAGAGCTGAAGAAGATGGGCCGCTTCATTCAGCTCGCCATCGCCGCAGCCGCCGACGCCATGAAAATGGCCGACCTCACCATCGGCCCCGAAGACACCGATCGCAGTGGCGTCTACATCGGCTCCGGCATCGGCGGATTCGACGTCATCGAGCGCGAGCACTCCAAGCTGCTCCAGGGCGGTCCGGGCAAGATCAGCCCCTTTTTCATTCCCTCGGCGATCGTGAACCTCGCCTCCGGCTTCGTCTCGATCCGCTACGGCGCCCGCGGCCCCAATTCCGCCACCGCTACCGCTTGCTCGGCCTCGGCCCACGCGGTTGGCGACAGTTATCGCATCATCGCGCGCTCCGACGCCGACGTAATGATCTGCGGCGGCTCGGAAGGCGCCATCACGCCGATGAGCGTCGGCGGCTTCAGCGCCATGCGCGCCCTCTCCACGCGCAACGACGATCCGGAACATGCTAGCCGTCCCTTCGACGCCAATCGCGACGGTTTTGTCGTCGGCGAGGGCTCGGGCATTCTGATCCTGGAATCTCTCGAGCACGCCCAGCGCCGCGGCGCCCGCATCCTCGCCGAGGTTGTCGGCTATGGCATGAGCGGTGACGCCTTCCACATCACCCAGCCCGCCGAGCAGGGCGACGGCGCATACCGGGTGATGAAGATCGCCATCGGCCACGCCGGTGTGCCGGTCGAGGAGGTCGGCTACATCAACGCCCACGGAACCTCCACACCGATCGGCGACGCCATCGAAACCGTCGCCATCAAACGCCTGTTCGGCGAACGTGCCCGCAAGATCCCGATCAGCTCAACCAAGTCGATGACCGGGCATCTGCTCGGCGGCGCCGGCGGACTCGAGGCCGGCATCAGCGTGCTCACCCTGCGTGACC
>JBJKSI010000117.1:0-83984 GCA_046704165.1 Candidatus Acidiferrales bacterium
TCCCGGCTCTGCTGGAAAGAATCGACGCCCTCGAAGCCGAGCTTGCCGGCCGCGCGGCGAAACACGGCCCGAGCGCCGCCGGCGAGATCGAGGCCATCCGGTTCCAGCTCTTGCAGGAGGCAAGGAGAATGATTCCCGAGGCCGTCCGCAAGGCCAAGGCGGGTAAGCCGGCCCTACTCAGACTGATTCACCGCATCGCCCGCTAGGCTGCGCTACCCTATACCCGGCCGGCGGGAGCTTGAGCGACTGCGCGTGGCCCGTCCTCGCCCGCCGGCCAACCACCCCACCGGAGATCCCCGCATTAATGCCCTTAATGCCAGGCGCGCCGACCCGAAGGTGTCCACACCCCTAACGCTCTGACACAAGCGGTGTCCAAAAAGGCTGGACACCGCCACGCAAACAGGGTAAAAGACCACCACAGGTTGTGCTGCACCGGCTTGCGCAACGCCAGAGAGTGGAGCGGGAGAAGGGAGTCGAACCCTCACTTTCGGCTTGGGAAGCCGACGTTCTACCGCTGAACTACTCCCGCTTCGGAGAGAGCGTACCATCTGGCGTTCGCGGACGGCAAGCGTGGCGCGGAAAACACCGCGCTGCCCGCCGCGTCGGTTGCGGCTAACCGTTCCAGTAACGCTTGCGAAGGATCTGGACAGTCATAGGGCCTTCGCGAATCTTGAGCGCCAAGGGACCGCGGGGAGCCTTCAGATAGTTGATGTAGACGGTGTCGCCGGCGCGGATTTTGTTGAGCGGCTGGCGGTGGCCGTTCCCGTTGATGAAGATCGTCTTGCTGGTGACCCGCATCAGCATGGTGATCTGGGTGGGCAGCTCCAGCACGAGATTATGCTCTTTCAGATGGACTTCGGAGATGATGAAAAACTCATCCCGGATTTTCCGCGTGGGGCCTTTGCGGGTGGCAGCCCAAGCCGGTGCAGCAACGGCGGCCGCGAACAGCGTGAACGAAGCAAAGCAAAAGAGGACGGATTGAAACAAGCGTCTATTATTCATAGCGAAGCGTCTCGATAGGATCCAGTTGTGAGGCCTTTTGGGCCGGATATAAACCGAAGAATATACCGACCGCCGCGGAGAAGCCAACGGCGATGATGACAGCGAGCATGGGAACCTGGGTGGGCCACTGGAGCATGCCGGAGACAATGGCCGAGCCAATGACTCCGCCAAGGACGCCGACGCCGCCGCCGAGCAAGCTGAGCACCATGGCTTCGCTGAGGAATTGCCAGCGGATGTCGCGGCGGGTTGCTCCAATAGCACGGCGGACGCCGATTTCGCGGCGGCGCTCGGTGACCGAGACGAGCATGATGTTCATGATGCCGATCCCGCCAACGAGCAGGGAAACCGAAGCGATGCTGGCGAGTAGAGTGGTCATGACGCTGGCGGAAGAGGTGGCGGCCTTGGCGAGTTCCTCAGGGCTGCGAATGATGAAGTCGTCACCCTCGTTGGCACGGAGGTTGTGACGCAGGCGGAGCAGCGCGCTGATCTGCGTAATGGCGGGTTGAATGGCCTGGGGAGTGATGGCCGAGGCCATGATGAAGTTCACCCAGCTGATGCCGACAATCTTCTTCTGCACGGTGGAGTAGGGGGCGAGGATGATGTTGTCCTGATCGTGTCCGAAGGTGGATTCACCCTTTGCTTGGAGCACGCCTTCGACGAAGAAGGGAAGATTCTTGATCTGGACGACCTTGCCGACCGGGTCCTGGTTGGGGAAGAGTTGGCGTACGACCGTCTGGCCGAGGACGCAGACGTTGCGGGCGTCCTCAATATCCTGAGCGGTGAATTCGCTGCCACGAACGACTGGCCAGTTGCGGATCTTGAAGTAGTCGTCGCCGACGCCTTCGAGATGTGTGTACCAGTTCTGTCCCTGATAGATGATTTGGGCGTGGCTCCAGACGCCGGGGCTGACCAGTTTGATGAGCGGCACCTCGCGCTTGATTGCCAGAGCGTCCTGAGCGGTGAGCGTGTTGGTGGCCTGTGAACCCATGCGAACGCCGCCTCGATTGACGCTGCCAGCCATGATGAAGATCATGTTCTCGCCCATGCTTCGGATTTCCGCCTGCACCTGGTTCGAGGCGCCTTCGCCGATGGCAACGGTGCAGATGACGGCGGCCACGCCGATGATAATGCCCAACATGGTGAGCACGGTGCGCATCTTATTGGCGGCGAGTGCCTGCAGCGAGGTGCGCATGATTTCGCGTCCGTTCATCTTGGTTCCTCCGCGGAGTGGATTCGCGGCCCGCGTGTGAATTCGGTAAGCGGTCTCATAGCCGTTCCCAGTTTCTCTCCCGCCCAAGGCGGGCCAATCGGGCCGGGCGCCAAACAGCGCCCAGGCAGAAGGGCGGGGAATGCCCAGGGAACCCGGACAGGTGGTATCGGCCCCGAAAACTCTCGAAAAAGGTCGGCCATGAGGGCATCAATCCGGAAAGTCCCGGAGATGCCGGAACTGGCATGGCGGGCGGTCTGCCGACAACCCCGCGCACTCCATTGGATGCGCGGGAAATCGCGAACAGACGTTCTTTGTGTCTCACATGACAGCAATTCGAAACCCCGGCTGTGGCGCCCGACCGAGAGCGGCTGTCGCCTGTGCCGGATGGCCCGGAACGGGGCCGAACAAGCAGGGGCGGAGGCGAAAGCCACGAGATCGCGAGACGCCTGAGTTTCCAGTGAGGGAAGAGACGAAACTGTAGCGCAGCGTTCCCTCCCCCCAAGGGAAGGGCCGACGGCGCGAGCCGCCGGCCGGGAGCCTAGTGGGTGTGGCTGTGCGAGTTCTTGCCGTTCGACTGGCTGTTCAGGATTCGAGGCGGCTGAGGCGGAGGAATCGGGACAGCGTAGCCTTTCAAATAGCGCTCGTGGAGCACCTTGACCGTCATGGGCCCGAGCCGAATCTTTGTGGCCGTATCGCCCTGAGCATTGGTCACATAGGTGATGTAGGCGGTATCGCCCGCTTGCAACTGACCAAGCTTCA
This sequence comes from Candidatus Acidiferrales bacterium, assembly GCA_046704165.1. Lineage (GTDB taxonomy): Bacteria > Acidobacteriota > Terriglobia > Acidiferrales > UBA7541 > JAKASX01. The sequence continues at coordinate 2,972 of JBJKSI010000117.1, forward strand.
TGCGTTGGCCCTTCTCGCCGACGACCGAGGTTTTGTCCGTAAACTGCATGGTGGTGGTGACTTCGGTCGGGAGCTTGAGAACCATATGGTGCTCCGGCACGTTGACCGACGAGACGATAAAGAACTCGTCATGGGTTACGCGACCGCCCGACTGCGCAGCCGCGGCAGAGGAAGCGGCAAGGGCAATGCCCGCTGCCACGGAAGCCAAAGCAAACAGGATACGATTCAGCAGTTGTCTATTCATAGCGAAGCGTCTCGATAGGGTCGAGTTGTGAGGCCTTTTGGGCCGGATAATAACCGAAAAATACGCCGACGCCGGCCGAGAATCCGACTGCGACGATCACGGCGGCGAAGGGAACCTGCGTGGGCCAGCGAAGCATGCCCGAGACGACGGCTGAGCCGATGACTCCACCGAGGACGCCGACACCGCCGCCGAGCAGGCTGAGCACCATGGCCTCGCTGAGGAATTGCCAGCGGATGTCGCGGCGGGTGGCGCCGACGGCGCGGCGGACGCCGATTTCACGGCGGCGCTCGGTGACCGAGACCAGCATGATGTTCATGATTCCGATGCCGCCGACGAGCAGGGAAACGGAGGCGATGCTGGCGAGCAGGGTGGTCATGACGTTGGCCGATGAGCTGGCGGCGTTAGCCAGTTCTTGCGGGCTGCGGATCATGAAGTCGTCGGACTGATTGGGACGAAGCTTGTGGAGCAGGCGAAGCAGGGCACTGATCTGCGTGATGGCGGGTTGAATGGCCTGGTCGGAAACGGCAGAGGCCATGATGTAGTTCACCCAACTGATGCCGGCCAGTTTTTTCTGGACGGTGGTGTAGGGAGCGACGATGAGGTCGTCCTGATCATGGCCGAAAGTGGACTCGCCCTTGGTTTGCAGCACGCCCTCAACCAGGAAGGGCATGTTGGCGAGGCGGACGACCTTGCCAACGGGATCGTCGTTGCCAAAGAGCTGTTGGGCTACCGTATGACCGATATCGCAAACATTGGCAGCGGAGGCGACGTCATGTTGCGTGAATTCGCTGCCGTTCACCACCGGCCAGTTGCGGATCTTGAAGTAGTCCTGGCCGACGCCCTGGACTTGTGTGTACCAATTCTGTCCTGCGTAGACGACCTGGGCATGGCTCCAAACGCCCGGGCTGACTTCATTGACCAGGGGGATTTCGCGCTTTATGGCGATGGCATCCTCGGCAGTGAGCGTCTTGGTGGCCTGGGAGCCCATGTGGACTCCACCGCGATTGACGCTGCCAGCCATGATGAAGAGCATGTTGACACCCATACTCTGGATCTGCTGCTGGACCTGCTGGGAAGCACCTTCGCCGATGGCCACCGTGCAGATGACAGCGGCGACGCCAATGATGATGCCGAGCATGGTAAGCACGGTACGCATCTTGTTGGCGGCAAGGGCCTGAAGCGACGTGCGCATGACTTCGCTGCCGTTCATGACTCCTCCTCAGCGCGCGGGCCGGAAACCCGCCTAACGCCACTCCGGAGTGTTTGAGTCCTTCGCATCAGCATCTCTCGACTAGCGGCCGAAATGCGGGCCACGGCGATTGGGCGCGGCGGAGCCGCCGGCCAGTTGGCCGGTAATCACCGTCTCGCCGGGCTTGACGCTGCCCTCGAGGATTTGCGTGTGGCTGAAATCGCTCAGGCCGGTCTTGACGGCGATCGGGATCGGTGACCCGTTCTGATTGGGAAGCCAAACCACCTGCCAGCCGTCGGCATGATTCGTGAAGGCGGCGCGGCGGACGTGATGTTGGCGATAGAGCGCCTGGAGCTGCTTGGGCGGCAGGCTGGGCGTGAAGATCAGCGAGGAGTTGGGAACCTCGATGGCATTGCGTGCATGGCCGGTGGGGATGGTGACGTAGGCAGTCTCGCCGGGCAGCAGCTTTTCCTGGGGATTCTTGAAATCGATGATCACGTTGTAGGTCACGACGTTCTGGACCACGGTAGGGTTGAGCCGGATCGAATTCACACCGCCACGGAAGGTGGTGTTCGGGAAGGCGTCGACCTGGAAGGTGCAGGGCGTGCCGATGGTAATGTGGCCGGTGTCGGATTCGTCGACTTGGGCGGCAACCTGCATGCGCTTGAGGTCCTGGGCGACGCTAAAGAACGTGCCGGCTTGCAAGGAAGACGCTACCGCCTGGCCGACGTCAATGCCGCGCGAAACCACCACACCGTCGATTGGGGAGATGATGGTGGTGTAGGAGAGATTGGTTTCTGCCTGCTGGAGGTTGCCGGCGGCGGCTTCGATCTGTGCCTTGGCCTGTTGGATCTGCGCCTCGACCTGCTTGATCTGGGCTTTGGCCTGATTGACCTGGGCCTCGGCAGCGACCAGAGAGGCTTCGGCCTGGCCCAGGGTGGACTGGGTCTGGTCGTTGGAGTCGCTCGAGATAATGCCTTGTTTGAAGAGGTCTTCGGTGCGCCTGGCGTTGATCTTGACGTATTCGAGATCGGCCTTTGCCTTCTGTGCATTGGCCTTATAGGTGGCCACCGAGGCGTGCATCGCCTGCAGGCTGGCATTGAGGTTCTTCAAATTCGCTTTGGCGCTGGCGAGATTTCCCTGGGCGGTCATTACCTGGGCTTCATACATCGCCGGATCGATCTGGGCGAGCACCTGACCGGCCTGCACGTGGGTATTGAAGTCGGCGAAGATGTACTTGACGTTGCCGGAGACGTACGAGCCGACCGGGGCCGTAGTCAGCGGGTTAATCGTGCCGGTGGACTGGACGATCGCGGTAATGTTGCCACGGCCGACCTTGCCGGTCATATAGGATGCCTTGCTGCTCTTGCCGCTGAGCATCATTCCCGTCAGACCCACCGCGACAGCAAGCAAGACAACAACAATGGTGAGTTTCTTGTGTCGTTTCAAAAATTCCGGTACCGGCATGCGTTTTCCTCAGGTGACCTCAAAGAGGGGTTCTTGAACTCTCGTTCCGTTAAGTATGACACGCGCCACGCAGGTTCGGTTGCGGCTGGTCTCATTTCGCGTCCCCAGGCCGGAATGCTGGGCCGGCGAGGAGAATTTTGGCGTGAGGTGTGGCATTTCTTCTCTTTCTTTTCCTAAGACGCAGCTGGATGGCCGGCGGTTCCCTGTTTCAGAGTGGCTGCGGGCAGGGAAATGGGCCCGGCTTCGCGGGAAGCGGTGACAGCGTGATAGAGTTCCTAGCCGAGGAAGATGATGATCCGGCGGGATTTGCCGGTGAAAGGAAAGCGAAAGTGGCATACCGGAATCTGAAGGAATTCTTGACGCGCCTGGAGCGGGAAAACGAACTGAAACGGATTTCCGTGGAAGTGGATCCGGTGCTGGAAATCACCGAGATCGCCGACCGGGTGGTGAAGGCGGGTGGGCCGGCGCTGCTGTTCGAGCGGCCGAAAGGCTCGAACGTGCCGGTATTGATCAACCTGCTCGGGAACATGCGGCGGTTGAACCTGGCGCTCGAGGTGGGCCACATGGACGAGATCGCACAGCGGATCCGTTCGCTGATGGACCTCCCGCGGCCCGAAGGAATGTTGGACAAGCTGAAGCTGGTGGGCCGGCTGCGCGAGCTGGATTCGGCGTTCCCGCGGACGGTGAGGAGCGGGTCATGCCAGGAGGTGGTGAAGCGGGAGAACTTTTCGCTCGATGAGTTTCCGATTCTGAAATGCTGGCCGGGGGACGGCGGGCGTTACATCACCTGGCCGCTGGTAGTGACGCGGGACCCGGAGAACGGGCGAAGGAACGTGGGCGTCTACCGGATGCAGGTGCTCGACGAGCGGACGACGGCGATGCATTGGCAGACGCAGAAGCACGGCGCGGAGCATTTCCGGCAGGTACGCGAGGAGAAGAAGGACCGGATGGACGTGGCCGTAGCGATCGGAGCGGATCCGGCCACAGCGTTGGCCGGCGTCCTGCCGGCGCCGCCAGGAATGGACGAGATGATGCTCGCTGGATTCCTGCGCCGCGAGCCGGTGGACATGGTGAAGTGCGTCACGGTGGACCTGGAGGTGCCGGCGGAATCGGAGATCGTGCTGGAGGGTTACGTCGATACGCATGATCTAAGGACCGAAGGGCCGTTCGGCGACCACACGGGCTTCTATTCGTTGGAGGGTCAGTACCCGGCGTTCCACGTGACCTGCGTCACCCACCGGCGCAATCCCACATACCTGACGACGATCGTCGGGCGGCCACCGCAGGAAGACTACTTCATGGGGTACGCCGTGGAGCGGATGTTTTTGCCGCTGATGCAGATGGCACATCCGGAGATCGTGGATGTGTCGATGCCAGTCGAGGGGATTTTCACGAACCTGATGATCGTTGCGATCCGAAAATCGTATCCGGGGCACGCGCGGAAGATCATGCACGCGATCTGGTCGATGGGACAGGCGATGCTGACGAAAGTGGTGGTTGTGGTGGACCACGACGTGGATGTGCAGAACCCCGGCGAGGTGGTATGGAAGGCGCTCTGTGCAATCGATCCGCAGCGGGACGTGGAGTTCGTGCTCGGGCCGCTCGACACGCTGGATCATGCGGCAAGGATGCAGGATTACGGCTCGAAGATGGGCATCGACGGGACACGCAAATGGCCCGAGGAGGGTTTCGATCGGCCTTGGCCGGGTGAGATCAAAATGGACGAGACGGTGAAGGCGCGCATCGATTCGCTGTGGGGGAAGTTGGGATTGAAATAAGGCACCGTTTCCGCGAGGCGGGCGATCCATCCGGGTCACCCTACGGGAGAAATTGAGAAACGGTAAGGAGTAGAGCCCGGCCGCGCCCCTCGCGGCCGGGCGAGGACGGGCTAGCCTCTGACGAAGGCGAACATTGTCAGCACAAGCAGAACGAAGCCGGTGAGAACGATCACCGCGCCGACCACACGGGCGAAGTTCTTCAGCCAGAGGGGCGGTGCCTCGGACGTGGCTTCCTCTTGGAAACGACCGGTTTCCTGCAGCCGCTGATACTCGAGGGGCCGTTTCTGGCGAAACTCCTCTTCGCTTTCCCGGCCGGTGAAGATGACCATGTCCATCGGGAAGCTTTCCGGGCGCAGGTGGGTGTTGAAGAAGTGGACGACGAAGATGAACCAGACGGCGAGCAGGGCCTCTTCGCCGTGCAGCACCAGGGCGATGTTCAGCCAGTGGCCCGGGATGAACCTGGAGAAAAAGGGCGCAAACCACATCGTGTAGCCGGAAAGGCCGATGATCGCCATCCCCCAGAACACGGCCCAATAGTCGAATTTCTCCCAGTAGGTGAACCGGTCGAATTTCGGGCGTGGACCGGCCCAAAGGAACCAGCGTGCGTGCTCGTAGAGATCGCGGATGTCCTTGGGACGGGGAACGAGCGATTTCGGGCCGTAAAAGATGCTCTTTTCCCGCTTGATGACGCCACGGTAGAAGACATGGCCGACGTGAATGAGAAACGCGGCGGTGAGCAGAACGGCGCAGAATTTGTGGAAAAAAAGGATGGCGCCGAATCCGCCGACGGCGTGAGCGAAGCGCTCGGCCCAGACCGTCTGACTGAAGCGGAGAGGCAGGCCGGTGAGCGCCAGGCCGATGAATGTGCTGAAGAGGACGGCGTGAAGGTAGCGCTGGCCCAGCGAGAACCGCCGGTGATAAAAGACCTGCTGATTTGCCTGGCCCATGAGGTCTCCTTGTTTGGCCCCGGCGCTCATTGCCGCCCCTCCGCATGGTTCTCGACGTGATGGAACATCGAACGAACGAACCAGAGAATCGTGTGCAGGAAGAAGAAGCCAAGCACCCCGATCAACAGCACATTCATGAACTCGGTGACGAACCAGAGGGCCGGGTAGGCCTGGCGGTTGCGAGGGTCGGCGTGCGGCTGGTAGCTGATGAAGCCCTGGGTGGCGCTTGGGTGACACTTGCGGCATGTGTGAAGAAGATTCGCGGGATTCACCGAAGACTTCGGATCCGAGGCCGGCAGGATGTCGTGATTGCCGTGGCAGTTCCAGCAGTGAGCGACTTCGACGTAGCCCAGAGCGGAGACCTGGGCGTGGAAGGTGTCGAGATAGGTTCTGTAGCGCTCCTGGTGGCAACTCCCGCAAGTGGCTGACGATTTCGTCTGCCAGGAAGCCTGCTGGACGCGAACGATGCGATGCGCGGTATGGCAGGTGGTGCAAACGGGGGCTTTTGTGTTGCCCGCTTCCATTTGTTGGCCGTGGATGCCAGCCAGATACTGCTCTTTGGGACCGGCGTGGCACTTCCCGCAAGTGTTCGGGATATTGGTGCGGTAGATGGGGCTCTTCGGATTCTTACGGCTGAGAATCTTGTGGGTGCCGTGGCAGCTGGTGCAACTGGCGGCGACCAGCAGGCCGTCCTTGGTGAGGGCAACACCGTGAATCGAGTCTACGTACATGGAATAGACGTTGGGAAAGCCGTACTTCTTCGCGATCTTGGGATTGCCGTGGCAGCTGCCGCAGGTGCGTGGGATGTTCAGCGGATAGACGGGAGACTTCGGGCTGGTGACGGGCACGATGGCATGAGGATTCCCGTGGCAGCCAAGACAGGGCAGGGCACTGTCGTGGGCGTGGACGCTTTCATCGACGCTGCTGGCCTCCGAGCCGTGGCAAGTGCTGCACTGAACAGGCGCGACCTTCTTCGGGTGCGGAAAACCGGTGATCGAAGTGTGGCAGGCGGTGCAGGGTAGGCTGCCGTGAACGCTCTTGTCGAAGTGGCTCACATCGACGTGCAGGCTGCGGCCCGACGGGCCGGTGAAGCCGGGTTGGCCGTGGCAGGCCAGACATGTGGCGTTGGCTCCCTGTTGGGGAGGCTGGGAGGGCTGGGGAGGCCCTCCCAGGGCCAGGAAAAGTACCGCAATCAAACTCCAAGCCATATTTGACCCCGTTTGCTTCCACCCGGGCGCGGGTCCGGGCGCTACGCCAGAAGCTAGTGAACCCCGAGCTCGGAGAGGATCTTGGGGTTGTGCTCGCTCATGGCCAAAATGTCGTGGCAAGTGCTGCAATCGTTGGGGATGGTTTGCCCGTTGGCGGCGACGTGATTGCCATCGTGGCAGCGAAAACAGCCCGGCCAGTCCATGTGTCCAAGATTGTTGAAGTATGTTCCCCAGGTGACGTCCATCTTGGGGAAGACGTTACGGTCATAGATGTTCTGCACCGTCTTGATCGCCTCCTGGAGCTGCGCGTTCTGGGTGGCGACGACCTGGGGATACTGGGTTTTGTAGAAATTCTCGAGCGATGCGGCGATGCGTTGCCGGGCGACCTCGCGGGTCGGGTATTTCGCTTTAAGCACGGCCAGAGCTTCCTTCTTGATGAACGGCAGCTTGGGGCTGATGTAGTTTTCCTGCATTTCCTTGTCAATCGCCTCGCCGGGAAGCTGGAAAGTGTGCGTGGGGCGGTTGTGGCAGTCCATGCAGTCCATCAGGCGATGCTCGCCTTTGGCGAGTTGCGCGGGCGTGGCCTTGATCGTGGTGGAACGGAAGATGGTCGTCTTGCCGTCGGGGGCGGTGTAGGAGACCCAGGGAATGTCCTGGCGCTTGCGGTCCAGGGCGATGTAATGGATCTCGACGCCTGGGGCAAGGTGGTGGCCGTGAATTCCCTGCGGACCATGCGCGTTCTGGCCGCCGACCTTCATCAAAAGCACAGTGGTTTCCGAAGTATTGTCCTTATCGGTGTCGTAGTGCTTCTTCACCAGCAGAATATTGCCCAGGAAACGCTGCGGCCAGTGGCACTGCTCGCAGGTGGCCCGCGCGGGGCGCAGGTTGGTGACCGGCGAGGGGATCGGCCGCGGATAGTCGTCCATCAAGACGGCGAAAACCTGCTTGACGCCCGAGAGTTTCGAGCGGACAAACCACGAAGCCCCAGGGCCGATATGGCACTGTACGCAGGCGACGCGGGAGTGCGGGGAATTCAGGTAGGCTGTGTACTCCGGTTGCATCACCGTGTGACAAGTTGTGCCGCAGAACTGCACCGAATCCATGTACTTGACGCCCTGGTAGGAAGCGGTGCTGAAGATGACGACGTTGGCGAAGGTCGCGATGCCGATTAGCGCCAGCGACCGACGGATCATCGGCTGGGTCAAGTCAACGCGGGGATAGAGCCGGGGCAGTTCCCCTCGCTTGAGCAGCCGATACCGCCGCAGCAGCCCCCCGATCGGCATCAGGATCAGGCCGAGGACGAAAATGGCCGGTAGAATGAGGAAGAAGAGGATGCCGGCGTAAGGATATTTGTAAGCCCCGCCCCCGATAACAATCTCGAAGAGCCAGAAGATGACCATCGTGAAGGCGGAGCTGGTGGTGAGAACCGCTCCGGTCAAAGAGATGGCGTTGCGGCCGAGGTAGACAACCGGGCGTAACCATCCACCTAAGCTTTCCTTCACACTCATGTCCCTATTCCTTTCGCGGCGGGCCGGAACCGGAGCGGGTCCCGGCCCGCACTGCTACTTCCTGAAACCTGGCGCCGCAAGGTCAACGGGAAGCGGCGGCGCGAAACGGAGCAAGGAAGACTGCCGTATTTTGATGTCCCTATTTCTTCTTGCCCAGCGTGCGCACGAAGGCGATCACGTTGGTGATCTCCGAGGAACTGACGCCCTGAACCGGCGGCATCTTCAGTTTGCCGTGCTCGATGATGTGGCGAAGTTGGGCATCGGTGTACTTCTGGACGGCTGGAGAACCGAGGTCCGGCATCTTGACGTGAAACATCCGGCCAATAGCCGGATTTCCCTTGCCGGTCGGCCCGTGGCACATCTGGCAATGCGCTTCGAAGACTTCGTGTCCCTTCTTCGCATTCCCTTTCTGCGGGGCTGCGAAAACCGTCGCAGGCAAAACGAGCGCGGCCAGGAGCGTAATCAAAACTCTCAATTTCATCCTTCCCCCTCCGTTAGAGTTTTTGTTTTCGTATTGCATATAGTTTCGATATTGCAACTCATGAATAATCCTAAACCAACAACAACAAAAATCATCAATGCAATCATCAGGCCTTTCCGGCGGAAATTTTGTCCGGCCGGAGAAGGGGTTTCCGTTCGCTTCAGCAAACGCCCGCCGCGCTGAAATCTCTTTCCGAGACGAAGCACGTTTGCTTGTCTCCTCCGACTTTCCATCCGGACGCCGCATCGTTACGGTCGAACCGCACCCCAGGTTCGTCAGGCTTTGCCTGTTCATGATGATTCGCGCCAATCAGCAAGGGGCAGGTGCGGTGGGCGACTTCCGCTTGCTCTTAATGGCCAGCGTGAGGACACGCCGCAATTCGTTCTCCTGGGCCGGAAGCGGCACGCAATCGAACGCGCCGCGCCGCAGCGTCTCGAGATAGAGATGCTGGTCGGCGTAGCAGAGTAAGGGAATCACCGGCGGCAATTCCTGTCGGCCGAGAATTTCGAGAAATTCTCGACGGCTCGGGCAGACATGGGCCAGAACGACATCCACTCGCTCGCGCTCGATCAGTTCGGTGATTTCCTCAACCGTTTCCGCGATGCGCAGCTCGCACCCCATCCGCGAAAGGATGGTGGTAAGGGGCTGGAGCTCTTCCGGTTCGCGGGCGCACAAGGCAATCGAGGCTTTTTCGAGAGGGTTCGTTTCCGGCGTGTTCGCAATCATGGCCTGTTTGTTTCGGGGCGTCCGGCTTCTCGCAGACGTTGCGAGACCGGTGATTCTTTCCACCAGCGGCGGACGCGATTCCAGCGGCCAGCAGAGTCATGAGTTCCGGCCCCCGTAACAGTTCACGTTTGACCGGACGCCCGCCTCCAAACGTGCAACCGGGGGACCAAACCTCCGGCAATGAGTGGATTCGGGATTCTCAGCGGAGATAGGGCTTTTAGCCGGAAAATGAGGATGGATGAATGCGCTTGAATGGACCGGGGCCATGCGGCAATTTCAGCACGGGGAACCTGGATCGGTGGGGGATATCGCGCACGAATCAGGGGTCTGGCGCAGCGGAATTGAAGCCAAAGGCAACTGGGACCGATTCGGTCGCGTATTTATTCACACAATTCCCTACCAGACACAGGGATGAAGGCGGACAAGGGACAGTTGGTTTTCTTCGCTGATTTTCTGTGGTTTTTTCTTACAGTCTGTTGAGCCTGACGAAACATTTCGACCCCTTTGCGGCCAAGGCGGGGTGAAACTGCCGCAACACCGGGAAGTTCCCGGGCCTACGGGGAAATTTTGGACCGCAGTTTGCATTGGTGACCCCGGAGGCGCCCATATGCGGTTCTATAAAGCATGGGGAAAATGGGCTGTAGCGATCACCCTGGTGGGGGTGGGGGTTTTTGCGGCAGGCCAACTTCCCGCACGCACAATCCAAGAATCTCAGAAAGACACACAGAAGACCGCCGCGGCGGCGGCGAAGCCGGTGGCGCATTATGTGGGTTCAGACACCTGCAAGATGTGTCACGCGGACATTTTCAAGAACCTCGAACAGAATCCGCACTACAAGACTCTGCTGTATAAACAGAAGTCGAAGGAAGGGTGCGAAGGATGCCACGGGCCGGGTTCCATCCACGTGAACTCCGGCGGGCAGACGCCTCCACCCTATAACTTCGACAAGATGACGCCGCAAGAGGCGAGCAAGCGGTGCATGGTGTGCCACCAGTCACGGCACGAGAACATGCACTTCCTGGCCTCGGTGCACTACGAAAACGGCATCGGGTGCACGAACTGCCATTCGATCCATCATTCGACCGACCTGAATACGCTTCTGATCAAGAAGCAGCCGCAACTCTGCTATACGTGCCATCGTACGATTCAGCCGCTGTTCCGGATGCCCTTCCACCACCGCGTGGACGAGGGCATGGTGAAGTGCAGTGACTGCCACAATCCACACGGGAGCAGCGTTGACGCCCAGCTGGAGGCCGGTGGCGAAAACAAGCAGCTGCGGACGGCGGCGGCGGGCAACGCGATCTGCCTGAAGTGTCACGTGGACAAGGCGGGTCCGTTTGTGTTCGAACACGAGCCAGTGATTACCGACGGCTGCCTCGATTGCCATAATCCGCACGGATCGCCGAACCCGCACATGCTGAAGGTAGCGAACGTGAACCAGCTGTGTCTGCAGTGCCACACGGGTTCGCACATCAGCGGAGCGCCAGGCATTCCGAGCTTCCATAACCAGACGACACAATTCCAGGCATGCACGCTATGCCACACCCAGATTCACGGTTCCAACTTCAGCCCATATTTCTTCAAGTGAGGCGGCCATGAAGAGCCAGAAAATGAGCAAATTGAAACAAACGTTCGGAGGCTGGCGGGCCGCACAGTTCTTGATGATTGCATTGGCACTGGGCGGTTGGTTGGCCGGGAGCGCGTTCGCGCAGCAGCAACAGGCGAACGCGAGTGAAACGTCGAAGCCGGTTAAGGCGGTGAGCGGGGCATCGAAGACCTCCTCTCCATCGTCGTCCTCGAGCGCGGAGAGCGAGAACTACTCGTCGAGCTCGGGCAGCCAGGCGCTGCCGGCTCCCTCTTTGTTGCCGGCCGGCGTCAACGTCGGCAACTACAACATCCAAAGTTCGATTGAGCTGGGGTGGAGGTATAACAACATCACCGGCAGCCAAGCGAACTACGACACGTTCGTAAACCTGCACCAGGGCCCGCGGTTGATGGACGTCTCGTTTTACGCGCACTCGCTGAACCACAACGGGGCATTGTTCGACACTCTCTCGCTGAACGGCTTCGGCTTTGGCGGCGATCCGACCAGCGTGGTGCGGCTGCGGATGACGAAGAACAAGTGGTACGACTTCAACGCGACCTACCGGCGCTACAAGTACTACTGGGGCTATAACCTGTTGGCGAATCCGCTGAACCCGGCAGTCACGGGTCAGCCGATTACCACGGCTCCGCACCTGATGGACCTGAGCCACCGGATGACGAATCTGGAACTGCATTTGCTGCCGCAGTCGAGCGTGCATTTCCGTATCGGCTACACACACAGCCTGGAACAGGGCCCCTCCTACACGACGACGGGAGCGGCGGTAGCACCAATCGCCGAACCGGGTGCGACGGCGCTGCTGTTCCAGGACTTCAAAACTACCGATGACATGTACCACGCGGGCGTCGACTTTGACGTGCTGCCGCGGACGACACTGAGCTACGACCAGTTCGTTCAGCACTACAAAGAAGACACACAGTGGAACGATGCCAGCCTGAACTACCAGCTGCCGAACGGCGTGCCGGTGGGTCTCGGCCTGGTGTTCAGTACTGCTGCCGGAACGCCTTGCAATCCGACGGTTGGATCTTCGGGCACGACGCCGCCGACGGCAGACCCGAGCTGCGACGGCAACCTGTACTACGACCGTGGCGGCCGTCCTCGTGGCACAACGCCGACAGAGCGGTTCAGTTTCCAGACCACCTATTTCCGCAACCTGAACATGACCGGAGCACTCAGCTACAGCTCCGGCGATCAGGTGGTGAACGACCTGTACGACACGTGGGCTGGTTACGATGCTCGAATCAACGCTGCGGGCGCCGACACAACGGCCACCAGCAAGGCAAACAGAATCATCGTGAACGGGAACTGGGCTGCCATTTACCAGATCACGAGTAAATTGCGGGCCAGTGAGACCTTCAACTACAATGACTACCAGATCCCTGGAATCTACAATTTCGGCGTAGTGAACTTCTACGCGCAGGAAGCTCCGGGCGGAGGCGCTTCAATGGAACTGCCTCCGGGCCAGTTCACTCCGACCGACTGTCCTGCGCCCTACACGGCGGCAACCTGCCCGCAGCACAATTCGAGCTCCGGGCCGGACCTCGCGCAGGGCTACAGGAGCCGCTACCTCGGTCAGAAGTGGCTATCCGACACGATCCAGTTGGCCTACGACTTCAATCCTAAAGTTGGAGCGAGGATTGGATACCGCTATACGCACCGGAAGATTTACGACCAGGACACTCTCTACTACACGGCGGAAGTCTTCTATCCGGGAGGGCCGAACGGTGCTGCGGCGGCGTACCGAGGCGATTGCGCCCTGCAAAACGGGCAACTGCCACCGGGTTGCACGCTGCAGCCAGACGGGTCGGTTATCTTCTCCGGCCTGACTCCGGGCACTGATACGTCGCACGGTCTGGTGGCGGACATCAGCGGCAATTCCGCGCTATTCGGAATGTGGGTGCGGCCGGTGAGCAACTTCCGGACGAGCGTCGATGTGGAGCTCTTCTCAGCCGATGAAGCGTTCACGCGAGTGACTCCTCGCCAGCTTCGCCACTACACGGTCAACTCGGTCTACACGCCGGTTCATTGGGTGGAGATCACGGGCGACATCGACATCGTCAACGGCAGCGACAACGTCGTCGAAGTGTTCAACAAGGACCATAATCGGAGCTACGGTCTTACGACCATCTTTACACCCGACCAGCGGTTCTCGTTCGACCTTTCCTACGACTACAACGACGTTTACACCCAGGCGCTTGATTGTTACACCGTGGGCTTCGGCCCGACTCCTGCCGGTGCGTCCACCTGCCCGGTTTACCCGGATCTGTCCGAGGTGAATGTGGCTGCGATGTCGACCTACCAGAGCAAGACCAACTTCGCCAGTGCCGACATGATGATTAAGCCGTCGAAGCAGGTAACGTTCACGTTGGGCTACGAAGGCAGCTTCGTGAGGGGCACGCCGTCGTGGTACAACCCGCTCGGCACGTATTCGGTGAACTTCCTGGATCCTCAGACGCCCTGGGGTCCGCTCCGGTACAACTATCAGGCACCGTACATGAAGCTGAACTGGAATGTGTACAAGGGACTGTCTTATATCGCGGCGTGGAACTACTACGGGTACAACAGCCGCGGAGACAACAACCCGGTGGGTCTTGCACCGCTTGGGACGCAGGACTTCAACGGCAACAACATGACGCTATCGGCCAAGTACACCTTCTAACGAAGGTGTACTTGGTCCTTTTTCCGATGAGGACCAAGAGAGGCCGCCTGGCCATGCGGGCGGCCTCTCTATCAACGAGCTTCCGCCGGGGTTGCGCCCTTCCCCCACGCATCCTTGGCCGCCCCGGCGGACGAAAATTTGAGTGGGCGGGAACCGATCGATGAAGTGGGGCGGTTTCCTCCAGAACGAGCTTCCGCCGGGGTTGCGCCCTTCCCCCACGCATCCTTGGCCACCCCGGCGGACAGATTCCCAGGCGGGCGGTTTTCAAGAACCGCCCGCTTTTCCTTGATCGGAGTAGTGGAAAAGAGTAATGCGTGCGGATGGCTGCGCTTGAATCGCAGTGCAGACACAGGAGTTGGTCAATGGGGGAAGGTCTGCCTCCGCAAGTCGCCACCCAATAGACGATAAGCGGGGTAGTCGCACCGTCGGCATGAAAGGAAAAGATGGGTACGGCGGGAAGACCAAAATTTCCTTGAGATCCTGGATGCACTCGGCCCGTTCAGGTGGGTGGGGATTGAAGGCCAGGATGGTTGCTGGCGCGGCGTCGTTCGACTCGATGGTGGGCACCGAGCTGTCATCAGAGCGGCGCCGCGCCGCAGTTCACAAGGACCAGGGATATTACTTCTTGGCGTGGCCGAGTTCGCGGATGTAGGCAATTACATCATCGACCTGTTTGTTGCTCAGGCCATGGATGGCGGACATTTTGCCGTAGCCTTCGGTAATGTCCTTTTTCAGTTGGGCGTTGCTCTTGGCCTGCACTTTCTTTGAGCCGAGCGGCAACATTTTCACGTGCATCATCTTGGCGATGGAGGGGTTGCCCTCCCCATGCTCTCCATGACACATCTTACAGTGCTGCTCAAAGACCATCTTGCCTTCTTTGGCGTTCCCCGGAGGAGGCGCCGCAAAGGCGAAGCTGGCCGCTCCGAGAAGGAGAGCCGCCGCATAGATCCAAGATTTCCGCATATTTTCCTCCTGTTTGTTATCAAACGCCCCAGGCCCCGAGGCCAAGGGCTTCCTTTCGAGAAAAAAGGAATTCGAGTGGCGTACCTGCGGGTTGCGGGAACGCCCTTCGGCAGGGAGGCTCCTGAAAGGTGTAGAAGCAGGCGCGTGGTTCGTGGTGCGTACCCCAGCCGGCTGGACCTTGCCGGCTTTGTTTTGGACACACATTTCGGGAAAAACCTTTCGTTGGCCTCTAGTGTAAACCCGCCCGGACGCATTTGCGCCCTGCAATAGGCAATCGGAGGGAGCACGTTGTCTGCCACAAGAAGACCCTGTTTCGGTATGAGAGATTGGGCCAGTCTTCACGACGTAGGCGTTGAAGGTGCGTCAAATGGCGCAAGAACGGTGATCTGAGGTGGGTGTTTCTGGGTTTGCGGCCACTCAGTAGGAACAGTGCGACCCGGGGAAATCAAGCCCATCGAGTGGGAGCGAAGAGGGGAGGCACCCGGTTGGTGAAGGGCGCGGAAGAGAGGCGGAAAGAGTAGAAAGAGCCCAGAAAGATCGTCTGCCGTGATTCGGGTTTGGGACGTGTGAAGTGTGCCGGTTGCCGTGAGGGGGGAGGACTTTTGCCGAAGGCGCCGATGTGCGATGATAACATGAAAACAATGAGGTACCGTCCTGGTTGGCGCCTGAAGGCCGTCCTGCCAGTCGCGGTCGTACTCCTTGGGGGACTGGCCGTTTTCGAGCTGGCAACGCTAGAGCTCGAAGCCTCCGAAAGATTCAAGGTGCTCGGCGTGGCGGCTGGTGGCGCTCTAGCGGTGTGCGCGGTGCTGCTGGTGGCGCTGGCGTGGCTGATCCAGCGACCGCTGGTGGAATTGAGCCACAAAATAGAATCGGTACGAAACGGGGACTTGTACGCGCGCGTCTCTTTCTCCGACAGGGATGACGACATCGGTTACCTGGGCCAAAACTTCAACGAAATGGTCCGCCAACTGAGAGAGAGCCGGGACGAACTCCAGCGAATTCACCAGACACAGATGTCCCGAGCCGAGCATCTAGCGACCCTAGGAGAGTTGGCTGCCGGATTGGCCCATGAAGTGCGGAACCCTCTAGCGGGGATCGCCGGGGCTGTAGACATTCTGGGGCAGGAGTTGCCGGCTTCGAGTCCAGGCCGGAGCATCGTCGGAGAGGTGCAGCAAGAGGTTCGGCGGATTCAGGCGATTCTGAACGAACTGTTGGACTATGCGCGGCCGAAACCCTTCGACATTCGAGCCGCGGATTTGAACTCAACCATCGAACACACGGTGCAGCTGGCGAGACAACAGGTGGCCTCTCGACCGATCGACATCCGGTTCGTTGCGGCCGACCTGCCGCCGGTGGAACACGATGCACTGCAGATTCAGCGGCTGCTGCTAAACCTGGTGTTGAACGCGCTGCAGGCGATTGATGGGAGCGGTTTTGTGGAGTTAATCGCGGGCACCGAGGACGGTTTCGCAGTGGTGAAGGTGCGGGACAACGGGCGCGGGATTTCACCCGACCATCTTAAGAACATTTTCCGGCCGTTTTTTACGACCAAGAGGCAAGGTACGGGGCTGGGGTTGTCGCTCTCGCGGAGGATCGTTGAACAGCACGGAGGGAGCATCGCGGTCGAGAGCACCTTGGGGAAGGGAACGGAATTCGTGGTGCGATTGCCGGTGGCGGCGAAGAAGGCCGAGCCGGCAAGGAGTCAGGAGATATGGCAAAGATCAAGGTCCTGATCGTCGATGACGAGCGGCTGGTGCGATGGAGTTTGCGCCAGAAGTGCGAAGAGTGGGGCTACACGGTCTTCGAAGCGGAGAACGGGGCTCAGGCGCTGGAGACGGCCCAAGCAGAGGCACCCGAGGTGGTGCTACTGGACGTCCGACTGCCGGACATCGGAGGACTGGAGGTGCTCGAGAAGCTGAAGGCGACAAGCGAATCGGGCGTGGCGATCATGATGACCGGCGACCCGCAGATCGACGACGTGAAAGCGGCGATCCGCATGGGCGCTTACGATTTCATCGGCAAGCCGCTGGATTTCGACGAACTGGGTGTGACGATCCAGAACGCCATGGAAGCCCATCGGCTGCGCGGCGAAGTGGAATCGCTGCGTGGCGAGGTGCGGCGGCAGGCGGGTTCGTACGAAGTGGTGGGAGCGTCGAAGAAGACGACCGAGCTGATGCGGTTCGTGCGGAAGGTGGCGGCGAGTGAGGCTTCGACGATCCTGATTCAGGGGGAAAGTGGAACCGGCAAGGACCTGGTTGCGAAGGTGCTGCATTACGAGAGTTCGCGGCGGGACGGGCCGATGGTGGCGATCAACTGCTCGGCGATTCCTGAAACGCTGATCGAAGCGGAGCTTTTCGGGCACGAGAAAGGCGCGTTCACCGACGCGAAAGCAATGAAGAAGGGACTTTTCGAGATTGCGGACGGAGGGACGCTGTTTCTGGACGAGATCGGGGAACTCTCGCCGTTCCTGCAGGCGAAACTGCTGCGCGTAATGGAAGACCAGCTAATCCGGCGGGTCGGCGGTGTGCGGGACATCCACGTGGACGTGCGCGTGGTGGCAGCCTCGAACCGAGACCTGGAGAAGGCCGTGCGTGAAGGCCATTTCCGCCAGGATTTGTATTACCGGCTGGCGGTGATTTCAATCTACATTCCACCGCTGCGGGAGCGAAAAGAGGACATCCTGCCGCTGGTGGACTACTTCATTCAGGATTACAACCACAAGTTCCGGAAGTCGATTCGCGGGATCACGGACGAGACGCGGCGGCTGCTGCTGGCTTACGACTGGCCCGGGAACGTGCGGGAACTCCGGAACGCGATCGAACGGGCGATGATTCTGGAAGAGGACCCGATGCTGCGGCCGGGGTACTTACCGTTCACGGTGACGCAGCCGCACGCGGGAGTGACGGCGTTCGAGCGGGCATCGTCGCCGGCGCCGGGCGAGTTGCTGCCGGGCGGACGGCGGCTGCCGCCGTTGACGATTCCTGAGGGGGGCACGTCGCTCGAGGAGATTGAGCGGTCGATGGTGACGCTGGCGCTCGATCAGGCGCACGGCAACCAGACGCAGGCTTCGCGACTGCTCGACATCAGCCGGGACGCGCTTCGGTACAAGATGAAGAAGTTCGGGCTAATCCACGCTGAGGACGCGGAGGAAGCGGCTTCCTCAGGCTAATGGGCTTCGCGGCCGGCGCGCGGGAGACGAGGTTCGCGGATGAATTCCCGGGTCGCCTACTTTTCGATGGAGATTGCGCTCGACCCGGCTGTGCCGACCTACGCCGGGGGCCTCGGCGTGCTTGCAGGGGATACACTGCTGAGCGCGGCGGACCTGGGCCTTCCGATGATCGGACTTACCCTCCTCTATCGCCACGGCTATTTTCGCCAACAACTCGACGCGACGGGCAACCAGCAAGAACTGCCGGAGGAATGGCGGCCTGAGGAGCTGCTCGAGCCGGTTGAGCCTCAGGTGACGGTGCAGATCGAGGGCAGGGATGTTCGGGTGCGAGCGTGGCGCTGGCAGATCCGCGGGGCAGCGGGGCACGTTGTGCCGGTCTACCTGCTGGATACGGACCTTGAGCAGAATCTACCTTGGGACCGCACGCTCACCGATTACCTCTACAGCGGAGACGACCGTTACCGGCTGTGCCAGGAAATGGTACTCGGGATCGGTGGGGTGCGACTCCTGGCGGCGCTGGGCAACGGCTCGATCGAAATCTACCACATGAACGAGGGCCACGCCGCGCTGCTCTCGGTGGCGATCGTCGAGCAGCGACTGGCCGGGCGGCCGCTTTCGGCGGCAACGCGTGACGACCTGGACGCGCTGCGCCGGCACTGCATCTTCACCACGCACACGCCTGAGCCGGCCTGCCACGACCAGTTTCCGCGCGAGCTGGCCGAGCGGGTGCTGGGGCGCGAGCGGGCCGCTGCGCTCGATCGCGCGGGCCGCTTCCACAACGGCCTGCTGAACATGACGAACCTGGCGCTGCACGCTTCGCACTACGTTAACGGGGTGGGGATGAGGCACGGAGAAGTGTCGCGGGGCATGTTCCCCTCGTACCCGGTGCGCGCAATCACCAACGGCGTGCATGCAGTGCGCTGGACCTCGCCGCCCTTTGCGGCGCTCTACGACCACCACATCCCGGAATGGCGTCGTGACAACCTCTACTTGCGGTACGCGATCGGAATCGATCCCGGTGAGATCGCCGCCGCGCACGCCGAGGCGAAGCGTGCGCTACTCGACGAGGTTCGGGAGCATTCGGGCGTGGCGCTGGATCCGAAGGTTTTCACAATCGGTTTCGCCCGGAGGGCCACCGGATACAAACGGCCGGAGCTGCTGCTGACCGATCTCGGTCGGTTGCGTTCTATGGCCCTGCGGTTGGGTCCGTTTCAGGTGATCTATTCAGGAAAAGCACATCCGCAGGACCTGAGCGGGCGCGAGGCTATCCGGCACGTTTTCACAGCGGCAGGCCGGCTGGCGGGCCGCGTGCCGGTTGTCTACGTGGAGAATTACGACCTGCACCGGGCCCGGTTCCTGACGGCGGGTGTAGACCTGTGGCTGAACACGCCGCAGCGGCCGCAGGAGGCTTCGGGGACTAGCGGGATGAAGGCTGCGCTGAACGGCGTGCCGAGTTTGAGCGTGCTCGACGGCTGGTGGCTGGAGGGCCACGTGGAAGGGGTGACCGGATGGTCGATTGGGCTCGACGAGAATGGCCCGAGCGAACCAGGAGCGGAAGCGGCATCGCTCTACGAAAAACTCGAAAGCGTGATTCTGCCGATGTTCTACGGGCGGCCGGACAGCTACGTCCGAGTGATGCGATCTGCTATTGCGCTGAACGCTTCATTTTTCAACACACAGCGGATGCTGCGGCAGTACGCGCAGAATGCGTATGGGATCGAGATCTAATGGGTGGTTTAGCGCACCTTTGACGTCCGATCCGGAAGCGATTGCGGTGAAAACACACACCGGCGAAGCGCTGAAAAACACAACTGGACGCATTCCGAGCGGCAAATGAAGCTGACCGATCTGGCTAAACCTTTACCATAGAGTAAGTTGCTTCTAAATCGCTATTTGGCAATACGCGTGCTTTTTACAAAGGCAAGGATGTGAGGGTGATCTGAAGGCGGCAAGAACACCGGTAGAAGCCCGGAGCGTCGAGGTGAAGGGTAAGGGAAGCGACCGTCACCATCGGACGACCGGGACAAGCTTCGGTCGGGAGCGAGCCGAAGCAACCGAACACCGCCAGCAGGCCCCTCGGTGGTGGCTGTGCGTAACGGCGAGTGCGCGCCAGTTTTGAATTGGCGCACCGGCCTTAGGGCCGGAAATACGCTGCGCCTCCAGCCGCCACCTTTTTTTTGTGCCTGCAGGGAGTCTGAAACAATTGATCAGTTACGGACGGCGTGGCCGCACAGTCGGGCCGCGCGATCCATGCCGAGGGGCATCAAGCCTTGCGGGCAAAGGCCCATAGTCGGAGGAACTGTCGACCGTGGCTACCGAAGCGATGAAGAGAAGAAAGCACGGGCAGTAGTTTTCGCGCTACGTGTGGGCAGGTCCGAGACAGTTAGCGAGGGAGCTTGCAGTTTGGAGGGACCTTCAGGTCCATACGGAAGACGGTGGGATCCCTTTCCTGGGTGAAGCCAGCAGATTTGGCCAAGCGGAGCATGGGGATATTATCCAGCTCGGTCATGCCCCAGAGGCTCTGCATGCCCGTTTGCCTTGCACGGTGGATGACGGTGTCGATCAGGCGGCGTCCGATGCCGCGATTCCGATAGTTCTGGTGGACAAAGATAGCAACTTCCGCAGTTTCGTCCTCGGGGCATAGGACCGCGTGGCCGACGAGTGTTTCGCCGGAATAGGCGAGGTAATTGGGAGAGGAGTCGATTCGGTCGAGCCATTCGTCGAGATTCACACGTGGGGGAAGGCCAAGCGAGGCCGGCCTTGGCTCGAAGCTTTCGTACATTGCCCGAAGCTCAGTGCGGTCGGCTGAGCCGGCCAGTCGGATACGGAACGCCACCTCTACTTTGGGCGTGCTGGCTGTTACAGGAGCGTTCAAGAATACCTCCCAAATTCGGCTGCCTCGCTGCCAGCGTGGCGGGCAATGCGATGGGCCAGCGCCCAGGCCTGGCTATGAATTTGCAGCGCGGCTTGCCGACGATCGAGCGAAGCGGGCAGGTTGTCGATCGCCTTGATCAGATCCTTCAATTCACGCACAAGGTCGGCGTGTTCCATCTTCAGCTCCGAGGCGAACGCGGCGAACTCGGCGTCCGCGTCGGGCAGTTCGCGCCATTGCATCACTTCTTTCGGGGGCAGATGCTCGGCTAGGTAGAGCCGGAGCTTCTCGGCGCCGTGCCTCAGGTTCGCGACTCGCTGCTTCCAGTCTTCTGAGACCCTGTGGTCCGGGTGCACAGGCTCGATGGCCTCTTCAAACGTGCTGAGTTTCGCAAGCAGCTGATCCCGGTGACTTCCTGTGTCCTGCTTTTGGTCGTTCATATCTCCCCCTCTTGGAGCGAGCATGCATGCTGCCAGACGGAATAGGAGAGCAGCGAAAAGGTAATCGTGTTGGATGGAAAGGGGTTGCGGGCTTGAGAAGGAGGGCAACCGGGCTCGATTCGGGAGCGTTCTTGTGGCGGGCGGCGCAGGACTTGCGCGAGTTCGCGCAACCGAGTAGCAGGAGGGAAAGGGGCGAGTCTGGTAAGTGCTTGTTTAATAAATCGTTAGGCGGATGAGTTCTGGCAAGGCAAGTGCACCACAAAGAGGAACTGAGAAGTTTGGGAGCAAGGCCATGACCAGCGAACAGAGAGCTCAGGTTGCCCACCAACCTGCTGAGGTGAAACCGGTGGAGATGCCCGGGCGCGTGGATTTCAACACGATCATTGTCGCAACCGATTTTTCACCGGCGTCGGAGCGAGCCCTGAGCTATGCGCTCGCCATCGCACACCGGTACGACTCACACGTCTATGTGGTTCATGCAATCCGGCCGGAGCTTTACACGCTGACGCCACCGGAGGCTTCCGGCGGAATGGTGGAACTCGTGCGGCAGGCGGCCGAGCAGGAGATGGCTGGGCTGCTGATTTCAGGACAGTTGCGTGAGGTGCCTCACCAGGCGGTGATTGAAGAAGGGGAAGTGTGGACTGTGCTTTCCGGACTCGCGGGCCGTCATGATGCGGACTTGATCGTGCTCGGGACGCACGGCCGCACTGGGTTCGAGAAGATGTTCCTGGGATCGGTGGCTGAGCGGGTGTTTCGGCTATCGGAAAGGCCGGTTTTGACGGTGGGTCCAGGCGTGGCGAAACAGGCGCCGACGGAAGTGGAACTGAAGCACATTGTCTATGCCACGGACTTTTCGGAGAATTCTCAGCGCGCACTGCCCTATGCGCTTTCACTGGCGCAGGAACACCAGGCAACGCTGACGATGCTGCACGTGGTGGAAAACACTGACGAGCTTTCGGCAGAGACGGTCACCCATTTGCGGGAGTTCTTCACCGACAGACTGCGGAGCCTGCTGCCACCTGGGGCCGACCTGTGGTGCTACCCGGAGTTCGTGATCAGCTTCGGAAACCCGGTGGAGCGGATTCTCGAAGCTATTGAGTTTCCTGGTGCTGATCTACTGGTACTCGGAATCCGTGGAGGCGGCAGTGCAGCCGGGCACATGCCCCCGGCGAACGCCTACCGGATTGTCTGCCAAGCAGCGTGCCCGGTGCTGACAGTACGCGGCTAAACAAGTTTGGTGCCTTCGCGCTGGCCCAGGGGTGAGCCAGCGGGGAGAGAGGAAAAGCCCGGATGGCGATCACGCCGCTCCGGGCTTTTCCTTTGTCTGCCGGTCTTAGGTTTGTGGCTCCGAGCCCCCACGAAGCGGGCTTCCAAAGCCGCCGACCGGTGCCGAGCGAACCAAAGGCACTGGGTCCTCCAGGAATGCGCTCGTCAGTCTAATGGGGAATGAAAACAAGGGGATGTTGTGATCGCGTGTGGTGGCGGCAGCCTGAGGGCTGCGCAACGGGGGCGGTCAAAGGGCGGCAATGGGAAGTGCGAGTTGAAGCGGGGCTTGACCCGGAGTGGGCGGGGCGGCGAAACTCGGCAGGATACGGGGAATGCCCCAGATGAAAGGCACAAATGACATTTTTCCCCCAGCGAGGGCGGCTCGCTCGGCTACGCGAGCGGATGAAGCACGCGGGCGTCGAAGCCTTCCTTGTTACGCACATTCCTAACATCTTCTATTTGAGCGGATTCACGGGCGACGCGGGAGCGCTGCTGGTGGAAGCTCGGCGGGCGACGCTGCTGACCGATTCCCGGTTCACGACGCAGGCGGGAGAAGAACTGGCGCCGAACTTGATCGGGCTGAGGATCGTGAAAGGGTCGCTCGCGACGGCGGCTGGAGCGGAACTGGTACGCAGGAAGTTCCGCGGGCGGGCAGCATTCGAAGGGGCCAGGATGACGGTGGCCGAGGCGGCGCGGCTGCGAAAGGCTTCCGGGAAGCAGGTGCGCTGGCGGTCCGTGACGAGTTGGGTGGAACAGTTGCGGACGGTGAAGGAGCCGGAAGAGATCGAGCGGATGCGCGACGCGGCGCAACTGGCGAGCGAAGTGGTGAAGGAGGCGATAGGACTGATCCGGCCGGGCGTCAAGGAATGCGATCTAGCGGCAGAGATCGAGTTCCGGATGCGGCGGCGGGGGGCGACCGGACCTGCGTTTGAAACAATCGTGGCTTCGGGCAAGCGTGGTGCACTGCCGCACGCGAGGGCGACCACCAAGGCATTCCGGGCGAATGAGTTGGTGGTCATCGACATGGGTGCTATACTCCGCCATTACTGTTCGGACCTGACCCGAACGGTATACATTGGTCGAGCGCCGTCGCGTGTGCGCCGCTGGTATCAGGCGGTGGTGGAAGCACAGACGGCGGCTTGCCAGGCTTTGCGGCCGGGTGCACCGGCCGAAGCGGCCGATCTGGCCGCGCGCGAGGTCTTGCGCGGCTACGGCCTCGAAAGGGCGTTCATTCACAGTACAGGCCACGGTTTGGGACTTGAGGTGCACGAAGAGCCTCGTCTGGGCCGGGGCCAGTCACAACCGCTCGATGCTTCAAGCGTGGTCACGATTGAGCCGGGCATATATATGGAAGGGGCAGGTGGCATCCGCGTTGAGGATGACGTGCTTGTGCTTCCCAGCGGCCCCGAAATCCTGACCAGCGCCCCACGTGAATTCCTGGAGTTGTAAATGGCCGGAAAGAAAAAACCAACGACTCCCGCCTCCGCTTCCTCGGAACTTGACTGGGCCGAGGTGGAACGGGTGCTGAAATTGATGGACCGGCACGGGCTTGAGGAGTTCGAGTATTCGAACGGCGGTTTCCACGTCCGGTTGAAGAAAGTGTCGAGCCAACAGTCTGCGGGCCTGGCCGCAGCACCGGCGGCTCCGGCGGCTGCACCCGCACCGGCTCCGGCGGTATCCGCCGCACCTACAGCCGCAGCGGCTCCCGCAGCACCGACCGCCGAGGCCGATGAAAAGACGCACATTGTGAAATCGCCGATCGTCGGCACGTTTTATGCCTCACCGAGCCCCGGCGCGCCCGCGTTCGTGAAGGTGGGCGATCATGTACAGACGGGGCAAGTGCTTTGCATCATCGAAGCGATGAAGCTCATGAACGAGATCGAATCGGACCTCGGCGGTGAAGTGACGCGGGTCTTTGTGGAGAACGGCCAGCCGGTGGAATACGGCGAGCCGCTTTTCGCTATCCGGCCGAGTGGGACGAGTCGGTCGGCCTAGGGCGGATGTTCCGGAAAATCCTCATTGCCAACCGCGGCGAGATCGCGCTGCGGATCATCCATGCCGCGAAGGAGTTGGGCATTCGCACGGTGGCCGTGTATTCGGAAGCGGACCGCCATGCGTTGCACGTGCGGTTTGCCGACGAGGCGGTGTGTATCGGCCCTCCGCGGTCGACCGACAGCTATCTGAACATTCCGGCGGTGATCAGCGCAGCGGAGATCACCAACGTCGACGCGATCCATCCGGGCTACGGGTTCCTTTCAGAAAACGCCAATTTTGCCGAGGTGTGCGAGGCCTCGCACCTGACTTTCATTGGGCCATCGTCTGAGCTGATCCGGCTAATGGGAGAAAAGGACCAGGCGCGGCGAAAGGTAGCCGAAGTGGGCCTGCCGATCATTCCCGGATCGGACGGCGTGGTGCCCGACCCGGAGGCCGCGCGGCGGGTGGGGGAGGAGATCGGCTATCCGCTGATGATCAAAGCGGCCGAAGGCGGTGGCGGGCGCGGCATGCGCGTGGTACGCGGGGCCGGAGAACTTGTCGATTTGTTCCATATGGCTCGAAACGAGGCAGAACAGGCGTTCGGTAGCCCCGACGTCTACATTGAAAGGCTGATCGAGCGGCCGCGGCACATTGAGTTCCAGGTCCTGGGGGATCAGCGGGGCAAGGTGATCCACCTGGGAGAGCGTGAATGTACGATCCAGCGACGCCATCAGAAACTGATCGAGGAATCGGCCTCGCCAGTGCTGGACGCGGAAACGCGCGAGCGGGTGGGCAAACAGGTGGTGGAAGCGCTGGAACGGATCGGGTACACGAATGCGGGTACGGTGGAGTTTCTGCGCGACGACAGCGGACAGCTCTATTTCATCGAGATGAACACGCGGATCCAAGTGGAGCACCCAGTAACGGAGATGCGCACGGGAGTGGACCTGGTGAAGGCGCAGTTACTGGTGGCTTCGGGCGTGCCTCTGAAGGAAATCGCCCCGAAGGTGGAGTTTCGCGGGCACAGCATGGAATGTCGCATCAATGCGGAGGACCCAGACACGTTCCGGCCCTCGCCCGGGAGGATCACCGCGTTTCACGTGCCGGGCGGGCCAGGTGTGCGTGTGGATACAGCAGCCTATGCTGATGCGACAATCCCGCCCTATTACGATTCGCTGGTGGCGAAGCTCGTCGTTCACGGAAAGGACCGCTCGGAGGCGCTGGCACGGATGCGACGTGCGCTCGAGCTGTTCGTGATCGAGGGTATTCGAACGACGATCCCGCTGCACCGGCGCATTCTGGCCGATCCCGAGTTCATCGCCGGCCGTTTCGATACCGGTTTCGTGGAACGGATGTCAAAACCGCAAGCAAGGTAAGTGCCGATGCCGCTTGCCTTTCCTCCCCTCTACGTCATAATGGACGCCGCTTTACTGGGCGTTCCGGCCGCGGAATTGGCCGGGCAATTAGCTTCGGCGGGAGCGGAATTGATCCAGTACCGGGACAAAGAAGGATCTTCTCGCCGCCTCTACGAGACCTGTAGGGGGCTTGCGCGCCGCCTGGATGGACTGCCGGTTCGCCTGATCGTAAATGACCGCGCTGACGTGGCCATGCTTACTGGCGCCGGAGGCGTTCACGTGGGCCAAGACGACCTGCCGCCTGCCGCGGCGAGGGCGATCGTGGGTCCCTACCGGCTGGTCGGTTTTTCGACGCACACGTTTGAGCAGGTGCGCGAAGCAGACGCTACGTCCGTCGATTACATCGCTTTCGGCCCGATTTTCCCCACCACAACGAAGGCCGCCGCCGATCCGACGGTGGGCGTCGAGGGATTGCGCCAAGCCCGTGCGCTGACGCGGAAGCCGTTAGTGGCGATCGGCGGCATCACGCTGGAACGGGCCGAGCAGGTGTGGTGCGCCGGTGCCGATTCGGTTGCCGTGGCGCGCGACGTGATCGTCGCCGCCGATCCGGCAGCTCGCGTACGGGCTTACAGGGAGCTGGCCGAGCAGGTTTACGGGAACGCGTTTTGAAATTGCCGCAACGCAGTTGTGCGAAACCGTTTGCGGATGAGTCGTGTTCTCACGAGTGAAGAGTTTGCCGCGCCGCCAGGCCGCGGAGAAAGCCAACCAACCTGCGCCGTCGCCGACGACAATTGGCGAACGAGCGCGAAGGGAGACAGGGGATGGCCAACCAACTGCTGTCGACCAAGCCGATCAATGAGTTGCTCAAGAGTGCCGAGGGAGAAAAAGGAGGGCTGCGTCGGGCGCTCGGTCCGGTCAACCTGATTACGTTCGGTATTGGGGCGATCATCGGTGCGGGCATCTTCGTGCTCACCGGGCAGGCGGCGGCGCTCTACGCCGGCCCAGCAATCGTGCTGTCGTTCATCCTGTGCGGGATCGGCAGCGGATTCGCGGGCCTTTGCTACGCCGAGTTCGCGTCGCTAATTCCGATTGCCGGATCGGCGTACACCTACGCCTATGCGACGCTGGGAGAAATCTTCGCCTGGATCATCGGCTGGGCGCTAATTCTGGAATATTCGTTCGGCGCCGCGACTGTCGCTTCGGGCTGGAGCGGCTATTTGGCCAGCCTGCTGGCGGATTTCAATATTCACATTCCTCCGCAATTCAACGCGGTTCCCGGCACGAAACTGATCTTCTTCCACGGCACCTGGCAAAAAGTGAGCAACGTGCTGCCGGCGATCGAGAAAGCCGGTGTCAATCCGGCGACGCTGCCGCACGCCACCGGGATTTTCAACCTGGTGGCGCTGCTGGTGATCCTGGTGATTACGGCGATCCTGGTTGTGGGGGTGAAGGAATCAGCAAACCTGAATTCCACGTTCGTGACCATCAAGATTTCCGTGCTCCTGGTCTTCATTGGGCTGGCGGCAATTTTCCTGGTGGATCATCCGCATCTCGCGTCGGTCAACTGGCATCCGTTCCTTCCCCCGAATACAGGCCATTTCGGGCAGTTCGGTTGGTCGGGCGTGCTGCGAGGAGCAAGCGTGATCTTCTTCGCGTACATCGGTTTTGACGCAGTTTCGACGACGGCGCAGGAGGCGCGGAACCCGCAGAAGGACATGCCGATCGGGATCATCGGGTCGTTGGTAATTAGCACGATTTTCTACATCGTGGTGGCCGCGCTGCTGACCGCAGTGGTGCCGTATACGTCGCTGGACGTGGCCGATCCGGTAGCAGTGGGCGTGGCAGCGACGGGCGTGCGCTGGGGCAGCATTTTGGTGAACCTGGGTGCGGTGGCCGGGATCGGCAGCGTGATGCTGGTGATGCTGCTGGGACAATCTCGAATCTTCTGGACGATGTCGCAGGACGGGCTGCTGCCGGGATGGGCGGGGAAAGTGCATCCGCGATTCCGCACGCCGTATATCTCGTCGATCATCGTAGGAATTCCCGTGGCGATTGCGGCAGCGTTTCTGCCGATTTCGGAACTGGCGCAGTTAGTGAATATCGGAACACTCTCGGCGTTCGTGATCGTCTGCCTGGGCATTTGGGTGCTGCGGCGCAAGCAGCCAGACCTGAAACGGCCCTTCCGGACGCCCTGGGTGCCCCTGGTGCCGATTCTCGGGGCGGTCATCTCCTTGGCCTTGATGGCCGGTTTGCCGGCGCTGACGTGGGGCGCCTTCCTCTCCTGGGCCGCCTTTGGATTGCTCATCTACTTCTTTTATAGCCGCAATCACAGCCAGCTCCGGCAGCGGGCACGCGAGTAGAATCGAGAAGAAGACCATCTGGGCGGTGGCGCGCGCAAGGGGCGCGGGGAACAGGTTTGCCGAATGGGGATGACGAAGCCAAGATTCCTCAGGGCGCTCTGGCGGCGCGCATCGACGCTGGACCGCGTGGCCACTGTTCTCATCCTGTTCTACATAGCGGCGAGCGCGGCGCGGGGGATTGGCTGGGCCCCGATGCCGGGATGGATTTCGACCGTTGTCAGCCTGCTCGGGTTCTTCTTCTTCGTTTCGATTGCTTTCCTGCTGTTCCGGTCGCGGCGATGGATTGGGGCGCGGCTGCTGTGGAAACTGCGTAACCGGCTGATCCTGGCCTACATTTTCATTGCGGTGGTACCCGTGGTGCTGCTGGTGGCGATGGGCGGCATCCTGGCCTACATGGCCGACGTTGAGGTGGCTGCGCACCTGCTGCATGACGACGTGCACGACCGCATGCAGCAGGTGTCAGCCGCGAGCCAAGAAGCGCTGTCGCTGGCGCGAGTGATCGCCACCTCCGGAGCGGGTTTGACAACGCTTGATCATGCGGCGCCAATCGAGACCCTTGTAAAATCAGATCAACACCGGCTGCCAGGCCTGATCATTCAGTTTTCCGAGGCAAAGCCAACGACGGTGGTTCCGCATTCGCCCACCGGTCCGGCAGAGCTCTTCGAACGGGGCAGAGAGTTGTGGATTGAGGGGGCGGCGATCGGGCAGTTGTCCGACGGACGATGGGTGGAAGCCCGGGCCCGGCTGCCGGTGACGCCGAAGTTCATGGACGCGCTGGCGCCGGAACTAGGCCAAATCAAGCTGGGCGGTCCGGTAGGGGCGGCAACGAACGGATCGGGCGGCGGACTGGGAGAACTGTTCGGGCCGTCGGTTTCGACGCTGCATCATATGTTGCCGCCACCAAAGAACTGGCTGGATTTCCGCATTATCGGCGCAACGACGTTCGACGCGATGCGAGTGTCTCACGAGGGCGCCAAACCGGAACCGTTCTCAGTGTTCGCCAGATTCTCGTTTCGCTCGTCGAGCATGAGCCAGCGGATTGAAGGATCACTGGGGGAATTCGAATCGTTTGTCGTGGTGCTGCTGGTGGTGGTGGCCGGACTGTTCGTGGTGCTCTGGCTACTGGCATTCATCGCCGGGACGGTGCTGACGAGGACGATCACCAGCATGGTGGCGAAACTGGACGAAGCGACGCACCACGTGAAGGCGGGAGACTTTTCGCACCGCATCTCGATTGTACGGCGGGATCAGTTGGGCGCGCTGGCCGAATCGTTTAATTCGATGGCAGCTTCGATGGAGAATCTGCTGGAAGAGCAGCGGCAGCGTCAAAGGCTGGAAAACGAGCTAGCGATCGCGCGCGAGGTGCAGACAGAGCTGTTCCCGCGATCTTTGCCGACAATGCCGGGGCTGGAATTGGGCGCCGTCTGCCGAGCGGCGCGAGTGGTGAGCGGCGATTATTACGATTGCCTGCAGCTCGATGAGCATCGGGTAGCCGTCGTGCTGGCGGATATCAGTGGGAAAGGAATTTCAGCGGCGCTGTTGATGGCAAGTCTGAACGGGGCGCTGCGCAGTCTGGTAATGTCAGACGGAGCCTACGGCTTCGATACGGCCAAGCTGGCGGAGCGGCTGAACCGCCATCTGTTGCTCAACACCTCGGACGACCGCTACGCCACGTTCTTCTTCGCCATCTACGATTCCCGGACACACAAGCTCGATTACACGAACGCCGGCCATCTGCCGCCTTTCTTCATCACCGGCGACCGGGTGGAAAAGCTCGACCGCGGGGGACCGGTGATCGGGCTGTTGGAAGGTTGCAGCTACGAACAGGCTTCGGTCGAGGTCGAGCCGGGGAGCCTGCTGGTGGCCTACAGCGACGGCATGACTGAGCCGGAAGACACATACGGAGAGGAGTTTGGTCCCGACCGGCTGCAGGCCGAGATCCTGCGCTTCCGGCACGAGCCGCCGGATCGGCTATGCAATCGCCTGATCGAGGCGGTGAAGAACTGGTGCGCTCCAGCCGAACCGTTTGACGACCAGACGGTGCTGATCGCGCGGATGGAATAGGCAGGCTGCAAGACGAACCGCCGCTTACGAATCCAAAGCCATTCGTTATACTGGCCGTATGAAAGCTCTTACCGCTGCGCGCATGCGCGAAATCGATCGACTTACCACCGAACGATACGGTACGCCGAGCCTCGACCTGATGGAAAACGCAGGGAGGGGCGTCGCGGATGCGATGGCCGCTCGCCACGCGAATCTTGAACAGTGCCGGATCACGGTGCTCTGCGGGAAGGGAAACAACGGCGGCGACGGCCTGGTCGCTGCACGGTACCTAGCTGCGCGCGGCGCCCGGCCGTCGGTGCATCTGTTTGGCGAGCCGGGGGAGATGAAGGGCGACGCGGCGACGAACCTACGGCGCTGGCGCGAACTGGGCGCGCTGAACGTGGTGAAGACAGCCGAGGCGCTCGAAAAGATCCGGTCGGAACTGGCGGCCGCCGATGTGGTGGTCGACGCGCTACTCGGCACGGGGTTGAGCGGGCCGGCCAAGGGGCTGGCGGCGCAGGCAATTCACGAAGTAAATCGCCTGGCGACGCGAGCCGACGTGATCGCCGTCGATATTCCCTCCGGCATGCCTTCGGACAAATTCGATTCGGAAGGCCCAACGATCGAGGCCGATGTGACGATCACTTTCACGGCGCCGAAAATCGGCCAGCTACTCCCGCCCAACGCCGAGCGCACGGGCCGGTTGATCGTGCACGAAATCGGATCGCCGCGCGAACTGTGGGAAGGTGACGAATCGCTCAAGTTGCACTGGCTAGAGCCGGGTGAATTCCGCGCACTTCCGTTGCGGCGCGATGCAAACACGCACAAGGGCACGTTCGGACACGCGCTGATCGTCGCCGGTTCCTACGGGAAATCGGGCGCGGCAGCGTTAGCGGGGATGGGTGCGCTACGGTCTGGCGCGGGACTGGTGACGGTGGCGACGCCGGAAACGGTGTTGGGAATCGTGGCGCAATATATGCCCGAATTGATGACCGAGCCGCTCGAAGCTACCGATAAGGGTACGATCGCTACCAGGGTCGCCGATTCGGGTCGCTGGAAGGCACTACTGGAAGGGAAAACGGCCGCGGCGATGGGGCCCGGACTCACGACGGAGCCGGATACGGTGAAATTTGTTCACTCGGCAGTGGCCGATTGCCCGCTGCCGCTGATTCTCGATGCCGACGGACTGAACGCGTTCGACGGCTCGGCGGCGGACTTGAAGAACCGGCGCGGGCCGTTGGCCGTGACGCCACACCCGGGTGAGATGGCACGGTTGGTGGGTGGTAGCGCGGCCCAGGTGCAAGCGCGACGGCTGGAGACGGCGCGCGAGGCGGCTCGTGCATGGAACGCGTTTGTCGTGTTGAAGGGATTTCGCACGATCGTGGCCGCACCGGACGGCACGGCGTTGGTCAACTCTACGGGGAATCCAGGCATGGCAACCGGGGGCACCGGCGACGTGCTAACTGGCATCTTGGCCGGTCTGACGGCGTGGTTTGGTGCGAAGAACTGGGAGACGGTGCTGGGACTTGGTGTCTATCTGCACGGACTGGCTGGCGACCTGGCCGCCGAGCGGTGCGGGGAGATTTCGCTGGTGGCGACCGATCTGGTGCACGCGCTGCCGAGCGCGTTTCAGCACACGCTTGAGGCGTTGGCTTGTGGTTGAGAAGGAGTGGGTGACCGATTCGGCGGAAGAGACCATCGATTTGGGTCGACGGATCGCTGCGCGGTTGCGGGCTCCGGTGCTCGTATTCCTGACCGGCGATCTGGGGGCTGGCAAGACGACGCTAACCAAGGGCATTGTCAGCGGGCTCGGGGCGGCGCGCGAAGAGGACGTAACCAGCCCTACGTTCACACTAGTTCATGTATTTCACAATCAGCAGACCGTCTATCACGTGGATTTGTACAGGATTTCCAGTTTCCAAGACCTAGAGACGCTGGGACTGGAGGACGTTTTCGACCGGCCGGCAATCGTGCTCGTGGAATGGGCGGAGAAATTCACCATCCGCTCCGATTGGCCTGTGGTTCGCATCCACCTGGAACACGCGGGAGAGGACCGGCGGCTGATCCGGTTGGAGGACGAGGGCGGTGGGTTGGCGGAGGAAGGCTGAGCCTGCGGTACGTAGAGAATGAGTCTATCGAGAGGGTCCAGGGGCCAAGGCCCCTTTTGTTTTTCTGCGGGCCCTTTGTCTCGGTCGAAGCCGCGAGGCAAAAATCGCTCGATGATTTCCCCACTTTCAGCAGTGGGCAGCTTGAATTCCCGGTCGCGTTTGCAGCAGACTGCGTTTTGCCAACGGGCAGAACGGGAGATCCTGCATGAATTTTCATCTGTTCCGCAATTCTTGGGTGCAAGGGGCGGCGTTGCTCTGCTGTGTGCTCCTGTTGCCGGTGCAGGCTCGGCGGACACAGGGAAATTCCCTGGCTAGCCAGATCAACGCCATTTTTGCGGCAGGCACTTCGAAAGACGCGCCCGGGCTGGCGGTGGTGGTGCGCAAGGACGGGCGCACGGTGTTCAAGCGCGGCTACGGGATGAGGGACCTCCGCTGCGATCTGCCGATCAACGCGCGAACGAATTTCCGGTTGGCGTCATGCACGAAACAGTTTACAGCGATGGCGATCATGCTGCTGCACCACGACGGCAAGCTGCGCTACGACGAGCCGCTGACCGAGGTATTTCCGCATTTTCCCGCTTACGGACGGCACGTGACGATCCGCAATTTGCTGAACCACACCTCGGGACTGATCTCCTACGAGGACCTGATGGACAGGATGTATGCGGGACGATCGTGGGAGAACATTCCGCAGATGAGCGATGTGCGCGTGCTGAAACTGATGGAGGAGCAGACAGGAACGGAATTTGCACCGGGATCGACCTGGAAATATAGCAACACGGGCTATTGCGTGTTGGCGATGGTAGTGCAGAAGCTTTCAGGGATGTCGTTTCAGGAATTCCTGCGACGGCGGATTTTCGAGCCGCTGCACATGAACAACACCGTTGCATTTGTATATGGGAAGAATCACGTTAGAGACCGTGCCTACGGGTACACGAACGACGCGGGCAGGTGGTTGGAGACCGATCAGAGTC
Source organism: Candidatus Acidiferrales bacterium (assembly GCA_046704165.1). Classification (GTDB taxonomy): domain Bacteria; phylum Acidobacteriota; class Terriglobia; order Acidiferrales; family UBA7541; genus JAKASX01. The sequence continues at coordinate 36,306 of JBJKSI010000117.1, forward strand.
CGACCTCGGCCACGCTCGGCGATGGAGGGGTCTACTCTTCGGTGGATGACCTAATCAAATGGGACAACGCGCTGCGCGATCATACGCTGCTCAGCGCGAAGGAGTTTCAGCCGGCGATCACGCCGGTTTCGTTGCCGCTCACGCCGCAGGAGTGGCCGAAGGGGGAGGACGGACAGCCGGTGGAATATGGATTCGGCTGGTTTCTCAATCCTTATCGTGGGCACAAGCGAATGTGGCATTACGGAAGCTCGATCGGGTTTCACACGGCGATCGAGCGCTTTACGAACGACAAGCTGACCATCATCGTTCTCTGCAACCGGACCGACCTCAACCCAGCGGCGCTGTCGCTGAAGGTGGCGGACTTGTTCTTCGAGCGGAAGCAATGACGGGAAACAGGTGGCGGCAGAAATCAAAACATGCAAGGAACGGGATAGTGCGTTCCAGAGCCTCGAGAAATTCAAGGGAGGGTAGGTCTCATGCCGAAACAGGTGATCGAACAGCGGTCGCGGGGATTCATTTGCGTCAACGCGCATCCGGAGGGTTGCCGGCGAAACGTGGAGGAGCAAATCGCGACGGTTCGGCGTGCGTTCGAGACCCAGGGAGAGGGGATTCGCAACGCGCTGGTGATCGGCGGCTCGGCTGGTTACGGACTGGCGTCGCGCATAGCGGCGGCGTGGGGATTCGGGGCGCGGACGCTGAGTGTAGCGCTCGAACGGCCTCCTGAGGGCAAGCGTACGGCCACAGCGGGCTTCTACAACACCGTGGCTTTCCATGAATTCGCGAGGAAGGATGGGATCGAAGCGCACAGCCTCAATCTGGATGCCTTCTCTGACGAAGCCAAGCAAGGAGCGATTGCGCGTATACGGCAGTCGATGGCTCCGGTCGATCTGGTGATCTACAGCCTGGCGGCACCTAGCCGAGTGAATCCGCGGACGGGCCAGACGCACAAATCGGCGCTCAAACCAATCGGACAAGCATATACGAACAAGACCGTGGACCTGGACCGCGGAAAAGTGAGCGAAGTGACGATCGAGCCCGCGACGGAACAGGAGATTGCCAACACGGTTACGGTGATGGGCGGCGAAGACTGGCAATGGTGGATTGAGGCGCTTGCGGCAGAAAATCTGTTGGCGGAGGGTGCGCGTACACTTGCCTATTCCTACATCGGCCCACAGCTCACCTGGCCGATCTATCGCGATGGGACGATCGGCCGGGCGAAGCAGCACCTGGAAGAAACCGCCCGGAAGCTCGACAAGACTCTCCAGGAACACTTGGGCGGCCGGGCGTGGGTTGCGGTGAATCAGGCAGTGGTGACGCAGGCAGCAGCGGCGATTCCCGTGGTGCCGCTCTACCTGAGCATCCTGCTGCGAATCACGGCGGAGAAACAGATCCTGGAGGGACCGGGCGAGCAGATGACGCGGCTGTTTCGCGAACATCTGGTTAAAGGGAAAACTCCGGCGGTTGACAAGGAGGGCCGAATCCGGTTGGACGACCTTGAGATGCGCAAGGACGTTCAGAAGGAGGTCCAGGATTTATGGCCGCAAATTTCCAGCGAAAACCTGCGGACGGCGACGGATTTCGACGCGTTCCAGCGGCAGTTCCGGAATCTGTTCGGGTTCGAAGTTGCGGGCGTGGATTATGCGCAGGCAGTGGAAACGGAATTGACGCTGTGAGCATAACGGCTCGGATCGAGGCTTCGGGGATTAGTGGCGCCAGTGGGAAAGGCTGTTGAGGAATGCGGCGATGATAGGCCAGAGAATGGCGGCGGTGAGTAGGATCGCGGCGAAGCGCCGGAACCAGATCCACGGGCCGAGGTCAACGGCGCCGGGAGCGTGACGGGCGCAAAAGCCGTCTTCGATCGCCGGCCGATCGCAGCGCTGGCCTTGTGGCCCAAGGTAGAGGCAAGGGCCTTTAACCAAGGGCTGAGGCTCTACGAAGGCCGATTCGGCATCGGGTTCGCGGGGTTCGATCGGCGCGCGATATCCGTGGATCGGGCTCATCGTTCCTCCGCGATTGTGCCTGAGGAAAGGCCGGTTTTCAACAGACATCACCCGACTGACAGCACCGGCAGAGTTCCGTTATACTTGCATCGCTACGGCGCGGTACCCAAGTGGTCTAAGGGGGAGGTCTGCAAAACCTCTATTCGTGGGTTCAAATCCCACCCGCGCCTCCAGTCCACTTTCATCCAAACAGCCAAAGAAAACATGACAAGAACATTCGTGCGAGAGATTTCTTTTTTTTCGGCGAATATCGGGACCGATAGGCTTATGTTGACACGCAGGGCTACGCGGTGGCGAGGTGGAACGTTGAGATCCTTCGGTCATCCTGTTCGGTCGACTCCCGGATTACGGCCTTTCTTTGCAGCTGTGGTGGAGGCGGATACCGGTGCCTGCACGCGCCTTGGGAGAAATGCAGGCTAAAGCACCGCGCGTGAAGCGGCATTGCCGGGGGGGTAGATATCCGCGTTGGACCGGATCGATGAGAAGAAGTGGCGGCAAAGGACTTGGATGATGCGCCTGGAGGCCTGGCCATCCCATAGGGCAGGCGCACGGGCGGGTTTCCTGTGGCCGGAGAGCAACTGGAAGGCTTCCGTGCGGATGCGATCGGGGTCCAGGCCGACTAGGCGATTCGTGCCCTCTGAAACGGTGATGGGGCGTTCGGTGGAGCAGCGAAGCGTGAGACAGGGAACACCCAGAGCCGTCGTTTCCTCCTGGATGCCACCGGAATCGGTGAGCACCAACGCGGCCGAGGTTTGCAGACAGAGAAACTCCAGATAGCCGAGCGGTGGAGTCAGCAGAATTCCGTTGCCGTCGTTCGCGAGGCGCCTGCCAGGCGGAGGAGCGAGTCGCGCTTGGGAAAGGCGCTGCTGCGTTCGCGGGTGAACGGGAAAGACGACGGGAATCTGACGTGCGACGGCTTCGATGGCGGTCCAGACTCTGGAAAGGAGGACCGGCCGATCGACCAGACCCTGCCGGTGCAGTGTCAATACGGCGTATGGGACGCTCGGGGGCATGCCGGGAGCGGGGGCGAGACCCAGTTTTACCAGAGTGCACGCGCGGCGGGCGCGCGGGAGAGAACGCTTCAGCGTGTCGATCATCACGTTGCCCACCAAATGGATTCGGTTGGCGGAACGTCCTTCGCGCAACAGATTGCGGACAGCGCTCGGTTCGCTGGCGAACAGAAAACTGGACACCGCGTCCGTGAGCGAGCGATTAAGCTCTTCGGGCATGGAGCGGTCGAAACTGCGCAGGCCGGCTTCGACATGGGCGACGGGGATGCCGAGGCGGGCGGCGGTGAGCGCAGCCGCCAAGGTCGAAGTGACGTCGCCGACAACGACCACGAGTTCGGGGCGCACAGTGCGGAGGATGGGCTCGATGCGGCGAGAGATTTCCGCCGTTTGCCGCTGAGGATCGCAGGGACTAACCGCCAGATGAAAATCGGGCGCCGTGATTTCCAGGTCGCGAAAGAATGAGGCGCTCATTCGAGAATCGGAATGCTGGCCGGTATGAACAAGCAGCGGCTCGATGCCGGGGCGGCCGCGCATTTCGGCAAGCAGCGGAGCGATCTTGACGAAATTTGGCCGCGCGCCAACGACGTTGAGAATCTTCATTTGTGAAGGCTCCTACAGGTTTGGTTTTTGGGCTGTTCGGCGTCAGTCGAGCATTTGTGCAGCATCCACGGGGAGAGACGTTCCTGTGGAAAGGGACTCGCGGATGCGGAATGTGGTGAGCGTGGTTACTCGGATGCTATCGAAAGAGATCAGGGGTTTGCCGCCTTCAGCCACTGCCTGGATGAAGGCGCGCAATTCCCCGCGATGGCCCTTGTCGCGACGCAGCAGACGCACCGTGCGGCGCCGTCCGCCGAGGTGAAACCGCCACTTGCGGAAATCCTCACAGATTGCCGTGCGGCCTTCGGCGGAAATCTCCAGGCGTTCCTTGGGCACATCGCGTGCGGCCGAGCTGAGGTAGGCGATCTCAGCCTGAGAGCCGTCGGCAATAGAGAGATGAACGTGCAGATCCGCTTCCGGGCCGATTCCGGCACGCCATGCCTGTGCAGAGACCGGCGAGGAGTTGGTGAGGAATTGGATCAGGTCGACGAAATGGCAAACCTCACCGATGATCCGGCCGTGTCCCTGGCGTGGGTCGAGGACCCAGTGATGGCTGGGCGGACGGCCCGCGTTCACGTGGTATAGCAGAGAAAGTGGGGTGGTGCGGCCCTCAAAAAATTTCTTGCATTCGAGCGCGAAGGGCGAAAAGCGGCGGTTGAAGCCGGTGAGAAGCAAGCGACCGGCGGCGCGGTAGACACGTGCGATGTGCTCGAGTTCCTCTTCGTTGACGCATAGCGGCTTTTCGACGAAGACGTGCTTGCCGCTCTGGAGCGCGGCAACGACCATGTCCGCGTGGAGGTGGTGGCGCGTCGCGATGAAGACGGCGTCGATCTCGGGATCGGCCAGGATTTCGGCGGCATCGGTGGAGCAGTAGCGGAAGCCGCAGCGGCGCGCGGCTCTTCGTGCCGAGACGCCACCGGCGTTGGCGAGCCCCACGCACTCAACACGGTGGAGTTTCCGCAGCTGTGGCAACAGTTGCGCTCGGCTGAAAAGACCCGCACCGATCCATCCCACGCGGACTGGCCGTGAGAGCGAGTTGCCGCTGCGAGTTGACGTCGGTGGCTTGGCGGTCCCGACCATGACACGCACATCTGGAGACGAATCAGTAGGGTAATGGAGCACGATGCCGAGGTGACTTTGCCGCGTCCGACCCGAAAGCAGCCGGTATGCGGCAGGCGCCTGGGCCAGGGGAAACCGATGTGTGATCAGAGGAGTCACGCGAACCTTGCGTTCGGCGGCAAGTTCGAGGAACGCCTCCAGATTTCTCCTTTCCGTCCAGCGAACGAAGCCGTAGGGATAGTCCATGCCGGATTCCTCGTAGGCGGGATCGTAGCGGCCGGGTCCGTAGGAGCGCGAATAGCGAAGCAGCAGCTCTTTCTTGTAATAGGTCTCGCGCGGCACGTCGACGCGGACGTCGCCAACGATTACGATCACGCCGCGTTCGCGGGCAAGTCGCCCAGCCAACTCCACCGGCTCGGAGGATCGCGTTGCGGCAGTCACGATCACCGCATCGGCTCCTTTCCCTGCGCCGCAAGAGTGGTTCCAGGGGCCGGCATCAACATCTCGGTTTTCGCGGGCAAAATCGGCACCGAATTCCGTGGCTAGCCGAATGCGTTCGGGATCGGGGTCAATTCCCCAGACAGCGCAGCCGGCGGCCTTGAGAATTTGCACGGTCAGCAACCCGATGAGCCCCAAGCCGATCACGGCGACATGCTCTCCGATTCTCGCTTCGGCAAGGCGCACGCCCTGGAGGGCGATGGCGCCTACGGCCGCGGCGGTCGCAGATTCGAAATCGACTCCCCCCGGCACTTTCGCGCAGAGATGTCTGGGCACGACGATCGTTTCCGCGTGACTGGCATGGCCGGCGCCGGCGCAAGCGACGCGATCCCCGATGGTGAACTCTTCGGCGCCCGGACCGACTTCGAGTACGACCCCGGCGGAGCTGTAGCCGAGCGGCAGATCGGCGTCGAGGCGGGCGCGGACAGCGGAGAAGACTTCGACCGGCCCATCGCGGCGCAGGCGCTCGAACACCTGACGGACGAGGTCCGGCCGGTCGGCAGCTTTGCCGAGGAGCGATTTGCCGGCGAGGCGAACCGAAGCCCGTTCGGTACCACTGCTGATCAGCGAAACCACGTTTCGTACCAGCACTCTGCCAGGAAGGCAGCGGGGCGCGGGCAACTCTTCGATACGCGGGGATTGTGAAGACATGTCTTGAAGAAGTTGCTTCATGCTTTTTTCCTTTGTTTGATGGAAACGATGCGAATGCGCCTTTGCCGAACGCGTGGCAGGACGCGCGTGGAAAACAAGGGCGGCTGCCCGATCCGATAGCGGCGCGTGAGCTGCGTTTCAAATGCCGGCAGCACGGTCGTGCGCAGAGAGGAAAGCGAAAAGACCTGCGTGGTACGGAAGACCGCACCGCACAGGCGAAGTTCGCCAATTGGGTTTTCTCCGGCGAGGAGAGGGATGGAGACGCTCCAAGCGGTTTCGGCGGGACGTCCGTCGTTGCGCTGGTAGGGAGGCAAGAAGGGTGCTGGACGCGTGGAGGGTTCCGCCAGACGGAAGGAGATTTCGTCGAAATCGCCGGCAAAGGATTCGATCAGCAGTTCCCAGGCCGCTTCCAGTGTCACCGCGGCTTCGATCTGCCGTGCGGATTTGCGCGCGCGGATTTCGCCTTCGAGCGTGCGCCGGGCGTTGCGGCAGACTCGTGCGGCGCAGGCACCGAGCGCAGTCAGTTCCTCGTAGCGAAGCTGGTCGAACAGAAACCAAACGGTAATGCTGGCCATCAACGCCAGCAGAAGCGCGAGGCTTCCGGTGAAGCGCAGGATCAGCAGCGAGCCGAGGCAAAAGAAAGCAGTGATCGCATAGAGGAACAGAACAGCCGAGCGCGGCGTGAAGTTTCGGTCGAGCAGGCGATGGTGGATATGATCGCAATCGGGTTGGAACACGCGCTGACCACTGAGGAAGCGGCGGATGACGGCGAGTGAAGTGTCGAAAAGCGGCAGGCCGAAGGCGACGTACGGGACGGCGATCGCCACCAAAGCAGGGCTTTTCAGTGAGGCGCGCGAGGCGAGCATAGCCAGCACGAAGCCCAGGAAAAGGCTGCCGCAGTCGCCGAGGAAAATCTTCGCCGGCGAAAAATTGAAACGGAGGAACCCGAGCAGTGCTCCGGCAAGCGTGATGGACAAAACGGCGAGCCACGGGCTTGCTTGCATCACCGAGACGAGGAAGAGGGAGACGGCCACGAAGAACGCGACACCTGTCGCCAGCCCGTCGAGACCGTCGATCAGGTTGAAGGCATTCGTCACCGTGACCAGCCAGAAGACGGTGAGCAGGAAGCTGAGTGCTGCGGTGCGAATCGGTATGCCCAGTAGTGGCACCGAGAGGATGCGTACGCCAGCTTGCCATGCGATGGCTGCCGCAGCGGTTTCGATCAGTAGCTTGGGCCAGGGCCGGGTTCCTCGTAGGTCGTCGAAGACGCCGAGCAGGAGGACCATCGCGGCTGGAAGGAGGAACATCGCCGCATTCCTCCAGTGAACCGCAAGCGAGATGCGTGCGCCAGGCGAGGCGGCGAGGAAGAGCATTAGAGTGGTGAGCAATACGGCGAAAATCGCAATCCCACCGAGACGGGGGATGGGAACGAACTCACGATGCACCCGGCCGCGCCCGTAAGCGTGCAGGCGATGACCCAAGCGAGTGAGCAAAGGAGTAAGTTGCCAACTGCAGAGCGCCGCGAAGAGAAAGCTGATGAGGTAGAATTTCACGATTTTTTCCCGCCGCTGAATTGGGAAAGAGCTGATGCGCGGTACCGGCCCACGGAGACTGTCTGTGCCTGCACTTGAGTTGTGCGTCGGCAATCCAGTTCGTGCAGCAATTCGAGGTACGTCGCAGCCTGCACGCGGCGTGAGAATTTCCGAGTGACGGCGCGTCGGCCAGCCGCACCAAGCCTTCGGGCGAGCGTCGCGTCGCTCTGGAGTCGCAGAATTGCTGCAGCTAGTGCGATCGGATCCTCCGGTGGCACGGCGATGCCGGCATCGGCTGCAGCGAGAATGTCGCGGGCTTCACCTTCGACCCCCAGAATCACGGGGCGGGCTGCGGCCATGGCCTCAAACATCTTGGAAGGGATTGCCGTCTTGAAGACTTCCTTTTTCCGCAGAGGCACCAGGCAGACGTCGGCGGCGGCTAGGCAGGCGGCAACATCATCGTGCTGCACTTTTCCGCGGAAGCGGACGTTTTCCATTCGAAGCTCTGCGCTTTTCGAGCGCAGGCGCGCGCCTTCGGCTCCTTCGCCGATCAACAGGAATACGACGTCCGGCACGTGGCGCAGGCGATCGGCGGCTAGCAGCACAGTCTCCAGTCCGTGGGCCATGCCGAGGGTGCCGACGTAGGCGGCGACGAATCGGCGATCGAGTCCCCACTGTTTTCGGATCCTGCATCGGGCTGACGCTGCTGCCGGAGAATCCGGTTCGAAGCCGAAATCAGGAGGCACGCCGTTGGGGATAACGGCAGTCTTTTGCGGGGGAACGCCCAAGGCGATCAGTTGCGAACGCTTGGCCTCGCCGTCTACAACGATCCGGTCAGCGCGGGCGTAGAGGAAACGGGCCAGCCGGTCGAGGTTGCGGTAGAGCCGGGAACGGTTTGCCATGGCGCCGACGGCCTCGATGGACTGCGGCCACAGATCCCGCACCTCGAAGACGAACGGCAAACCTCGGCTGCGAGCCGTCAGATAGCCGGCCGCACCGACGAGAAGCTGGGGCGAGGTGGCGATGACGACCCCGTGGCGTGGCGCCACAAGAGGCCCGGCGATGCTTGCGGACATGGCGAAGGAGGCGTAGTTGGCGGCTCGTCCCCAGAATCCGCGATTGGCGGCGGGCACGAGCCACGTTCTGCAGACCTCGACGCATTCGCGGGTCTCGCGGCTGAAGCCTTGCAACCATCGCAGGCGATAGCGTGGATCGAGTGTCCCGTCGGGATGATTGGGAAAGCCTGTGAGAACGCGGACAGCGTGGCCAGCGCGTACCCATTCGCGAGAGAAGTCCCTTACGCGTACGGCGGGAGCGCAGACCTCCGGCGGAAAGTACTGCGAGATGTAGAGAATGTTCACAACGAAGGCTTCAGCACAGCGGGACAATTGTGTTGCCGATCCGAAGTGCATTTCCTACGGATGAAAGCGATATTTCGGGAAGCGGCCGATCGGCAGGAAGAAAGGCATAGCATAGACACACGGGCAGGCGCCCCTCCCAGACCCAAAAGCCGACGCACTGTTTTTCTCGCCGGCCGAATTCCGGGGAGTACCAGGCTTGTTTAATGGCGAAAGATCCGACCGTTGGCGAGATGAGAAAATACCGGCGTCGAGTGGTGGTTAGCACCACGCGTTTCCGCCAGCCGCCCGGGACAGGATCTTCGCCGAGACCACATGGCTCGACGCGGATGGCCGGATGAAAATGAATGAAAGATTCGGTCCGGTGCGTTCCCGCTCCGCGAAGATGGTCGGCGACGATCCAGAGATCCCCGGCGCCGCGAACGATCTGCCGGGAGTGAATCACGCCCAGTCGCCGGTAGCCATCGTGCTCGCCGCTCAGGAAAGAGAATCGTTGGGCGCTGCCGCTTTTGAGCGGACAGGTGCTGTAACGCCTGCCGATACGGAAAGCGGCCCAGATTTCCGCCTGTTCCTCGCCGTCGACGCGAACCGTGTTGTGGGCGGCAGTGGACCTCTCGTAGTGGCGCACGGGCCCGGCTTCATAGGTGCTGACGCCGGTATCGACGACCACGCGCTCTCCGTTCAGGGAGAGCTCGTAGCTGAGTGCATCGCAATGGCCGTGGCCCGGTTGCTCATCCGGCCCGATCGGCCCGCAATCGAAAATCAGGCTGCTGCGCGATGAGGAGTCGCGAAGCACACCGAAGCCGGTTTGCGGCAAGACCTGGATCTCGCGATCTTCCGTTCCAGCCAAAGAAGAAAAAGGCTCTGCTCGCGCGAGCAGTTCAGTCGCCGGGCGTGCGTCACCGAATGTGGAGTCGTTGAACAGAGGGATTTCGCTGTCTGGGTGCAGTATGGTTCGGAGGAAGCCGGCCATTGCTGCGGACATTTCCGAAAGCCGATGGCGAAGAGGAACGAGCGGCCGGAAGGCTGCGTAGAGGGTTAGGAGATCGAGGAGGTCTTCAAACGATTGGGCGTGGTACATCGGGGAGCGTTCGAAATGCCCGCCATCCGTCAGGATTTGCACAGCGAGTTGTTTTCGGAGCAACTGTGAGCCCGTTTTCCGCCAGTGGCCGCTTTCGCGGGTTTCGAGCAATGTGCCGGCGAAGAGCAGCGCCTTGGCATTTTTCAACAGGTGATTGCCTCGGAGATGAAATTCCAACCGCCGCTCGAGCCATTTTGTCTGCTCGCAAAGGCTGAGCAGGATTTGGCTTACGGTGTGTCCCTTGCCGACAGCTTCAAGACGGGAGATGTTGCGGACGAGGAATTTGAGCCAATTGACGATACGGAGCGAGAGGGGATAGGGCTCCCAGCCAATCCGGTTGCCGGGGGGGTTGCGCTGACACCAATCGAGCATGAGGCTCGTCGCACGCGCGAGCAGGTTGTAATTGGAATCGTGGGTGAGATCCACGTTGAGGAAATCGCAGTAGTGGAGATGATATGCCCAAAGGAGCGGCCATCCGTGACCGGACCACTGAGCGGCTTTGCCATGTTCACTCGCGGCATGGAGGAAGCAGAATTCGCCGTTTTCAAGCATTCGGCGTGCTTCGTCCGGTCGCCATTCGGGAAATGCCGCGGCACCAGGAAGCGGACGGAGATGAACAAGTCTCCTCGGGGCGGCCGTTTGGCGAAAAGGCAAGCGGTGCACGAGGCGGTTCCTAGCGAGAGCCGCAATCTGCGAGCGACGTAGATGGCTGAGCGTCCTCCAGTAAGTCCCCAGGGAAGGGGAGTTCGACAGTGGCGCGAATTCCGGCAGATCGATAGGGCCGTCAGCACTTCTTTCGCGCTTGATTTCTAACTCAAGTATTGGCGATGCCATTGTTCGAAAGAGATCAGTGCCCACAGGTGGAGTGAATAGTCGCGCCGTCCGTGGAGGTGGTCGCGGACCAGTTCTTCGACGACTTCCGGCTGGAAATAGCCACGATGGCGGATTTGCCGGGGCGAGAGATATTCGTGCAGCAGAGGCCGAAGCTGACCGCGCAGCCACAGACCCATCGGAGGGTTGAGACCAATTTTTCGACGAGTGAGGATCTTTTCCGGCACCAATCCTGCCGCGATGTGGCGTAGGAGCGCTTTGGTCTGACGCGGGCGCAGCTTGTGGCACCAAGGGACGCGGGCCATGTGCTCGATCAGCCGGTGGTCTGTGAACGGAGCGCGAAGCTCGAGACCATGGGCCATGCTCATGCGATCAGCGTAGCGCAGCACGTTGAATGGCAGGAAAGAGTGGAGGTCGACGTAGTTGACGCGGTCGATGATGTCTGGCGTGCCCGAGCAGTGGAACAGATCCATCACGAAGTGGGAGGAATCGTAATTGCCCACGGCACGGACCAGTTCGGGAGAATAGAGTCTGCGGCGAAGGTCTTTGGAGAAATAGGAAATCCAGTCGAGATACATGCGCTCGGGCGAAAGGCAACAGCCAGCGGCGAATTCCCGCACCCGGCGTGGGAGATGGTTGCCGTTGCCGGGTTCGGGCAGGTGCTCGGCCATGGCTGCCGCGAAATAACGGAGGAAGCGCGGTGCTCTATGGTAGCGCTGGGCCAGCAGCACCCCCCGATAGCGCGGATAGCCGAGGAAGACTTCATCGCCACCGTCGCCGACCAGCGCAACCTTCACGTACCTTCGTGCCATTTCCGAGAGCTGGTAGATCAGTAGCGCCGTGGGATTGCCGAAGGGTTCGTCGAAATGGAGTGTGACGGCCTTCAGCAGATCGACCGAATGGGCGGGAACGCACAGTTCACGGGCGCGCGCCCCGACGGCCTCGCCCACCGCTCTTGCGTATTTCCATTCGCTGTAGCGACTCTCGCCGTCATGAAATCCCAGGGTGAACGCTTGAACCGGTGAATTCTGCGCACGGGCCGCGATGGCGGTGACGATGCTCGAATCAAGTCCTCCGCTCAGGAACACGCCGAGAGGGACGTCACTGGCGAGATGCGAATGAATCGATTCAGTCAGCAATGCCCGCGTCTCTTCCTGGTGGTGGTGAAGCGGACGGTAGTGCGGGCTGAAGGTCACGTCCCAGTAGCGTTCGACGCGAAAGCGTCCCTTGTGCCATTCCAGGCAATGGCCGGGCGGCAGTTCATGAATGCCGCGGAAGATGGTTGCTGGAGCGGGGACGTAAAGGTAGGTCAGGAAATCGTCGAGCGAGCGCGGATCGAGTTGTGGCGCAATCGCGTGATGTGCGAGCAGGCCCTTCATCTCGGAAGCGAACAGGAACGAGCCTGTCGCCTCGGCGAAGTACATGGGTTTCAGCCCCAGCCGGTCTCGTGCGAGAAAGAGCCGGCGCTCGCGGGCGTCCCACACGGCGAAGGCGAACATGCCGCGCAATTCCGAAAGAGCTTCCCGACCCCAGGAGGCGTAGGCGTGGAGCAGGACTTCGGTATCGGAATGCGTCCGGAAGCGCACACCAAGGGATTCCAGCCGACGGCGCAACTCGGCGAAATTGTAGATTTCGCCATTGAACACGATGGTGTGCCTGTAGTCAGGAGTGGTCATCGGCTGGTGGCCGGCTTTGAGGTCGATGACGCTCAGGCGGCGGTGACCGAGGGCCACTTGATCAGAGAAATAGAAACCCTCGGCGTCGGGACCGCGATGCGCCAACGTGCGCGTCATCACGGCGATGGACTGCGCACTGTGTTTTCCTGCGATGCCGGCTATGCCGCACACGGCACGACCTCGCTGGTGAAGGACAATGGCATTCAGACGGCCTCGGAGTGTGCCGGTGCGTCGGCCGCGGCGGCATCCTGCGCGGTATTCCACTCGCCTCGCGCGGCTTGCTCCAATGTTTCGGTGAACCGATTGGCAATCTCTTCCCAGCTAGGCGACTGAGACAGGATTTTGCTGCCGCTGCGGATGAGGTGGTGGCGCAGTGCGGCTTTGTCCATGAGTCGAGCCATGGCGACGGCAACGGCTCGGGCGTCGAGTGGCTCGAAGTAGAGGGCGGCATCGCGGCAGGTGTGACGGGCGAAGTCGCGATCGCTGGTGGCAATGGGGATCGAGAAGTGCATCGCCTCGAGATAGGTGCGGGAGTGGGATTCCAACAGAGTGGGGAGAATCAACGCATCGGCACCGCGGTAGGCTTCCGTGAGCCGCTTGCCGGAGAGCGGACCGAGATTGATAACTCTGTCCTCGAGGCGCCGAGCCGCCAATTGTCGCAGCAACCGCGCCGCTCCCGGGTGCTGATCGGCGGCGATCGTCAGGAGACATCGTGCGGGCTTGCTCGTCTGCCGCGGCAAATGCTCCATGGCATCAAGTAGGATTTCGATGTTCTTGTGCGCGTAATAGCGGGCCAAGCAAAGAAACGAGAACGGCCGAGGGGCCTCGTTCGTGGCCAGGCGGAGTGGTGAAGCCTGCGGCTCCTCGGGAAACGAGATCGCATTGGGAATCACAGCGACCAGCCGGGGATCGAAGCCGAATGCTTTGTGCAGGTGGTCACGCATGACTGTCGTTTGCGTTATCACGCACGTTCGCGCGGGCAGGTTGCGGTAGAGCCGCCGACCGTAGCGGACGACGAGCTTTTCCCTCAGCGTTTGCCGGCGCTCGGCAGTGTGGTCACGGCAGACGATCCATGCGTTTTGCAGGAGCACCACGGTGGGGCAAGGAACGACGCGCGGCGGGAAATTGCCCAGGCAGAGTAGTGCGTTGGCCCGCTCGCGAAGGCAGATCTCGATCACGGTGCGGTTCAGCAGGTGGTTCCTGCCGCCGAGCCCGAAGCGCGGATGGAAAACGATGCAACGGGCTGCGGTTGTCTCCAGCTGCACGTAGTCGGGCAGATCGGGAACGAGGAAGAGGAACTCGTGACGCCGGTTTTCCGCAAGCTGCGTCATCAGATTTAGCGCCAGCTGTTTTCCGCCCCCGACTTTCAGCCCCAGCGCCTCAACCACAAACTTCATGCGACGCTCCTCGCCCGTGCGGTGCGCGGAATGCCGGAAGAGCAACGCTTGTTCGTTGCCGCGACAATGGCGAAACAGACGACGGTGGGAAGGAGGGTGTAGAGCGCGGGGGCGGTCGCGTCGAGGATGTCTCCGCGAATCTCGGTCATCAGACAGGCTAGGGCCATCAGATACACGGTCAGGGCTGCAGGGTCTCCTCGCTGGTTCAGGTACCAGAAATCGATTCGAGCGGCGAGAACGCCGAAGAGGAACATGCCCAGCAGCGCGCCAGCATAGCCGAAGTTCGCAAACAGTTCACCCGGCAGCGAAAGGCCAATCGAATTGGCTGGATTGCCATCGTAGAGGATGCTCGCAAGCTTTCCTACTCCGATCGGCTTGCTGGGCCAGAGCGAACGCGGGAAAGGATTAGCGACCACGCCATAGAACGAATAGCCGTAGAGGTAGCCGGCGCGGGCGGGGAAATAGCCGAGCGTGCGAACCAGTTGGTGATAGGTGTCGAGGCTGTGCCGAGCCTGTTCCCAGACGCCTTCGAGTCCGGCCGCTTCGGCCCGACGGATGTCCCAGGTGGTTCGGACTACGCCGAGAGTGAGGATGGCGCAGAAGGATAGCGCGACAACGACAGCGGGTTTGAATTCGAGCTGCTTCTTTCCACGTTCTCTGCTGATTTCCACCCACACCAGCACGAACGCGATGGCGATCCATAGGAAATTGCCCCTGGCTCCCCAGACGAGATACCAAGCGACGGCCCCGGCCAGCAGGAAGAGCAGCACCGCACGGCGGAACAGGGCTGTGCCACGGCGAAGCTGGATGAACGTCAGAATTACCGCGGGCATCAGAAACTGGGTGAACGTTTGCACGTAGGGCATCACGCGTTGTGGCGTGGCGCCCGCAGCGGTGAATGTACCCGCATAGCTCTGCAATTGTCCGTAGAGGTGCCATTCGAGGAAGACGAAAAAGAATCCAAGGCCGAAGAAGATGAGAGTGAGGGCGAACATCTGTTGGCCGGTGAGCGGAAAAGTCGGGTGCATGTTGCTCCGCCGCGGAGATGAGCCACGCGTGGAAACGGCGAATCCGCAAAGGAGGCAAATCAGCGCGGCAAAGGTAAAAAGGATTGCAGCGGGGTTGATGGTGAAGTCGAAGCGTTGGGCATCGACAATCATGCCCCCGCTCAGGAATAGCGCGAAGGCGAAGAGGATGAAGTATTTCACGTTCGACAAGCGGAACCGGCCCATCAACGCGTCGGCCGTCACCGCCCCGCCGATGACTAAAAGCAAGACGGCAGCCGCCGCTATTTGCACGTCACGGTCGGACGCGCTGGCGGCGAAGAATGAAATCGCTGCACCGGCAAGCGAGATGCCCGTGAAGAGGGCCGCCCACCGACGTGTACGCAAGGGCTTCTTCATCATGTTCAGCTCAGAACTCTATTCGTGAGTGGAAAACGTCTCGGCGCGTGCGTCTACGGGTTCCCGCAAACGAGCGTGTCAGAGCATGCCGCCACGCCAAGCCGAGCGGCCAGTTGTGCGTTCAATCGGGTATGAATCCGGTCCCAACGGAATTGGTAGGCGCGCGTTCTCGCGTTGGCGCTCATTTTCTCGATCAGGTTGCGATCCGAAGCTGCCAGGTGCAGGAAGGCGGCCAGGGCACTGGCATCGGCCGATTTCAGAAGGAATCCGTCCACGCCGTCGCGGAGCAGGTCGCGCACACCCGTGAGGTCTGTGCAGACAGGGACGACGCCCATGGCCATGTACTCGCAGACCTTGATGGGGTGGATGAATTCGAGTTCTTCCGTGGCCGGAAAGGGGTAGAGGCCGACGACGCTTCGCTTTAGGATCGACACGACTTCCGGGTGCGGTAGTCGTCCTGTCAGCAAAACGGAGTTGGCGAGTCGCCGCTGCAGGTAGAGGACCCACTGCCGGTCGCGAGGGATGATCGGTCCGACCAGGGTGAGACGGACGGAGGCATTCGCCCATTGGAGGCGCTCCATCGCATCGAACATCAGCTTGGTCCCGCGTGCCCGGCCAATCCATCCAACGTAAACGACTTCGAGCTTCCCCGTTCGCCGAACTGGCCTGGCGGGACGGAAAAGGGCAGGGTCGGCGCCATTCGGTGAAACTACGAGCTTGTTGGGGGCGATGCGCAGACCCCGGAGCATGCCGGCGTTTCCCGTACATACAATTGCCGTGGCTCGGCGTACGAGACGGTTGGCGATGAGCGAACGCAGGTGGTACCAGAGCGCAGCGGGACGACGCCCGTTCTGCCAGGCGTAGTTCCGTTCGAGGTAAGGGTGATCCCAGAATTCGGCGAGCCAGCGTATACGCAGAAATCTCTGGGCGACCCAGCCGCAGAAAATTGTTGCTCCGTCGCTCGTATACACAGCGTCGAGATGCGAGCGGTGACGTGCGAGCCAGCGCAGGGAGAAGAGCAGATAGCGCAATTGGGAAGAAGCCGCGCGGCCTGTGGGTGCTCGGTGCAGCGAGATGTGAGTTTCTATCGCCGGGGGGATCTGGCTTTCCGCCCTCGTTAGCAAATGGACGGCGAATTGTTTGGTCAGGCCGATGGGCCTCTGGAAAATGGTGGCGCTGCGGTCTGAGACGATGTGGTGCGGCCAGAGGTAGGCGACCTCTACGCACGAGGTGCGGCCCATCCCACGACCGCTGGCCATGACCCGCTGGCGGGATCCCCGCTGTCTGAAAAATGTGCACTTCAAAGCCACGCCAGCAGGCTCCTGAGGAAAGATCGCTCTGGCGGCTCGAGTGCCCACTTCCATTCCGCTACAGCGAGTGCAAGGATCAGCAGGGCGGAGGCTGATGCGGTGAGTGGGTCGCAGGAAGCAGCCAGTAGCCTCGATCCCAGAACGAGTGACGCGATTGTCAGCACCGCTAGCAGGCCCACCTTTTCATATCGGACGTTCAGGACGACTCGGCTGTAGACGCAGATCCCGGTAGTGAGGGCGAGATAGGAAACCACGAAGGCGACTGCCAAACCTTCGGCCCCGTGGCCAGGCACCAGAAAAACGCCGGCGATCACGAAAAGAGCAAGCCAGAACACGTTGATAGCCAATCCATGCCACATGCGGCCGGAGCCGGCGATGGCGTTTCCAATCACACTGTTGATCGCCATCAGCAGAGCGGCAAAGCACATCCACGGAACCAGTGATGTCGCCGGAAAATAGGCCGCACCGAAGGCGAGCTCCACGATCCACGGAGCGAACAGTGCGCAGCCGAGCGCTAGCGGCAGGGTGAGGGCCCAGATCAGCCGAACGTTGACGCCGACGAGCTTGCAAAAATTCCCCGTTTCGGCATAGGCGTACGTCTCCGAGAGGAAACTGACGGCTGGAATTGAGAGGCTCGAGGGAATTACCAAAATGAGTTGAGCCAGTGCGAAGGCGACGCCGAACAAGCCAACTTGAGTGAAGCTGGAATCGCGGGCCAGCAGTGTATTGGCCCACCAGTAAGCCGGAGCGACGAGCACGCCGGAGAGGAACGCAGGAAAGGAAAACGAGAAGATTTCGGCCAGAACGGAGCGAGAGAAAGCCGGCCGGACCATACCGGAAAATCGGCGTCGGGTTGCCTCTGCCCCGGCGGTGAGGAGGAAAGCCAAGCCAAGTACGGCAGCAAGCAGCTGGCCTCCGAGCGCCCCATAGAGGCCGAACACAATGACGCCAGCCCACGCCAAGGCGAGAAATCCGGTGCTGCGGATCACCATGGCCTTGACGTAGGACGTGAAATCCTGCAAGCCGGCCACGGCGCTCGAAGCCAGGTTGAATAGCGAGAGAAAGAAAACGAGCAGAGCGGAAAAGCGAAAGACGGGAGCGAGCGCTGCCTGATGATAGACGGCCGAGGCCATCCAGTTGGAGAGGAAATAGAAGGCTGTGCAGACGATGGCTAGGATTCCGGAAACGAGCACCATCGTGTCGGCCAAAATCATGCCGCCGCGGGCCGGGTCTTTGACGAAATATTCGGGCAGAAACTTTTGAAGAGCGGTGTTCTGTCCCAGGTGGGCCACGCCGGCGACGATGCCGACCAGCGAGAGGATGAGCGTGTAGACGCCATATTGGGCGGGTCCCAGGTAACGAGCCAGTATGATCGGCGCCAGTCCCCCGAGCGCCCGGCTGGCCACACCAGCGGCTCCCGTGTGCAGCGCCGCTTTCGCGTAGCGGCGGCCGACCGCTTCACGTGCATGCACACTAGCTGCACTTGCCGTGCAGTCCGAAGCGACGGCCGGGGGCGCGAGGGTTTCCATGCTCGTTGCGAAAACCGAGCGGGGTTGTAGAGCGTTCAGGATCTTCTTCTCCAGGGAATTCCGCTGGCCGTTTCAGATTCCCCGCGGAAAAACTGCAGAGGATTGCGGTGTGAATTCAAGCGGTGCCGCGGCGGCATGGTTCCGGAAGCGGCGCCAGGTCAGCGGCATCGGCTTCCACTACGATCGATCGCCGGATCAAATCGAGGGAAAGCACAAGGCGGAAATTGCCTTTTTTTCGCAGCAGGATTCCTTCCATACCGGCCAGCGGGCCGTTTGAGATGCGTACGCGGTGGCCGACGGTGAGAAAAGGGTGCGGCTGGGCGCTCAGGGAGCCGGAGAGTCCGCTTCGCAGCGCGTCGATCTCCAGCGCCGGTAGCGCGACGGGACGGTCGCCGAAACCGACTAAACGGGCGATACCGGGAACTTCTAGTGCGCGGAGTCGCTCGGTTAGCGGCAGGCGGACAAAGATGTAACCGGGGAACAGAGGGAGATCGAGTCGCACGCGGCGGTCCTTCCAACGATGAACCGCCGTGTACAACGGAAGGAAATGCTCGACGCCCCGCGAACGCAACTGGTGGCTGACGCGCTTTTCGTGGTTGGCGCAGGTGTAGGCGGCATACCAGCGAGGGGCGAAGCAATCGCTTGTGCACTCGAGCAAGTGCGACGTTGTTCCGCCGGGAAGACTCGTTGCCTTCATTTCAGCTGCCACCTCAATGTGTGCGCCTACAGCTTCGCCCCGTCACCCACAGAGTGGGGCGGTCCTAGTTGACTGCAGGCAAGTCACTTATGGTCGTTTCGTTTCGGGTAAACGCTTTTCGTTACCCGTCGAAGCGTTGAGCCGCCATTGTGGAAATTTCCGCTTTACGCGTTGATTCCCGGACGGCGTTTCTCGTCGTTCTCGCGATAGCTTGCATAATGCGGATAGCCGTAGCCATCGCGCCGCAGGTCGACATCGTTGAGCACCACCCCGATCAGCCGGGCGCCAACTTCGGAAAGATAAAGGCGCGCGCGCTGCACAAGTTCGCGCGGGGTGGCTCCGCCCTTTGCCACCAGAATGCTTCCCTCGGTCATCGTGCCAAGGATTCGGCCGTCCGCCACGCTGAGCAGCGGGGGCGAATCGATCAGAACGAAGTCGTATTCGACGAGCGCCTCGTCAACAAGCGCCTGCATTCGCTCGGAAGAGAGCAATTCGCTCGGATTCGGCGGCACCGGTCCGCACACTAGACAGTCCAGCCCGTCCGCTCCTGAGCGCTGCACGAGGGTTTGCCATGGTTTGTCTCCTGCCAGCCAATGGGCCAACCCTTGTTCAGCGGATAAGTGGAAAAAGGAATCGAGGCAAGGCTTGCGCATGTCGGCCTCCACAACCAGGACGCGCTTGCCGAGTTGGGCCAGCGAAATTGCCAGATTGCCACAAACTGTCGTCTTGCCCTCTCCGGGTTCGGAGCTGAGGATTGCGAGCGAGCGCGGGGGCCGCGCCGCTGTGGAGAGCAGAACAGATGTACGCAAGTTCCGAAACGCCTCGGACAGCGCAGAGTGCTCCAGCAGTTCCGAGTCGATGCGGAACCAGCCCTTGTGATTGGCTTTCTTCCATGATGCGGCAACGAACGGATCTGCCGTGCGGAGCGTGTTTGCAAGAAACAATCCTCGATGGCTGTTGTTTTCAGACAGCAGCGATCGTCGGGAAGGAATCAGCGCCAGGGCCGGTACTTGCAGGAAGGTCTCAACATCCGCCAGAGTCTTTAGGGAATTGTCCATGCGTTCCTGGAGGAGGGCGAGACCGACGCCGAACGTCAAACCCACGAGAGAAGCGATGGCCAAGCTGAGCAGAATTCGCGGCTCAACGGGTTGCACCGGCGGAACAGCGGCATCAACCACGCGGATGTTGCCGGCCTTGAGTCCGGCGGAGATCCCGGCCTCGCGCAAACGTTGCAGCAGCCCCTGGTAGATTTGCTTGTTGGTTTCAACGTCTCGTTCGAGGATGTTGTATTCGACCAGTTTCCCAGTTGCGCGGTTGGCTTGGCGCTCCTGCTCCTCAAAGGCTTGGCGCACCAGCACCTCTCGTCGCGCGGCGGCGAGATATTCGTCCTTTACGTGCTCGGCGGCTTGCCCTTTCTGCTGGTGGATGGCTTGGCGAATGCGATCAATCTGGCTCTGAATCTCCCGCATCTTCGGGTAGCTGGCGGTGAAATTCGGTGTCAGTTGGGCTTTTTGGACTTCCAGGTCGGTTAGCCTGGTGTTTAGCGCTTGGGTGCCAGGACTGCCGAAGATTCCGGGGAGTGCGCCATAGTTCCCGTGCTGTACCAGGCGATAGAGCGACTCTTTCCGGTAGAGGTCCGCCTGAGCCTGGGTCAGTTCGACCTGCAGTTGGCGGAGGCGTTGCTCGACGATGTCCTGATTTTTCCCGTTGCCGGTTTCGAGGAAGAGCAACCCGTTCGATTCCACGTAGTTCTGCAGGTGGTCTTCCGATTTTTCGAGCCGAAGCCTCAACTGGTCCAGTTGACCGGAGAGCCATTGCGATGCTTCCTGTGTCGCCATCCAATGGTTTCGCAGATTGCCTTGGATGTACGCTGCAGTCATAGCATTTAACACCTGTGCTGCTCGCCGGGGGTTATGGGAATCGAAGCTTAACTCGACCAGACGGCTTCCTCGGATCGGATGGACAACCAGCCGGTTCTCAAAACGGGTGAGAACTGCCTGCTCGTGCGCCGGATCGGTGGAGAAAAGAGGGTGATTCGCCGCACCGGCATCCACCGTTCCCGTAAAGGGCCATGAGCGGCTTGGCGGATTGAACTCCTCCGTTTGGTCGAGGTGAAGCTTAGCGATCACGGTGCGCGCGAGGCTACGGCTGCGCAAAAGCCTGTACTGCGTGGCCAGATATTCGTCCGAGACGTTGGGTAGCTGGAAGAGTTTCCGAACCGTGACGATGCTGGGGTCCTCCCTCTGAATTTCGATCATCGCCGTTGCGCGATAGACCGGCTTTTCCCGGGAGGTTGCAATCAGCACTACGGTGAGGATAACGATCAGGACGGAAATGACGGTCCAGCGGCGTTTCCGCAGAATCCTTCCATAGGCCAGTAGAGGGTTTTCGTTTTCCTGTTCGGGAAGGTCATAAACGTCGGGCCCGCCCCTCCGACGAGAGGCCGCAGGACTACCGGATGCCGGATCGGGAAGCGGGAATCTGTCGTCGCCCTCCACCTTATCTCCTGTAGACGATCACGCCGCCGGCGATGGAAAGCGCCGCTTCGGCCCCTCGGTAGAATGCCGATTTCCCGGTGCTGTTCGGAACGAACACCACATCTCTGGATCGCAGCAACGGGTCTGGCGCCTTGCCGGCAAGGATCTTTTTCAGATCGATCGGGATCTCGAGTCGTCTGCCCGAGGACTTGTCGGCGCGAATGATGCGTGCGCGGCCGGCCGCGGCGGTTCGCGACAGTCCCTCGGCCAGGGCGATAGCTTGCAGCACAGAGATGTTCTCGTTGGTCTTCAGCAGGAAGCCGCCGGGCTTTTTCACTTCGCCGACGACGTAGACGATTCCCGCGCGCGTCACCTTCACCACGTCGCCCGGATCTACCAGGACGTTGAAGCGCGGGTTGCGCGAATCGAGCAGATCACGCAAGCGGATCCGGATTGAGCTGGAATCCTGCCCCGCGACGTGGTTCTTCGCGGCCAGGCCCACGCCAGCAGTGGGCGAACCCCCATGGCGCATCACGATCACGGTGTCGCCGGCGTCAGCGGCAAGGCCATGCGCGTGAGACAGCACTTCGATGAGCGTCTCGGGGCCGCGAATCTGATAGACGCCGGGTTTTTGTACCGCGCCGAAAACGGAGACAGGGTGACTCTCCATCTGCTCGACAAAGACGCTGACCTTAGGGTGTTTCATGTAAGTGCGGCGCAGCAACTCCTCCAGCACGTTTTGCAGTTGAGTCGCGGTTAGTCCGGTCGCTTGGATCTTGCCGGGTAGCGGTAGGGAAATATTGCCATCGGCGGAAACGCGAACAATGCCCCCCAAGTCCGGCGCCCCGAAAACGGTGACTTTCAATAAGTCTTCCGGCCCGATGCGGTAGTCGCCCGCAGAGGAATCGCGTTTGACGGAGGAACGGGCAAGCAACTGCCCCAGCCTGCGGTTGTAATCCCGGGTGGTTTTGCCGTGAAAGACGGAAGGTTTGGCTTCAGGTTGTGGTCGTCGGGCCATCTGTTGTCGGGCGGCAACCCTAGGTACGCACGCCCATGCGAGCAGGATTACGAGCGGGGCGCCCCAAGTAGCCCGGCGGCGATCGGTCCCGTCGATGTTCCCCTGTCTGCTCACTGCTTCTCGACTTTCTTCCCTCACACGCAGGCAAACGCTGGATGGCTTTCCTTAAAGGCAATTCAATTGCGCGGGCGAAATGCAGTTGTGGGAATGCGTGCCTGAAAGCTCCCTTGTAGCCACCGCGAGCGCCGTTGCCGCACCCACACCGGAGACCACCAATTCCGCCTTCAGATGGCTTTTTTTCTTCCCGCTGAGTGCCGAAGTCAGGGAGGCCTTCAATGTCGTTCCTGCGCGGACATCCACCGTTTTATTCGCTCCCTTCACGGTGGCATTGCCGTGGAGGGCGGAGACGCTCAACGCGTCGCGTTCATCAACCACCGTGAAGGTTCCTTTCCCGCTCGTGGCACTGATCGCCACTCCTCGTGCTTCGACGACAACCGGCACCTTGGCCACGCTAACGGCGCCCAGTGAGCCCTTTTCGAGCCACACGGAAGATCGGTGGCCACGGACGGAAACCACAACGGAGGTGGAAGCATCGAGCACGAGACGACCGCCTTGCGACAGAAGGACCACGGCGACCGTCCCCGGACCCGTGACGATGCAGTTGCCGTTGTAGAGCGTCGTCCCTGTCGGTGCCGGGAAACCATTCACTCGAACCGCTCCTTTACCGCTGATGCTTCCAATGACCGCGGGAGCCGGGGAGTTGGGAAACGGTGGCAAGATCAGCAAAATCGCGGCGAGCATTGCTGCCCTGCTCTTTCCTTCCATTCTTCATCTCCTCCCGGGTTTGGGCCGGCACGCTTCCGGTAGCGCCGACGCACTCAGAACAGCTCGCATCGCAGCGCCGAAAGCAGATTTTCGCGTGACGCCTCCATGTAGGTGCAGCGAATGTTGCCCTGGTACCACCAACACAGCGCCGCCAAGCGAGTGGCTTCCGATAGGGCCAGAACCCGAGCGTGGGTGTTTCTGGTAAGTAATTGCCGGCAGAGTGGAAACGAAACGCCGCTCCGTTCGAGCGCGATCACCAGGCAATCGGGATTGGTCATCTCCATGGCGGCCAGGATGGTGCCGGCGTCAGAAACTTCGCCGGCCACCTCGATGTCTGGCTGCTTTTGGATCGCTCCGAAGAGCATGTCCCGGAGCGAACGCGTCGAGTTGGCGATCAGCAGGCGAATCGTGGTTCTGCCTCGAGCGGGGCATTTTGGCGTTGCAGAAGGCGGGAAACAAGGTTCAATGGGGCTCTATTTTGGTTCCTTCGGGATGCATGAGGACGTGCGTACCAATGGGATACAATGCGCGCGGAAAAAGTACCTAGTACCAGATCAGGTGCAGAGAGGGCCGCAAAGTGCGACGGTTGCTGCGGGGCTCAGCTCAGCGGGGATTCAGGAAAGCGGAGCGTGATGGCACTGGTCAGCCGTGGCGCTCGGGACGGATTTGGCTTGCACCATTTGCGTGAGCCGTGAGCGGCTGGTCGACCCGGTCTTGCGAAGCATTCGATGAACGTGATTTTTCACCGTCTGCTCAGAAAGGTGGAGGCGCGCCGCAATCTCCTTGTTCGTCATTCCCTGGCCGATCAACGTGATCAGTTGCCGCTCGCGCTGTGTCAATTCCGCGTGGGTGGCCGAGCCTGTGGCGACGTAATCGAAAAGCACGCGTTCCAGCCCGTTTGGGCAGAAGACCGAATCCTCGCTCAGCTTGCGGACGGCCGTCACGATCTCCTCGGCGGATGCGTCTTTCAGCAGATAGCCCAACGCACCTGCGCGCACAGCTTTGAAAAACACCTCTTCATCGTTGTCCATGGTAATCATCAAGACCTTGGCCTTGGGTACGGCGTCGCGAATAGTGCGTGTAGCGTGAAACTCCGTGTCGCGCCAGTCTGGACTCAGGACAATGATGTTCGGATGCAGGTCGGCGATGTGTTGTAGGGTGGGTGTTGAGTACTCGTGGGCACCGAGGACGGAGACGTCTCCGGCATTCTTCAACAAGCCGGCCAACGATTCCCGGAAAAAGCGGTTTGCTGCAACAATAAAAACTGTATGCATGATTTGAATTTGGGACGCCGGGCGGTCCCTGGCACCGGCACACATCCTCCCTCTCTAAGACACCCTTGATTCGCGGTCATGCTATTTCGTTTGGAAAGGAATTGTCAATAGAGTAATAGCGTTTTGCAGCAAGTAATAATGGTCTCAAGAACGTTGCGCTTTGTCAGCTGAGAATTTGCCTAAG
Source organism: Candidatus Acidiferrales bacterium (assembly GCA_046704165.1). Classification (GTDB taxonomy): domain Bacteria; phylum Acidobacteriota; class Terriglobia; order Acidiferrales; family UBA7541; genus JAKASX01. The sequence continues at coordinate 60,713 of JBJKSI010000117.1, forward strand.
GTCTTCCTGAGGTGCGAATTGGCTGAGCGGGGACTCAAAGGCTTCAGTTTGCGCCGACAACTCGGTCTAAGAACCGTGGATGGGACATCCGGCGGCCAGAAAAAAGTGTGGAACTCTTTCCGCCCTGTTGGTGGTAGAATGCCCCCCATCGGGTCAGCCGGTATCGGCAATCACTGGCAAGACCGGCGACAAACCTGATGAGGATTTCTTACGGCAGGGAGTTCGAACTTCACTCGGTGCCCGCGGACAATCCCGTGAGAGCCGCACACCGGGTGGTGCCGGAAAGTAACGATTTTCGGCACGGAGATGTCTTCAACCGTTCGACCGCTACGTGGCGGTTGCGCAGGCAATCCTAACGAGGGCCGGCTAGCCAAAACCAGTATTTGGCCGATTGCCCTTCAAACTGAGGCTTCGGAAGAGAGACAGATCTATACCCAAGACGCTCGAGGGGCAGCGAGCAGAGGCGTCGTGCTTTCAGCTGACCTTCGGCGGAGGAGCGGCGATCATGGCCACTCGACTGCGAATGACCGGCGAGCAGCACCGGACGCCGGCCATGGATCTGGAAACCCGGCTGAGAATGCTGGAGGAAAGGCTCGACGCGCTCGAAGCGCGTGTTCCGGAGGACCGCGTCTCCTTGGTCGTGTTCTCGGGAGAACTTGACCGGATTCTCGAAGCGTTTGTGATTGCAACGGGAGCGGTGGCACTGGGACAGCAAGTCTCGATGTTCTTCACCTTCTGGGGACTTGCCGGACTCCGGCGCAAACGCCTGGTTTCCGGGAAGCGGCTCAGCGAGAAATTGATGGCGCTTCTATCCCCGGCGAGCAGCGACCGGCTGCCGATGTCGAGAATGAATTTCTTCGGCGCCGGCTCGCGAATGATGCGGAAGATGATGAGGGACAAGCACGTTGCCTCGCTCGAGGAACTGATGCGGATTGCCCGGCGCATGGGTACGCGCCTGGTCGCCTGCGAAACGTCACGTGACGTGATGGGGATTCGCGACGAGGAACTGGTGGAAGACCTGGAATTCGGGGGCACGGCGAGCTTCCTCGCCGACGCGCTTCGTTCGCGCATCACCCTGTTTCTCTGACGGCCTCGCCGCACGGTCATCTGGAGGCTGGCCCCCGACGGTTGTGGGTGTGCCCTGGCCAGGCGCCCATCCGACCTGTTGTTCTGGGCTTCTTGCCAAGGGGGAAACATGACTGAAAAACCTCACGCTATTCCTTTCGAGCCCGCCCAGCGTACTACCGGTCACGAGCAGGTGAGCGAGCGCCTGGAGCGTAACTCTATGCACATCGATATGGCGGCAGAAATCGCGTTGCTCCGTAGCGAGCAGAGCTACTCGCGCGTAGGACGCAGCGGCAAGACACTGGTGAAACGACCGGATTTCCGCGTGCTGCTGAGCGCGATTCGTGCAGGGACGCGCGTGGCGGAGCACGCCGCAGCTGGACCATTGACGGTGCAGGTGGTGCAGGGCCGCGTCCGGATGCATGTGGCCGAGGGGTCGGTTGATTTGCCAACCGGCCATCTGCTGGCGCTGAACCGCAATGAGCCGCACGATGTGGAAGCGCTTGAGGACAGCGCCTTTCTTCTGACGATTGCCTGGCCGCAAGAGGCGTAGCGCGAGAGCGGAAGTCGGCCGGACGCTATCCGAATGCCAAGTTACTTCTTCTTGTTGCGACCCGGGGCCAAGCCTGCCGCCTGCGCGAATCGCACTCGCACTCCATCGAAAGCCGTTCGCGGAACCCGGACCGAGCGGAGAATCGGTTTGCTTTATGTCGCCTTTTGGCGATATTTAGCCAGTGAAACCTGCATTCGCGGCCAAGCGGATTTGCGTGGCCGGCTCGCGTTGACTGCGATTTCGCAAGGCCGTACGATGAGCGTTTGTTCCCTCCTTAGGACAGGCTTCAGGCGATGGAACCAAATGCGGGACAGGCGATCGCTCACTATCGTGTTGTTGCCAGGATTGGAGAAACCGGCACGGTCTACAAGGCCGAGGACACGAATTCCGGTCGCACCGTCGCGCTGAAATTCCTTCCGAAAGAGGTCCCGGGCGGGTCGGCGTCCGCAGTGCATTTCCATCAAACTGGCCGTGCGATGGCGGGGCTAAATCAACCGCACATTGCAACGGTGTACGAGGTTGGGGAGTGGGAAGGTCGTTCATTCTGGGCGGTCGCGCTTCCGGCGGGAGAATCGCTGGCCCAGCGGCTCGCAAACCGCCCAATCGACCTCCGTGACCTGCTCGATCTGGGCGTGCAGATGGTTGATGCACTCAATGCAGCGCACTCGGCCGGAATTGTTCACGGTCGCCTGCAGCCGGCGGTCGTCTTCGTGACCAGGCAAGGCGACGTTCAGGTGACTGATTTTGGCCTCATCGGTCTTGCTGCCGGAACAGCAGCCGATGGTGGCTGCGAGGCACCCGAACAAGTGCGGGGGGAACAGCCCGACGCGCGCGCTGATCTCTTTTCCCTGGGCACAATCCTCTATCAAATGGCCACGGGAGAGATGCCTTTTGCGGGGAATACGCCAGAGGCCGTTCGCCAGGCGATTTTGGAACGCGAACCGATCCCGCCTTCCCGGAGGAATCCAGATCTGCCTGCCCGGTTCGATGAGATCCTTTCAAAGGCGCTCGAAAAAGACCGGGAACTGCGCTATCAGTCGGCAGCGGAGTTGCGCGCGGACCTGCGCCGGCTGCGACGGGACTGGGATTCCGAACGTGTGGCGGCCACGCGGGCGGCACTGGCCGTGAGCGCCCCCGTGACGGCCCAGCCGGGGGCGGAGAGTTCCGTCCAGGCAGTGCCGGAATCGGTTCCCACCGAACGGAAGTGGGGAAAAGTGCTGGGCCTTGCGGCGGCGCTGTTTCTGGCCGCCGCGGTCGGCGCAGTGGCTGTGCGGCTGCTGCGGCATCCCGGGCCGCCACTGCCCGAGGTCTTCCAGCCGCTCACCTTTCAGCAGGGCCGCGTCGATTCCGCACGGTTCGGCGCCGGAGGAAACACGGTGTACTACACGGCGCGGTGGAATGGCGGACCGCCGCAGGTCTATTCCGTAAACCCGGGATCACCGGAATCGGCTCCGCTTGGGCTGAAGGACGCGGAGGTCTTGTCGGTTTCACGCGGCGGCGATCTGGCCGTGCTGATGAACCTGCACTTGGAAGCCTACGGCAGGGCGGAAGGAAATCTGCTGGCCGTGTCACTGGGCCGGGGCGCTCGGCGGCCGATCCTCCAGACGGTAGAAGAGGCCGATTGGTCGCCGAGCGGCGAGGGCGTCGCCGTGGTGCGACGCGTGGGCGGCATGGATCGACTGGAATACCCGATCGGGACCGTCTTGACGCAGACGAGGGGCTGGATCGGCGAGCCTCGCTTTTCTCCCGACGGCAAGCGCATTGCCTTCATCGAGCATCCGCAAAGGGGCAACGACGCCGGATCGGTCGTCGTCGTGGATCTCTCCGGCAAGAGCAAAGTTCTCTCGGCCGGCTGGGAAATCGCCGGTGGGCTGGCTTGGTCACCGAAAGGCAACGACTTGTGGTTTACGGCTGGCAGACGGGGCATGCGCCAGCTATATGCGGTCGGCCTTTCTGGCCATATCACTCAGTTGCTTTCCGTCGCCGGTTCGCTGCGTCTGGAAGACATCGCCGAGGATGGCCGTGTCCTCCTGGCTCGGGAAGATTCCCGGAGGGAAATTGCCGAGGTGAACCGGGGAAAAATCGGCGAGCGAACCCTTTCCTGGCTAGACGATTCGGAACTGCGAGACGTCTCTGCCGACGGCAAGATAATCCTCTTCAACGAGGCTGTGCCGGCGGGCGGAAGCGAAAATTCGGTCTACATTCGGGGCACAGACGGTTCGGCCGCTACACGGCTGGGGCAAGGGCGCGCGCTCGCGCTTTCTCCGGATGGGCGCTTCGCGCTGACCAAAAGCCAAGGTTCGAGGAGCCACTTCGTTCTGCTCCCAGTCGGCTCAGGGACACCGGTGAGCCTACCTCCGGCGGCCGTGAGCGCCGTGTGGGCCGCATGGCTGCCGGGCGGCAAGCAGTTTGTTTTTCTCGGCCGTCAGCTCGACAAGGGATTGCAGCTATTCATCCAGAATGTGTCGGGAGGCCCGCCGCAGGCAATCAGCCCCTCCGGCCTGGGTGGCTCCGCAGCACTCTCTCCCGACGGGAAGCGAGTGGCGGCGATCGGGCAGGACGGCAAGGGCTATCTTTACCCGGTGGCAGGTGGACAGGTGGCGACTTTCGGCGGCCTCACAAAGGGGGATCGGCTGCTCGGCTGGAGCCGGTACGGGAGCACGATCTTCGTCGCGGAGGGTGGCCTGCCCGCGAAGGTTTACGGGCTCAGTTTGGCGAGCGGCGCGAAGACGTTGCTTTACCAGTTGGCGCCATCGCGGCCGGATGGCGTGGTTCGCATTGGTGCGATTCGCATAACTTCCGATGGCAGGCTCTGCCTCTTTTCCTATCGCAGACTGCTTTCCCACCTCTTCCTCGCTGAGGGCCTGCGCTAGGAACAGGCCCGGCCGAATTCCCATCGAACATTCCGCCGCCCGTGGATTTCGCGCAGCGCATCCGTCTGCCGCTCAAAGCTTGTTCAGAACCGCTCTGGGTGCCTACACTGGAGTTACCGATGGGGGAAGGGAAGCATCCACGGAGTTCGAGCGGCTGGTTCCGCGGTCGATGGATGGTGCTCGCGCTCCTCGGAGCGTCTGTCGGCCTCGGGGGCATGATTGCGACTGCAGTGCTCTCGATGCGGAGAAGCGAAAGGATCGCGCCGGGATTCGTGTTGCGCGACCAGCAGGGCCGGCGGACGTCGCTTGCGCAGTTCCGGGGCAAGGTAGTGGTACTCACCTTCGTGGACCCCTATTGTGAGGAGGTCTGCCCGCTAACAACCGAAAGCATGGTGGAAGCGTTGCGCCTGCTCGGCCCGGCAGCCTCACAGGTGCAGCTACTCGGAATCGATGCCAACCCTCTGGCGACGCGCGTCTCCGACGTGGCCGCCTACACGCACGCCCACGAGATGCAGCACCGCTGGCGGTTTCTCACCGGCTCCCTCGCTCAGCTCAAGCGAGTCTGGCGTAGCTATCACGTTTACGTCGCCGCGGTCCACAACCACATCGATCACGAGGCGGTGGTGTTTGTAATCGGTCCGCGAGGCCGCGAGCGCGACGTCTACTCGACGCCGATGCGTTTCGAAGGTATCACCGAACAGGCCCGCCTACTGGCAACGTCGATCGCGCGCTTGCTGCCCGGCCATCCGGTGCTCCGCGCCAAATCACCGCAGCCGGAGTTGCCGCCGCTCACGCCTGTCGCAACGGTACGCTTGGAGGCTTTCGGGCCGCTCCGGCACAGCGTGATACTGGGTGGTGCGCATGCGCGTCTGCTCCTCTTTTTCGCCGGGTGGCTCCGGGAAACCGCGAAGCTGCCAACGAAGCTGGCCGCCCTGGACGGCTACGCTAAGACGGCCCGGCGGCGAGGTTGGCCCACGCCTGTCGCGATCAACGAACTGCCCACAGAGAGCTCGCGAAAAGCTGCTGGGCTGTTGCTCGCTCGACTTTCCGCCACGCTTCACACTCCCATTGTCGAGGACGCCCGAGGCCGCTTGGCCGACGGCTACGGTGTGCAGGGTCTGCCATGGTTCGTGCTCAGCTCACCCTCGGGCCAGATTCTCTGGCACCATAGCGGCTGGCTCTCCTCATCTGCCCTCAGCCGGCAGGTGCATGACGCGTTGGCGAAGACGGAACGTGCCTCCGCCAATTAGCTGGCGCGGATTCCGCTACATTATCCGGGCTCGGCCTGAAGAAGACTTCCCGCTTGACCGCTACACTTGCTTTGCGACGCACGTTCGTGTATCGGTGAAGCGGTCATGAGAACTTGTCCGGCGAGATTCGCCGAAGGAGGAAAGCATGCGGGCGTACGAACTGCGGAATTACGGCATCGAGCATCTGGCTATGGCAGAGCGCGCCGATTTGCGGCCCGGCCCGGGCCAGGCGGTGGTGCGGGTGCGCGCCGTGTCGCTGAATTTTCGTGACACCCTGGTAGTGAAAGGGCTGTACAGCCGCAAGCTGCGCTTGCCGCTGGTGCCATGCTCGGACGCAGCGGGCGAGGTGATCGCCGTGGGCGATGGCGTGAAGCGTTTCCGCCCGGGCGACCGCGTCGCCGGGAACTTTATGCCGTTATGGGCTGAGGGCCGGTTGAACGACGAGAAGGCAAAGAGCGCCCTTGGCGCGGGCGTGGACGGCGTGCTCGCCGAGCAGGTAGTGTTCGATCAGAACGCTTTGGTGCAAATCCCCGAAATTCTCTCGTTCGAAGAGGCGTCGACGCTGCCGTGCGCCGGCGTCACCGCCTGGAACGCGCTGATGGTGGCCGGCAACCTACGCGCAAGCGAAACGGTGCTGGTACTGGGCACCGGGGGTGTTTCGATCTTCGCGCTGCTGTTCGCGCGGATGGCCGGCGCGCTGGTGATGGTCACCTCCAGCAGCGATGAAAAGCTCGCTCGAGCGCGCGAGTTGGGCGCCGACGTCGGCATCAATTACAAGACCACGCCGGATTGGGAGGAAAAGGTGCGCGAACTGACGGCGCGCCGCGGCGTCGATCACATCATCGAGGTTGGAGGCGCCGAAACGCTGCCGAAATCGGTGCGCGCTGCCCGCTTTGGTGGGCACGTAGCTCTGATTGGCAACCTCACTGGACGCGGCGGCGTCGATATAGTTCCGGTGTTCATGAAAGCGCTGCGCGTCACCGGCATCCTGGTTGGCTCGCGCGATATGTTCGAGGACATGAACCGCGCCATTGCTCACTCGCGGCTGCATCCGGTGATCGACCGTGTCTTTCCGTTCGATCAGTTTCCCGACGCACTGCGCTACATGGAGAGCCGGTCGCATCTCGGCAAGATCGTGATCCGCGTCGACTGACGAGCTTGCCAGGGCGGTAGGGACATCCGCGACGGATCGGGACGAAATTCCTGCGCTACCAGCAGGCTTAACTTCCGTTGTGCCCTTGCGCAACCGAACGGGTTTCCAGACATCCGATGGAATGAGGAACACAAAATGGCTCATCTTTTCGAACCGCTGAAACTTCGCGATGTGCAATTGCCGAACCGGATCGCCGTCTCGCCCATGTGTCAGTATTCATGCGTCGATGGCATGGCCAACGACTGGCACCTGGTTCATCTGGGTGCGCGAGCAGTGGGCGGCGCGGCGCTGGTCTTCACGGAAGCGACTGCCGTCACCCCCGAAGGGCGCATCAGCCCGCAGGACCTGGGCTTGTGGAGCGACCGCCAGGCCGGGCCGCTGGCGCGCATCGTCCGGTTCCTGCACGAACATGGTAGCTCTGCCGGCATGCAACTAGCGCACGCGGGGCGCAAGGCCAGCACCTACGCTCCTTCTGAGGGATACGGAATGCTGCCCGAAACCGCGGGCGGATGGCCGCGCGTGGTGGCGCCGAGCGCTATCCCGTTCAACGACGATTATCCGAGGCCGCAGGCGCTCACTGAGGCGGAAATCCATCAGGTGATCGAGGCGTTTTCTGCCGCGGCACGGCGGGCTGATGAGGCCGGCTTCGACGTCGTCGAGATCCATTCTGCCCATGGTTACCTGCTGCACGAATTCCTTTCGCCCATCTCCAATCGCCGTGAAGACGGTTACGGTGGTTCGTTCGAAAACCGCACCCGCATCGTTCGTGAAGTTGTCGCCGCGGTGCGGCAGGCGTGGCCGGAGAGGAAACCTCTGTTTCTGCGCATCTCGTCGACCGATTGGATTCCCAGTGGCTGGGACGCGGAGCAGTCGGTGGAACTGGCGCGGCAGGTGCGCGCTCTGGGCGTCGATCTGATGGATTGCTCTTCGGCGGGCATTGCGCCCAACGTAAAGATCCCGGTTGGCCCCGGCTACCAGACGGTCTTTGCCGAGCGGGTGCGGCGCGAAGCGGGTATTGCCACCGGAGCCGTTGGCATGATTACCGAGCCGGTGCAGGCCGATCATGTGATTCGTAGTGGCCAGGCGGATCTCGTGCTGCTGGCGCGCGAGATGCTGCGCGACCCTTATTGGCCGCTACTCGCCGCGCGCAAACTGGGACAGCCGCAGTCTTGGCCGGTGCAATATCTGCGAGCCGCTCCTGCAGGCTCGTCGGCTCGATCGCCGATCGAAGCCGGGGCTGTTTCCTCTTCTCGAAAGTGAACCAACCGCTCGGCGCCGCACAGTTTGTTGGGTAGCCACGGTCAGTGGTTTTCCTGGCCGCGGCCTGTTCGCAGTGGCTTTTCAGTGGACAGCGGCGACCGCTGCGAGCGGACGATCGTCGATGTGGAAAGGAACGCCGTCACGGTAGGAGATGAACTTTCCCGAAAGAGCAGACACTCGCTCGCCCGGCACCACAATTCCGACCAGGTTCAACGGATCGGCGGCGGAGATGGTGACAACTTCTCCGCTTGAAGGTTCGAGCCGCGACGCGCGAAGGAATTCCACTGCCATGGGCAGGGCAAACTGCTCGCCGAGGAAACCGTCCACGAACCTCCCTCCCCGGACTTCGCCGCGATCCTCCATGCGGCGCAAGGTGACGAGCAGTTCGCGCCATGCCGGCAGAATGCTTCCCCGTTCGGCCATTTCTCGGAACACTATGCCATAGCGCCCGAGCAGCATCCGACAAGCCGATTCGAGAGCCTTGCTGCGGTTTTCCGCTCTGGCCAGATTGAGGAGCGACCAGCGGCCGGTGCTGTGGCGCGGACGCAGCGAGCGGCCGCGGCCTTGTCCGGCGCGGCGCTTGGGATCGACCAGGGCGCGGAGATTATCGAAATCGTCGGCAGTGACGCGGCCTGCGGCGACCAGTTCCCAGAGCGCGGTTTCCACTTCGGCCTTTAGCCGGCGCGTGCCGCGAACGATGTCGGCAAAAAAACTGGCGCCGCGCCGCTGGAGCCACTCGGCCAGCTCGCGTGCAGCGGCGCTCAATCCTTCTTCACTCCGCTCGGCGCCTGAGGCTAGCGCGAGCCAATCGGCGTCCTCGCGGAGAAAAAAAGCGATCGGCGCCACGCTCGAAGGCACCACCCGGCGCCCTGCGGAGGAATGGACCGTCGCCGGATGCGGCGTCAGCCGTCCCCAACCGACCACGCCCCCCAGGCATAGCCGGTCGAGAATTCCCGGATCGTAGCCTGCGACGCGCCGAGCCAAAATCTGCGGTTCCCAGGCGTTCGCCGGGCCTTCGAAGCCCTGTAGCTGGCGAAGCACCTCGATCATGCCTCGTTCGCCGCGAACCTGTGTGCCCGGCGCGACGTGTTGCCAGCGCAGCAGCCAGCGCAGAAACTGCGCCGCGCTCAGTGGCTCGATCTCGCGCCGCAAGCGGCCGAGTGTTTGCCGGTGAATCCGCGCCAGCACATGCCTTTCGCACCATTCTACAAATTGCTCCTGCGCGGCGCCGGTGAAATCGGTGTAGCTTCCGCGCAAAACGGTGCCCTCGGCTTCGAGACGCGCCAGCCCGCTTTCCACTTTGTCGTGAGACAGGCCCGTCAGCTCGGCCAGTTCGGGAGTCGTTACCGGCCCCAGATGGCTCAACCATCCGGTCAACAGGTGTTCAACGGCTTCCTCGGCGCCGGGCGTCTTGGCTTCAACGGCTGGTGGCTCGGTTTCGAGCGTGGCGTCTGGGAACAGGCGGCGGAACGTTCGTGCGCGCTCGGCCGCCACCCACCACGATCGATTGCCGTCGGAGGCTCTCGAAGCGCGGCGCTCGCTGACGAGCTTCGCGAAAAACGGAGTCCATGGCTCGCAGCTTCTCTCATGCAATTGCCGGAGGCTTTCCCGAAGCGCGGCGGCGTCAGGCGAAAGCGATTCGGGGAAGGCCACCAGAGTTGTCAGCATGTCGTGCAGTTCGTCGGCACTGCGCACGTCTGGCCAGACCCGCTCCGCGACCTCGATGATCGCCTCGGGATCAAGCCGGCCGATCTCTCCGAGCGCTTCTTCCGGCAACATGCGGCGCAGCGAGACGGCACGGGCGCGCCGCTCCTCGATCGGGGCGTCGTCGAGAAATGCGTAGGGATTGGCGTTCAGGATTTCGTGTGAAAACGGCGAAGCCGAAGCCGTATCGATGGCCATGGCACGGATTTCGCCCGCTGCGAGCCGGTCGAGCACACGTTCCAACCCGGCGAGATCGAGCGCCTCAGTGAGTACGTCTTTCATCGTCTCGCGCACGAGTGGATGGTCGGGTACCGGGATGTCTGCCGGTAAATTTTCCTGGCAGGCGAGCGCTTCCGGAAACGCCGCAGCCAGAAGGTCTTCGGCACGCATGCGCTGGATGTGTACCGGCACCTTGCGTCCGCCGAAGAATCGTGGCAACGCGAGCGAGCGCGTCGCGTTCCAGCGCCAACGCGAGGTGAAAAGCGGTGTCGGCAGCGCGGCCTGCTCGAGCAGGTGTCCGGCTGTCGTGCTTGTCAGAAAGCGGAACACGTCGGCGAGGGGAAAGTTATGCTGTTCGCCGAGCGAGAGGAGCAGGCCGTTGTCTGTTGCCGCTGCTTGCAGCTCAAAGTTGAATGAGCGGCAAAAAAGCTTCCGAAGCGCCAGACCCCAGGCTTTGTTGATGCGGCCGCCAAAAGGGGCGTGGATCACCAGTTGCATTGCTCCGCTTTCGTCGAAGAATCGCTCGGCGACCACGGTGTCCTCCGTGGGCACCACGCCTAGCGCCGCGCGCCCAATCACCACGTATTCGACTGTCTGTTCGGCGCCACCCTCGTCCAGCCTGCATTCCTGCTTGAGCCACGCGACGGCCTCGCGCGCTTCGGGTGACTCGCGCGGATGCACGCCGAGTGGCACACGCTCGGCAATCTCGTGGCGCAAGGCGGAGACCTGCCTGGAGAGTTCGGTGGTACGGGCCGGCGCCTCGCCGCGCCAGAAGGGAACATTTGGCGGCGCACCACCGGCGTCTTGGACGAGTACGCGTCCCTTTTCCACGCGGCGAATCTGCCAGGAACGGTTGCCGAGCAGAAAGATGTCGCCACTCAAGCTCTCCACGGCGAAATCCTCGTCGACGCTGCCCACCGTCGTACCGTCGGGCTGTGTGACCACCGCGTAGAGGCCCGTTTCCGGAATCGCACCGGCGTTAGTGAGCGCAGCGAGCCGCGCGCCGCGCCGCCCACGCAGCCGGTGGTTCACGCGATCGCGATGGAGCCATGCGCCCGTGCGGCCACGCCGCGCGGCAATGCCTTCAGCAAGCATCTCGACAATCTGGTCATAATCGTGGCGTGCGAGCTGTCGATAGGGATCGGCGCGGCGCACCAACGCGAACAGTTCGTCTTCGTCCCACTCCTCTGCGGCGCAGGCGGCCACGATCTGCTGCGCCAACACGTCGAGTGGTGCTTGGGGCACTTCGATCGCGTCCAGCTCACCCGTCCGTATCGCGCGCACCAGCGCAGCGCATTCGATCAACTCGTCGCGCGTGGTGGCAAACAGCCTGCCTCGGGGCACTGCACCGCGCCAGTGGCCCGAGCGGCCGATCCGCTGCAAAGCCACGGCGATTGATCGCGGGGAGCCGACCTGGCAGACGAGGTCAACTGTGCCGACATCGATGCCCAGTTCGAGCGAAGCCGTCGCTACCAGTGCACGCAGTTCGCCGGCCTTCAGCCGATGCTCCGCCTCGAGGCGTAATTTTCGCGCTAGGCTCCCATGGTGCGCCGCGACGGCTACCTTGCCCATGCGTTCAGCCAGGTGATAGGCCATACGCTCAGCCAGTCGGCGCGTGTTGACGAACACGAGCGTCGAGCGCTGCTCGGCGGCTAGCTGTGCCACACGATCGTAGATTTCTTCCCACAGCTCGTTCGAAGCCACCGGCCCCAGTTCGCTGCGTGGCACTTCCACTGCCAGATCGATCGGGCGACGCCGGCCGATTTCGACGATGGCGGGTTCCGGCCGGCCGGCCCCGGCTAGGAATCGGGCCAGGCGTTCGATCGGCTTCTGCGTGGCCGAAAGTCCCACTCGGACCAGAGGTAGGGCGGTGAGCGCTTCCAGCCGTTCGAGCGAGAGAGCCATGTGTGCGCCACGCTTGTCGTCGGCGACGGCATGGATCTCGTCGACGATTACCGTTCGGGCGGTGGCGAGCATGCGCCGGCCGCGTTCCGAAGTGAGCAGGATGTAGAGCGATTCGGGCGTCGTCACCAGGATATGCGGCGGCCGCGCCAGCATCTTGCGCCGTTCGGACTGGAGCGTATCTCCGGTGCGGACAGCCGTTCGGATCGGCGGCATGGACAGGCTGCGCCGGTTGGCCAGGGCCTGGATTTCGGTCAGTGGTGTCTGCAGGTTCTTCTCGATGTCGTTCGAAAGCGCGCGCAGCGGCGAGACGTAGACGACTTCGGTGCGGTCTTCAAGAGTGCCGGCGAGCGCCTGACGCACGAGACGGTCGATTGCCGCCAGAAACGCTGCCAGCGTCTTCCCCGAACCGGTGGGTGCACAGATCAGCGCCGTGCGACGTGCAACGATGTGCGGCCAGCCCGCGATCTGCGGCTCAGTCGGCGAACGGAAGCGACCGAGGAACCAATCGCGCACCAGCGGATGTGCCCACTCGAGTCCGCCGAATGCGGGCGAGGAGGGAAGCGAGGTCATGCTGAAACTATTATCCCACCGGCCGGTCTTTGGGTCAGGTGGCGCTGGGTCTGGCTCTCGTGGCGTACATTGTCACTTTGCCGTCGACGACGACGCCCACATAACGGCCCGCCTCGAGGAACTGCATGACTTTCGCGCCTGAGCGCGCCATCTCGGCCCAGCGGGAGCGCGTGCCGGGGTTCTGTTCGAGACCATGCAGCGAGCGGCCTTTGAAGGTGAAATCCACCTGTCGTAATCCTTTGCGCGGGGTTGCACGCACTCGGAAGCTTTGTCCACCGAGTTCGACGGTGTCCGTGCGGTCGGCCAAGGCCTGGCGCCAGACTGAGACGAACGCTCCCTCGAGTGTCATTTCATTTCTGTTCGGCCAGTGTCGTTCGCAGTTGCCGCATGCGTTCCCGCGCCGCGTCCACAGAGCCTGGTGCGCGGCGCTCTCGCCACTTTTCATATCGGTCGGAGACGCTTTCCATGTTTTCCCAGACGTGCGGATCCTTGACCGTCTCGCGCACATCACTCACGATCGGTTTCAGCCGGTCCCATACGATCCAGAGCTCGGCGGTGTTCTCGAAAAACATCTCTTCTTCGACCAGGGCGCGCTTCACGAATCCTGCCACCATGTCCCAGTAGCTCGTTACCATGCGGACATTGGCGTCTTCTTCCTGCGTCAGCGAGGCACGATCGGAGAGCGATTGAGGGTAAAAATTGCGGATAAACCATTCGCGTGCCTGCCGCATGCGCGCTTCCCGCCGCAGCTCGAAGAGCCTCAGTAACATACCCGCCTGTTCGTGGCTGACCTGTCCCATTCTTCCCTTCCTCCCTGTATTGGCACGGGTATTTCCCCGCGGTTCGGCATAGAATAGACTGCCTCAGGAGTTTCGTCGAGGTGGCGTCCGGTGGCCCTCGGCTCTCCGGCGCGTTGCCGAAGGAGTTGAGCCGATGAACAGAAGGGGATTTGTGAGCGCATTGCTTGCGGCCCCGTTGCTGGCTTGGGCGCAAAAGTTGTTTGCGACCACCGCTCAATATACCGGCAACCCTCCTTGGGACGGGCAGCAGTTTCCAAACCGCTTTCCTCAGCACTTTCCTCAAATTCCCCCCGGTCCCAGGATCGACCCTCACCGGGTGCTGGTGGCGAACCAGAAGAAGATCAAGGAAGACGTGAAGAAGCTCTATGATCTGGCTGGCAAGCTCCGTAAACAGGTGGACGGCACGGATTCCAGCGAGGTCCTGTCGCTCAATATGATCCGTACCGCCCAGAAAATCGAGAAGCTGGCCAAGCACATCAAGGATCTGGCCCGCGATTGACTGGGCGCTACTTTCCGCGGACCGTCCGCCCGGTTTATCCGCGCTTGACTTGTGATTGTGCCTGCCGGCGTGTGCGGCGAATCGTCGCGCCTCGGTTTGTGGATGGTGAACCGTAAGCCGTTTCGCTCCGGGATTTCAAAATCCGAAATAGGGGTGTACGCATGGCGCTTATCGGATCGATGATCGCCGATGATTGCGAGCAGGTAATCGCCTTCCAGAACCGTTCGGCCGGCCTGCGCGGCTTCCTGGCGATTCACGATACGACGCGGGGGCCTGCGCTCGGTGGAATTCGGCTGTGGCCGTATGCGACCGAAGCTGATGCGCTCGCCGACGCGTTGCGCCTGGCCCGTGCGATGACCCTCAAGACGGCGCTCGCCGAGCTGCCCGCTGGCGGAGCGAAAGCCGTCCTGCTCGATCATTCCGGCCTTCACCGCGAGCAGGCATTCGAAGCGCTGGGCTGTCTGATCGAAAGCTTGGGAGGGCGCTACCTTGCTGGCCCAGACGTCGGGGTCGGCGCGGCCGACTTGGACGCCGTGGGGCGGCGGACTCGCCACGTCGCGCTCGAGAGTGCGCCGGGCCTGGGCGACATCAGCGAGATGACCGCAATCGGCGTCTGGCACGGCCTGCGTGCTTGCTTGGATTTCTCCGAGTTGCGCCATACCCGTGTCGCGATTCAGGGGGTGGGCAACGTCGGCCGCTGGCTCGGCCGGATCCTGCACGCGGAGGGAATGGATCTAGTCGTTGCCGACGTCGATACTGAGCGTGCGCACTCGGCGGCCGAGGAGTTCGGCGCGTACGTCGTAGCACCGGACGAGATCCTCGCCGTCGATGCCGACGTCGTAGCTCCATGTGCGCTCGGCGGAGTAATCGACCACGAAGTGGCCGCACGGCTCAAAGCACGCATCGTTTGCGGCTCGGCCAATAATGTGCTCGCCGAGCCCTCGATGGCTGAAGAATTGGCCGCGCGCGGAATTCTCTACGCGCCGGATTTCCTCGTCAATGCCGGTGGCGTGATCCGTGGTGCAGAATTCTATCTGCTCGGTCGCGCTGACAGCCGTTCCAGCTTGGCCCGCATTTACGAGCGCATGCAGAAGGTACTCGCGCTCGCCCGTGACCGTGAGGTTTCCACAGTCGCCGTTGCCGAAGAACTTGCTAACGCCTTCCTCCAGCCCTCGAAAACCTTTCCGCAACTTACATGGGGCTGTCCCAGAGACGTGTGAAGCAAGAGCTTGTCCCGAACCCGTTTGAGTAATCCAGTCTCACGTGAGCCGTTCGACTGTGCAGTGCACGGCGGCATCGAGTAACTTGTCACCCTTGAGTGCAGCGAAACACATGGCGTCTCTCAGGCTTAGCGGTTGACTGGCGAATCTAACGCACGAATGCCGTAGTTTGCTACGGAATGGACAGTCGAAATCCGGCGATGACAAGGATGCCGAACAGGATGGCATAAACCAATTCGGTCTTGCCCACGCGGTGGATTCGGAGTGGCAGTCGGCTACGTCTAAAGGACCAGACACCACCCCGCGCGAGGATGGGTAGGAACCCGAGAACCGCCAGACCGGGTATCAAACCAGTCTGCCATCCAGCAATCAAAACCATTGCAATCAGGGCTTCACCGGCTAGGAAGAATAGCTTTTCTCCAGAGAGCGAGCGGCGCTTGGAAAGCCGGGTCTCGCGCATGCGAAGCTGAACGTAAAGAATTTGATTGGCGGCGAACAGTCCGTTCATAAGCCACAGCACCAGAGCTTCCGAATCGAACCGCCCCGCGGCAACGGACCATGCAGCTACGGCCACCACCCCTAGTCCGAAGGCACCTGTTATCTCGCCCAGCAGGCGCCCGTGTCGGCCCCATCGCTTCAGCACAGCTCGCAAACCGAACAAACCTGCCGCAACTATGGCCGGTTTCCATATAAGCCCCAACGTTCCGTCGTCGACCAGCATTCCTACGCCAAGGGCGCAGCTAAGGGCATAAGTCACCGTGGCAGCACTTACCCATCTTCGCTCGCTGGATCCCCGCGCACGGAGCGGCGATGCGGGCAGGCTGTTCTCGAGCGGAGTGCGAAGGCAGAAGGCAGCCGTCGCCGCCAATGTCAGCCATAGCATTCGATGCAGGTCGGAAAAAGTCGAAAAGCCGGCAGCTCCACCAGTGATTAGCGCGACGAGAAGTATCCCCCAGGCACCGTGCTCGCGCGGCCACACAAGTGCCCGGCGACGCGCTGGAGGCATCTCGCGCCAGAACACCGGCGTCATGGTCAGCTTCCGACGTCCATTTCGAGCCGCTTCCAGCTTGGCGGTGATCGGCAAGTTCACTGCGCTCGCTTTCCCTCGTCCGACATGGTGTCGTATTCGAGCAGGCGGCGTTCTCCGTTCAACACACGAAGTTCCGTCAGATCCTGAGTCACCTCCAACGTGCCCAAGTACTGGTGATCCGGACTACGGACAGCAAAGTACCGGATGTGAACAAACCGTCCGCGGAGTTCGATCCAGAACTCGGCGACGTCGCGCCGCCCCTCGCGGAAATCGCCGAGGATGCGTTCCACTATGGCCACGCTGCGCGGTGGGTGGCAGCGTTGCACCTTTCGGCCGATCACCGCCTTGCTGCGTGCGAAAATCCGGTCCGGTCCCTCCGAGTAAAATGCTACGCGGTCCTCCCTGTCGACGAAAGTAATGTCGACCGGAAGCGTCGAGAAGAGGGCTCGAAGCTCGTCGAGTGTCAAGTGCCCAGTGGGAAATTGGATGGCGACCGGCTCGCGGGCCGGGATGGTTTCGGCCGCTCGCGGGCCGGATGGGTGGGAACCGTCGCTCGGTTTCAGTAAGCACCAGCCGTAGCGAGAAGATGCTTCCCGAATTTCTTTCCACTCGTCCTCGGAAAACGCATCTAGGCACAACGGGAAAAGGATGTTCTCCTCCTTGTAGATCATCTCTTCTACGGCATCGATCACCTTTCTGGCGGAACGAGCTATTTCCGACCTCCATTCGCTATTGCCTGGTCGTTCGCCTGGGGTCAGCACGGGGTCCTTCAGCAGAGCGCGGATTTCGTCGTCCTTGCCCCACATCACCTTCGTCGGGCCCGTAATTCCGCGCCTTTCCATGTACGAGAACAGAAGGTGTTCCTTGCGTTGAAAGTGCTTCTCAATCTCTTTAAGGTCGTGGACCGATTGTTGCCAGTTCCCCGGGAACGAACCCGCGCTCGCGGAGTCCGGCAACTGGGCGGCGTTTACCGCGCGACGCATCCGAGCGAGAGCCGTCCGCAATGCCTCGTTTTCGCGTTGGAATGTGTCGATGGGGTGGCCGGGAGGAACAACCCTGGCCGGTCGCGGCACGAGTAGTTCGCGCGTAATTTGGGAATGCAGGTCGCACAGACGCTGGACCTCGTCAAACGGCATGCCGTCAGCCATGAGTTCCTGCTCCATAGCCATGATTTCGGCATGGTGGGTTTCGCGAATCAGTGTTTTCAGCTCATTCCTCACCTCTTCAGGTGCTATGCCATCGTGAAGTCTCTGGATCACAGTCTTCAACACTCGAACTCGTTCCGTCCGGTTGCCAATCAGTTCGCTCATTGTTCACTTTCCATTCCGCCTGCGTTTGGAGGCTATCGGTCATTCTGACCCACGGTCGAGGACTTTGGTCACGCTTGGCGCGGACGGGAACCTGGACGCTAAAGCTTGGCTATGAAAAAGGGGAGCTCGTCCGAGGTTCTGACGCTTGTCGAGGACTCGGTCTGCCACAGGGGCAAGGACGGACGGAAGATTTCACTTTGGCAGATCGGTGACTCTCATCTTCGATGTCATCGCTTCCTACGCATGCTCCTACAAAGACGCGAATGCCCGCACGCCAACGACACGATGTTCTGTGCGGACGAAAGTCATGCTCTCACCCTTTGCGTGATCAGCCGCTCTGTGCGGTAGAATAAGGGACGCTTCACTGCGCGCCTGTAGCTCAGTTGGATAGAGCGCTGGTCTCCGGAACCAGAGGTCGGGCGTTCGAATCGCCCCAGGCGCGCCATTCTTTCCTCTTCAGTGTCAGGCAGTTTTCTCGTTTTGTTGGTTGACCGCCAAACCCTCGAAATTCGCAAAGCGCAATAAGAGTCGAATGGTTTGGTATTGGGGACTCTTCAGGAACCGTGTGTGAGTCTCTTCGTGTGCGCCTAAGTGCGCCATGCTTGGCAAGGCAGTATAATCGCGCTCAGCATGCCGATTTTGCAGCCTTCAGGTTCCACCGCCAGCCGCAAGAGCGCCGCTGCAAACACTTCAAGCTTCTCGCTGCACCCCAGACACGCCATCGAGTCGCGCGAGTGGCCGCGGGCCGGCCGAGAAAATCCGGGCATGCGTGAGGCGGATGATGCCGGATAAGCCTGAACTCCCCACAAGCTTAGAAATCGCGCGGCAAGCGAAGCTCCGGCCGATTGCTGATGTTGCCTCGACGCTCGGCATCGAAAGCACCGAACTCGAGCTTTATGGCCGCTTCAAGGCGAAAGTCTCCCTGGCCCTTCTCGATCGCCTGCGGAATCGGCCGGAGGGAAGGCTCATCGCCGTCACCGCCATCACGCCTACTCCACTCGGCGAGGGCAAATCGGTGACCGCCATCGGCCTCGGCCAGGCGCTCGCCAAGCTCGGCAAGTCGGTGGCCAACACCTGTCGCCAGCCGTCTTTGGGTCCGACGCTGGGGATCAAGGGCGGGGCTGCCGGTGGCGGTTACACGCAGATTGTCCCGATGGAGGATTTCAACCTGCACCTGACTGGCGACTTCCACGCCGTTACCGCCGCGCACAATCTGTGCGCGGCGATGCTGGATGCGAGCCTGCTCCATGGCAACAAACTTGGCCTGGATCCCCAGAACATTCCTTGGCGCCGCGTGTTGGACATAAACGATCGTGGGCTCCGCGCGATCCTCACAGGGCTTGGCGGCCGACAAAACGGCACGCCACGCGAGACCGGCTTCGATATCACCGCCGCAAGCGAAACGATGGCCATCCTTGCGCTCGCCACTTCGCTCAAGGACCTGCGGCGACGATTGGCCCGCTCCATCGTCGCTTTCACCACCGACGGCCACGCGGTCACCGCCGAGGATCTAGGCGCAGCCGGCGCCATGTCTGTTTTGCTGAAAGACGCGCTACAGCCCAACCTGATGCAGACACTGGAAGGAAGTCCGGTGCTCGTCCACACTGGGCCGTTCGGAAACGTTGCCCACGGGAACAACTCCGTTATCGCCGATCTCGTCGCTTTGAAGCTGGCGGACTATGTCATCACCGAGGCCGGGTTTGGCGCCGATTTGGGCTTTGAAAAGCTCGTGAACATTACTTGCCGGCAAAGTGGTCTTCAGCTGGCCGGCGCAGTTGTCGTCTGCACGTTGCGCGCGCTCAAGATGCATGGCGGAGTCGGTAAAATTACTCCGGGAAAACCCCTGCCGCCCGAATTGCTCCACGAAAACTTGCCTGCCCTCGAAAAGGGTCTTGAAATGCTCGCCGCCGCCATCGGCATCGTCGAGCGAATGGGGATCAAGGCCGTCGTGGCCATCAACCGCTTCGAGAGCGACAGCGACCGCGAGCTGGAATTCGTTCTGAAGCACGCGCCGGAGCTCGGCGCAGCCGCTGCGGCCGTTTCCGATGCATTTGCCCACGGCGGCGCAGGCGGCCGGGCGCTGGCCGAAGCCGTGGTCAAAACATTCGACGGGACCGGCGAGATGCGCTTGCTCTATCCCGACGAATTGCCCGTCAAGGAAAAGATCGAAATACTCGCCACGCAAATTTACGGAGCGGCTGGAGTCTCCTACTCGCACGAAGCGGAACGCAAAATCAAGCTCTACACCAGCCTGGGTTTCTCCCGGCTTCCCATTTGCATGGCGAAGACGCACCTATCGCTCTCGCACGATCCGAATTGGAAGGGTGTGCCACGGGGGCATGAATTTCCCGTCCGCGACGTGCGCCTGTCGGCCGGCGCAGGGTTCCTCTACGCGATCGCGGGCGAGATGCAGACCATGCCAGGGCTGGGGTCGGATCCAGCCGCGGCGCACCTCGATATTGACGAGCAAGGTCAAATCCGTGGCCTATTTTGAGCCAGTAGTGGAGGGTGCGCGCCTGGGGAGATGACATCACGGCGTCCGGAGAGTGCGCTGCATGGCGAGCATGTTGGGCTCTTTTGCACCCTGAGGATAAATGGAGTCTCCGGGGAAGGAAAGGTCCGATTTTCCTCCAAAACTCTAGAAAACTGCCAACTGTCATAGAAGAGCAATGGTTTCGTTCGCGCGATTCGGTGGCTTGCGGTACGGCCGATTCCTTTGCTCTTCCTTTTGCAGTTGCAAGCTCCAGGCATCGAAGGTGCCCGCCCATTGCATCGAGGAGGGATCGGGACTATGCTACCGCAGATCGCGAAGCCGGAATGGACATCCCGGCGCAGTTCTGCCGCTGTTCACGACAGAACGGAAATCTCTGTTCCCACGCTTCTCGTTGAGGATCACGAAAGTCCGGAGCCGTTGAACCATTTCGATCTGGCCCAGCGAGGCACTGCTGTGGCGAGAGCCGGTTACCGATCACCGGAACTCCGCGCTCGGCCGGTGACAAAATTCGCGCGCAAGGAGGCGCATCCAGCATGTCGATTCCACATGGCGGCGCTTGCCGCTCCGGCTTCAGATTTTCATCGGCTGCGGCGATAGCCGTTTTTCTGGCGTTTCTTTGTTGCGCTTTCGTGCCTCCTGCCTATTCGCAGCAATCGGCCGGCCCTCAGCCTGCTCCTCTTCCGCCGCCTGTCAAAGCACCCGTGGACCAGCCTTATCCTGGCGTAATCGGCTTGGTGGTTTCCGCGAGAGACGTCACGCACCGAGTGCTCGACGTGCGCGAAACTGTTCCCGTCCGGTCCGGTGAACTTACGCTCCTCTATCCAGAATGGATTCCGGGAACACATTCTCCGACGGGACCGATTTCGGAATTCGCTGGCCTTGAAGTGACAGCGAACGGCAAGCGCATCTCTTGGGTGCGCGATCGCGTCAACGTGTACGCTTTCCATATCGACGTTCCGGCCGGTGTGCGAACCCTTGACGTGAAATTCCAATACTTAACGCCGCTTCGGCCGAACCAGGGTCGCATCACCTTTTCGTCGAAGATCCTCGATCTCTCGTGGAATACGGTCGTGCTCTACCCCGCGGGCTATTTCTCGCGCGATATCACTTATTCGCCCAGTTTCCTCCTGCCCCTGGGCTGGCATTTTGCTACCGCGCTCGACGTTCAATCGCAAACCGGCAATCGGGTCCAGTTCAAGAACACCACGCTGAATACATTGGTGGATTCTCCGTTATACGCGGGCGTCAACTATCGTCGCGTGAACCTTTCGAGCGGTCCCGACAACCAAGTTTTTCTCGATGTCTTCGCGGACTCTCCGAAGGACCTTGCAATCAGTCCGCACGAACACCAGTTCCATCGCAATCTGGTTGTGCAGGCGGCAAAACTGTTCGACTCCCACCATTACGATCATTACGATTTCCTGCTGTCGGTCAGCAATACTGTCGGGCGGGAGGGCCTCGAGCACCATCAATCCAGCGAAGACGGCGCCAGGGCGAACTACTTCACCGACTGGGCCGCCGGAGTTGCCGATCACGATCTCCTGCCTCACGAATACACGCACTCCTGGAACGGGAAGTTCCGCAGGCCCGCCGATTTGTGGACGCCGAACTTCAACGTCCCGATGCAAGACGATCTGTTGTGGGTTTACGAGGGACTGACCGAGTATTACGGCTACGTCTTGACGGCGCGCGCCGGCATGCGTACACCCGGCCAGACGCGTGACCTGATCGCCCGGATCGCCGCCAATTTCGAGGTGAGCCCGGGCAGAACGTGGCGCCCGCTGATCGATACGACGAATCAACCGACCATCTCCCAGCGCCGCCCGGTCACCTGGCCGAGCTGGCTGCGCGGAGAGGACTATTACATGGAAGGCCTGCTCGTTTGGCTCGATGTTGACACGAAGATCCGCCAGTTGAGTGATGGCCGGAAGTCGCTGGACGATTTCGCGCGCCGGTTTTTTGGAATCGACAACGGAAGCTACGTTACTCGCACATACAATTTCAAGGATCTGGTCGCGGCCCTGAACGCTGTTCAGCCGTACGACTGGGCGAGCTTCCTGCGCACGCGTATCTACAAGCTGCATCCTCAGACGCCACTCGGGGGCATCACTCGAGGAGGCTATCGCCTCGCCTACACCGATACCGAGCCCGCCTGGCTGAAGGTCTCCGAAGGCCCGCGTACCTCCGGCAACTTTTCAACTTCGCTCGGATTCGCCGTCAACGCCACTGGAGATCTGGAAAATGTCTGGTGGGACAGTCCCGCCTTCAAGGCTGGCATGACGCCGGATACGCACGTTGTTGCGATAAACGGCAAGGCGTTCAGCATCCACGGACTTCGCGCCGCCATTCTCACTGCTGAGAAGAGCACATCTCCCCTGAAATTCCTGGTAGAGCGGGGCAGCGAGTTTCGGACGATTGAAATCAGCTACCACGGAGGGTTGCGCTACCCGACGCTCCTGCGGGTTAAGGGCACGCCGGATCGTCTTGACCACATTCTGGCCCCGAAATGATGCGCTTCCGTGCAGGCAACGACATCGGCTGACGGACCATGAATGCCGCTGCCGTTTGGCCCCCAGGCGACGTCGGATCATGGTCATATCACAGGGCAGAGGTGCCTTGGTGCGCCAGTTTTATCTCATCCCGTCCAGAAGCGATCCTATGATGCCTCCTACAACACCGCCTTCGGCGGCTTGCGTGTTCTGTGCGGGCATGTATTCCATGAGTTCTTGCGCCAGTTTGGCGATGGGCAACGTCTGAAGCCAGATTTTTCCCGGCCCGGTGAGGGAGGCGAGAAAGATTCCGTCACCGCCAAAGATCATGTTCTTAATCCCGGGCACGGTTGCTATTTGAAAAGACACGCCCGCCTGGAACGCGCCAACGTGTCCCGGATGCACCCGCAGATTTTCTCCCGGCTGAAGTTCTTTCAACACCAGCTCGCCTGAAAGCTCAAGCCATGCGGTTCCCGTTCCGCTCACGCGCTGCAGCAGAAAACCCTCGCCGCCAAAAATTCCCGCTCCCAATGACTGCTGGAAGCCCACGCTGATCTGGACCTGCGGCGTGGCGCACATAAATCCGTGCCGGTGAACCAGGTATTCATTCGCCGAGTCAACTTCCACCGGCACAATATGTCCCGGCAGTTTTGTGGCAAATGAAACCGTTCCAGGAGCGCCGGCTGCCTGGTACTGCGTCATAAACAGCGATCCGCCTCCCGCCACGCGCTTCAGCGCGCCAAAGATTCCACCCCCTCCGGCAAACTGGGTGTGCGTGGTCATCTGGATGGAACTCGTCATCCACGAAAGTTCGCCCGCTTCTGAAACAATCATCTCGTTCGGGTCAAGCGCAACCTCAAGTACGGGCATGGTGGTGC
>JBJKSI010000118.1:0-4223 GCA_046704165.1 Candidatus Acidiferrales bacterium
CGCCAAATCCTCGACCAGACGCTCGCCTCGGTCGACGCCCGGCGTGCCGTTTCCACCAAGCTCGAACGAGAAGGCAGCCGGCTGCGCGCCGGGGAATGGCAGGCCGACCTCTCCGGATTTTCCTCGCTGAAAGTGGTCGCGTTCGGCAAGGCATCCGCGGCGATGGCCGAGGGACTGGCGGACGTGCTCGCGCCTGAGTACAGCGCGTCGGGCATTCTGGTGGTGCCGTCGCCGCCGCCGCGGCTGGTGGCCGGGCTGAAGCTCTTCATCGCCGGCCATCCCACGCCCAACGGCGAAAGCTTTGCCGCGGCGCGCGCGATTCTCGAACTCCTGGCGAAGGCGAACGGCCGCACGCTCGTCTTTTTCCTCCTCTCCGGCGGCGGTTCGGCGCTGGTGGAGTTGCCGCTCGATCCGGCGGTTTCGCTGGAGCAGATGAGGGCGCTGCACAACGTGCTGGTCACCTGCGGCGGCTCGATCGACGAGATCAATTTCGTGCGCAAGCACCTTTCGGCGGTGAAGGGAGGACGGCTGGCGGCGGCCGCGCCGCGTTCGGCAAAACTCACGCTCGCCATCACCGACGTGCCGCCTGGCCGCGAATCGGCGCTCGCTTCCGGGCCGACGCTGCCCGATCCCTCCACTGTGGAAGACGCCTGCCGCGTGATCGAGAAATACGGCCTGCTCGAACGGCTGCCCGCCTCGCTGCGGCCGGCGTTCGAGCGTCGGGAACTCCAGGAGACGCCCAAGGCCGGCGACGGGGCCTTCGACCGCGCGCATTTCCAGTTGGTGCTCGATCACCACGACCTCTTCCATCAGGCGCATCGCGTGGCGGAGGGACACGGGCTGGTGACGCTCTGCGACAACTCCACCGACGACTGGCCGCTCGACCGCGCCGCCGACTATCTGCTCGACCTGCTGCTGCGCCACAAGCAGGCGAATCCCGGTCATCCGGTGGCCGTGATCGCGGACGGGGAAGTGCTCTGCCGCGTCACCGGCGACGGCCTGGGCGGGCGCAACACCGCGTTCGCTCTCTACGCCGCGCGGAAAATTGCCGGCCGCACGATCGCGGTGCTCAGCGCGGGCACCGACGGCATCGACGGCTCGTGTCCCGCGGCGGGAGCGGTGGCCGACGGCACCACGCTCGAACGCGGCCGCGCGGCGGCATTGGATGCCGACGACGCGTTCGAGCGCAGCGATTCCTACACCTATTTCGCCCGCCTCGGCGACGCCATTCATACCGGCCCCACCGGCAACAATCTGCGCGACCTGCGAATCCTCCTGCACGAATGAGGCTGTGCCTCATGCCTCGTGGCTCGCGATCCGCAGCCGATGAAATACGTCGCGCCAATCCTGTGTAGCGCCGCGCGGCATTCCACGCCGCACCGGCCATGGTACGGGCGACGCATGCGTCGCCCGCATTTCTCCTGCGCCCCCACCCGCCCCGCCGCGGTCCTCCCGCCATTCCCGCCGGAGCGAGGAATCCGCTTCATCCGAATCGCAAGACGGCAGCGCCGCGCCCGTAGCAATCGCGTTGGTAGGGGCCGGATCTCCCGGCCCGCGCTTCACCCCACGTCCGCGAAGCAACTCCTGCGCCGCGCGGCATTCCCCCCGCACCGGCCATGGTACGGGCGACGCATGCGTCGCCTGCATTTCTCCTGCGCCCCCACCCGCCCCGCCGCCGTCCTCCTCTCCCCCTCCGACTCCGACGACAAGTAGAGGACGCCGGGCCCCCGCGCGAAGTGTCACACGATGTCGAACGACGTGCGCCGCAACTCACGCCTTTTCAAGTCTTTGTATTTTTTGAGGTGTCACATTTTGCGGTGGTGTGTGGGCGGCTGCCGGGAGGGCCTTCTTCGGGGCTGGCCGTTTCCCCGGGTACTCGCGTCCCCGCGCCAGCATACCAGTTGATGCGACGCGGCGCAGAACGGGTCTTCCCGTGGACCGGCCGTGGCCTCAAGCTGTCGGGGCCGTGGAATGTCTAGTCCTTGCGCAGGTCCGTGGCGATTTGGGAGAACTGGTCGAGCGCGGCCTGCAAATCCTCGGCGATTTCGGCGGCGATGATGTCGGGATCGGGGAGATTGGCGGAATCCTCGATGCTCTCGTCTCTCAGCCAGAAGATGTCGAGGTTGGCTTTGTCGCGCTTGGCCAGGTCTTCGTATGGGAACGGCTTGAAGCGCTCCGATTCCTTGCGTTCGTGCCGGTTCCCCGCGTTGTAGCAGGCGACGAAATCTTCGAGATCCTCGCGCTTGAGGGGATTCGTTTTCAGGGTGAGGTGCACGTTTGTGCGGAAATCGTAAATCCAGACGGTTTTCGTCCAAGGCTTCTCACTCGCCGGCTTCCGGTCGAAAAAGAGAACGTTGGCTTTTACGCCCTGGGCGTAGAAGATGCCCGTGGGCAGCCTGAGCAGTGTGTGGACGTCGCATTCGTGCAGCAGCTTGCGTCGGACGGTCTCACCGGCTCCGCCCTCGAATAGGACGTTGTCGGGGACGACGATGGCGGCGCGGCCGTGGATTTTCAGCAGCGACTTCACGTGCTGGAGGAAATTGAGCTGCTTGTTGCTCGTCGTCGCCCAGAAATCCTCGCGATAGTAGATCGCCTTTTCCTTGGTCTCTTCGCCCTCTTCGTTGATGACGGTGATGCTCGATTTCTTCCCGAATGGTGGGTTCGTCATCACAATGTCGTAGTTCGTGCTTGGCGGTGAGGCGAGGGTGTCGGTGGTCTGTACCGGAGATTCGTCGCCGCCGATGCCGTGCAGGTACAGGTTCATGGCGCAGAGCCGGGTGACGCTGTCGACAATGTCGAAGCCGCGCAGCGCGTCGAAGCGCAGGTGCCGCTTCTGGTCGCTGTCCATTTCGTAGTGGTGGCTGATGTATTCGTGCGCGATGAGCAGGAAGCCGCCGGTGCCGCATGCCGGATCGCAAATCGTCTGGCCGGGAGCGGGGCGCATCAAGTCCACAATCGCGCGGATCAGAGGGCGTGGCGTGAAATACTGGCCCGCGCCGGTCTTCGTGTCCTCGGCGTTCTTCTCGAGCAGGCCCTCGTAGGCGTCACCTTTCACGTCCACGTCGAGCGTGGACCATTCCTCACGATCGATCAGTTCGGCGATCAGCCTCCGGAGCAGCGCGGGGCTTTGAATTTTGTTCTGCGCTTTTCGGAAAATGGTGCCGAGCATGCCGGCTTCGCGGCCAAGCGTTTCCAGCGTCTTCCTGTAGTGGATTTCCATCGCGTCGCCTTCGAGGCTCAGCAGGTCGGACCATTCGTATCCCTCGGGAATGTGCGGCGCCCGGTCGGGCTGTAGCTGTTTGCGTTCGTCGGCCATCTTCAGGAAAAGCAGATACGTGAGCTGTTCGATGTAGTCCTGATAGGAGAGCCCGGCGTCGCGCAGGACGTTACAGTAGTTCCAGAGTTTCTGGACGATTGCAGTCGATCCGTTTGGCATGCGTCAATCCTCGTGGTTACTTTTCGCGGCGTCCATCCTCAGTCTTCCGTTCACGCCGGGGCTCGTCGGTCGTGGCTCTTTTCTCTTTAGGCGGAGGGTTCTGTCGTGCGCCCCGGGTTCCTGTGCGGTGTCGCGGCTGGTTGCGCTCGACCAGGGCCAGTCCTCCGGCCGCTCGACAAGTCCGGCGGTAACCGGGTTTCGCTCAATGTAGGCGCGAATGCGTTCGAATTCGCTGCCGTTGCGCACCCAGCGATCGAAGGATTCATCCTGCCAGAATCGTCGCCCGGTTCTGCTCAGGATTTTGTTGGCTTCCCTGGCGCTCACCCCTTTCAGGCCGTCCATGATCCGCTTCAGTGGCAAGTAGGGGTCGATCAGGACGTGGACGTGATTCGCCATGACGACGAAAGCGTGCAGGCGATATTGGCCAAGTGGAGAGTCTCCCCGTTTGATCGTTGCTACGACGGCGCTGGCAGCTCGCTCGTCCTTCAACCAGAGTGGTCCGTGGCAAGCCCGGTCCAGTTCGGCGTCTGCCTTGCGGAACTTGCGGCCGCTGGTGCTTTGCGGTTCGTCCTTGAGGTCGCGCAGGAAATGAGCAGGGAGAGAGCCATGCAAGCGCCAAGTGACGAATACGCTTTTACCCTCCGGGTGCCAGTGAGGCAGATTTCTCTCGTAGTAGGCCATCCCAGGATCGTTTACCGTAGCACAGCCACTCTTGGCTGTGCAGGTTTTGGAGGCCGCATCTCACTCATCACTCTTGGCTGTGCAGGTTTTGGAGGCCGCATCTCAC
>JBJKSI010000119.1:0-44477 GCA_046704165.1 Candidatus Acidiferrales bacterium
ATGCCAAAACCGCCCGTGCGGACGATTTCCGGCGGGAAACTGGAAGGGGCTTCCCACAGTAGGCTAGAATCTAGAGCCAGTTTCGTCGGGGCGTAGCGCAGCCTGGTAGCGCGCCTGCCTTGGGCGCAGGAGGTCCGGAGTTCAAATCTCCGCGCCCCGACCATCCTCCTTGTGACCGCATGACTTTGGCTCCTCGTCGAGTCGGAGTATCCGCCTACGCTCGTCGCCGCGTGCTCCGGCGGATTTCGCCTGCCGCCTCCCGTCCCCCGCCGCGGACTCACGCCGCCATACCGGCTCAACAAATCTCCGCGGCCGAGAACACCGGGATGCAAAAGGCACAACTCCGCCCCCCGCTTTTCGCCACACCTTGAATGCGGAAGACGTAAGCGTAGCGGGGGCCTTTCGCCAAAATTCGGTCCTCGTCGGGATTTCCGCGCGCCCCGACGGTCCTCAGCGGCGACCTCCAGGCAACTGCATCCCTTCCGGTCGAAATTTCACGAGCGTGCCCAATCCTTGATCTCCCTAATCGCCGGGAGACGATCCGATCATTGGCGGGGCGCGGAAACGGAGAGGTATCGCGGAGGCTTGGAAATGGGAACAGGATTGGATGCCGCAAAGCCGGGCGACCGGAAGTCATAGTCTTCCCAGCCGGCCGAAGGCGTCCACACGCTGACCGGCAGGGGATGAAGCCGTTCCGGAGCATCGGCAAGGGAATGGTGGATCTTGCCTTCCTTTTCGAGATGGCGATAGAGCATGTCGTAGCCAGAGGAAAGTCGCCACGAAATGGGATGGATCGTCGACATCGCACGGAATAGATAAATCGCGCTCACCGGTTTGTCAGAAGCCAATTCGCACTTTTCGAGTCTGATGCGATCCCCGTAGACATCAATCTGTCGGATGTCGTCTTCGTACCGTCCCTCCACGCGATTCACCGTCGACCGAGGGAAAACGAAGTATTCGTCTGGCGCGCCGGGCCCGCAGCTATTGCAGTAATGCCGCGTCCCCGGCGTTTGCGGCGAAACCGCGAACGGCTTGTTCATGTTGATAACAGCCAGAATCCCGGCCGAGTATTCGTTGTTGAATCCGCCCGCCAGCAGGTAGGTTCCGTTCGCCGTCTTTACCTGATTCAGGCTCTGCAGCACACCCGTATTGACGAACCGCAGCTTCGCGTGGCCGTTGTCGGGGTTCAACTGAACGACGAACGAGTTTCCCCACGTATGATGATCCTCGGCTACCCAGATTGCGATTTTGCCTCCAGTCTCGGACACATACAGCGTCGTTACCGCCCATGGCCCAGCAAGGAGGTTGCGCCCAAATTGGAATTTCTCATGCGGAACGTAGGACCACAGAAGCTTTCCACTGTTGGAGAAACAATCGACGGCGTCCTCGAATGGGTCGTCGCGATTGAAGCCCAGACGAAGCGGAGCGACCAGAACAACCACTCTCTTCGTTCGGTGGTTCAAGTCCAAAATGTGGACGAAATCAGTAATCTTTTTCGGCGGGTTCCACGGTTTGCGAATCAGCGGCCAGCGAAATCGGTATTTCCACAACTGATGGCTGCCACGCCAAGCCAATACCGCGTCCGATGTGAACGTGACACGCGTGACTTTTCGAGCGGGCGCGACATGCGAATAATACAGATAGAGGGAGCTTCCAAGGAACATTACGGCCAGTACACTCAGAACTCCTGAGACGTATATCCAGAGTCGCGGGCTCCTGATCCTCGGCTCGACACGGGAACGTTCCGTCGTGCGGGAGAGAATCCAGTCGGAGATTTCCCGCTTCGAGGCGAAAACACGGCTGCGCTTGCCACCAGGCACGCGATGCACGGGCATGCCTTGCTGGGCAGCCCAGCGCATAGCTGTGCGCTCGTCACGACCCAGAAATGCTGCGATCTCTTTCCAGGCATCTAATCGATCCGGCCCGTCAGTGGTCATCCGTAACTATAGGGATACGTACCGGTAGTCCTGTCAGTACATATAAGGACAATTTCCACAACACATGTCCATTCTTGTCGTATCCGTCCCGTTTCGAAATCTATAGCAATTGGCTTATACACGCAAGGGTATTCTGTAACGGAACAGGCGTATCTCATCGAGACATCGGAAAAGGGGCAGTTCAGTTGGGTGGGCTGTTTTGCACAGATCTCAAACGAGACCAATCTGACCGGACTGTAAGCGAGAACACGCTGGTCACCCCTTCGCCTGCCGGGCCGGGATTGCCGACACAACCAGAATGCGCCTTGCAGCAGTGAAAAGAAACGCCGCGGAGGGGTTTCTTCGAGGCCCTGTCGGAAGAGTCCAGAACGGGAAAAACAAGGGCATTGACATTTGTCATGCCCTCCGCAAAACAGGAGGATCTGTGACCCTCATACGCCACCATCAGATTGCTTTCTTCGTTTCTGCAATTATAGCTCTTTGCTTTAGCCTTTCCTCCTGCAATGGAGGTGGTGGCGCAGGCACTAGCACAAGCAACTCTACGCCGACCGTGACGTCGGTTTCGGTCACTTGCCAATCTTCGTCAGTTCCAGTGGGGCAAACGAGCCAGTGCCGCGATACCGCACAAGGGACTGGGAGTTACAGTTCGGCCGTTTCCTGGTCGGTCAGCGGGGTGCAGGGCGGTAACCCAACCGTCGGAACGATTGACTCAACCGGACTGTACACGGCTCCCAGCGACGTGCCGAGCCCCGCCACGGTCACCATTACAGCGACGAGTCAGTCGGATCAGTCGGTATCCGGAAGTGCAAGTATGACGGTCGACCTCAGCATCTCCGTTTCACCCCAGTCACCGTCCCTTCAGGTCTTCCACACGCAGCAGTTCAGCGCCGCAGTAAAAGGGGTGTCCAACACCGCTGTCACGTGGGAGGTGAGTGGCAAAGTGGGCGGCAATTTGACGGTCGGACAGATTGACAGCCACGGCTTTTACACTGCGCCTGACGCCACTCCGAACCCTTCTACCGTCACAATTACTGCCACCAGCCAGGCCGACAAGACACAGAGTGCCTCGGCGACGCTTACAATCCTCGCGGATGCACAGCCTCCCTCCGTCGTTTCCGTCACACCGGCTGCCAATCAAACCGCTGTCGCTCTAGATTCCACGATCCAGGTCCAGTTCAGCGACGCCCTCGACCCTTCCACCGTCAATTCTTCCACTTTCACTCTGGGCACGGGGACGAACTCACTGCCGTACTCCATCAAATACGATCCTTCTTCATTTACCGTGACGATGGTTCCGGAACAGACGTTCACCCCCGGCACGCAATACACAGTAACCATCAGCACATCCGTGACGGATCCGGCTGGCTTGGCCCTGCCAGCACCTTCGCAATGGTCATTCACGACAGAGCCGCTGATCGGTACCAATGGCACCGTTTCCGTGCCATCAGGTACAAGCCCGACAACATTGACCGTCGTCAGCTACGGGGGGAAAGAAAGTATTCCTGACAGCCAGGGAGCTTTTGACGCTTCACTCTCACCTCTGGGTCACAACTTGGTAGCTGCCATGGAGTCCGGCAAGTCTTTTGGTTGGCTGGCGATTGCCGAAGACCTTTCTCAAGGAACGAATGCAACCGCCGTCACACAGTTGAAGCAGGCACTGCACAGCCAAGCCAAGGTCTTCCAAACGCAAAGACCAATATACATAACGCACTACCAGATCACCGCTTCGCCGATGGCCGCGTCATCTCCAAACTCGATCGCGGTCAATGCCACAACCACTGCTGAGGCTTTGCTGTTTATGTCGCCGTACCTCCATAGCTCGGATCCGGCGACGGCAGCGACCATCCAGGCTGCAATCGCAGCCAATCCCGGAACCGCAACTCTGGCGCAGGCCTTGGACGCCGCATCCGTTGAACAAGATCCGCTGTCGGACAGCGTCGTGCAGAGCGACCTGCAGGCAGCCATCGTCTCCATCACACAGAGCTTGGACTCAATCGTAACCTCACCAGCGAGCGTGACGCGGAAAGCAGCCAGAGCCCAAAGGGCGCAGAATCGTCCGACGCAGTCCACGACCCAAGCCACCGCCAGTTCCTCCGGACCCACGATTCAGACTACGCCGAATTGCTGGAACGGGACTTCCAGCCATATAACTGCGGTAGCAACCGGTCAACTCCAGTGCCTGGACCTCGAATACCTTAGTATTCAAGCTCCCGACCAGCCACAGAACAATGCCTATGATGTGACCCTGCAGAATCGGGATTGTCCGGGGAATATCCAGCCATTCCTGGGGCTCTATTGGGGTTGCGACGTGGATTGGCTTGCAGTGGTTGGCCCGGTCAATACGCAACTCGTGCCACAGGGCGGACCCAGCGCGATTGTCCCCAGCCAAGGAAGCGGTGAACCCGAGAGTCCGCTGGGGGACATGTTGTCGTGCGCACCCTTGGATGATCAGTGCAAGGTATTGATCATCCCGGGGAACAGCACATTCAGGAGCATCGATCCACGAGTGGGTTTCGGGATGATTGTCCGGCATGATTTCTCTCTGCCAGACTCTTCCACGCTAGCTCCCAGCGTTATTGTGCCAGCCGACACTGATGGCACCTATGTCTTGCGCGGCTACAGCGGAGGCATCGGGGACTCAGAAGAGCTCCAGGAACTCAAAGACGGAGAGTATGGAACCTACAGTAAGACACTGTGGAATTCGGCTTTGGCCGTCAACATTGCCGACATCGTGCTTCACGACAATATCGGCACATTGCTGAGCAGTGCCGACAGTGCTTCCGTGAATAACTGCGCATGGAAGTCAATCGTTAGTTCCGGCCAGGTTGCTGACCTCGAGCAGCAACTGTCAACCCAACAGTTTGACACGTTACCGGATACGCTTTCGTCAGTCGGCTCCGATGTGAATTCACTGGGGGCGGACTATAAAAACGCGGCGGTAGCCTGTGGTCTTGACGCGACCATCGGGAGCTTGTGGGATTACATCGCCGAGGCTACTCCTATTACGGCGGCAGTCAATAAAGCACTCGAGGGCCTCTCGATGCTGGGAGATCTGGGACAGCATGTGTACGAGTTGTGGAAGGTGGCAACGCCAATCGAGACGGGCATCATCAACGTGCAGCAGCCGACCGAAGCAACCCCTACGATCGTGGGAATGACCCCAAACCCCGTGACCGGTCTGGACGGGAAGCAACAGGTCACGATTGCAGGCTCCGGTTTCCAGAGTGGGGCGATCATACAATGGCAAGACATCACCGACCCGGATAACGGAAGCGTGACGCCAGAGTCCGTGACGAACTCCAGTATCACTGCGGAGGTGAATTTCACCAATCAATCGGCAACATGGAAAATGCAGGTGGTCAATCCTGACGGGAACGCCTCAAATTGGTGGTCGTTCCAAGTGACCGCAAGCACAAGCGCGAAGCCTGATCTAGTGCCGGGACAACTGACGCTAAATACGAACTCCGTCATACCCGGTAGCAGCGTTACGGTCACCTTTACGATAAAGAATCAAGGGACGGCTCCGGCTGCTGCCAGTACTACCGGCTTTCGCCTGGGAACTTCTGCCACTGTCTGGCCAGGAAGCTCGGCGGACCTGCCAAATGCCTTTATTAGCACCTCGGCCCTTGCCGCAGGCCAATCAACGACCCAAAGTCAGTCTCTGACCATACCAAGCACCACGGCGCCAGGAACGTACTATGTGTGGGTTGTTGTGGATGACGCGACCAGCTCAACCTTGAACCAAAGCAACACGACGAACGATTATGCGCCGTCACCCGCTCTTTCAGTCACGGCTGGTCAAACGGCCGTACCGTCTCCGATTTCACCGGGAACGATAACGGATACCGGCTTTGTGGTGTCGACGCTGACGCCGCAAATGCAGTGGGGCGGGCCGGGAGCGACAACGTATGAGTTGGTAATCTCAAAAGCTCCGTATGGAGCTGCCAACATTGTCTATGACAACAAATCGATTCCCGGCACTGCCAGTTCCATCGTCATCCCCTCCGGATCCCTGCAGGATGGAACAAAGTATCGGTGGAATATGTCCGCGACCAACGCCGCCGGAACAAGCCCATGGAGCGAAGCCCTATATTTCACGGTAAATCTTTCCGCCGTCCCCGCCGCGCCCACGCTCGTCGGTCCCGGCAGCAGCAGCAGCCCCGGACCCACGCTCTCGACGCTCACCCCTACCTTCCAGTGGAACGCCGTCAGCGGCGCCACCAACTACGGCCTCTACGTCAAGGACGTCGCCACCGGCGCGCTCGTCTTCAACAACGATGCCGTCGGCGACGTTACCTCGCTCGTGCTCCCCTCCGGCACCCTGCAGGCCGGCCACAGCTACGTCTGGAACATGCGCGCCAGCAACAGCGCCGGCTTCAGCAGCTTCTCCACCCAGCTCTACTTCCAGGAACAGGCCAGCACCGCCGTCCCCGCCGCGCCAACGATCACAGGCCTTTCGCCAGCTTCCTATGCGTCGTCAAACAGCAACCAACTCATGACCATCGACGGCACGAATTTCCAGAGCGGAGCGACTCTGACCTTCTATGACCCGCAGGACAACCAGTACGTCCGGAGTGCAAGTTTCGTTTCCAGCACCCAGCTGACGCATGAGTTCAACGACGCCAGTGACCCGGGCACCTGGACCGTGTTCGTCACCAACCCCGACGGGCAGACATCCAACGCGGTAAGCTTTTCCGTGCAGTGACAGCAGAATCGTCTCAGGATGGTTGCAAGCTCGTTTTGAACAGTGATGTTCGCGCACGGGAGACTTCGCAGAAGTCTTTCCCACGCATCAATGTGCACAGTGTGTGGAAAAAAACGCCGGAAACTACTGATCCAATGCGGTTGTCACATCCTGTCGGATCGTGACACTTGTCGAAGTACATCTTCGCTGGTTTATAAGAACGCTTGCTTTTGAAGACGAGGCAGACCGCACTGCCCTCACTTCCTGAATTGGGAAGGCGTGTCCGAAACGCCGGGCCTTCCCCGCTCCGGAGAGCGACCTGGCCGTCGGTGCCCCGAGTGCAATCCTGGATTCGGGAAGGTACACGGGCACCGGCGGCGAAGGCAGTTTGGTGACAAACAAAGCGGAAACTGGAATTGGTGATTCAGAACACTATCCGATGCTGCCGGGAGCAATATCCACGACCAAAATTTTGCTCGTCAGTCAACATTCGTTCCGTGGTGTTCCCGGCAGTCCAGTCCGACTCCCCGGCTGGAAGAGTGACCAAACCTGAATAAGTCGGTCGCGAATCGACTGAGCGAGTCGCTATCAGATTCCATCTCGCTCCATGATCTTTCCCTCGCTCGTCAAGCGCCCTGCGTTCTGCGGAGCTGGGAGACGACGAGACGGATATCGTCGTAGGTGATTTCGGGCGGGAGGGCGTCCTTGAGGGCACGCAGGCGGTCGAGACCCAGGCGGCGGCAGGCAGCTTCGATGGCGGTCCACTTCTTCGCGTCCACCCAGGAGGGCTGAAACGGCACCCTTCCCTGCTCCACGAGATCGGCAACCATCGCGACGATCGTTCGAAGCTGTCGGCCCCGCGCTTCGGCAATTTCGGCCAAAGTGAGCCCCCTGGCCAGCATCGCCATCGTCTCCTCGGCCGGCATGGGCTTTTTCCCGAGAGGAGCGGCGGCCCTGGCTCCGTCGCGGAAGCGGCGCAGCACTTCAAGGATCTCGTCGCCGTACAAGGCCACTTTGCGCTCGCCAAAGCCGGGGACGTGGAGGAGTTCGGTGCGCGAAGCGGGGCGGATGCGGCACAGGTCTTCGAGCGAAGAGTCGTGCATGACAACATAGGCGGGAACGCCGCGTTGTTTCGCCGTGGCGCGGCGCCACTCGCGGAAATATTCGCGGAGCTCCGCCGCGTCGTCGTGGGATACGAGGACTCCGGGGACCGGCGGTGACAGGCGGGCACGAGGCGCAGCCGGCGCGGGCTGGGTTGCGGGCTTGCGCTTCCTGCGCCGGCTGGAGCTTTCCGGCTCGCCGGGATCGAGGAGCCAAGCGGGAGGAGCGGCGCAGACATCGCAGGCGCCGCAGGATGGCCACCTCGGATTTTCGCCGAAATGGGTGCAGATCTGCCGATGACGGCATTCGCCCGACTCGGCGTAGTGGCGGATGTCGAAATAGCGCTGCCAGGCGCGCTGCTTCTCGGCGGGGTCTTCGATCTGATTGATGAAGTGCGCCAGGATGCCGGCATCGGCCTTGCGCCAGAGCAGCACGCAATCCGCCGGTCGCCCGTCGCGGCCTGCGCGGCCGGATTCCTGGTAATACTGCTCGAGCGATTTGGGGAGCGCCAAGTGGATCACCGAGCGGACAGTGGCCTTATTGATGCCGAGGCCGAAAGCGATTGTGCCGACCAGCACGCGGACCTCGTCGGACATCCAGCGTTCCTGGTGGTCGCGCCGCGTCTCCGCGTTCATCTTGCCGTGATAGGCGATCGCCTCGATTCCCTGCTCGCGCAGGAAATCGACGGTCTGCTCGACACGGCTGATCGTGGGGGCGTAGACGATCGCGTTGCCTTCGCCCAGCCCGCGCAGTCCTTTCACCAGCAGCGCCGATTGCGTGAGCGAATCGCATTCCCGGGCCAGGTAGCGCAGGTTGGGCCGGTGGAAGCTGGCGATGTATTTGTGCGGGTCGCGCAGGCGGAGCTGGTCGATGACGTCGTGGCGCACGCGGCGCGTGGCGCTGGCGGTGAAGGCGGCGATCGCCCTGCCGGGAAAACGCTCGCGCAGGCGATTCAACTGGCGGTATTCGGGCCGGAATTCATGGCCCCATTCGGAAATGCAGTGGGCCTCGTCGATCACGAAAAACGAAATGGGGATCTTTTCCAGCCATTCGACCGTTTCCGGCCGCGCCAACCGCTCGGGAGAAAGATAGAGCAGCCGAAAGCGGCTTTCGACGGCCGCGCGAATCACTTGCGCCTGCTGATTCGCGGTCAGCGAGCTGTTCAGCACCGCCGAGGGAATCCCCATCTGCGTCAGCTGCGTCACCTGGTCCTGCATCAGCGCAATTAGCGGTGAAATCACCACGGCGGTTTTCCCGGAGCTCATTGCCGCGGGCAACTGGTAGCAAAGCGATTTTCCGCCGCCAGTGGGCATCACGACGCAGGCGTCGTGCCCGTCGAGTAGACTGCGAACGACGTTTTCCTGCAGGGGACGAAAGGTGGTGTAGCCCCAATACCTCCCCAGCAACGCCTTCGGATCCGGTTCCTTCCTCACCAGCAAAGTATAGACAACCGGGAGACACGCAAAGGGGCGGAAACGGGAAAAAGCAAATTGCGACACACACCCGGATCGCCCGCGCCACGCCGGCCGCCCGGCTTACGGCTTGATGTTCTGGTTCAGGTGAAACACGTTGTCGGGATCGTAGTGCCGCTTCAGCTCTTTCAGCCGCTTATAGTTCACTCCGTAAGCGGACACGACACGATCCGTTTCGTCAGGCGTCATGAAGTTCACATAGGCGCCCGCCGAGGCATATGGAGCCATCCGGTCGAAAAACTCCCGCGACGATGCAACACAAGTCTTGTCCTGCGCCGCGCCCTCCCAGCGCCCATGAACGTTCATCACGTACTTCGCGTCCCGGTGCGCGTAAGCGGTGGCATTGGGCGCCACGGAGTTAAACGCCCCGGCGAGCAATCCGAGAAAGATCTCGCACTGCGGACTGGGCAGATTACCCGCATATTTGACCATCTCGTCAATCGCGCCGTCGCTGACTTCGATAAAATTGTGCGATTTCCAGTAGTTGCGCGCCCCGGGCATGAGCAATGGGTCGAAAGCCTGCTGCCACTGGCAGTAAGGCTGCATGCCAAGGTGCTCACCGAGCACCTTTCCGAAGCCGCGCACCGGCTCGATCAGCTTTTCCGCCTGCCTGGCTTCGCCGGCATAGAAAATTGCCAGTGCGATCATCTCCTTCCCATGAGCGTCAGCGGGTAGGAACGGCAGCGGCGGGGCTTTCCGCATCACCACCCAGGTGTTTAACTCTTCCGTAGTGGACGGGAGATATTCCCTATAGCGCTTCAACACCTGCTTCGCGTCACTCAGCGGGAAAGCGATCAGCCCGGCGAAAATCTCGGGTCCTACAGGGTGCAACTGATATTCAAACTGGGTGACCACGCCGAAATTCCCACCGCCCCCTCGAATGGCCCAGAAGAGATCCGGATTTTCCTTCGCGTCGGTCCGCAGTTTCTTCCCATCAGCCGTGACCACGTCTGCCGAGATCAGGTTGTCGATCGTCATGCCGTATTTCCGGGTCAGCCAGCCAAAACCGCCCCCCAGAGTGAGGCCCGCAATCCCCGTCGTGGAATTGATGCCCATGGGTGTGGCCAGTCCATGCTCTTGCGTGGCCTTGTCAAACTCGCCGAGCGTAAGACCCGGATCGGCCTGCACGCGCTTCTTGCCGGCGTCCACGAGAGCGTTCTTCATCGTCGAAAGATCGATCATGACCCCGCCCTCGCACACAGCGCTTCCGCCGATGTTGTGTCCCGCGCCGCGGATGGAAATCTCCGCCCCGCCCTCGCGGGCGAAAACGATGGCCCGTACCACGTCATCGGCGTCGGCGCACCGCAGGATGGCCGCCGGCCTCCGGTCGATCATGCCGTTCCATACCTTGCGCGCCTCGTCGTAACCACCGTCGTCCGGTAACAGCACTCTCCCGTTCAACTGGTCTTTCAGCTTTCCCGCCTTCACAGTTACAGCGCTAGCCATATCGCTTCTCTCCTCCTTCGACGCCCACACCCCTGAGCCGACCGCAATGCAACCACAACCACCAGAAAGGGGCCCCTCTAAGGTCTGCGTTTGACGACAGCGTGCCTTTTGTCAAACAAGGGAAATGGAAACGTCAAACATGTTGGGGACAGTCTACCGGGGACGGGTGCAGGAAAACGTTTCAAAATCTCTTCGATTCCCGAAGAAGGAATCGAAGTGGGGCATTTGACGCACTGGCTTTGCTTAGAGGGTGCGCCACATCACGCAAGCACGCAAGTAGCTGATTTTGTGCAGGGATGTAGCGGCATGATTTGCATGGCTTTTCCATGTATTCGGCTTCGGAACAGAACGTGCTAGGCTATATGCCTATGCTGCGTAGGGGACTCATGGCGATCCTGGTCTTGAACCTGGCGGTGCTGGTGCCGCTGCCACTTTCGGCCTGCGCGATCGCTGCGGGCCTCGATGGCCCATGCCAGTGCACCATGCCGATGCACGGCAATGCCATGCCGCAAGTGCGCAGCAGTAGCAGCGGTCCCGCGATTTCCTGCCGGTGCGTGGAAGCCGAGGCGCCATTCCCCGACGCTGTCCAGAACGTTCGGAATCATGCTCCCACGGTTTCGATCAGCAGGCTCGTTTCCGTGGCCATGCCGAAACCGGTCATTTCCAGAGCGGAACTTTCCGGCACTCCGGCCACATCCCACCTCGGCCCTCCCGGCGGCCGAGCTGGCCTCTGTATCTTCCTGATCTAGTTTTTCCCGCCTGATTTCCTCGTTAGTGCGCGTGTGTGCTTTTGCGCGCCCGCGTTCCAACTCAACCACGCATTTCCGAGATTGCTGGAGAGGATTCCATGAAGTCTGGAAGTCAGTTGTTTTGCTGGACGTTGCTCGTCTTGCTGGGAGTTTTGCCGGCGGCGGGACAATCAAGAAACACGAAGAACACGGAGAAGCCAGCCGTGCCCACAAGGCCGCTGCAGCTACAGGACCTGGTGGATCAGGCGTTGCGTTCGAATCCGGACATCCGAGCCGCCGAACTGCACGTGGAGGCAATGCAGGCGCGCATTCCGCAGGCGAAAGCGCTGCCCGATCCCAAAGTGAAAGTCGGTTGGATGGGAGAACCGATCCCATTCGACGTGCACGACAATTTTCCGCCGAGCTATCGAGGAGTGACGGCGTCGGAGACTTTTCCCTTCCCCGGCAAACTGAAGTTGCGCGGCAAGATCGCCGACCGCGAGACCCGCGCCGCCTGGTGGAACTACGAAGCGGCGCGCCGGCGGATTGTTTCCCAAGTCAAGGTGGCCTATTTCCAATACGCCTATTTCCATAAGGCGCTCGCAATTACACGGAACAACCGCATCCTGCTGGAAAAACTGACCAAGATCGCCGAAGCCCGCTACGAAAGCGGCAAAGGTCTGCAGCAGGACGTACTGAAAGGCCAGGTCGAACTTTCCCAACTACTCGAGCAGATCACGATCCTCGAAGAGCAGCAGCGGACGGCCGCGGCACGCATCAACACGCTGCTCAACCGCAGCCCGCAGACGCCGCTCGCTCCGCCGGCACCGCTGGAGAAAACGGAGCTCGGCTATACACTCCAGCAACTCTACAGCCTGGCGCACGCCAACGACACCGGCATCGCCCGCGACCAGCGCCTGATCGAACGCGACCGCGACGCATTGGCGCTGGCGCACAAATCCTACGATCCCGATTTCAACGTCAGCTACGCGTACCAGGAGCGGCCAGACCTGACGGACACTCAAGGCGTTTTCGTCACGCTCAACATTCCGATCTTCTACAAATCGAAGCAACGCAACGAGGTGACCGAGGCCAGCCGGAACCTGGAGAGTGATCGCAGCGTGCAGGCCAACCGGCTCACCATGGTGAATTACATGGTGAAACAGCAATATCTGGCCGGCGAACAGGCATCGAAGCTCGCGGTGCTCTATTCGCAGGCCATCGTGCCGCAATCCGCGCAAACGCTGGAATCCTCCGAGATGGCGTATCAGACGGGGAAGGCGGATTTCCTCACAATGCTGGACAACTTTATCAACCTGCTCAATTTCCAGGTGCAGTACTACCGTGAAATCTCGGATTACCAGATTTCGCTGGCTCGGCTCGAGCCGCTCGTCGGCGTCTCGATTGCCAAGTGAAGTGAGAGGACATCATGAAAGCGATAAGGAAGCGAAATACTTGCCACACCGCCCCGCGGCGGAAGGGAGCACTCGCATGAAAAATTACCGAAACGCCTTTTACGCGGTGCTGGCCTTCAACCTGGTGGTGGCAGCCGGACTCGGCGCCTGGTGGTGGCGTTCGCACGCCGCCCACGCGCAGGCTTCCACACAAATGGCGATGGCGCCGGCGCCGAAGAACGCGGGACAAGCCGCAGACACGACGGCCGGCCAGGCAGGTGCGACCACAGGGACGCAACCGACCACTTCCGCAAACCCGCCGTTGGCCCCGCTCCAACTCTCGCCGCAGCGGCTGCAGAGCATCGGCGTAACCACCGGCACGGTGGAGCGCAAGACGGTTCACGACGACATGCGTTTCGTCGGCAACGTGGCCGTTGACGAGCAAAAACAGGCGTACGTCCAGACCCGCTTTTCGGGCTGGATTGAACAGGTGTTTGCCAACAGCAACTACCAATACGTGAAGAAGGGCGAACCGCTTTTTACGATCTACAGCCAGGACCTGGTCACCACCGAGCGCGAATATCTGCTGGCGAAACAGAACGAGCAATTGCTCGCCCACAGCACCGTGCCCGGCGTCGCTTCGGGAGCGAAATCGCTGGTGAGCGCGGCGATCGAGCGGCTGCGCCAGTGGGACCTGCCCGAGCGCGAAATCGCCCGGCTCAAGCACACCGGCAAGGTCCGGCAGTACCTGACCATCGATTCTCCCGTTTCCGGCTTCATCACCGAGCGCAACGCGCTGCCCAACATGTACGTGCAACCGGCGACGCGGCTCTACAGCGTGGCCGATTTTTCCACCGTGTGGGTCTATGCGGAAGTCTTCCAAAACGATCTGGGACGCATCCACGCTGGTGAACCGGCCACCCTCACCGTGGATTCCTATCCCGGCCGCACGTTCCGCGGCCGCGTGGACTTCATCTATCCCGACGTCAACATGACCACGCGCACGGCGCGCGTGCGGCTGGTGTTTTCCAATCCCGGGTTGCTGCTGAGGCCCGGCATGTTTGTGAACGTCGATCTGCAAATTCCCATGGGCCGGCAGATCGTCGTTCCGGCAACGGCCGTCTTCCAGGCGGGAACCCAGCAACTGGCTTTTCTCTACAGCGGCGGCGGGCGGATCGATCCGCGCAACATCGTCGTCGGCCCGCAAGTCGGGAACCAGTACATCGTGCTCAAGGGCCTCAAACCCGGAGAGCGCATCGTGACATCAGCCAATTTCCTGATCGATTCCGAAAGCCAGTTGCAAGCCGCAGTCGGATCGTTCCTGCCGCCACCGTCGCCGTCAGCCGGTGAAGCCGCCGGCACCCCAGCGGCACAGGACAATATCCAGTTCAACAGCATTCCCAGCCCGCCGACCAAGGGCGCTAACACCTTCCAGGTGAAGATCACCGATGCCAAAGGGCAGCCAGTCACGGATGCCGCAGTGGAGGTCTTGTTTTACATGCCGGGCATGCCGTCGATGGGCATGGCAGCCATGCGCGCCCAGTTCACACTGGCGAGCAAGGGCGGAGGCATCTATGAGGGGCCGGGCAAACTTCCCTCCGGCGGGAACTGGCAGGTGACGATTGTGGCCAGGCAAGCCGGCAAGGTGATCGCCAGCAAGCAACTGAACGTCAGCGCGAATGGAGGGATGTGAAGTGATTGCCCGATGGATTGACTGGTGCAGTCGCAACCGCTTTCTGGTCTTCACCGGAGTGGCGCTGCTGGTGCTTGCCGGCATCTGGTCGATGCGCAACATCCCGCTCGATGCCCTGCCCGACATTTCGGACGTACAGGTGATCATCCACACACGCTGGCCCGGCCAGCCGCCGGACCTGATCGAGGATCAGGTGACGTACCCCATCGTCACCACGCTGCTCGCCGCTCCTCATGTGAAAGAAGTGCGGGCGCAAACGATGTTTGGCGACTCCTACGTCTACGTCATCTTCAAGGACGGAACGGACCTTTATTGGGCGCGCTCGCGCGTGCTCGAGTACCTGCAGCAGATCGAAGGGCAACTGCCCAGCGGAGTGCATCCCGTGCTGGGCCCGGATGCAACGGGCGCCGGCTGGGTGTACGAATACGTGCTGGTCGATCACACACACCGCTACAGCCTTGCCGACCTGCGCACCCTGCAGGATTGGTACGTCCGCTATTGGCTGGAAACTGTTCCCGGCGTCGCCGAAGTCTCCACCATCGGCGGCTACGTCCGGCAGTTCCAAGTGAATCTCGACCCCAATAAGCTGCT
Organism: Candidatus Acidiferrales bacterium; assembly: GCA_046704165.1. Taxonomy (GTDB): domain Bacteria; phylum Acidobacteriota; class Terriglobia; order Acidiferrales; family UBA7541; genus JAKASX01. The sequence goes on from JBJKSI010000119.1 coordinate 15,047, forward strand.
CGCCTACAACATTCCGCTTTCGCGGGTAGTGTCACGCGTCCGCCAGAGCACGAGCGAGGTGGGCGGCCGCCTACTGGAATTCAACGGCGCCGAGTACATGGTTCGCGGGCTCGGATACTTCAAATCGCTTAAGGACCTGCGGGAAATTCCCGTCGGCGTCCAGAACGGCACGCCGGTGCTGGTCAGCGATCTTGGCACAGTTACCTATGGACCGGACATTCGCCGCGGCGCCGCCGATTGGAACGGCGAAGGCGAGACGGTGGCCGGCATCGTGGTGATGCGCTACGGGCAAAACGCCCTCAAGGTGATCAACGGCGTCAAGGCAAAGATCGCCGAGATGAAGTCTTCGCTCCCGCCGGGTGTCGAGATCGTTCCCGCATACGACCGTTCCGGCCTGATTCACAAATCGATCGGCACATTGCAGCGGGACTTGCTGGAAGAGTCGATCATCGTGAGCCTGGTGATCATCTTTTTCCTGTTCCATTTCCGCTCGGCGCTGATTCCGATTCTCACGCTGCCGATCGCCGTCATCGCTTCATTCATCCCGATGTACTTCTTCCACGTGACGGCAAACATCATGTCGCTGGGCGGCATTGCGCTTGCCATAGGCGTGCTCGTCGACGCGGCCATTGTGATGGTGGAGAACGGCTACCGCTGCCTCTCGGAAGCGCAGGCGGGCAACAGCCCGCTCGGAGGTGCCGCGGCCGGTCCACCGGCCCTGGCGGGAAACGATCCTCCCGGCGATTCCGCTGCAACGATGAACGAAACGCAGGCCCCCGCGGAGTCGAAGCGCCCAACGATCGGCAAACGCGCCAGGCAGCGGATTCTGCTCGGTGCCGCGAAACAGGTGGGCGCGCCGATCTTCTTCTCGCTGATCATCATCGTCGTCTCGTTCCTGCCGGTGTTCCTGTTGCAGGCGCAGGAAGGGCGAATGTTCCGGCCGCTCGCGTGGACGAAGACGCTGGCGATCAGTTTCTCGTCTCTACTAGCGGTAACGCTGATCCCGATTCTGATGCTGATCTTCATCCGCGGTAAGTTGAAGCCGGAATCCGCCAATCCCGTCTCGCGGTTCATGCAATGGCTCTATCTGCCGGTGCTGCGTTTCTGCCTTCGCCATCGAGTGCTCACGCTGCTCGCCGGGCTGGTGCTGGTGGCCGCGGCGTTTCCTTTGGCCGGACGCATCGGCAGTCAATTCATGCCACCCTTCTACGAAGGCTCGGCGCTCTACATGCCCTCGGCCTATCCCGGGATCTCGATTACACAGGCGTCCAGCTTGATGCAGGAGCAGGATCGCATCATCCGCTCCTTCCCGGAGGTTCGGAGCGTTTTCGGCACCGTCGGCCGCTCCAACAGCGCCACCGACAACGCCCCGCTCTCCATGTTTGACACCACAATCATGCTCAAGCCGCGCGACCAATGGCCCAAGGGCATGAGCTACAACAAGCTGGTCCAGCAGATGGACGCCAAGCTGCAATTCCCGGGCATTACCAACACCTGGACCGCGCCGATCCAGAGCCGCCTGGACATGGAAATGACAGGCATAAAGACGCCGGTCGGTCTGAAGATTCAGGCTCCCAACCTTGCGGAAATCCAGCAGGTGGGACAACAGGTGCAACACCTGCTTTCCGGATTGCCGGGCGTGCGGTCGATCTTCGCCGAACCGGTAGAGCAGGGCTTCTACATAAACGTACACGTTAACCGGGCGGTTGCGGCGCGCTACGGCCTGACGGTTGCCGACGTGCAGCGGGTGATCACCTCGGGCATCGGCGGCCAGGACATCGCGACGAACATCGAGGGCCGAGAACGTTACCCGGTCGACATCCGCTACAACCGCGATTTCCGCGACGATCTGCCGGCGCTCGAACGCGTGCTGATTCCCACGCCGACGGGCGCCCAGGTGCCCATCTCGGAAGTTGCCAACATCAGCTTCTCCCGAGGTCCCGCCGCGATTCGGGACGAAGACGCCCAGCTTACCGGCTACGTGTTCGTCGATCTGAGCACCAACAATTACGGTGGCTTCGTCCAGAAAGCCAGCGCAGTGCTGCAAAGCAAATTGCAGTTGCCCAAAGGGGCTTCCTATCGCTGGTCGGGCGAATACAAATTCGAAACGCGGGCCAAGAAGCGGTTGGAATTGATCATGCCGATCGTCTTCTTCGTCATCTTCGTTCTGCTCTACATGACCTTTAACTCCACGGCCGAGGCGGCGATCCTGATCCTGCCGACCGTCGTCGCCCTCACCGGCGGGCTACTGCTGCAATGGATTCTCGGCTACGAGTTCAGCGTGGCCGTGTGGGTCGGCTACATCGCGCTCTTCGGCATCGCCGTGGAAACCGGCGTGGTGATGGTCGTCTACCTGCACGAGGCACTCGACGCGCGACTCGCTCGTGGCACGCCGCTCGAAATGGGCGACATCCGCAAGGCAACCATGGACGGCGCCGTGCTACGACTGCGCCCGGTGCTGATGACGGTATTCGCCGTCATCTTTAGCCTAGGGCCGATCCTCTGGGAAACCGGCGTCGGTTCGGACGTGATGAAACCGATCGCCACGCCGATGGTCGGCGGCATGGTGACCGCGACGGTTGGCGTACTGCTGCTCGTCCCGGTGCTCTTCTCGCTATTGAAGGAGCGCCAACTGCGCAAGGGAACGCTCGTGCCATCAAGAGAAGAGGAAACCGAAGCCTGAACCACCACCGGCCCGAGCCGGAGTCTCGTTCGTCTCTCCGGCCATGCCGGCTGAGACTCGGGCGCGGGCCGAGGCGACAATTTTCCAAAAGGAGAACGCGCTGATGACCAAACGAAACAAAAAGCAGCACCGAAAGACGCACGGGCTGCGAGGTCTGGCCTACATCGGCTTCCTCGCAGCCGGCTTTCTGCTCGGCTTGATGATTTGGAACGCTCCGCGTACCTCGCTGACATCCGGCACGGCCCGGCAAGCGCCTTCGGAGAAGGCGGCGAAAAACGGGTCGGAGGTGCCTCCCTATTTTCCTTCGGCGGCCGCGGCACGGCCCTACCCCACACTTTTGCCCGCCGTCGATTTCAGCCGCTATCCCTCGGTGGAACGTGCTTATGCAGTGGCGGCCGAAATTCCCGGCGTTCTGGCACAGCAGCCTTGCTATTGCCATTGCGATCGCATGGGCCATCGAAGCCTGCTTGACTGTTACGCCTCGCAGCACGCCGCCGGCTGCGACGTGTGCCTGATGGAAGCGCTGTTTGCGGGACAGATGACCCGCCGCGGACAGAGTCCGGCAACCATCCGCGAGGAGATTATTCGTGGAGAGTGGAGGAGCGTACGCCTGAGCGGGAATGTGCCGTAGGGTCATGGGCAAGGGTCCTGGCGACGGAGAATTTCGCCACCGCCCATTCGCTCATCGTGTCAGGCGATTCCGGTGGTAGACTACTCGCCATATTCTGAGTCGAGTCTCGTGACCTGGGGGAAGGGCCATGCGAGCGAGATCCGTTGTCCTGACTGTGGTGGGGCTTCTGACGCTGGCAGTGGTGGCGTGGGCATCGTACCGAGTAACGGCATCGCGTCAGCCGCTGGTTTGCCAGATCTGCGGCCGCGATGTGCCGAAGCAGACCGAGTTTCGCATCGAGACGAGGAAAGGGACGCTGACGGCATGCTGCCCGCGCTGCGCCATGCACTACATGCTCGACCATTCGGGCAAGATCCGTGCGGCACGCGCCACTGATTATGGTTCCGGCCGGTTGATCGACGCCCGCACGGCGTACTATGACGAGGGTGGCGACTTGCAGTTCTGCACACGCCACGATCCCGCCGTTGACCGCGGACCGCGGGATGGGCTTCGCGTGCGCGTCTACGACCGCTGCCTGCCCGTCCTGGTCGCCTTCGCCAGCCGAGAAGAGGCCGAAGCCTACCGGCGCCAGCATGGCGGCCGCGTGCTCACCTATCGACAGGCGCTCGAGAGCGTCCGCGAACACTGAGAACGGATCACCGACCGGGCGAAGCCAAGCTCAGGCCACCGGCTGGGCCGTCCTCCCCGACGGAGGTTCGGCCCGATGGACTGGCTTATCAGGATCGATACGGTGCCGGAGAGGTTACCTCGGATCCGACACGGTGACCGGTTTGGACATCAAGCCGGCGTTCCGCTTTCGCGTATCGAGAAACGCCAGCAGATCGCTCAGCTCTTGCGGTTTCAAGATGGCGGCAAAGGAAGGCATGTTGCCGCGGCCGTTCATGATCCGCAGCTTCATTTCCCGCTCGGTCATGAAGTCCGCAACATAGCTCAAGTTCGGACCGCGGTGCCCTCCGTAACCGTCAATATTGTGGCAGTACTCGCAGCCTTTCGAGTGAAACAGGATCGAACCCTCGTAAGCGGGACCGCTCGTCACGCGCACGACCTGGGCCGGAAGGGGCTTGGCCGAAAAGTCCGGCGACCAGGGGGATTTCACGCCCAGATGCCAGAGCGTGCCGATCATGATCACCGTCGCGAGCACGAAAGCCACCGCCCAGGGCCGGCGCAGCGGGCTCCGCTCGCCTTTGTTCGAAAGGAACGGCAGGCTGAGGAAAAGGATGCCGAGCAGCACCGGGATCAGCAGGATCGCGAAGGATTCCAGAGCGGGCGGCATCAGCGCGAAGAGCGCGAAATACCAGAGGAAATACCAGTCCGGCCGCGGCACCGCGTGCAGCAGGCTGGGGTTCGGCGGTTTACCGAGCGCCGGCGGTCCCACGAAGACGGCCAGCGCAAAGATCACCGCGATCATCGCGAAGCCGAAGACCACGTCGCGCCACGCGGCGTCGGGCCAGAACGGCCGGCCTTCGCGCTGCAGCATCGCGTGGTATTCGGCGCGGTAGGTATGCGGGTTCACCGGGTGGCCGGCGCGCGGCGGCTCGGAGATGCCGTGCCGCAGCACGAGATACAAATGGATGCCCACCAGCAGGAAAATGATCGCCGGGATCAGAAACACGTGGATGGCGTAGAAGCGCGTCAGCGTCGCGCCGCCCACCGTGTCGCCGGCCAGGATGAAATGGGCTACGTATTTGCCGATGAACGGCGTTCGTCCCGCCTGCTCGGCCGCCACCATCACGCCCCAGACGCCGTTCTGATCCCACCGCAGCAACTGCCCGGTGAAGGCCATGCCCAGCACCAGCGGCATCAGCAGTGCGCCGGTCAGCCAGTTCATTTCGCGCGGAAACTTGTACGCGCCGGTCAGGAAGACACGAATCGTGTGCAACCCGATAAAGATGATCATCGCCGAAGCGCCGAAATAGTGCAGCCCCCGGACGATATTGCCGAATGCAGCCTGATTCGTGATGAAATTCAGGCTCTCGTAGGCCTGTCCGCTCGATGGCACGTACGAGGTAGCCAGAATGATTCCAGTGAAAACCTGCAGAAAAAAGGCGAAGAGCGTGGCGCTGCCGAAAACATAGAGCCATTTCGCCCCGGGAGGGACGGGATGCAGCGCGGCCTTCTTGAACTGCTCGATCAGTCCCGTGCGATCCTCAAACGCGTCAATCAGATTCTTCAACAACGACTTCATTTCTTGCGCCCCCTGGCGAATCCCCGAGCCGGGCCGATGCGTTGACGGCACCTGTTCCTCCACCCGCGGCCCCGCACACATTCGCGGCGCCTGCGGAGAATCTACGCTCAGTCTTGCGGCTTCCTACAGCGTGAACGGCGTGATCGGGACCGGACTGGTCAGAATTTCCACGTGTCCCTGCCGCACCCGCGCCGGATAGCGGGGAAGCGGCAGCGGCGGCGGCCCGGCGGCAACGTCGCCATTCGAATAGTAGACGCCGCCGTGGCAAGGACACAGAAACATGTCGGCGCTCTGCAACCACCGCACCGGACAGCCAAGGTGCGTGCAGTTTACCGAAAACGCAATGAACTCCGTCTCGCTGTCTCGACGTAGCCACGCCGCCGTTTCCGACGTAACGCCCGCCCACGGCAGCGGTGTGGCGTCGGAGAACGAAACCTTCACGGTCGTCCCTACTTCGAAAGTCTCCACCCGGCCCACTCTGCGCCAGAGCCGCGGCGTCTTCTTGATCAGCGGCGAAAACAGGAAACCCACGAGCGGGAACCCGGCCATGACAACCGTCAAGGCTCCCAACGTGGCCGAAAGGCCCGTCAGGAACCGCCGGCGCTCAGCCAGTTTTTGTCTTTCGACAGCGTCCGGCGCATGCAGCTTGTCCTCAGCCGGCATGGTACATCTCCCGAATCCAGCCGATCAGCGACAGGACGAACAGTCCAAACCCCACCAGGGAGACAGCCACCATCGTGGCCACTCCCCAGAACATCAATACTGTGCCCATGGCCATCACGGCTGGCCAATAGGTGGCCCGAGGCACGTGTTCCATCGTTGGCTCGGTCCATTCACCGTCGCCGGAAGGCGTTGCGCCTTGCGGCTGGAGAATTTCCTGCGGATCCGTCATTGCCATTTCACCTTTCCGCGAGCTTGGCAACCGCCCGGACGTGTTCCGTCTCCGGTTCATCGTCCGGTTCGGGGTGGCTGAACCAGACCCCGAGAATGCTCATGATTGCGATCAGATAAATAAAACTGCCGGGTACCCACATGATGATTCCCCCGATCTCCTGATCGAGGTGCGGGGTGATGCCCCACTGGTTGCGTATCGTCGAAAGCCAACCGTAAGGATCCGCCGGATGCATGTACGCCGAATAAAAACCGGCAGGGGCGAACGTGATGATGATGCCCAGGATCGCGTTCACCGCCATCCCCGCGAACAAGTAGACCACCGACGCCATCGGCGAAAGCCGGCTCTCCTTGAAGGGGGAGAGCACCGGCCACCAGAAAATCGTGAAGAACACCAGGAACGAAAGGTGCTCGGTGATGTGCACGGTCTGATTCTGAATCGTCAGATCGTAGAAACGCGGCACGTGCCAGAACACCAGCACGGCCGAAGCCATCGCCCACGCCAGGGCCGGCTTGCGGAGCTTCAACTCCAGCCGCCGCACCCAATCGATTCGCAACGCACGCTCAAATAGTTCGCGCGGCACGCCGAACAGCATCAGCGGCGGCACAATGATGATCAGGAACAGGTGCTGCACCATGTGCGCGCTGAACAGGTAGTTATCGGAAAGCGTGTCGAGGGGAGAAACCAGGGCCAGCAACAGCATCAACACCCCGGCGACGTAGGACGCCACCTGCAAACGGGTTTTCTTATCCTCGCGCGTCAGCACGAAGTACCCCACGAGCAGGCCAATGCAGCCGACGATGATCGACGGCTCCAGGTCCCATCCGTGAAGTAGTACATCTCCCCAGGTCATAGAAATACCCACAAATAGACCACCGTAAAGATCACGACCCAAACCAGGTCAACGAAGTGCCAGTAGTAGGAAGCCACCTCGAGAGCGTCTCCATGCCGGGTGACGAACCGCTTACTCATCGCCAGACCCAACATGATCGCCAGCATGATCAGCCCGAGCAGCACGTGAAGACCATGGAAACCGGTCAGAGTAAAAAACGACGTGCCGAAGATATTGCGACTGATCGTGATGTTCTGGCTGTACAGGTGAAGATACTCGCGCCCCTGGCCCACGAGGAAAACAGCACCCAGAACGATCGTCGCCAGCAGCCAGAACCGCAGGCCGGCAAAGTTTTTGCGCCGCATGCTCTTGATGCCCAATTCCATCGTTCCGCTGCTGGCAAACAGGCAGACCGAAAAAATGCCTGTCTGCATCGGGTCCAGAACAGTGGCGGCGACGTGCGCGCTATGCGTAATCGACCGGAAATAGACGTAAGCAAGAATCAGGAAAGCAAAGAATGTGCCCTCGGAAAGGATGAAGAGCACCATCGCCAGTTTGTATCGGTTCATTCTCATCGCGGCCCTTTACGCGTTCCCATGCATCCAGTCGGTATCGTTCGGGTGTTCGAGGTCCCACAGCGGGCGACGGCTGCGCACCGGAGGCACGCGCTCGAAATTCTCTTCCGGCGGCGGAGAAGTCGTGGCCCATTCGAGCGACCAAGCTTTCCAAGGATTGTTACCGGCCTTCTCGCCGTGCTTCAGGCTGATCCAGATGTTTGCGATCAGCACCAGGATGGCAATCGTCAGAATGTAGACGCCGATCGTCGAGATCAGGTTGAGCAAGCCCCAATACGGGAGGTTCGGGTAGGTCCAGGCACGCCGGGGCATGCCCAGGATGCCCAGAGCGTGCTGCACCATGAACGTGGTATTGAAACCGATCACCGTGAGCCAGAAATTCCATTTGCCAAGCTTTTCCGAAAGCATTCGGCCGGTGAATTTCGGGAACCAGTAATACAGCCCCGCAAAAACGGCAAAGGCCGTGCCGCCGAACAACACATAGTGGAGGTGGGCGACGATGTAATAGGTGTCGTGCACCTGCCAGTCGATCGGGAATACCGCCAGCGTCACGCCACTCAGCCCGCCGATAGTGAAGAAGATCAAAAAGCCAATGGCGTAGAGCATCGACGTGGTGAACCGTATCGACCCGCCATACAGCGTCGCGACCCAATTGAAGATCTTCACGCCGGTGGGAATCGCGATCAGCATGCTGCCGGCTGCAAACGCCACATCCCACGGGTGGCCCAAGCCGACGGCAAACATGTGGTGGGCCCAGACGGCGAAGCTGAGAATGCCGATCGCTACCGTCGAGGCGGCGATGTAGCCATAGCCGAAAATCGCCTTGCGCGAGAAGACCGGAATCACCTCCGAAATGATGCCGAAGGCCGGCAGCGCCAGGATGTAGACCTCGGGATGGCCGAAGGCCCAGAAGAAGTGCTGCCACAGGATCTCGGAGCTTCCTGCCGCCGGCGAAACGAAGAAGTTACCGCCGAGCTTCCGGTCGATCAGCAGCATCACCAAGTCGGCGTTCAGCGCCGGCATCGCCAGAATGATCAACACCGAAGTCACCAACGTCATCCAGACGAACAGCGGCAGCCGGCGAATCTTCATGCCCTTTACTCGCAGCGTGATCACCGTCACCAGCAGGTTGATCGCCGCGGACACGGAGCCAATGCCGGTCGCCAAGAGCCCGAGCGCCCAGTAGGTGAGTCCCGGGGAAGTGGAAAATGGCTTCTCGCTGAGCGGCGCGTAACTGAACCAGCCCGCGTTCGGAGCGCCTCCGGCAAGGAAGCTGAAATAGAGCATCAACCCACCGAACACAAGCAACCAGTAACCGAAGGCATTCAATCTGGGGAAAGCCACGTCGCGCGCCCCGATCATGAGCGGCACGAGATAGTTAGCCAGTCCGATCAGTATCGGCATGCCGAAAAGGAAGACCATCGTCGTGCCGTGCATGGTGAAAATCTGATCGTAGGCACTCGGTGAAAGGAAATGCTCTTCCGGAAACATGAGTTGGGTCCGCATCAGCAGCGCTTCAAAGCCACCGATCAGGAAGAAGATGAAAGCGGTCACCATGTACATGATGCCGATCTGCTTGTGGTCGACCGAAGCGACCCAGCTCATCAACCGTTCCTTCTTATGCTCGTGAGGAAGGACGATCGGCTGTACCGAAGGAATGGGAATATCGCTCATCGCAGCGTCTCCAGATACGCCACCAAATCGGTTACCTGCTCGTGGGACAACCGCAAGTCCGGCATCTGCGTCCCCGGCTTGAACTTCTGGGGATTCGTCAGCCAGGCGGCCAGGTTTTTCGGCGTGTTCATGAGTCGGCCGGCGCCCAGCGTCTCCCGGCTCGCTATGTGGGTAAGGTTCGGACCAGCGTCAGGAGTCGGCCCCAGGCCCTGGATCGTATGGCAGCTGATACAGGGCAGCGATTTGAACAGGGCGAGGCCCGTCGCTGCCGGACCCGACTTCGGCACGGACGGAGGCTTCTCCTCGTCCTTCAGCCACGCCTGAAACTCCGCCGGTTCCTGCGCGATCACGCGAATGCGCATCCAGGCATGCTCGGCGCCGCAGAATTGGGCGCAGGTTCCCAGATACACGCCGGGACGATCGATCTCGATCCACACTTTGTTCGGATGGCCGGGAATCAAGTCGATCTTTCTGCCGATCTCCGGGACCCACCAGTCATGGATCACGTCGGCAGACTTGAACTCCACCAAGACCTTCTTTCCCACAGGGAAATGAACGTCGTTCGCCGTCACCACCCCGCTCTTCAGGTAATGAACTTCCCACCACCATTGATGCCCGACAATCAACATTTGTGGGGAATGGTTTCTGGTCGGGGGATCCGATATGGCCATCACGTGGAGGGTGGCGACGAAGAAATAGCACACCAGGGCCAGGGGAAGGAGCGTCCAAAGCCATTCGAGCTTTGTATTGCCGTAAATCTGCCGGGGCTCTTCCTCCCCCTTCTTCCTGAACCTGATTAGAAAGTAAGTCACCAAACCGGTGACGATGAGCAGGATGATCCCCATCCAAATCAGCACCACCACGAAGAGATGGGCAATTGCCTGCTCCTGCGGAGAGGCAGCAATAAATGGTGTGTAAGTCTGCATGTTCTAGCTTGTTTCGCGCTGGTCCCGTCTAGGAATGCAAATCAAATATGCATGTCAATGATTGGCGCAGGAAAGCCTGAATCCTACAAAAACTATATGGCCCTTGCAAACAGAGGAAAAGCTCCTGCCGGGTCGTTCCAGCGCGGACTCCCCCACGCACGCGGGAAATTCTACCACACTACTCGAAAGGACGCCGCCGCTTCGGAGAGAGCGTGCCGCCGGAGTGCGGTCAAAAGAGTTTTCTCGGACTGTTTCGCAAGCGGCGCGGGCCCCATATTTCTCCTTTGACCTGTCCCGAGGGTGCCACTTATACTTCCGGCACTTTCGCGGCCGGGGCAGGTTTCCCCAATCAAAATTCCGTCGCCGGCAGCGCGAAGAGAGGTGCTCCGTGAAGAACATTTGCCTGGCCACCGTTCTGCTTCTTGTCGCGTGCACCGCAGCCCCCGCTCGGCCACCGCACACGCCGCTGCTCTTGCAACACCCCACGATGAACTCGAACGAGATCGCCTTTGCCTATGGCGACGCGATCTGGGTGGTGAACCGCAAGGGCGGCACGGCGCAGCGGCTGGTCGGCGGACCCGGCCGGCTCAGCGGACCGATCTTCTCGCCCGACGGCAAATGGATCGCCTTCACCGGCGACTACGACGGCAACACGGACGTGTACGTCGTCTCCGCCGCCGGCGGCCAGCCGCGCCGGCTCACCTTTCATCCCGGAGCCGACGTCGCGCTCGGCTGGACGCCCGACAGTTCGCGCGTGCTATTCTCGTCCGATCGCTACAGCTATTCCGACCCCACACAGTTCTTCACCGTTCCGATCACAGGAGGCTTCCCCACAGAGCTGCCGCTGATGATCGCCAACGAAGGCACCTTCTCGCCCAACGGCAAGCAGATGGCCTACGTTCCGAATTCGCAGTGGGAACCGGATTGGAAAAGCTATCGCGGCGGACAAACAACGCCGATCTGGATCGTCAATCTGGCCACGCTCGACCTGACAAAAATCCCACGGAGCAATTCGAACGACAAGGACCCGATGTGGCTGGGCCACACGATCTATTTCCTTTCCGACCGCAGCGGACCGGTGACGCTCTTTGCCTATGACACGAGAACGAAACAGGTCCGCGAACTGATCCACAACGCCGGTCTCGATTTCAAATCCGCATCGGCCGGACCCGGCGGCATCGTTTACGAGCAGTTCGGCTCGCTCCACATATACGATTTCAAGACGCACCGCCAGCATCCGGTCGACGTCCGCATCGACGCCGACTTGCCGCAGCTCCAGCCGCATTTCGTCAAGGTGACCTCGCGCGAAATTCTGAACGCCAACATTTCTCCCACTGGCCAGCGAGCCATTTTCGAGGCGCACGGCGAAATTCTCACCGTCCCCTCCGAAAAAGGCGACGAGCGCAATATCACCCGCTCGCCGGGCGTGGCCGACCGCGACCCGGCATGGTCGCCCGACGGGAAATGGATCGCCTATTTCTCCGACCGCTCCGGTGAATACGCGCTGCACCTCAAAGAGCAAAGCGGCCTCGGCAAGGCGCGCTCGATCGATCTCGGCAAACCGCCGTCGTTCTTCTTCCATCCGGTCTGGTCGCCCGACAGCAAGAAAATTCTCTACACCGACAAGCGGCTGAACCTCTGGTACGTCGACCTCGACCACCCGACGCCGGTGAAAATCGCCACAGACATCTACGGAGACTTGAGCGACTTCGCGCCCGGATGGTCGCCCGACAGCCGCTGGATCGCCTACGCCAGGGTGCTCCGCAATCGGCTGCACGCCATCTGCGTCTATTCGCTCGCGACCGGTAAATCCGCGCAGATCACCGACGGCATGAGCGACGCGCTCAATCCGCAATTCGACGCGAGCGGGAAATATCTCTACTTCACCGCCAGCACCAACACCGGTCTCTCGGCCGGCTCGGGAGACATGAGCAGCTTCGGCCGGCCCGTGACGAGCAGCGTCTACCTTGTTGTGCTCCGCAAGGGCGTGCCTTCCCCGCTCGCTCCGGAAAGCGATGACGAGAAGGTGCAGAAAGAAACCGGCAAGGCGGCAACCGGCAAAACTCCCGGCAAGAAACCGGCCACGAAGAAAACGCCGGCCATGCCTCCCGAGGTCCGCATCGATTTCGCCGGCATCGGCCAGCGCATCCTGGCCCTGCCGATCCCCTCGGAGCGTTACGTCTCGCTCGCGGCCGGCAAAGCGGGCGTGCTCTATCTGGTCGAGGCGCCGGTCGTGATGTTTCAGGCCGGACCGCAGCGCTTCAAGCTGCTGAAATTCGACCTGAAATCGCGCAAGGCGAAACCGATGCTCGACGGGATCAGCTCCTTCTACCTCTCGTTCGACGGCGCCAAGATGCTTTATCGCAAGGGACAAAACTGGTTCATCACCTCCGCCGCCAAGCCGCCCAAGCCCGGAGAAGGCGCGCTGAGGATGAGCGACATTCGTGTCTGGGTGAATCCCCGCGCCGAATGGGACCAGATGTATCACGAGGTGTGGCGGCTCGAGCGCGACTTCTTCTACAGCCCGCAATATCACGGCCTCGATCTCGCCAAGGCGGAAAAGGCCTATGCGATCTACCTGCCCGGCATCGCCAGCCGGGACGACCTCAACTACCTCTTCCGCGAAATGACCGGCAACCTGACCGTCGGCCACATGTTCGTGCGCGGCGGCGAAGAGCCTCCGATGGATCACGTCAGTGTCGGCCTGCTCGGCGCCAACTTCAAGATCGAGCACGACCGCTACCGCATCACGCGCGTCTTCAGCGGAGAGAACTGGAATCCGCATCTCCACGCGCCGCTCACGCAGCCCGGGGTCGGTGTCACCGCCGGCGAATACCTGCTCGCAGTGAATGGCCGCCAGCTTCATGGCTCCGAGAATATCTACAGCTTCTTCCTCAACACTGCGGGCAAGCAGGTGGTGCTCACCGTCGGCCCCGATCCCAACGGCACCGGCTCGCGCGACGTCACCGTGGTTCCCATCTCCAGCGCCCAAGCGCTTCGCAATCTTGCCTGGATCGAAGGCAATCGCCGCCTCGTCGACAAGATGACCGGCGGCCGCATCGCCTACGTTTACCTGCCCAACACCGGCGGCGGTGGCTACACAAATTTCAATCGCTACTACTTTTCACAGGTAGGCAAGCAGGGAGTGATTGTCGACGAGCGCTTCAATCACGGCGGATTCCTCGCCGACTACATCATCGATTATCTGCGCCGGCAGCCGATGAGCCGCCTGCACACGCGCCAGGGTGAAGACCAGACCGAGCCGTTCGAAGCGATCTACGGCCCGAAAGTAATGCTGATTAACCAGTTTTCCGGCTCCGGCGGCGATGCCCTGCCCTGGTATTTCCGCAAAGCCCATCTGGGCCCGCTCGTCGGCGTACGTACCTGGGGCGGACTGGTCGGCATCCCGCCTGTTCCGCGCCTGATCGACGGCGGCATGGTCACCTCGCCCAGCCTCGGCATTTACGGCCTGAACGGCCATTGGGAGGTGGAAAACCACGGCGTTCCGCCCACACCCGGCGACAAAGTGGAACAGGACCCGAAAGCGATGCACGAAGGTCGCGATCCGCAACTCGACAAAGCCATCGCCGTGGCCTTACAAGTCCTGAAGCAGCATCCGCCCAAGCATTACGTGCGTCCGCCGTTCCCAATCTACCACCACCCGCTGCCCAAAATTCCGTACTGAGCGGGACGAACCACTGACCAAGGAGGGCCCACGGCCGGGCCTTCCCGGCCGTGGCTACCCAATCGCCTCATGACAACCTGCTGTTGACCTATATACTTCAGTGCAGTATATTCCCACAATGTTCGCCCGCGACCTCAAGAAAGGCAGCGCCGAACTCCTCGTTCTTTCCCTGCTCGAAGAACGTCCCCGGCACGGCTATGAAATCGGCAAGCTGATCGAGAGCCGCTCCCGAGGCCGCATCGCGTTCCGCATCGGCTCGCTCTATCCGATTCTTTGCCGCCTGGAAGACCGGGGCCTGATCCAGGGCCGCTGGGTGGAAAAGCCGGGCGAGCGACGCCGGCGCTTCTATCGGCTTACTGCCGATGGCCGAAAATTCCTCGCCAAGCAGCGCAGCCTCTGGGATCAGTTCGTCGCCTCGGTGAATCAGGTCGCGAGGCCGCATGATGCCTGACTGGGCCGCCTACGTCCGTGAGCACCTGCACCTGCCGAACGCACCGCCCGAGCGCGAAGCCGAGATCGTCGACGAGATCGCGCAGCAACTCGGAGACGCCTACCAGGAATCTCTGCGGCAGGGGCTGAGCGAGGCGGAAGCCGAAGCCTCGGCAACCGCGCATATCACGGATTGGGAATCGCTGTCCGCCGCGCTGCGCTATTCGCCCTCCGCCCAAACGCCCCTGCTCGATCGCATGGCCGATCGCGCCGCCGAGCATCGCACCAGTGGCAGCCGGATTCGCCAGTTCATGATCAGCCTCTGGAGCGACGTCATCTACGGCCTGCGGCTACTCGAGAAAAATCCCGGCTTTGCGCTCGCCGCGATCGCCACGCTTGCCATCGGCATCGGCGCCAATACCGCCGTCTTCAGCGTGATCGACAGCACGCTCTTTTTCCGTTTGCCCTACCCGAACCCTGGCAGGATCGTTACGGCGGGCATGCATAACGAGTTCACGTTCCGATCATGGGTGCGGCGAAATAAGACGCTTGCGGCGATGAGCGCCGATATTGAAGCCGAAATGACGTTGACGGGAGCAGGGACGGCTGAGCGACTGATGACCGCGAGGGTGACGTCCGGCTTTTTTCCGGTGCTTGGAATCCAACCGATGCTCGGCCGCGCCTTCCTTCGCTCCGAAACACGGGCCGGCGGGGCCGACGTCGCAATTCTCACCCATGGACTATGGCGAACGCGGTTTGGAGCCAATCCAAAAGTGATCGGCCGGCCGATTCACTTGGACGACAAGCTCTACACGATCGTCGGTGTAATGCCCAAGGGTTTCAAATTCCCTCTTGGCTACAATCCCTCTCCAAGTGTGCTTCTTCCACTCAAGCGCTTCAGCACGCTGGTGCTAGGCCCCAAAGGCAACGTCGTTTCAGTTTCCTTTCAGATGGCCGATGTGCTAGGAAGGCTGAAACCGGGGATCAGCCAGGCAGAGGCGCAGGCGAATCTACGAGTCATCGCGCAGGCAACTCGTTTAAGTCAAAATGGCAAAAAAGCGAACGTTATTTCTCTCCACGACTTCCTTATAGGCAACGATCGGCCACGGATCTTGATATTCTGGGGCGCGGTAGGCTTCTTGCTGCTAATCGCCTGCGTGAACGTGGCGAACCTGGTGCTGGCGCGCGCGCAGGCGCGGGAGAAAGAAATCGCTCTGCGCCTCGCGTTGGGTGCGCATCGGCAACGCCTGGCCCGGCAACTCTTCACCGAAAATGTTCTGCTCGCCGGCCTCGGCGGATTGGCCGGCATCGCCGTCGCCTATGCCTTGGTCATCCCGATGAGGAATCTGGGCCCAAGCTATATTCCGCGGCTGCGGCAGGCGACGATCAATCTTCCGGTGCTCGCCTTCACGATAGCCATCGCGGCGCTGGCGGGCATTTTGGCGGGGCTTGTCCCGGTTCGAGCGGCGTGGAAACTTTCAACCGCGGAAACGCTCAAGGAGGGCGGTGCGGCCGGCCTCGGCCGCAGCCATCGACGGCTGCGCAGCGGGCTGATCGTGATGGAAGTCGCCATGGCGATGGTCCTGCTGGTTGGCGCGGGATTACTGGCACGCAGCTTCCTGCGTCTTACCGGCGTCCCGGTCCACTTCGATCCGCACAACCTTCTCACGGCTCAGGTCGCGCTGCCGCGGGCGCAATATGCAAGTCCCGAGCGGCAGAGGCAATTCGAGCACGCATTGCTTGCGGGTATCCGGGGGCTGCCGGGGGTAGCTAGCGCCGCGACAGCGGGGGATATCTACAAGCCAACACTGGGGCCTGTAAATTTCTCGTCATTACAAATAGAGGGGCACCCAGTGCCCGGCGGCTTTCAAGTGATGGGAACAGGATTCCTCGTTGCAAGCTCCGGTCTGTTCCGCACCGCCGGTATCCGCATTCTCGAGGGTCGCGGATTCCAGCCAACCGACACAGCAACAAGCCAACAGGTAGCGGTCGTCAACCAAGCCTTCCTTCGCCTCTTGCTTCCTCACATCGAACCACTGGGACAGAAGATCAGGCGATCAAGCAACGAGGAGTGGGCAACGATCGTGGGCGTCGTCGCCAACACATTCGAGCGGCCCGTGGTCTATCTTCCCTACGCGCAGCATCCGACTGCATCCCTCACGCTCCTGATCCGGACGCGTGGAAATCCGCTCGCCATCATGCCGGCGCTGCGCACGCAAGTCGAGGAACTCGACAGCAACTTGCCTGTCTTCCAAGTGGCGACGATGGACCATCTGCTCGGAGAGCAGGTCGCGAATCCGCGATTCAATACCCTGCTCCTCGGCGTGTTTGCCTTCGTCGGGCTGTTGCTCGCAGCTCTGGGCGTTTACGGCGTGGTTTCGTATTCGGTTAGCGAGCGGACGCACGAAATCGGGATTCGGATGGCCATGGGGGCCGAAAAAAGTTCGGTGTTGCGCATGATCGTGGGGAGAACGCTGTTGCTTGGGCTGCTCGGCGTGGGGATCGGCATTGGCGGCGCGCTGGCGTTGACGCGCTACCTCCAAAGCCTGCTCTACCAGATTCGGCCCGACGATCCGCTGACGTTCGCCCTCGCCGCAGCTGTGCTGCTCGCCGCCGCGCTGCTCGCCAGTGTGCTGCCAGCTCGCCGGGCCACCGAAGTGGATCCCATTACCGCACTGCGGTACGAATGAAGCTCGGTCGTCGAACCATTTCCGCCTTGCCCTTCCGCGTAAAGCCGTTCCATCCGCTTTCTTATCCGTTCCAGGCGATCTCGCAACTCATCTCGCGCTTTGTCTCGAAGGAAGGGCCGAATCACAAATGAGAAGAATCCTCCCAAGGCATCTGGCCGCGTCCTGTTCAGGTAAACAAGATAAAGCGACGGCCTGTCAGCCTCGGGCGGAGCCGCGACCATCAGCGTGACACCGAGCGAGCCTTCGGAATAGTGGTCCGCATAGATCTGTTTGGACGCCTCCCAGATCCATTCTTCTCCGTGAACTTTCACGTGGTCGATCAGCACCTGCGTGATCGAGATGACCGGCTTCAGCCCGTGGCCGTACTCCTCCTTCGACCAGTAGAGGAAACTCCCGATTTTCGGATCGCAGTCGGGGAACGACTTCAGGCAGTCTGCCAGGAGTGGAGCGAAGTCGTGCAGGTAAGCGGATTCGGCGAGCAATTTGGCGGACTCTCGAGCGAGGCTGACCGGAGATTTCGCGTCACTATATTCGGCCAACGCCGCGTTGCCCGACTTGAGATAGGCGTCCACGCGCTGCAGCAGAATCCGGCGAAACAAGCGGTCGGCCTGTTCCGTGGCATTCGGCTCGGACCAGTTCATTTCCTTTTGAAACTCTTCGATCTCCTCGGCCGAAAGCTTCACGTCGCAGTTACCGGGCCGGCATTCGCGCAACGCTTCCACGTCGCGCTCGTCCAGATGCAGATCCGACAGATCGGCGAGCCCGGGCGACCGGCTGAATTTGGCGATTTCGGTAACGGCATGGCCATGTTTGAAACGAACAATATCCTCGAACTCGCGGAGGAAAAAAGCGGCAGGGACATCGATGCGGATCGCCCCGGCGAGGGCGATCTCCTGGCCCGATCCCGTTTCCATTGCCTTTGCCTCGGGCTTCCCTTCCCCCAATCCGCGAATATCACTGTTGCTGAATTGCGAATACTGCTTCAGGAAATTCCGCAGCGCCGTGGGCACCGTCTGTGCGGGAACGGCCGTGGCAAGGAACAGCACGAGAACGACCGGCCAGACGCACTGCAACCCGTTCCGGGAATTCGGGCGTCGCTCAGGCGGATCTTCCCTCGCTTCAGTCCCGGAACAGCTTCTGCATTCGCCGGATCGCATCATCGAAATTCTCGAGGGCTTTTTCCACAGGCAATAGGGTGTTCGGCAAATTCCCGTTGACGTTCCTATATGATGTTCCGAGCCCGCTATCTGGCAGCTCACGAATTTGTACTCCAGCAAGTTCCAAACCGCGCCGACTCCCCCCTAAATCCTTTACTCACACGGCCAGCAACTTATACCGGCGGGTAAAAACCGTGTCGTGGGGTTTTTCTCGCAGAGAAGGGGTCAATCCACCTAGAAAGAGCCCGTTCCCCACACGCATGGCTGGAAGGAGCACCTCGTGACCCTATCCTCTGACGAATGAGGCGAGTAGCCGCCCTACCGAGCCTGCCCATTCGGCGGCATTGGCTTTTGGCTTGCAGAAAGTTGATTCGTGGAACCCCATGCCAACCCACCAAGCCCGCCTCTCTTTGCCGGCCTGACGACAGAAGAAGCACAGCGCCGACTGGAGCAGTACGGGCCGAACGTTCCCACGCTCCACAAAACACGCTCACTGTTTTCGGAAGCGCTATCACTCTTCTCGAACCCGCTGGTGCTGATCCTGCTGGTGGCGAGCGGCGTAGCGGCATCGGTAGGCGAAGTGGTGAACGCAACGATCATCGCCGTGATCGTCGTGCTGAGCGCCGCAATCAATTTCTTCCAGACATACCGTTCACGTCGCGCCATCGACCGGCTGCGGGAACAGGTGGCACTCACAGCCACGGTGCTTCGCGACGGAGACTGGGCGGAACTACCCCGAAGCGAGATCGTTCCGGGAGACGTGTTTCGCGTCAAAGGCGGAGACCTGGTTCCCGCCGACGCGCGCCTGGTGGAGGCGCGCTTCCTGAACGTGCAGCAGGCGGCGCTGACCGGGGAATCGCTGCCGGTGGAAAAATCCGTGGCCGCGGCGGAGGAACCGTTTACGCCAGAATCGCCAGGCGCCATTTTCCTGGGAACGTCTGTCGTCAGCGGCACGGCGGCGGCCATCGTCGCGGCCACCGGACGCTTCACCGTCTTCGGCGGGATCGCCAGCCGCCTGGCCGCCCGTCCCACGGAAACGGAATTCGAGCGCGGGCTGCGCGGTTTCGGCCTGCTGATCATGCGCGTGGTGGTGCTGCTGGTGCTGGTGGTGTTCCTGGCATCGGCGATGCTGCACCACCGCTGGCTGGATTCGTTGCTCTTCGCGCTGGCACTGGCCGTCGGCCTCACGCCGGAGTTCCTGCCGATGATCACGACAGTGACGTTGGGGCAGGCGGCGATTCACCTCTCGCGCAAACGCGTCGTCGTAAAGCATCTCTCAGCCATACAGAACCTCGGCAGCATCGACGTGCTGTGCTCGGACAAAACGGGGACGCTGACCAGCGGTGAAATGCGCCTCGACGAGTGCCTGGACCCCTTCGGGCAACCGTCCGAGGCGCCCTTTCTCTACGGCTACCTCAACAGCCTGCTACAAACCGGCATCGAGAGCCCGCTCGACCAGGCGATTTTGCGTCGCACATCGCCGGAGACCGATGGCTTTCAAAAACTGGCCGAGATTCCATTCGATTTCGAGCGGCGGCGGATTTCGATCGTCGTTTCGAAGGGAAGCGAACGGCTGCTCATAGCGAAGGGCGCGCCGGAAAGCGTGCTGCGGCTGTGCACTCACCTGGCGGCCGATGGTGCAGAGCTTCCGCTGGACGATGCGGCGCGCGAGCGATGCGTGGGGACGTATCGCGAAAGGAGCGAGCGCGGAGTCCGCGTGCTGGCCGTAGCCCGCCGAACCGTGCCCGAACAACCGTCCTATTCGCCGGACGAGGAAACGGGTCTCACACTCGTCGGTTTCGTTACGTTTCTCGACCCGCCGCTTGAGGACGCCGCCGAAACGCTCGCGAATCTGCGGCGCGACGGCGTGCGCTTGATGGTGCTGACCGGCGATAACGAGCGCGTGGCGCGCCACGTCTGCTCGGAAGTGGGGCTCGACACAGGAGAAATCATCCTTGGCGGGGAAATCGACCGCATCACAGATCCCGCGATGGGCGCGCTGGCCGAGCAGACCGATGTCTTCGCGCGGGTCTCTCCGGCACAGAAGACGCGCATCCTCTCGGCGCTGCGGCGCCGCGGCCACGTGGTCGGTTTCCTGGGCGACGGAATCAATGACGCACCTTCTCTCCACGCCGCCGACGTAGGCATCTCGGTTTCCCATGCCACCGAGGCCGCCAAGGAAGCCGCCGACGTGATCCTGCTGGAGCATAGCTTGGCCGTGCTGCACGACGGCATTCAGGAGGGCCGGCGCGCCTTCGGCAACGTGCTGAAGTATCTGCTGATGGGCACCAGTTCGAATTTCGGCAACATGCTGAGCATGGCCGCGGCGTCGATCGTGCTTCCCTTCCTGCCGATGCTGCCCGGCCAGATCCTGCTGAACAATTTTCTCTACGATCTGGCCCAGATCACCATCCCCAGCGACAACGTCGATCCGGCGTTCATGCGCAAACCGCGCCGCTGGGACATTGCGCTGGTGAGGAATTTCATGGTGTGGATCGGACCGGTCAGCTCGATCTTCGATTTTCTGACGTTTGGCGCGCTGCTCTACTGGCTGAGAACGACCGAAGCACAGTTTCATACCGGCTGGTTCGTCGAGTCGCTGGCGACGCAGACGCTGGTGCTCTTCATTATTCGCACTGCCGGGAATCCGCTGCGCAGCCGACCGAGCGCTCCGCTCACCGCAACGGTAATGGCCATCGTCGCCATCGGACTGCTGCTGCCGGTTTCGCCGCTTGCGACGATGCTGGGATTCGCCCGGCTCGCGCCGGCCTACTACGTGTTTCTCGTCACCGTCACCGCGGCGTATCTCCTGTCGGTCGAATTGGCAAAGCGCTTTCTGCTGCGCCGCTTCCTCGCCGGCTAGCCGGCAGCTAAAACCCCATTTTCACCACGTAGGCGACGGTCATGCACCAAGCCACCACCAGCACGACGCGCCGCGCAAGCAGCGGATTCAGCCGCTTCATCGAATTCGCGCCGACGGTTGCCCCGACGACGGCGCCGGCGGCCATCACTCCCGCCATGGGCCAGTCAATCCGGTTGCCAGCGATGAAAACAATGACGGCGACCGCTTTCGCCGCGGTGCCACAGAAAGAACGGACGCCGTTCATCGAGTGGATGTTCGTACCGAGCGTGAGGGAAAAGAGGGCCAGCATGAGCACGCCCATCGCGGCTCCAAAATAGCCGCCGTAGATCGCGATGGGAATCTGGCCAACGATCGCCAGTATGGCCAGGCGCTCGGGCGCAATCGAGAGTTTCTCGGCGATTTTTCGTACGCGGCCGCTGGCGGTGAAGAGAAACGCGGCGAAGAGCAGCAGTGCGGGAACCAGTTTTTCGAAGACGTCCTCGGGCGTATGGAGCAGCAACCAGGCGCCCAGGAATCCGCCGACGAGGCTGACCGCGACCAGCAGCAGCACGGTGCGGCGCGGGGTGGTAATCTCCTTACGGTAGACGAAACCGCTCGTCGCCGCGCTCGGCCAGACGCCGAGCGCCGTGGTGGCGTTGGCGGCGATCGGTGGCACGCCGACCAACAACAGCGCGGGAAACGCCACCAGCGTGCCGCCGCCGGCAACCGAGTTCATCACGCCCGCCACGATAGATGCAAGAAACACCAGGACAAGGTAAAGTAAATGTGTATGCATTCCGATTCTGGCGTGACGAAGAGCCGCCGTCCTCCCGAAAAAATTTATGATGACTCGGCGGCCCGCACGGCCACTTCCCAGCCTGGCGCGGTGGTGACCAAAGTCATTTGTGGCGCCGAGGGGTTGTCTTAGGCTATGAGCCGAGGAAAACTTTCATGGCCTACGTCATTGCAGAACCGTGCGTTGGAGTCAAAGACACGGCGTGCGTGGACGTCTGCCCCGTCGATTGCGTTCATCCGCGAAAGGACGAGGCAGGCTTTGCCGGCGCGTCTCAACTGTACATCAATCCGGAGGAATGCATCGACTGTGGCGCTTGCGTCCCCGCATGCCCCGTTTCGGCGATCTTTGCCGCCGAGGAGCTGCCGGAACTGTGGCGCCATTACGCCGCGGTGAACGCCGACTGGTATCGAAACGCGGGTTCGGCGGTTCCCGACGCGACTTGAAGGGGAAAACGGATGTCGATAGTCGGCGGGCAGGACACAAGAATTCCCAAGGCGGCGGAGATCGATCTGCCGGACGAACTGCTCCGGAAATACAACCGACCGGGGCCGCGATACACCAGCTATCCGCCGGCACCCGCCTGGACCGACGGCTTCACGCAAGCCGATCTCGAGCGGGCGTTCGCGCGGGCAGATGCGTCGAACCGCGACGTCTCGCTCTATATCCACCTGCCGTTTTGCGAGAGCCTGTGCCTCTTCTGTGCCTGCAACGTAGTGATTCGCAAGGACCATAGCGTTGCCGGTGGTTATTTGGCCACGCTGCGGCGCGAGATCGGCTCGCTTGCCAGCTTCGTCTCACGCGACCGCACCGTCACGCAACTCCATTGGGGTGGCGGCACGCCAACCTACCTCAGCCCCGGCCAGATGGAAGATCTGTTCGCCGATCTCTCGCTCGCGTTCCATTTCGCCGAGGACGCCGAACTGGGCATCGAAATCGACCCTCGCGTGACCACGCCGGAACACCTGGCGGTGCTGCGGCGGCTGGGCTTCAATCGCCTCAGCATGGGTATCCAGGATTTCCAGCCCAAGGTGCAGCAGACGGTCCATCGGATTCAGCCCTATGAAATGACGCGAGACCTGATCCAGGCGGCGCGCACGCTCGGGTTCAGCAGCCTGAACGTCGATCTGATCTGCGGCCTGCCGCACCAAACCGCTGAAGCGTTTCGGGATACCGTCGAAAAGATCGTGGGACTCGCCCCGGACCGGATCGCCCTGTTCAGCTACGCACACGTGCCGTGGCTCAAGAAACAGCAGGGCAGCTTCGCCAAGTTCCTGCCGGCCGACCACGAAAAGTTCCACATTTTCCGCACGGCGCTGAGCCGCTTTCTCGACGCAGGCTATATGTACATCGGCATGGACCACTTCGCGCGGCCCGAGGACGAACTGGCCCACGCCCAGCGCAATCGCACTCTGCATCGCAACTTCCAGGGCTATTCGACCCGGGGCGGCGCCGACCTCTACGGACTCGGCGTTAGCGCCATCGGCCATATCGGCCCCACCTACGCCCAAAACTTCCGTGATCTGGACCGCTATAGCGAAGCGGTCGAGCGGGGAGGGCTAGCCATGATGCGCGGCTATCGTCTCACTCCGGACGATCTGGTTCGCGCGGCAGTGATCAGCCGGCTGCTCTGCCACGCGGTGGTGAAGAAGGCCGAAATCAGTCGCGAATTCGGCATCGATTTCGACCGCTATTTCGCCGCCGAGATCGAAGCTCTGCGGGACCTCGAAGCGGACGCGCTGGTCCGCACCAGCCCCGAAGAGATCGCCATTACCGGCCGTGGCCGCGTCTTTATGCGCAACGTCGCCATGGTCTTCGACAGCTACCTGCCCAAACTCTCGAACGACAAGCCTCGATTTTCGCAGACGCTGTAACTCATTTGTCATAAAGGCATTATGACGGTCCCAGCTTGCGGGAAGAGGCAGTTTTGCGTCTTGCCCATTCGCAAGTCCTGATTCCTGCTCCCTTGCCGTTTCACGCTATTCCGCCCGGTAATCGAGGGGTGCAGAGAATCACCGGCTCGCGGAAAAAACAATGCTGCCGCCAGAACAATCAAGCCGTAATACGCTGTAGATAAATGAGTTAGTAGCTGACAAAGAGAATCCGTATGATTTGTTGCTTCGTTGCCACGCTCTTGGACTCATTTCTGCAACCAGCATCACGCCTCCAGCATCCAATCAGTCGCTAAAGAGTCCCTCCTTAGGACCCTTGCTGCAGATACCTGAGGAAGGAGGAGACGAACATGCTTGTGGCCAAAAAGACGCGAAACTCCCGCAAGCGGGATTACACGAAGATGCTGAAATCGAAGCGGGAAGAACTGCTTGGTCAGCTTCAGGAATGGCGCGAAGGAGTTCGCGTAGAGCGCGTCCCGGAAGACGAAGGGGGCCAGGCAAGCTGGGCTCAGATGGAGCACATGGCATTTGCCACACTCGAGCAAGGGCAGAAAACCCTGGCCGAAGTGGAGGCGGCTTTGAAACGGGTTGATCGCGGCACCTACGGGGTCTGCGAGAGCTGCGAAGAACCCATCCCGGAAGCTCGTCTGCGAGCTTTGCCCTGGGCCCGGTACTGCCTCAAGTGCGCTGAACGGATTCGGCGCAACTAAGCGAATTACCCTGCCTGTTTTGTCCCCATACCCTCCCCCTAAGGGTATGGGTGTCAGCCATCGCCGGCCTGAACACGACCGGCGTGGCAGGCGCCAACAAGGTGCTCTATGGGATAAGCAAGGCCGAATCAATGCGTTGCCGCGCGCAGAAATTCGTAGCGGTCGATGGCGGCGGCCAGTTGAAAGCTGGCGTTCTCGTGAACGTGGGAGCGAAGGATGCGGCCTAGGCAGCGGACGCGAACCGGACCGGCAAGCGTCACCTCGTGCGGCAAAGTCATCACGATTTCGACCAGGGAACCGGATACCAGCGGCTTGGGCAAGACGAAAGACACTCCGCGTGAACTGACGTCTTTCGACACGCTCAGCGCCTCTCCACTGGCCCTTCCGTCGGTCCAACGAATCGACAGAGGCAATTGCATGCGAAAACGACGAGCAGACCTGCGTTCCACGGCTGTCAATGCGGTACCTCCTCGAACTCCAAGAACGCCAGCCTAGCAGCCATGACGCGCGAGACTCAATAGACCGGAAGTCGGGTTTCGCCAGGGTACGGACGGACTAGGAATCGTCGTGGCCCTCTCCCTGGCTGGCCTCCCGATAAGTTTCAAGGACGTCGTCGAGCGTCAGAATGCCTTCGAGCTTGCCGGGATCAACGCGGCTGACCACGGGCACCACCGGCCGACCCTGCGTGTAGCCAATCACCACGTCGAGCGGCTGATCAGGATGCACAGTAGGGAGCCACTCAGTGGTAAGCACGTCGGCCAGCTTTCGCCCCTGGCCGTCGCCTTCGCCATACTGCTCCAATTGCTGCCTGTTGATGACCCTCCATCGGCCCGAGGGAAAGCGCACCAATAGCAGCTTCGCATTGGCCGAGTTGGCCATCGCCATCGCCTCTCCCACCAGGCTTTCCGAGCGCACCACGGGGAACGCGGGCGAACTCATGGCGTGCTCCACGCGCAGCACGGGATGCTCACGCTGTTCCTCGATGGAAGGAAGCTCGACGCCCTCCTGCCGAGCGAACAGGTCGAAAAGCGGGACCTTCTGATAGCGGCGCGAGATCAGGTAGGCAATCGTGTTGGAGATGAGCACGGGAACGATGATCGAATAGTTGCCGCTGACTTCGATCACGATCATGACCGACGTGATCGGCGTACGGAGGAAGCCGGCAAACAGTGTGCCGATACCCACGAGGGCAAACGAGCTCATCGATCCGGTGAGATGGTGGAAGAAGAGGTGCTCGACCCCGCCCACCGCGCCGCCCAGCATCGCGCCGATGAACATGGCCGGAGCGAACATCCCGCCGGGCGTGCCGCTGACGAAGGCAACGCCGGTGGTGAGAATCTTCATGCCGCCCAGCGCTCCGAGGGTATCCCAGGCGTACTGGCCGTGAAGCGCCTGGCCGATGTAGGTGTAGCCGGCGCCCATCACCTGCGGATAGGCCAGTCCGACAAGGCCGATGAGCAAGCCGGCGGCGGCCGGCTGGATGTAGAACGTCCAGGCAGGAAGTTTGCGCAGCCGCGGCCGCACGTAGGCCAGGAATTTCAGGAAAACCAGCGAGGCAAATCCACCGAATACACCGAGCACGGCGTAGCCGATCAACTCGGGCGCCCGGAATCCCTTGTAGGGAGGAATGTAGAAGATGGGCTGGCTGCCGAGGAAATGGCGCAGTACGATCACGCTCATGACGGCGGCCAGAACCAGACCACCCAGCCCGCCGGCGCTCCAGGTGCCGATCACTTCCTCGATAACGAACAACACAGCGGAAATCGGCGCATTGAAGGCGGCCGCCAGGCCGGCGGCAGCGCCGACAGGCGCGAGCAGCCGCGTCTTTTCTTTCGACAAACGCAGCCGTCGGCCCATCGCCGAGGCAATGCCAGCACCCATCTGCAAGGCGGGGTCTTCCGGACCGAGCGAAAAGCCGCCGCCAATGGCCAGCGCGCAAGTGACGAACTTGCCGATCACGGTGCGGAACGGCACGTAGCCGTCAAAAATGTAGACGGCGGCTTTCGTCTGGTTCACGCCGCTGCCGCGAACCTGAGGGAACACCCAGATGACCAGAAGCGCGACGATGATGCCAGCAATCGTGGGTACGAGCAGCGTCGGTAGCCATTTGTGATGGAGACCCGAACCCAGCAACGTGATTCGAGTCATGTCGATGGCAACGCGGAAACAGACAACCGCCAGGCCGGCCAGAAGGCCGATCACCATGGATAGGAACAGAAAGAGCTGGGATTCACGAGCGGTGAGCCGCCCGACCAACGCCCGAACGCGGGCGGCGTGAACGGAAGCTTTCGCGGTCAGGGCGCCTATTTTCCGCCCTGACCGCTGGCTTCCGCCAACCGGTGCTTCTTGCCGATCAGCCACAGAGCCTGGTCCTTCCCTTTGAGCGGGCCGCATTCGTTTGCGGCCAGATTTTCTGCCATGAAGACAAAGTTCATGAGTTGGAGATCGTTTTGCGGGTTGCCACGCAGCTTATTCACCAGAGGCAGGAGCTTCTGTCCTTCGGCCCACGCTTGCTGAAAAGTGTTTTGGGGCTTCGCCACCTCCACTGAGACGCCGTGGCTGCTGGCGCAACTCGCCAGGGTGGATTGCGCCTGGCGGAACGCGTCGAGCGTGCGCGTCACCCGCTCGTTTTCATTGATCCCAATCTGGAAGGGATCGCTCGACAGAACCAGCCGCGTCAGCCGAAGCCGGGCAGCCGCCTTCTCGTTCTTCGGGTTGAGCCGTACGGCCAATTCCAGGTAGCGCGCGACGTTCTGGTATTCCCCAAGCGCGAATTCCGCGTCGCCGGCTCCGACGAGGGCCGGAACGTAACGGCGGTTCACGCGGAGGGCCATGCGGAATTGGTCGAGCGCGTGGCGCGGATCGCTCGCATTCAACTGAAGCTGGCCAATCTCCGTGTGGCGCTTGAAATCCTCCTGGGGTGTATCGGCAGCCAGCGCCAGCAACTGCGCCTGAGCCTGACCGTTATTGCCCCGGGAGACCCAGTAGTGGAACAGCTGCAGCCGCGCTTCCCAGCGGCGCTGGACCGGGTCGTTTTCCCACACACCGTAGATTGCAGCGTCGTAGTAGCGCGCCGCGTCGCTATTGCCCTTGCGGGCCTCGAGTTGAGCGAGTTCGAGGTTGATCTCGCCGCTGCCCGGCCGGCGGCTCCGGAGGTCTAGCAGGTAACCCTCGGCCTGATCAATGCGATTGGCGGCGGCCAAGGCCTGGGCGGCGCGCAATTGATAGCTTTCGTTGTCCGGATCGTAGTTGATGGCGTTGCGGAGGTCTAAGATCGCCTGGCGGGGATGGCCGGCCTTCAGTGCCTTGTCACCCCGCTGATACCAAATCTTCGCCAATTCACTCTGCTTGGCGGTGTAGAAATTCACCACGACCGCCGTGATCGCAAACATCACGACCAACGCGGCAAGGCTGGTCAGCAAGATGGCTTCGCGCGACCAGAGCCGTGCAGCCCATTTCTCGCCTTTCTCGATTTCCTCGTGTATTTCGTCCATACGGTAAAACAACGATAACGCAGACCCGGGCAAACACACCAGTACGGGACGCGTCGGTGGTGGAACAGCGGCTGACGGCGACTCTGCCTACGGGGTCTCGGTCAAGCGATGGTGGATGGCGTAGAGTGCCAGTTCCAGACGGTCGGAAACGCCGAGCTTGTCGAAGATATTGTGCAGATGGTTTTTTACCGTTTGTTCACTGATAAACAGCTTTTCGGCAATTTCGCGATTGCGGAAGCCCTGTGCTACCAGCTGCACGATTTCCCGCTCGCGCGGACTCAGCAACGGCTTTTCCCGCCGCACACCGGCATCGGACGTCTTTTTGAAGGCGTCGATTACCTCTGCCGTCATATGGTTATCCAGCCAGATCTCGCCGGCGTTGACCTTGCGGATGCTCTTGAGCAGAAGCGCGCTGGCCGACTGCTTCCAGACGACGCCTCGCGCTCCGAGGCGCATGGCACGTACGACGTCGTGCTCGTTTTCCCCTTCCGTAACCAGGATCACGCGCACATGGGGAGCGTTCCCGTTCATCTCCTCGAGTACGCCAAGGCCGTCTTTCACCGGCATCCGCAGGTCGAGCAGGAGGACGTCGGGTTTCAGCTGGTCGAGAAGATGGAGGGCTTCGTTGCCGTCGGCGGCTTCACCGACGACGGAGATGTCACCGGCGCCCTCCAAGAGCTTCCTCAATCCCTCGCGGAAGATGGCATGGTCGTCTGCAATTACCACACGAATGTTCGAGTTTGTCTTTCCTTTGGTCATAGCGCCACGGTAGTAACAACTGACTTTAGAACACGTTTCTAGCCATTCCGGCGCCATCTTCACGAAAATAGCACGGGACGGTAAACCCGCCCTGAAGTACGCATGAGTGTTGGATTTCCAGCTTCCGTCGACCGTTATCTCTTCTGATATTAACCCGTTTTGGAGAAACGGAAAGTACTCATCCGGTCTCAGGTGCGTATTAGAAAAGAGACTCGCAGCGTTCATTTCCGGGGACAAATTGCCTGCTCCGCCAGACGGCAAGATATCCGAACCGTGGCGGCGCAATCTGCAGACCAGCGACGAGACAGTTTCTGGAGAGTCGAACCGCGCATGAACCGATTCGGTGCAGCCCGCTGGCACCAACACCCATAAGCGCTATCTTTTCAATGAGATGATGAAAACTTTAGCATGGCGCACATTTGGCGTACGGATCCATAGTGACTGAGGACCTGGAAAGCGCCATGAGGGGGACAGCGCACGGGTAATGTGGAAAATCACCCTGCGCTTCGGGCCTGCCAGGGAGCAGGCCCGAAGCGCAGGTGCCGAGTGGAGGCTCCTGGCTCAGGTGATGTTGAGCTTTGT
>JBJKSI010000120.1:0-38338 GCA_046704165.1 Candidatus Acidiferrales bacterium
CAGGTATTTGGCGGTGAGTGAATGCGGATGGGCGAGCACTTCGTCCAGCGTGCCGGAGGCGACCAACTCGCCGCCGCGCACGCCGGCGCCCGGACCGAGATCGAGCAGGTAATCCGCGTTGCGAATCGTATCGGCGTCGTGCTCCACCACCAGAACGGAGTTGCCGAGATCGCGCAGACCCTTGAGCGTGTGGAGCAACCGGTCGTTGTCCCGCTGGTGCAGTCCGATGCTCGGCTCGTCGATAATGTAGAGCACGCCCACGAGGCCCGCGCCGATCTGCGTCGCCAGCCGAATCCGCTGCGCTTCGCCGCCGGAAAGCGTCGATGCGGATCGGTCCAGCGTCAGATAACCCAACCCCACCGCCAGCAGAAAATCCAGCCGCTCGGCAATTTCCTCCACCACGCGTCCCGCGATCGTTCGTTGCCGCGCGTCCAGCTGCCCTTCCAGTTTTCCGGCTGCCCTTCGCGCCTGCTCGGTGGAGAGCGCGGCGAATTCCGCGATCGATAGCCCGCCCACCCGCACAGCCAGGCTCTCGGGCCGCAATCGCTGCCCGCCGCATGCCGCGCAAACTGTCGGCGACATGTATTCGCTCAGCCATTCGCGGTAGCCGTCGGAGCCGCTCGAATCCAGATTCTCTTCAAGATATCCGATCACGCCCGGGAACCGGTGCTTCTGCCGTCCCCCCCGGTTGCCGTAGAGGATCAGGTTCTGCGTCCGCCGTGGAAATTTCTCGAACGGTGTCTTTAGGTCAAAATCGTGGGCCTCGGCCATCAGCTCCAGCATTCGCCGCAGGTACGACGACCCCGATCCCGGCCCCAGCCCGCCCTCCAGCAACGGCTTCGTCCAGTCCACGATGATCTTCCCCGGGTCGAACTGATACCTCGCGCCCAGCCCCTTGCATTCCGGGCATGCGCCGTAGGGAGAATTGAAGCTGAAGGATCGGGGCTCG
Organism: Candidatus Acidiferrales bacterium; assembly: GCA_046704165.1. GTDB lineage: Bacteria > Acidobacteriota > Terriglobia > Acidiferrales > UBA7541 > JAKASX01. The sequence continues at coordinate 950 of JBJKSI010000120.1, forward strand.
AGCTGAGGCACCGAGATCCCGCAATCCGGGCATGCCAGCTTTTCCGAATACAGCCTCTCTTGGCCACCCACCACCGCCACCGTCGCCAGCCCCTCCGCCAGCTTCAGCGCGGTCGCCACCGACTGCTCCAGCCGCTTGTCGATACCCGCTTTCACCAGCAGCCGGTCCACCACGATCTCGATCGTGTGGTTCCGCCGCCGGTCCAGCGGAATCGGCTCGTCCAGGTTTCGCAGTTCCCCGTCGATCCGCGCCCGCAGGAAACCCTCCCTCGAGTATTTTTCCAGCTGCTTGCGGTATTCGCCCTTCCGGCCACGCACCACCGGAGCCAGGATCATCACCCGCGCCTCGGGCTCCAGTTCCAGAATCGCCTCGACGATCTGCTCGGTCGATTGTCGGGCAATTTCCCGCCCGCAGTGCGGGCATCTCGGCGTTCCGATCGAACTGTAGAGCACGCGCAGGTAGTCGTAAATTTCGGTGATTGTGCCCACCGTAGACCGTGGCGACCGGCCGGTGGTCTTCTGTTCGATGGCGATCGAGGGGGAAAGCCCTTCGATCGAATCCACGTCAGGGCGTTCCATCTTGTCAAGAAACTGGCGGGCGTAGGCGGAAAGCGATTCGACGTATCGCCGCTGTCCTTCCGCGTAGATCGTGTCGAATGCCAGCGACGATTTCCCCGATCCGGAGAGCCCGGTGATCACCGTCATACTATTCCGCGGGATCTCCAGGTTCACGTTCTTCAGGTTGTGCTGGCGGGCACCTCGAATGATGATGCGATTGAGCGGCATGGGGGATTGACCGGCCCCAGACACCGTCCCTCCACCCGGAGGGCAATATTTCGCCTAGGGTAACCTCTCACCTTAACAACCCCCTCGGGAAGGGGTCAAGGTGACGCTCCCGGCTCGCGACGCACGCGAGAAATGAAGGTTGCCTCCGCGAAACCTGCGAAAAATCCTCTCAAATTCCAGGTCCGTGAAGATGCGAAATCCACCGCCTTTGTATACAATGGGTGCGCATTTGGGGCGTGGTCCAATCGGTAGGACACCGCACTGTTAATGCGGATGGTGGAGGTTCGAGTCCTCCCGCCCCAGCCATCCCGCACCGCTTCACCACTGCCTCAAAAGGCAGCACAACTGATTTCTTGTCCCGAGCACACAGTCTTTTCCAGGGAGTTCAAAATCCAAGTGTAGACGCTCCGGAGACCCGTTGCGCCTTGCCTCCGGAGGGGGGAGAACCAGGGACCGCAGTCCTGCGGTGCTGCGGTCCCCGGTCGTGTGAGGGGCCCTGTAGGGGCGGAGAGGGTCTTGCTTACTACAGTTGCGTGTCGAGATTCGTGGTGTAAACCACGAGCAGGACTCTACACCCCCAATAAGGTACCGTCAAGATAATTAACGCATGAGTACACAGTGTGTCCAAACGAACAACATAACGCTACAGCCATATCCATTTCCGATCCGGCAACATAAAATAACGTCTTTATTATGAACCAGTTAATGAAGATAGCGAGGCGCAGGATTTACGCGCATCGTCACGCCTACCATCCCATCCTTGACATAGTTGATGATCTTAGTACTTCTAGAACTGTCCGAGCTCGGAGACATAGCAGATCCTGACCCGGAAAACTGTGCCGGATAGATTTCGTAGTGTTACTCTGCGAATCACAGCGTTTCTCAGCGAACCGGCTGCTTGCGCCTGGGAGCAGGGTTGCCGTCCCGTAAAGGAGAAACCAGTGCACCCGAACTTGCTTCGTCCGACCTCCAGCCAATCAGCTCAGAAGAGTGCGCCTCCTTACCAGTCAGTTCCGGAGCAGGGCCGCGGCTGGCATTTTCTGCTCGGCTGGACATCGATCTTGGCACTCATCTTCTTCTGCACCACTCCAGCCCTTGCCCTTCGCCCACAAACCGGCCGGCGTCCAGCTGAGCAGCGGCCGACCAAGCGCGGAACCAAGGCTAACGCTGCCCACCCGGTCGTTCTCCGCCTGTCGGCAACCTTGGCGGATCACGACTCCCACGGGTTCGTTCAGCTGTTTTCCAAGGATGCCGACGTCAGAATCGGCTCGCGCCTGCTTGCCGACGGCCCCGCGGGCATCTGGCACGCCCTTGAGGAACCGCCGATGTCGGAAACTACCGCTTTCCACGTCGTGCAGAAATCGGCGCGCGCAGTCGATCCGGACGTGGTGATCGTCTACGCTGAGATGGTGCAATACGGCTCGCTTTTTGTAAGGCGAGCCTTCCCCCTCCAGCTTGTCCTCAAGCGGACGGGAACCGAGTGGAAGATCATTTCCTTTTGGCTGCCCCACGCTCCATCGCCCGGGCCGGTACGGCATTGAAGCGGCGGCGGGAACTGCGCGGGCCCGAGCGGCCGCGAATCCCGCCGAAAGAGCTTCGCGCAAGAGTTTTTTCGAAAAACGCAGTCTCGAAAACTGCGAAAGCCCTACCGGCTATTCCGTCGGGTAGCCGGCCTCCGCCCAGGCCCGCCAGCCTCCGTCCATCGATTCCACGTTGGCGTAGCCCATTTTTTGCAAGTTTTCCGCGGCCAGTGCCGAGCGGAATCCTCCGCCGCAGTAGAGGACGATGTGGGTCTGCTTGTCGGGAATGCGGCTCTCGACGTCGCGCTCGATTACGCCCTTCGAGAGGTGCACGGCGCCCGGCAGCCGCCCGCGGGCGAATTCGCTCTCCTCGCGCGTGTCCACCAGGACGAACCCGTGCCCGGCATCGAGCAGTTCTTTCACCTGCTGAATGTTGGTTTCGCGAATGTTCTTCTTCGCTCGATCGACAATCGCAAGGAAACCCGCTGAATGGTGGTGGTTTGACATGACGTCCTCCGCGGCAATCGCGCCCGACCCCTACGGTGATACCCGAGCACCGCGGCTCAGCCGAGCCTTCAGCCGCATTCCTCCATGTCCCGCCAGTTCGGCCCACTTTTGATTTCAACCGCCAGCGGAACCTCCAGCGGATGAACCTGCTCCATCGCCTGGCGCACCAGCTGTTTCAAAGCGCCGGCCTCTTCCTTGGGGACTTCGAAGACCAGTTCATCGTGCACCTGTAGCGTCATCCTGGCCCGCAATCCTGCGGCGGTCAGCCTCCGGTCGGTCTCGATCATCGCCAGTTTCATCAGGTCGGCGGCCGTGCCCTGCACCGGCGTGTTCAGCGCCGTGCGTTCGGCCAGGCCGCGCATGGCCGGCTGGGTGGCATTGATTTCCGGAATCGGCCGGATGCGGCCGTAGTGGGTGCGCGTGAAGCCGGTCTTCCTCACCGATTCAAGCTGCCGGTCGATCCACGTCTTCACGCCCTGGTAGCGCTCGAAGTAGCGCGCGATGAATTGCGCCGCTTCTTTCTGTGGAATCTGTAGCTGGCGGGCAAGCCCGAAGGGAGATAGCCCGTATAGAATGCCGAAATTGATCACCTTGGCCACGCGCCTGTGCTCCGCCGTCTGCGCCAGCGGTCCCACGCCGAACACTTCCTGTGCCGTTCGCGAGTGAATGTCCTCGCCCGTCCGGAACGCCTCCGTCAGCACCGGATCGCCGGAAAGGTGCGCCATCACCCGCAGCTCGATTTGCGAGTAATCGGCCGAAATCAGCTGCCAGTCGGCGGGAGCGACAAATCCCGCTCGAATCTTCCGTCCGAGTTCGGTTCGCACGGGAATGTTCTGCAAATTGGGGCTGGAGCAGCTGAGCCGGCCGGTCGAGGTGCCCGTCTGGCTGAAGCGGGGATGGATGCGACCCGTCCCCTCGTGTATCAGCCGGGGCAGCGCGTCCGCGTAGGTGGATTTCAGCTTCGCCGATTCGCGATATTCCATCACGATCGCCGGCAGCGGATGAAGCGGTGCCAGTTCCTCGAGCACGTCCGCGGCCGTGGAGCGTACCTTACCCTTGCCGCGTCGCCGCGGCACCGGCAGGTTCAGCTTGTCGAACAGCACCTCGCCCAACTGCTGCGTGGAGTTGACGTTGAACTGGTAACCCGCCAACTCGTAAATCTTCCCCTCCAGCCGCTGGATCTCCTCTTCAGTTGCGGCGGAAAACGATTCGAGCGCCTCGCGGTCCACGCCCACGCCATGCCGCTCCATCCGGGCCAGCACGGGAGTCAGGGGCAGGTCGATTCGCTCGTATACTTCCGTGAGTTTCTGTTCCTCTACGTCGTTACGCAGCAGCGGTGCGGTGCGCAGCAGATAATCGGCGCGTTCACCGGCGCTGCCTCGCAGCGCCACGTTTAACCGGCGAATCACGATGTCTTCCAGACGGTGGCGAGCCGTGGTCGGCCGCAACAGGTAGGAATAGAGATCCACGGCGTGCCGCACGCCCACCAACCCACCATCCTCGTCGCTCGCGGCGAGCAGTTCCACCAGCTTCGCGTCATGAACAACTTTCGGCCGCGAGGCGTCGCCGAGCCATTTCCCCAGCGCCCCGAGCATCGCACCCTTCTCGTCGACCCACGCGACGGCCCCGCTTCCCGGCTTGGTGGAAAGTTCCACGCTCACCACGCGACTGCCGTAGCCCGGCTCCGCATCCTCGGGAACCACTTGCAGCCAGATTGCCGTTTCCTGACCCGGCTTGATTCCCGCGAGAAATTTCTCCAGCGCCTGCCGCGATTCGAGCTTGCGGTATTCGCCTTCCTCCTCGGCGGGCGCCGGCGCCAACTCGCGCAGCAGCGACGAAAATCCCAACTCCCCGTAGAGCTTCCGCAGCGCTTCGATATCCGGCTCCTCGTGGCGTAGCGCATCGAGGTCGAGTTCCACCGGAACGTCCGTGTGTATCGTCGTCAGCTGCTTGGAGAGCAGCACCTGTTCCCGCTGGCCGAGCAGCGCCTCGCGATACCGCTTGCCTTCCACCTCCTCCGCGTGCTCCAGTGCTGCTTCCACCGAGCCGAAACGGTTGATCAGGTCCCGTGCGCCCTTCGCCCCAATGCCTTTCGCTCCCGGCACGTTGTCGATCGTGTCACCCGTCAGCGCCATCACGTCCACCACGCGTTCCGGCGGCACGCCCAGCAGTTCGTTCACTTTCGCTCGGTCGACAACCAGGTCCTCTTTCGTGGGAATCAGCACGCGGATGTTTCCATCCACCAGTTGCATGAAATCCTTGTCGCTCGTGACGATATAGACGTCCAGCTTCTTTTCCGCTCCCAGCCGCGCCAGCGTCCCGATCACGTCGTCCGCTTCGTAACCTTCGTACTCGAGCTGCGCCAGCCGCATTGCTTCGCAATAGCGCCGCACGTACGGAAGCTGCACCGAAAGGTCCTCGGGCATCGGCGGACGCTGCGCCTTGTATTCGGCGAAGAGCTTGTCGCGAAAGGTCGGCGCCGCCACGTCGAACACCACGCCCAGGTACTCAGGATTCCAGTCTCTTACCAGCCGCCGCAGCATGTTCGCGAAGAGGTAGGGCACCTTCGTCGGCATGCCCGACGGACTCCGCAACCGCTCCATCGGCGCATGATAGGCCCGGAAGATATAGCCCATCGCGTCGATCAGAAACAGCCGGGATGAAGTCTTTTCGGTCATTGGATCCGACAGGCAGGGAGTATAGCAAATCGACTTGACGGCGCTTCCGCACGCCGCGCACTACGCAAACACCCACGGCCGGGGCTTCCCCGGCCGTGGGCGTTTCTGTCGAATAGCCCCGCAATGAGCCCGACGCCGGCGCGAAACGCCGGCTACGCGTGCCGCGTCAACCCTGGACGATGCCCATCTGCTTACCCACGTTCCCGATCACATCGAGGGCTTGTGTCAGTTCCTTCCGCTTGTGGGCAGCGGTGACGATCGTGCGCAGCCGGGCCTTGCCCTGGGGCACAGTGGGATAGCCGAGTGCTTGCGCAAAGATGCCCTCGTCGAAAATCGCCTTCGAAAATTCAAACGCCTTTGCTGCATCGCCGATCATGATCGGCGTAATCGGCGTCTGGCTGGCGCCGATATCGAGGCCCAGCCGCTTCAGTCCGCGTTTGAAAAACTTTGTATTGCTCCACAGCCGCTTCACCAACCGCTCACCGTCGGCCGATTCCAGCAGCGTGAACGCCGCCTGGCAGGCCCCGATCACGGCCGGTGGATGCGATGTGGAAAACAGAAACGGCCGGGCCCGATGATATAGAAATTCGATCAGTTCCCGTGGACCGCAAACGTACCCGCCCATCGAGCCGATCGCCTTGCTCAGCGTGCCCACCTGAATATCCACGCGGCCCTGGCAACCGAAATGATCCACCGTCCCGCGACCGCCCCGGCCGAGCACGCCCGACGAGTGCGCGTCGTCGATCATCATGATGCAGTTGTATTTTTCCGCCAGATCGCACAGCTCCGGCAGCGGCGCGATGTCGCCATCCATCGAGAAGACGCCGTCGGTAATCAGCAGCTTGCGCCCGTTCCAGTTCTCCGATTCCTTCAGGATCCGCTCGCAGTCCGCCACATCGCGGTGCTTGAAGATCTTGATCGTTGCCTTCGATAGCCGGCAGCCGTCGATGATCGAGGCGTGGTTCAACTCATCCGAAATGATCAGATCTTCCTTGCTCAGGATCGCCGCCACCGTCCCCGCGTTGGCGGTGAATCCCGACTGGAAAACAACGGCCGCTTCCGAGCCCTTGAACCGGGCGATCTGCTCCTCCAGTTCCATGTGGATCGTCATGGTTCCGGCGATCGTGCGCACCGCGCCCGTGCCCGTGCCGAACTTTCGCGTCGCTTCGATCGCCGCGCGGCGCAGTTTCGGGTGCGTGGTCAGCCCCAGGTAATTGTTCGAGCTCAGGTTGATCACTTCCCGCCCGTTCACCACCGTGACGGCCTTCTGTTCGCCGGATAGCACCGGCAACTGAAAATAGAGGTGCCGCGCCTTCAGGTCTTCGAGTGCGGCATGGAGGTATTGGAGCTGCGGGCGGGCGGAATTCGTCATATTTTCTCCTCGATATGCGGGAAATTCGAAAATCCATTATAGGGCGTCGCGTCGGCGGGGAACGAAACGCAGGCTCAGTCTTCCACACCGCCGGGGAAGAGCAGCACCTTGCTGGCGCGGCCCTCTTCGAGCAGGGCGAACGCCTGCTCGAAATCCTCCAGCGGCAGCCGCTCGCGAAAGAGTGGCTCCAGATCCAGCCGCCCGCTCTTGAGCAGCGCCGTCATTTCGACCCACGTCTCGAACATGCGCCGCCCGAAAATGCCTTGCACCACCACTCCCTTGCCGATCACGTCGCCGAACAGGTCCAGCGTCACCGGCTCCTTTGGAATCCCGAGCAGCGAGGCGCGCCCGCCCGGCCGCAGCATCGCCAGTCCCTGGCGGATCGCGTCGGGGTGCCCGCTCATCTCGAGCAGCACGTCCACGCCCGTGCCGCCGGTCAGTTCCTTCACCTGGGCCACCACGTCCGGTTGCCGCGGATCGAAGGCCGCATCGGCCCCCATCTTCAGCGCCAAGTCCCGCCGGAAATCGTTCACCTCGGTGGCCACCATCGTCGAGGCGCCGCAGGCCCGCGCCACCGCGATCGACATCAACCCGATCGGCCCGGAGCCTGTCACGGCCACCGTCTGGCCGGCAATCGGCCCCGCCAGCACCGTGTGCACCGCGTTCCCGAGCGGATCCATCACCGCTGCGTATTTCACCGGGATTCCCGGATCGATCTTCCACACGTTCCGCGCGGGAATTCGCACGAACTCGGCGAAACACCCGTCGCGATCGATGCCGATGATCTGCACATGCTCGCAAACGTGTCCCTGGCCCAGCCGGCAGGGCAGGCAGTGCCCGCAGTTCACGTGCATCTCTGCGCTGACGAAATCGCCGGGCTTCAGCCCGGCCACCTCGTCGCCGGTCTTTTCCACCACGCCGCAAAACTCATGTCCAAACGTGAGTGGCGGCCGGATGCGGTTCTGGGACCACGCGTCCCAGTCGTAGATATGCAGGTCGGTGCCGCAGATCGAAGCCGCCCGCACGCGCATCAGCGCGTCGGTACGGCCGATCTCGGGGATGGCAACGCTTTCCAGTTGCGCGCCACGAGCAGCCTGAGCCTTTCGCAAAGCCTTCATTTTTGGAGTTGGCACGAGGCAGGCCTCGATCCGGTCGCGAGATTTTCCCCCGTCGCGGGCCGGAAACCGGATAGTATCATAACCCCTGCCCGGCGGCCTCCCGTTCGTCCTTCCTCAAAAATTCCCCCGCAATCGCTCGTCTGCCGTTACAATTCCGCCCTGTTTCAGCGGGAGGCGCTTTTGAGTCTCGGTTCCGGTTTGCAGAAGGTCCGCAAGGGTTTCCAGCCCGCATTCTGGGTGGCGAATCTCAGCGAGATGTTCGAGCGGTTTTCTTTCTACTCTGAGCAGGCATTCCTGCTGCTGTTCCTGGTCGAGAAAATCCACCTGTCGGACGTGTCCTCCTCGCAGTTGATGGGCTTTTTCGGCTTGGCGGTCTACGCGCTCCCGGTGCTGGTCGGCTCGCTCGCCGATCGTTTCGGCTTCCGCCGGGCACTCGTGGTCGCCTACCTGATCGACGGCACCGGCTATTTCCTGCTCGGCTCGGTCAATTCCTCCTGGATGCATCCGATCCGCGCGATAATGCCCGACTATTGGCTGCTCTTCGCGATTCTGATCTTCTCCGCCTTCGGGCCCGCGTTGGTGAAACCGTGCGTCGTCGGTTCTGTGGCGATCGCTTCCACCGAGGAGGTCCGCTCGGTTGGCTACGCCATCTACTACTGGCTCGTGAACATCGGCGGCGCGCTCGGGCCCATCCTCGGAGCCGCGGCGGTTGCCGCCTTCGGCATGGCCACCAATTTCAAGCTCTGCGCGCTGGTGGTCTACGTCCTGGTGTTCTTCGTCCTGATCTTCTACCGCGAGCCGGCCCAGGCCGCGGCCACGCGCTCCGTCACGACCATCCGCCAGGCCATGGCCAACACGCTATTGGTGCTCCGGAACTGGCGCTTCGTCCTCTTCATGCTGATCTTCTCGGGCTACTACGTCACCTTCTACGCTTTCTTCGTCGTCATGCCCGAGTATGTCCACAAATACGTCGCGCCCGCGCTCCCCAACGCCGACATCGGCCGCCTGATCGCTATCGACGCCCTGATGATCATTTTCTTCCAGATCCTCGTTAACCATCTCACTCGCCGTGTCGCCCCCTTCCGCGCCATGATTTTCGGCGCCATCCTCGCCGCGCTTTCCATGATCACCGTCTCCCTCTACCCCTCCGTCTGGATGGCGGCCGCGGCGCTCGTCGTTTTCTCGATTGGCGAGATGACCCAGGCGCCCCGCTACTACGAATACATCTCCCGCCTCGCCCCGGAAGGCCAGCAGGGCGTTTTCATGGGCTACGCCTTCCTGCCCATCGCTCTCGGCTATTTCATCTCTGGTTTGATCGGCGGCCACCTGCTGCACTTCTTCGGCGAAGTGGTGAAGCGGCCCTACGAACTGTGGTGGGTACTGGCGGGAGTCGGGGCCCTCACGACCGTGCTGATGATTCTCTACAACCGCGTATTCGTCGTCGGCGCCAAATCGGCCGCCGCATAATTCGCTTTCCGAACGCTTATCGCGCCCTCACGCCGGCCGACTCCTCGGCGGCGGCCAGCGCTTCCTTTGTGCTCGCCAGGCGCGCGCCCCTGGTCTTGAACTCTTCAATCGCCCGCCGCCCGTCCTCTTCCTTTAGCGTCTCGATCGCGTCGGTCACCACGGCCACCCGGTAGCCCCGCTTGAGCATCCCGAGCACCGCCAGCCGCACGCACACCTCGGTCACCACCCCAAACACGACGTATTCCACGTCCGCGCCCAGCCGCTGCAGAATCTTTTCCGTGTTCGGATTGTCGAAATCGTCGAGCGTCTGCTTCTCCAGAATCAGCTGCTTGTAGGCCCGCAGGTCCTCGGGCAACCGAAAATCGGGATCGTTCGGCACCAGCAGGAACTGGTCGGTCATCGTTTCCGCGATCTTGCGCTGGCCCGGTGTTCCTTGCACGCAGTGTGGCGGCCAGTCGCGGAATTCCGGGTCGTCCGGCGTGTGCGCGTCTGTCGTCGAGACCAGGAAAACCCTCCGTTCCCTCGCCAGGTCCACCAACCGCTTCATGTTCGGAATTCGTTTCTCGGCCCCGGGTACGTACAACTTTCCTCCCGGCAGCATGAAGTCGCGCTGCGTGTCGACGTCCCAGAAAACCATTTCGTGAGATTTCAACCCTGCCCCCCGCGCGGTGTTTTTTCCTCTCTTTGCCTTATTTTACCGCGCCTTGCGCAGCGCCGCCTGGCGCATTCTCTGGAACATTCGCTCGAGCCGTGGGCTGTAGCTCACCGGAAACGTCACCCGTTTGTCGATGCGCCGGTAGCGGTCCGGCAGCAGCAGTAACTGCTTCCGGCAGCGCGACCGCGCCTCCTCCAGCAGTTCGGCCGGTCGTATCCGCCGGCCTTTCCGCAACGCCGGCACCAGCAGCGCTTCGCCTCCACGCGGATGCTCGTCCGCCAGCGCGATCTGGTCCTTCGCAAACTGGCCCGAGCGGTCGTGGAAGCGGAACACCTGCTTCGCCGCCGGATACGTGGCCTTGTCGGGACTGAACTTGGCCACCTCCACCGCGCGCCCGGCCCGCAGCACTTCCACCAGCTTGTAGATCAGTCCGATCGACGGCGCATCCGACGAATTCACCAGCGCCGTGCCCACACCGAAGCCGTCCACCTCCGCCCCCGCCCGCAGCAGCGCCTCGATCTTTCGCTCGTCCAAATCGCCCGAGGCGAAAATCTGCACGTCCTCCCAGCCCACTTCCTTCAGGCGCTTGCGCGCCCAACGGCTGTCTTCGGCCAGGTTCCCGCTGTCGAGCCGCAAGCCCGAGGGCTTCCGCTCCATCCGGATGATCCGCTCCACCGCCCGCCGCGTGTCGTATGTGTCCACGAGCAGCGTCGACGTCTGCGGAAAAACGTCGAGGAACCGGCTGAAGGCCTCCTCCTCCGTTTTGTGCGCCATGATCCACGAATGCGCCTGCGTGCCGAAGGTTGGAATCCCGTAAGCGTTGCCCGCGTAGGTGTTCGACGTGCCTTCGCAGCCGGCGATCCACGCCCCCCGCGCCGCCAGCACGCCCGCCTCGATCCCATGCGCCCGTCGCGTGCCGAATTCGATCACCGGCCGGCCCCGCGCCGCCAGCACCACCCGCGCCGCCTTGCTCGCAATCAACGTCTGCGAGTGAATGGCCGCAAGCAGGTAGGTCTCCACCAGTTGCGCCTCGGCGATCGGCGCTTCCACGCGCAGAATCGGTTCGCCGGCGAACGCCAGCGTACCTTCCGGCATCGCCCATACGTCGCCGCTGAAGCGAAACTTCGCCAGGTAGTCGAAAAACTTCCGGTGCACGTTGCGAAACGCCGGATGCCGTCGCAGGTATCCGATCTCTTCCCGCGTGAACCGGATCGTCTCCAGATAATCGAGCGCCTGCTCGATCCCCGCAACGACGAGGAAATTCCGTTCTTCGGGCAGGTGGCGGGCAAACAGCTCGAAGGTACCGCGGGAACGGAGGCCGGTCTGAACGTATCCGGCCGCCATTGTGAGTTCGTAGAGGTCAGTCAGCAGTCCCGATTCGTGGCGCATGGCGAGTCGATTATGCCACGCGGGGCCACTGCTTCGCGTTGCCGATACGAGGATTCCTCACGCCGGAAACCGGCGCGCTGCAAAAACGGTCGGAAAAAGGCAGGGTAGATTGCGGAAAGCGCCGCCGCGGGAGGGCCGTGCTGGCCCTCCACGCGACGCGATGATTCGGGTTGAACTACTTGAGGAGCGCGTCTTTCAGCTGCTTCGATGGGCGGATCCGAACCACGGTCTTCGCCTTGATCTTGATCGGCTCGCCGGTTCTCGGATTGCGACCCATGCGCGCTTTGCGGTGGGCTTTCACCACACGCGCAAGCCCGGGAACAACGAATTTCCCGGACCCCGACTTGCACTCCTTCACGGAGAGCTTGAACAGCTCGTCAAAGAAAGCGCTCACCGTCTTTTTCGGAACGTCGAGCTTATCTGCGAGATAAGCCACCGTTTTGGCCTTGCTCATCGGGTTCGCCGCCATTGAATTCCATCCTCCTCGTGACAATACCCGCGCTTTGCCCTGTAAATATGCGCGTCTCGCGGCACTATAGACATCCCCTCGGGCGAAGGCAAGCAAAAAACCTCAAAAATCCCCAAAAATTTGCCTCCTGTGCCGAAAAACCCGCTTCCAGAGCCTTATTTCCTCCTTCCGGACCCTCCCAAACCCGGCTTCAGTGCCGCCATTTCCTCGTAAAAACGCGCCACCGACCGGATTCCGCCGTAGTAATGCGCCAGCGAAAGGTGCTCGTCGGGTGCGTGCGCGTTTTCGTCCGGCAGTCCGAATCCCATCAATACGCATGGCACCTTCAACAGGTCGTGCACCTCGGTCACGAACGGAATCGACCCTCCCTCGCGGATGAACACCGCCTTCCGCCCGAACCCTTCGCCCAGCGCCCGCAGCGCCGTCTGGAAGATCGGATGGTCGTAGGCCGCCACCCACGGTTTCCCCGTGCTCAGCGTCTCGAACTTGCAACTCACCGTCTTCGGCAGCAGCCGCCGCACCTGCTTCTCCACCAGCCCGCCGATCTTCTTCGGGTCCTGCTTGGGCACCAGCCGGGTCGAGAACTTCGCGTACGCCTTCGCCGGGATCACCGTCTTCGCTCCCTGCCCCGTGTATCCGCCCCACATCCCGTTCAGTTCCAGCGTCGGCCGGCACCACAGCCGTTCCAGCGTCGTATAGCCCTTTTCCCCGGTCAGCCCGCCGGCGCCGACGAACCGCCTCAACTCCTTCTCGCTCCACGGCAACTCCCTCAGCGCTCGCCGTTCCTGGCTCGAAAGCGTCTCGACGTCCCGGTAGAAACCCGGCACCGCCACCCGCCCGTCCTCGTCGTGCAGCCGCGCGAAGAGGTCCGCCAGCACCTGCAGCGGGTTCGGCACCGCTCCCCCGTACACCCCGGAATGCAGGTCCTGCTTCGCCCCGGTGATTTCCACCTGGTAGTAGCTCAGCCCGCGCAGCCCGTAGCTGATCGACGGCACTCCCGGCGCCACCATCGACGTATCGGAAACCAGCAGCGCGTCGGCCTTCAGCTTCTTCCTGTTCTTCCGGATGAACCGGTACAGGTTCTCGCTGCCCACCTCCTCTTCGCCCTCGATCAGGATCTTCACGTTGATGGGCAGCTTGCCGTGGACCTTCATCAGCGACTCGAGCGCCGCCAGGTGAATGTGCACCTGTCCCTTGTCGTCCGCCGACCCGCGGGCGTACAGCTTCCCTTTCCTCACCGTCGGCTCGAACGGCGGCGAGGTCCACAATTCCAGCGGTTCGGGCGGCTGCACGTCGTAATGCCCATAGAAGAGCACCGTCGGCTTGCCCGGCGCCCGCAGCCATTCGGCGTAGACCAGTGGATGCAGCTTGGTCGGGATGATCTTCACGCCGTCCATGCCGATCTCTTTCAGCTTGTCGGCAATCCAGCGCGCGGCGCGCTGGATGTCGCCTCGGCGCTCGCTCTTCGCGCTCACGCTCGGAATGCGCAGCAGCTCGCCCAGTTCCTTCAGGTGCTCTTTCTTGTGCTTGTCGATGTAATTGAAAAGGTTCATGGGGGCTCTCCTTCCTTACATTCGCTCGTGCCCGCAGTCGCTCGCTTGGAATCGATTCGCCTGCCGAACCGTCCATTGTAGGTACCCCCGCCAACCCGCTACAAGACCCGCATTCATCCCCGCCCCGCGCGTCACCACCCCGAAACAACTCGCAGCGGCGGGTTTCAAACCCGCCCGCTTTCACTCAGACAACCACCCGCTCAACAAACGCCCATCCCGCCTGCGTCTCGATCGCGCGAACTCCGTCGCCAAAAATCATCGCCGTTCGTGCGACCGATCAATCGGCTACCCCCTTTCCCCCGCCCTTGCCCTGCCTTATTTCGTAGGGGCGACGCATGCGTCGCCCACCCCCTCCCAGCCCCTCCTTCATTCCGAGGAGCACCAGGCGACGAGGAATCTGCTGTCTCCTGTTCCTCGTTTTCCCCGCCCTTGCCCTGCCTTATTTCGTAGGGGCGACGCATGCGTCGCCCATCCCCTCCCGTCCCCGCCTCTGTCATTCCGAGGAGCGCCAGCGACGAGGAATCTGCTGTTTCTTGTTCCTCGTTTTCCCCGCCGTGTCCTCCGCGCCCTCTGTGTGAACGCTTTTAAACCCACGCCCGCCGACACCCCGGAAACATCAAGACCGCAAACCGGTGTTCGCCTCGATTCAGGGGCATGAGAACGCGATCTTGATGGAAAAATCGCTCCTCTGATTGCCGAAAGAAGTGATGGCAAAGCCGAGCACTCCATGGGTAGAAGGCCCCCAGGAGAAAACGCAGGGCGTCGCGACCGTTTCGCGCCGCATCTCACCGCCCCAATTTCGCCCGCGCACCTCCAACAACCACGATCCCCCAGGGGCCGGAAACATCTCTGAATACAGATCACCCCACCCGTCGGGCGCACCCACAATACAAGAACTAATCGGCACCTCAGAGAGAAACGATGCCCAGACATGCGAAACGCCACAAACTCCCGAGAAGCGACCCAGGGTCCGCCCACAAGACCCAAGGCAGCCGCCCCACGCGCCCTCAGCTACGAGGACTTCCGAAGAATCAAGCACAGCTGCCTGTACACAGACAAGTCCCCGAGAAGAGTGAAACCCTTGGCCCGCACACTGTGAACCAGAGGACCAGCGTCACGAAAGTTCCTATAGAAAGTCCGTGTGCCATGGTGAGAGAAGGCGTAACCGTCAAGACAGCAGTTTTCGGTACCACACCTTACCAAAATACTTTGATCATTTCTAGGTATGATCACAACAAACAACCCATGTCGCCTGAGATTTCTGTGAGCGGCCTCTATCATCTGGGTCCTCGACGCGGGCCTTACAACGTCGAAAACACACACGTTAAAAATTAAATGTAAGCCTAGGCGTGACGACGCGAATTTCTGGTCAGAAAGTACATGAAGGCTGAGATGGGGCTGTTTGTAGCCGGCAAGGTACTCCCCGATCGTCTGCCCGTCGGCGTCGAAAAGGCGCCACCTCCTCTTTAGCTGAAAATCAGTATCCAGGAAATATATCGTGCGGAAATATTCTGCGAAAATCGGAAAATGCCTTAGCTTCCCGCAGCCTTGGTCGGCAATCTTCGCCCCCTCAAAACTAGAGCTAAGCATGTTATTGCTCTTGATATGTTTGATCGCGAACGACACAAATGGGTTCGGCTTTGCCGTACTCGGCTGGGCAGAGTATGCCGAATTAATTTTGCTTTGTGCCATAAGTGAGGTCGAATTTCTTATGAAGATCCCCGAGCTCACGGTCTAGATGAACCAAGTACCTCTCGTGGATATCCTCTACCTCGTCAAGAGTAGCTTGCCGAACAGACTCACGTGACCGACGGACCGCATATCGATTCACGATAAACAGCGCATCAATCACGAAGCAGACAACGAGGAGGTTACTCGCGACCAATCCGCAGCGCATGTAGACAAGAAAATAGGCGAAAGTGACCGCAACCAGAAGCAACAAAAGGATTTCATTTATCTGCGTCATCCAGTACTTCGTCACAGCCTCGTAAAATCTAACAATCAGATTTTCGCGAATCTTGTGTTCGTGCTCGTAGTCGGCCACGAAATGGTAAAATGGCTTCATAAAAGCATATCGGTTATCTACCGCAAGGGGAAAGAATCTGGGGCTCAGTTTCTGACTGAAGGGCCTCACCAAAGCCGGCAGTATGAAGTCCACATCATAGTACAGACGCCACTTGGTAAAGTGTCGGTCATAGATTCTATCGTGTATCTCGAAAGCGAACACAAGCAACCAGCCAACGAACCCGAAGAACACAAGCACCGCACCTGGGCCAACCAGCCGAGAGGACGCTATCCCACCGAAGACGCCGTTTAGGGCTCGCTGCTGTGATGCGGGTAGTATAACGAAATAGAAAGACACACCTATGACCGCAAGCACCACAGTAGAGTACCATTGGAGATTTGCCTTCACGTCTTGGTATTGCTTGGGGGACCTACAGGGGAGTGGGAGCACTCGTCACTCCTGCTTGGACGGGAAATGAGCGACTGTACACCTCCCGGCAGGCTGAGAGGGATGCCCACCTGATAGGTCTGCCCCGTCGGCGCGAGTCTCAGTAGCAGCCTCAGCAATCGACTGTTGCTGGAGATCGCCGCGGTTGCTGGAAGCCATCGCGCCGAGTTCTTATCACATAAGGGCACCCAAGGCACCTAAAAGACCAGGACCTAAAAGACCAGGCCTAAAAGACCAGGCCAAGCGCTCGGCTCAAGTCAATTCTTCCTCAATTCCCTTCGAAAAGCCTCCAAATCCTCCGGCGATTCGAATCGATGAATCATCCGGTGGTAGCTCGCACACAGCACGGCGAAGTCTGTTCCCGGGTTACGATTGAATCCTCGTCCTTTGAGGAAGGAAACGGGAACGAGGTGATGTGCCTCGATATATTTGCGATCCGAAATGCCTACATATACCTTTTCAAAATGAAAACCGCAGGTCTGACGCACGCACCCATGGATTCTCTTAACCCCTGCCGCAAGCGCGGGATTCCCTTCAACGCACTTATGCTGACGTAAGGCCGCATAATCCTCAATCAGCGGGCCGTCCTGCCCGCGGGCCCCAGGTCCACGTAGAACATCCTGTTGTCGCACCGTCAACCACCCCCTACAATCGTCCCGCGCAGGTTATATCCCGTTTCGCCCCTCCCAGCGCTGCATCCTTCCCTCCGAGCTCGTTTCCCTCCGCGCCCCATTCTCAATCCGCGTATCGATTTTTAAAATCCATCTCACTGATTCCGCGCAACTTCCGCTCCCAAAAAATCGTACGGCGTATCGATCCTTTTACCCACCCCGCCCACGAGCCCCGTCCCCCGAACCCTTGCCGAAGGCGGGCCTGCCCACCGTAGCCTCGGCGAAGGGGGAACCTGACCACCCCCGCGCGCATTTGTTTTACTTAGACCCTTCTCTCGCTCTCGCCGCCCACTTCCGCTAAAACATTCCCGGAAGGAGGCGTCAACCATGTCACGCGCCACGCAAGAGAAATCCACTCCCGAGCCCGTCATCGACGGTCGTCCCGATCCTCACATGCACAGCGGCAAATGCACCATCTGCCGCCATTCCCAGCGCGCCGAGATCGAGCGTGCCTTCATCGACTGGACCAGCCCGCGCGAAATCGCGCGCGCCTTCGGTCTCGCCGGCCATGCCGCCGTCTATCGCCACGCTCACGCTCGCGGCCTCTTCGACCATCGCCGCCGCAATCTCCTCATCGGTCTCGGTCGCATCGCCGAGCACGTCGGCGAAATCGAGCCGTCCGCCGCCAATGTCCTCGCCGCCTTCATCGCAATGGCCAAAATCGACGCCCGTGGCGACTGGTCCACCGGCAGTCGTTTCAACATTGTCGAAGCCCACGACCGCGCCACCTGGGATGTCGCTTCCACCATGGAACGCGCCAGCGTCATGGCCGCCCTCCTTGCCGGAAAGGACCCATTTGACGAACCCGACCTTTTTGAAAAGCGAATGGAGGACAACGAAGAGGACGAATCAGACGAGCCCGATCCCGAAGCCGGCGCCGAGGTTCCCCAACCGGAAGCTCCCCAGCCGGAAGCCCCGCAACCGCCCGAAGAGCCCGTCTCCGACGTCGCCGCCGGCAACTCTCCAGCCCCTCCGCAGTCCGCCTATTCGGCCGACCCGGCAGCCCAACCCGCTCCGCCAGCCCAACCTTCCGCCCCTCAGCCCGCCGCGCCCGCATCGAATCCCGCTGCCTCCACACCACCCCAAGCCGCCGGCCCGACTTCGCCCTGGTCGCCGGACAATCCGATAACCTTCAATCGCCTCCGCCCGCGTCCCCTGTTGCGTTGAAGCGCACCCGTGCGCTCCCGTAGGGGCACGTTGCCACGTGCCCCGCCCTCCCTTCGAGCGACTCAACTCTCGTTTCGAGAAACGGGCGACCGGGCTACAATCTACGCTGGCCGCAATCCGGAGGAGTGGGTGAGTGGTTGAAACCGGCGGTCTTGAAAACCGTTAGGCCCGTGAGGGTCTCGGGGGTTCGAATCCCTCCTCCTCCGCCAGATTTCCGGTCCGCCATTCTGGCACGGTTGCCCACCGCGCAACCCTGCCGCCAGAATGAATCGGAAGTACCACAGCCCTTTCCCGGCGCTCATCCTAGAATTTTTTCCGGGCGCCCATGCTCGGAATCCGCTCCATCGTCCATCCCGCTCTGCTGGCCGCATCGTTCACCGGCGCTGGCGCGGCGGCGCCTGTTTGGTCGGCGTCGAGCCGCCATCTTGACGTGGTGGCCGCTGTGGTTCTGTGCGTCGTCCCGCTCGCGGCCAACCTTGGATTCCTGGCAAATACCGGCTCGCGCTACCGCCGGCAGAACATCTTCTGGACCCTCTGGGCCGTCGCCTGCGTTCTGTGGTCCGCCGGCCAACTCTTCTGGACCGTCTCCCTCCTGAATGGAAACCGCCCGCAACCGCCCCCTCTGGCCGATCTGGTGTTCTTTCTGAGCCTGGTGCCGATGCTCGCGGCGCTCACGGTGCGCCCGCACCGCCGCGGGTTGGCCGAGGCTCTCCGTTACGGCTACGTGGACCTGGCCATGCTGGCCGCCTGGAGCCTCTACGTCTACGGCTTCTTCGTGCTTGCCCCGGAAGTCAGCCCGGGAGGCGCGGTTCTCTACCAGCGGCACTACCTCGAACTGACTGCGGCGGCGAACCTGCTGCTCGTCGCGTCCCTCTTCGCACTGCGGCGCCACGCGCTTGGCGGCTGGCGCCGCATCTACGCCCATCTTTTCGGAGCCTGCTCGCTTCATGCCGTCGCGTGGCTGCTGCTCCGCTGGTCGGTTTCGCGAGGCGCATTCTCCCTGGGCATGCTCTTCGATCTGCCGCTGGTGGCTTCCTTCGTCTGGTTCGGCCTGGCGGGCGCAAACGCCTCAGGTCTCACGCTCCAGCCGGCACAGACGCCGCCCAAGCCGATGGACCACCGCTGGGCGCTGCGCCTGGCCGTGGCGGGCATCCTCACGCTGCCGTTGACGGGCCTGTGGGCCATGTTCGAGCAGGTCCCTGCCGAAGTCCGTCGCCTGCGTATCGACCTGACGCTGGTGGCGATCACCGCCGGAATCCTGCTCCTGCTCATCCGCCAGCGCCGGGTTGACCGCAACCGGCGCGCCCTGCTGCTCGATACGCAACGCTCGCTCGACAAGTCGAATCGCCTGCAGGCCCATCTGGTTCTCAACGAAAAACTGGCCTCGCTCGGCGAGCTTTCGGCAGGAGCAGCCCGGGAAATCGGCGATCCGCTCACGGCGATCTTCGGCTATACGGAACTGTTGCTGGCCGAATCCGGCGCCAGCGACCGCGTGCGCTCCGCAGCGCGGAAAATTCAGACACAGGCTCATCGCACGCGCGCCCTGGTGGACAATCTGCTGCGTTTCGCCCGTCAGGTATCGCCCGAAAAGACTCCGCTCGATCTCAACGGGCTGCTCTCCAGCGCCGTGCAGCTCCATCGTTTCCATCTCTCCGACCGCAGCATCGCCGTAAATCTCGATCTCTGCCCTGGCCTCCCCGCTGTCCGCGGCGACCCCAAACTGCTGCTCCAGGTCTTCTACGAAATCATCGACAACGCGGCGGACGCCATGAGCCCTGCTGGTGGTGGCCATTTGACCATCCACACACAGCTCGAGTGCGCCACCGTGTCCGTCGAGTTCGCCGACACCGGCCCCGGTATCGACCAGCCGGAACGCGTCTTCGATCCTTTCTACACGACCAAGGACGTCGGCAAGGGCACCGGCCTCGGGCTCAGCATGTGCTACGGCATCGTCAAGGAACACGGCGGGCAGATCGGCTGCTGCAACGTCCCGGGCAGCGGCGCGATCTTCCGCCTCGAATTTCCTGCCGTCGTCCTGCCGCTACAGCTCAAGCGTCTGCTCGAAACCGCCGACCGAATCCCTTGAGCTGTTTCTCCAACCGTTTGCCCGCTTTTCCGGTCTGCCGGTTCCCGCCTTGTGTTAGATTCTCTCGTCGCGGGCAGTACGGGAACACCTGTTCCGCCCAAGGAGGGGAAATGAAGCAACGCGCATGGCAAACGATCCTGGCTATGCTGTTGGCGGCCGCGATGGCCGGTTCGCTCGGGGCGCAGACGCTCAACCAAAACCTTGCCAAGCTGGTCGAGACGCCCGCGGTCACCGGCTTCGAAACACATCTCTCCGCCATGCTGCGCGGTGAGCTTTCCCGCTGGCATCCCCAACAGGACGAACTCGGCGACGTGATCGTCCGCGTCGGCCGCGGCTCGCCGACTCGCCTGCTGGTAACTCCGATCGACGAGCCAGGTTTCGTCGTCAGCCGTATCACTCCCGACGGCTACCTCCGCGTCGAGTGCCTGCCCCAATTCCCTCCGAACGCCGTCTTTGACGAGATGTCCTCGGCTCAGCCGGTCACAATCTTCACCGCTTCCGGCCATCGGGTAAACGGCATCGTTGCCGGCCCGTCGATCCATCTCGAAGAGTTCCGTGTTCCCGTCACCCACGTCCACACGGCCCGGCAGATCTACATTGACATCGGCGCCCGCACGGCGGCTCAGGTCCGCGCCGATGGCGTGGACGTGCTCGATCCCGTGGCCCTCGATCGCACGCTCTACCAGCTCGGTACCGGCAAACTCGCCGGCATGGCCGTCGGCGACCGCTTCGGCGCCGCCGCGCTCGTCGATGCCCTCGATCACCTGAATCCCAAGAAAGTGCACGGCACGCTCATCGTCGCCTTCGTCACCCAGCAATGGGCCGGCGCCCGCGGCCTGCAGCGGGTGATGGATCGCTTCCATCCCGATGAAATGGTCTATGTCGGCCCGGCCCAGCCCGGCCGCGGCCCGTCGGCCGGAGCAGCCACCCCGTCCAGGAGGCCCGGTGCCGGCGTTTTGTTAGTGGATGCCCACCCGCAAGCGGCGCTCAAAGGTTTCGACGCCCAGATCTGGCACGAGGCCTCGGCTCACGGGATCCCGATTGCCACGGACTATTCCGCCTCACCGCTTCCTCGGAGCTATCTGCCCCAGCCGCCGCTGCCCGCTCGCTTCGCCCATCTCGCCATCGCCACGGCTTGGCGCGCCACTCCCATCGCGATGATCGACTCCGGCGATCTGGCCAATCTCACCGAACTGCTCGAGCTCTACTTCGACGGATCCTTCAAGCGACCCATCATGACGCCGCTCCCGCAGCCGAAGTTCACTGTGCCCGCGCGGCCGAAGACGGCGCCGCCCGTGGCCGAAGTGCTCAAGGACCTGGTCACCACCTACGGTGTAAGCGGCCGCGAAGGCCGCGTGCGCCAGGCCGTCGAGCGCCTGCTTCCGCCCTGGGCCAAACCTCATACCGACAGCGCGGGCAACCTGATCCTGCAGTGGCACGCCTCGCCAGGCACGAAAAGCCCAAGCATGGTTTTCGACGCCCACATGGACGAAATCGGCTTCCAGGTGAAGTCGATCGATTCCGACGGCACTCTCGAAGTTCAGTGGCGCGGCGGAGGGTTTCTCGAGTATTACCTCGGCCATCCTTTGCTCGTCTTCACCAGTGACGGGCCGCGCCCGGCAATCATGGAACTGCCCAAGCATTGGCGGCGCCGCGGCCTGCCGGATCGGTTCCCCCGCGGAGCAACCTACCGCGTCGACGTGGGCGCCCGCACGGCTGCAGGGGCTCGCGAGCTCGGCGTGCGCGTTGGCGACATGATGACGATTCCCAAGCAGTACTATCCGCTGCTCAACCACCTGGCCGCCGGCCGCAGCATGGACGACCGCGTCGGCGACACCGCCCTCATCGAGGCCGCCTGGACGCTCGGCCCGAATTTCCACGGCAACGTCACCTTCGTCTGGACCACCGAGGAGGAGATCGGCCTCGACGGCGCCGCCGCCTTTGCCGCCGAGCTCGCCAAACAGCACCGCGAGCCCCAATACGTTTTTGCCATCGACACCTTCGTTAGCTCCGACTCACCGCTCGAGTCGAAGCAGTTCGCCTACGCCGTTCCGGGAAAAGGCTTCGTCGTGCGCGCTGTGGACGATTCGAATATCGTTCCCACACGCGACGTCCAGAAGATGGTGCGTCTCGCCCGCGCCAACAATATTCCCGTGCAGTACGGCGTCACCGGCGGCGGCAACGACGGCGCCGCTTACGTCCGCTACGGCGCGATCGATGTCGCACTCGGTTGGTCGATGCTCTTCTCCCATTCCCCGGGCGAGCTCGACAGTACACGCGACGTCGAGGACCTGGCGCGCATCACCGTCGCCGCCGCCCGCTCATGGCATTGATCTTGAGAACCAGAGACGGTGCTCCGCGCACGCCCGTCCTCATGTGCATTTTTGCGGCAGTGCTCTAAATCCGGTAATGCGGTTCGGGGCGACCCCAGGTTGCCCCGGCAGCATAACCATCTGCCGTGCCCACGAAGCGTACCTTCCGCAGCCCCATCCTGCCCGTTCACCCGCGGCGTCGGCGTGCCCCCAGCGCTTTGGATTTTCCCCGCGTCGCGGAAAAATAGATAGACTGGTTCGGGAGAAATTCGTGGATCGCGCAAATATCGTCATTGTCGGCGGCGGAGTGATCGGCACCGCGATTGCCCTCGCCGCCAGCAGACATTGGGAAGATGTCTTCCTGCTCGAAGCCATGCCGAAACTCGGCATGGGCGCCAGCACCCGCAACAGCGGCGTCATCCATTCCGGCCTCTACTACACGCCAGGCTCGCTGAAAGCCCGTTTCTGCGTCGCGGGGAATCCGCTGCTCTACCAGTTCGCCGCCGCCCACGCCGTGCCTCATCGCCGCACCGGCAAGCTCGTTGTCGCCACTTCAGCCGCCGAAACGAGCGACCTCGAGCCATTGGTCGCTAACGGCCAGGCAAACGGCGTCGAAGGTCTGCGCATCGTCGACCGCACCCGGGTGCGCCAGCTCGAGCCCCACGTCGAAGCCGTCGCCGCCATCGAAGTGCCCGTCACCGGCATCGTGATGGCCGAGGAATTGGTGAAGGCCTACGCCCGCGTCGCCACCGATCGCGGCGCAAGCATCGTTACCAACGCCCGCGTCGATCGCATCGAACCGGTTCCCGGCGGCCTGCGCGTTTCCAGCGAAGCCGGTGAAATCGAAACGCGCTGCCTGGTAAACAGCGCCGGCCTCTACGCCGACGAAGTCGCCACTATGCTCGGCTACACCCGTTACAAAATTCATCCCGTCCGGGGAGAATACGGCGAGATCGTTCGTGCAAAATCGGATCTGCTACGTGGCCTCGTCTACCCGCTCCCTCGCCGCGACGGCCTCAGCCTCGGCATTCACCTCACGCGCACGCTCTGGGACACCGTCCTGATTGGTCCCACCGCCCGCTACGTCGATGCCAAGGACAATTACGAGCGCGACCGCGAGCCGGTTGGAAATTTCGTCGACTACGCGCGCCACCTGCTGCCCGAAGTTGCGCCCGGCGACGTCACGCTTTCCTATTCCGGCATCCGCGCCAAGCTCCTGCCGCCCGGCGTTTCGGGCCATCCCGATTTCGTCATCGAGCACGACCCGCAATTCCCCGCCGCCATCCACCTGATCGGCATGGAATCCCCCGGTCTTACGTCTTCCCTCGCCATAGCCGACCAGGTTGTCCCCATGATCCGGCAAGCGCTCGGATAACGGCGCCGGCAGCAGTGCCAACCGCGGCTGCGTTACGTCTATTGGACTTTGTAGACGTACACCTCGCCCGGGATATCCGGGCGTGGCGGAATCGTCACGTAGAGCCGTCCCAACTGCGGCACCAGCACTTCATTCTTTCCGCCCGGCTCGGAGTGAACTGCTCCCAGGTACTTGTAACCGCCCGCATCCACCATCTGGTAGACGGCAATCGCCCCACCCTCGGCCCCGCACGATGCGTAGAGTCGTTTCGACGCCGGATCGAAGATCAGGTCGTCGACGCCGCGGGGAATCGGAAGCGGCGGCATGCCCTGCTTGCCCGTTTTCGTATCGAAAATGGCGATCGCGCCGCTACGGCACGCCACGAACAGCCGATGCGCCGGTTCCTCGAGCGCCATCGCCACGTTGCGTTCGCACGTCTTCACTGGCCACTTCGCCACCACTGCCCGCGTTTTCCGGTTCACTACGTCCACTTCGCCCTTCGCCGGGTTGTTGACGTAGAGCAGCGGCGAATCCTTCTCCAGCGCCATCGCCTCCAGCGTTCTGCCGTCGATGCGGATATCGGCCACTTTCGTGCCTGCCGTCGTATCCACTACGCTGAGCATCGAGAACGTTTCGTTGGCGTCGCCTCCGCCATTGGCGACGTAGAGTTCGTGCGTCGATGGGTCGTAGCCGATCGAATCGGCGTCCACCTTCAGCTTCACGGTTCCCAGCAGTTTGTAGTTCTTGCCGTCGTAGATGCGCACTTCGCCGGCGCCGCCGTCGGTGATGTAGATCCTGTCCAGATCCTCACGAACAAAAATTGCATGCGGAATCCCTATGCCCGTGATCGACTGCAGATACTCGCCCGTTCGCAGATTGAACACGAGCACCTCGTGCGCGCTTTCCGCGGCCACGAACAGCCGGTTTCCCGCGACGTCCGCGGCAAGGTGGTCGAATCGTCCCTGCACTGCTTCGGGCATCTTGTAGATCAGGACGAGCCTGAGTGGAGGAGATGTCTGTGCCGGCGCACCCCACGCCGGTCCCACGGCGAAAAAGAGCAGTGCCAGAGCAATCCCTGAGATCGTCTTCATTCCTCACCTCCGGATTTGGTCCCCTGGTCTCCCCGCATCCCTATCACAAACCTGCTGCATGTGGAAGCGCCGATTGCCAAACTGGAGAGGGGCTCCAGCTGACGTCGTTCGCCGCGGGAAGAAAGCGCCCGATCGCCCAGGCACAAAGATGGAGTCGCGCGAGTACTCCGAAAACACAAAAGGGCAGGCGCGAAGCCTGCCCCTTCGATTTCCGACCGATTCGTTGGTCTACAGGTTCACGCGGCGAAGCGCCTCTTCAGGGTAGCGGGCGCCGCAAGCCACTCCGCGCGGGAAAATCGCTTCCAGGCGCTGCAGTTCGCCGGAGCTCAATTCGACTTTCGCGGCGCCGAGGTTGTCCTCCAGATGCTCGCGCGTCTTGGCTCCGGGAATCGCAAACACGTTATCGCCCTGCGCGAGGACCCATGCCAGCGCAATCTGCGCCGGCGTCGCGCGCTTTTCAGAAGCCAGCTCCTGCACCCCTTTCACCAATTCCAGATTGTTGTAGAAATTGTCGCCCTGGAATCGCGGCGAATTCCGCCGGTAATCATCCTCGGGAATATCCTCCGGTTTCTGGAAACGGCCGGTGAGGAAACCGCGCCCGAGTGGACTGTAGGCCACCAGCGCGATGCCCAGTTCCTTGAGCGTGGGCAGCACTTCAGCCTCGATGTCGCGCGTCCAGAGCGAATATTCGGTCTGCACCGCGGCGATCGGGTGAGTCTGGTGCGCTCGGCGGATCGTCTTGGCGGAAGCCTCCGATAAACCCAGCAGCCGCACCTTGCCCGCTTTCACCAGCTCGGCCATCGCACCAACGGTCTCTTCGATCGGCACATCGGGGTCCACGCGGTGCTGGTAGTAGAGGTCGATTGTATCGACGTCCAGCCGCTTCAGGCTCGCATCGCAGCACGAGCGAACGTATTCGGGCCGGCCGTTGATTCCGACCCAGCCGCCGTCCTCGTCGCGCACATTGCCGAATTTCGTGGCCAGGAACACCTGGTCCCGCCGGCCGCGGATCGCCCGGCCAACCAGCTGTTCGTTGTGGCCGCGGCCGTAAACGTCGGCCGTGTCGAGAAAATTAGCGCCGAACTCGATGGCCCGGTCAATGGTCGCCGCGGACTCCGTCTCGTCGGCTTGTCCGTAGAATTCCGACATTCCCATGCAGCCCAGGCCCAGTTCGGAAACCGCAGGACCCGAGCGTCCCAGATTTCGTTTTGGAATCATTTCTGTTTCTCCCTGCAAGAACGGATGCGCCCTCATGGGGAAAGTTGCACTTTGCCGGCGCCGACGTCAAGCGCGCCCGCGCGCTTTCCTTCCGCGGCCAGACTTCGCCGCTCGCTGAAAAACAAGCCCCCCAGGAATGCGATGAGTTGTTCAGTGAACCGTTGGGCCGCAACCTGCAAGGAATGCGGTTGCCGCCGGTGGTGCACCGGCGATCGCCGGCGTCCTTTATCGTCAGGAAGCTTTGCTGCTTCCCGAGCCGCCTTGCAGGATCCCGACGGCTTTCTTCACCACCGGGTCCGTTGCCTTGGGCAGCTTGCCCGGCACCGGATCGGGGGCAACGTCTTGGACGTCCAGCAGCGCTTGCTGGGAGTTCGGCGGAGGCACCTGCACGGTGGGATCGACGCCGTTGTTCAGGATTTCCTGATTTCCCGGAGTGTAGTACATGCCCACGGTGAGAATCAGCGCAGCGCCGTTTTGCAGCGGGATGACCTTCTGCTCCGATGCCATGCCCAACGTGCCTTCGCCGACCGTGTCGCCCCGGTGATTGCCGGAGATGGCAGCCGCGAGGATCTCGGCCGGCCCGGCGGTGCTTCCGGACATCAGCACGGTCATCGGTCCTTTCCACACCACTTTCGGCGGCTCGGCCTTGAAGACTTTGGTGGAAATCGTCTGTCCGCGCAGGGTGGTGATCGTGCCGGAATTCAGGAAGAACCGGGCAGTCTCGATCGCCTCGTCAGCCTCGCCCGAAGAACACCCGCGCAAATCGAGAATCAGTTTCTCGGCGCCTTCCTGCTCAAACTGCTCCAGCTTGGAACGAATATCTTTGGCGCTGCCCTTGTAGAACTGCGTCACGCGAAGATAGGCGATGCCGTCCTGCATCTTCGTGGTGAGCAACTCCGGCCGAGGCACGATCGCGCGCGTCAATTCCACGTTTTTCGGCTTCAGGCTGGTCCGGTGAACCACGGCCAGCTTCACCTTGCTTCCCACCGGCCCGTCGAGCAGCATCTGCGCCTGCTGGATGGACATGTCCTGTGTTGTGTAGCCGCCGATGGCTTCGAGGATGTCGCCTTCGTGGATCTTGGCCTTCAGGGCGGGACTATCGGGCAGGTCGGAGATCACGAAAATGTAGCCGCGGCGCGAGATTGTAACGCCGATGCCGCCCTTGTCGTTCTTCTCCTCATCCCGCTCTTTCTTCCATTCCGTGTATTCCTGCGAACTCAGGTAGCTCGATTCGGGATCGAGCGCTTCCAGCAGCCCGTGCAGCGCGCCCACCGTCACCAGGTGCAGGTTTGGCTGATCGACGTAGTCCTGCTGGATCTCCTGAAGCACCTCGCTGTAAACGGTGAGCGATTTATAAGGCTTGTCCTGCTTGCTCTGGCCGAACACGTGGCCAAGCGACACGTACAGCAGAATCAATACCGAAAGCGAGAAAATCGAGATGCGAGTCGTCCGCCCCATGTCCCTGCCTTTTCGAAACTTAAATTATACCATCCCGGCTTGGCCCCGTTAGGCGCTCCCGGAGCGTTTCCCGGCTGCCGGCGAAGCCGGCCGCGCACCTTCCTTGCGCGGGAAACCGGGGCGCGAACCAGTCGCATTTTTGGAACTCTTCAACAGCCGGCTGCGGTAAGAGGGCCGCTTGCCCAGCTTCTGATTGAGGAATCGCTGCTTCACAAGTACAGTCTAGCAGGCAGCGAGCGGAAATGGGGGAACTCGGAGCTAGCGCCGAGCCTCGGCCGGCTGCTGCTCCGGCGTCGGGGCCAGAGCCGTCAGGTAGGTCTGCGATGTGCGGTCTTGCCAGCAGAGCCGATCCTCGTCCCAAAACGCCCAGAGAAACCCGAGAAAGCAGGCGCCGCCCGAGACCAGATATCCCAAGCTGCGCCAGATCAGCTGCATGGGCGTCGGCGGGTTTCCATCGAAGCTCACCACGCGCAGCCCCGAGACGCGCATCCCCGGGGTTGTGCCGCCAAATGCCGTGAACAGCCCAAAATATTGCATGTAAAGGAGGAAAAGGATCGCCAGGCTGACGCCCACGGCGAGCTTGTCGCCCACGACGTTCACCCCCAAACCTTCCAGCAACCCGAGGAATATCGCCCAACAGGCAAGCAGCAGGCCCATGTCGACGAACCAGGCCTGCGCCCTGCACCGAAGCGGCGCCACCGGCACCAACGCATGATTGGGCGCCGGAATCGTGCCGGCGGGGAAATCCAGTCCTGGCTGATCGACGTAGATCTGAAAGCGGTCCGAGCCCTTGCGCTCGACGGGCTTCGGTTTCGGCACCACCGGAGCCGGCTTGGCTATCGGTGGCGCATCACGCGCCGGGAACGGCAGCCCCCGCTGCGGCTCGCCCGCCGGCCGCTGCCCGGTACGGCCGCGATAGGCGTCAACTTTGCGACTGAGTTCCTGGCGCCATTGCGGTTCGGACGAGGGAGCCGCTTCGCCGCCGGGTCCTTCCTCTGCGGCCCGTCCCGCAACCGCATGGCGGGACGCAGGACTGCCGTGGGCCTCGAGGCGCAGTGGTGCGTGGCAGAACGTGCACCATAAGCTGTTCGGCCGGTTCGCAGCGGCGCAATGTGGACAAACCAATGCCACAGTCCTTCCTCGTGCGCTGCAGATCGCGGGAATTTCATCCTAACCTCTTTCCAAAAAAAGGGAACGGGCAAGCCGCGCACCTTGTCATCAATCGTGCAACCCTCGCCGCTCTTTCTCGCACTGCCGGTGCGGGGGATTGCCGCTGTTTTCCAGCCCGTGCTAGGCTAGCCTTCCTTTCTTTTTCGTTTGTTCTGTGAGCCATGGCGTGAATGATCGCGGGAGAAATCTGGAACTCTTTTGGCTGGCTTTGGTCGTTTTCGCTCTCTCGCCGCTGTGTGCGGCGAGCTCTCGCGCACAGGCCAAACCTCCCGCCGGGCAGGCGGCGCCATGTGACAACTCCTTGCGCGCTACGGTGCAACTGAAATCCGGCGGCTGTCTGGCCGCCGACACGTTGAAGATGGCCGGCCCTTTGAGGTATGCCGACGGAAACGTTGAGGTGCGCTACGGCGCCGTGACCATGCACGCCGACCACGCCCAATACAACAAGAAAACACAGCGCATTGAGGTCCGTGGCCACGTCCGCTTCGACTATCGCAACCAGACCATCATAGGAACCAGCGGCTGGTACGATCTCGCCACCGGTCGTGGCGCCTTCCTGAACGTCCACGGCACGATTCGCGCCCTCCGCCGGCCCAATCCCGCACTGCTCGTCAGCCCCAACCCGCTCACCTTCGCAGCCAAAAGCATCGAGCGTACCGGCCCGAACAGCTACGTCATTCATCACGCCTGGCTGACCGTCTGCGACCCGCAGCATCCGAAGTGGAAGTTCTACGCGCCCAGGGCGGTCATCGAGATTGGCAAGTCGGCCAAGCTCTATGGCGCCAATTTCCGGATGTTCCGCATCCCGCTCGTCTACCTGCCTTACGCCACGCTGCCGGCCGGGACAAACCTCCGCCAGTCGGGCTTCCTGATCCCCAGCATCGGCGAATCCTCGCTCAAGGGCTTTGTCGTGGGCGACTCCTATTACTGGGCCCCCACACGCTGGTTCGACATGACCCTGGGCGGCCAGTATTTCAGCCGCCGCGGTTGGAGCGAGATGGGCAGCGTGCGCGCCACGCCCAGCCACAACATCAGTTTTTCTGCCAACTATTTCGGCGTCAGCGACCGCGGCGTCGCCGGACCAAACGGCGTCACGCTCCGCGAGGGCGGCTACAATGCCAACGAAAAGTTCGACGGACTCTTCAAGAACGGCTGGCGAATCGCCGCCAGCCTGAATCAGCTCAGTTCGCTCCAGTTCCGCCAGGTCTTTTCCGCCAACTATTCCCAAGCCGTGAATCCGGAGGTGCGCAGCTCCGCCTTCGTCGGCAACAATTTCGACGGCTACAGCCTCGATTTCGCCGCCACGAACTACAAGAACTTCCTCACGATCCAGCCCGAGGAGTCCGTCGTCACGCGCCGGGCGCCCGAGGCGCGCTTCAGCTCGATCGACCGGCCGCTCTTCCGCCACTTGCCGCTCTATTTCGGCTTCCACATGTTCACCGGCGCCGTCTATCGCAGCGAAAGCAACTCGCCCCAGAGCAACACCGGCCCCGCCGTCCAGCGCTCCGAAATCGCTCCTTCCCTGGCGTTGCCGCTGCATCTCGGCCCCTGGCTTGGCGTCACGCCCGACTTCGTCTTCCGCGCCACCCGCTACGGCGCCCAGCAAACGCCCACCGGCGCCATCATCAACACCGGCATCAGCCGCGCCACCGAGGAGTTCTCGGTCGACGTCCGCCCGCCGGCATTCGAGCGTGAGTGGGGCAGCAAAAACTCCCGCTGGAAGCACGCCATCGAGCCGAAAATCGTCTATCGCTATGTAAACGGCGTGGATAATTTCGCGCGCTTCATCCCTTTCACCTCCGACGCCACGCTCACCGACACGAACGAGGTCGACTATTCCATCACCCAGCGCCTGTTCCATCGCTCGGGCGACGGACCCGGCTCGCAACTGGTCAGCTGGCGCCTGGCACAGAACTACTATTTCGATCCCACCTTCGGCGGTGCGCTCGCGCCCGGCCAGCGCAACGTCTTCCAGACGCTCGACGCGCTCACGCCTTTCGCCTTCGTCGACCGCTCCCGCCAGCTCTCGCCGGTGATCAGCGACCTTCGCATCACCCCGGGTGGCCGCTGGGACGTGCAACTCCGGCAGGATTTCGATCCCGTACTCGGCCGGATGACCGCCTCGGGCACTCTGGTGAAGATCCATCCCTGGCGTCAGATGTTCTTTACCCTGGCCCATTTCGACATCAACACCGACACGGTGCTGCAGCCGAAGTCCAATCAGATTCAGGCGCTGCTCGGCTACGGCAATCTGAACCGTCGCGGCTGGAACGCCTCTTTCGGCATCAGCTACGACGCCCATCAACACCTCTTCCAGAACCAGATTGCCGAGATCAGTTACAACGGCTCCTGCTGTGGCATCGCCTTCGAATACCGCCGCCTGGCGCTCGGGCCGCTACGCACCGAAAACCAGTTCCGCATCGCGCTGCTGATCGCCAACATCGGCACGTTCGGTAACGTCGGCAGAAAGGAAAAGATTTTCTGATGACCGTGGCCGCCTCAAACCCGAACGAGTCCGACCTCGCCTTTCTGCCCATCGAGCGCGTCGTGCCGTTGCTGATGCGCGGCAAACTCTCCCCGGTCGATCTGGTCGAAACGGCCTTGCGCCGTCTCGAGCGGCTCAATCCCGTGCTCAACGCCTTTCTCGCCACCACGACGGACTCGGCCCGCCGCGAGGCCCGCCGCGCCGAGCGCGAAATCCGCACCGGCCGCCGTCGCGGCCCGCTCCATGGCATCCCGATCTCGCTCAAGGACAACATCTGGACACGGGCTGTCCCCTCCACCGCCGGGTCGAAGATCCTTTCCGGTTTTCTGCCGCCGGAGGACGCCACGGTGGTGCGCCGGCTGCGCCGGGCTGGCGCCATCCTCATCGGCAAAACGAATCTTCACGAATTCGCCTACGGCGTCACTACCGAAAACCCGCATTGCGGACCCGTCCGCAATCCCTGGGACACGAACCGTATGGTCGGCGGCTCGAGCGGCGGATCGGCTGCGGCGCTCGCCGCGGGGATCGGCTGGGGCTCGCTCGGCTCGGACACCGGCGGCTCCGCGCGCATCCCGCCCTCGCTCTG
The DNA here is from genome assembly GCA_046704165.1 of Candidatus Acidiferrales bacterium. Classification (GTDB taxonomy): domain Bacteria; phylum Acidobacteriota; class Terriglobia; order Acidiferrales; family UBA7541; genus JAKASX01. The sequence continues at coordinate 32,513 of JBJKSI010000120.1, forward strand.
TGGCGTCGTCGGACTGAAGCCGACCTTTGGCCGTGTGAGTTGCCATGGCGTGGTGCCGCTTTCGGTCAGTCTCGACCACGTCGGCCCGCTCGCCACCAGCGTCACCGGTGCCGCGTGGCTGCTCGGCGCCATCGCCGGCCGCGATCCGCACGACGCGTTCACTGAAGCCTCGCCCGCCCCTCCGGCCGATTACGCCCACGCGCTTCCGAAGCGGCTTTCCCGCCTCCGTATCGGCTTGCCGCGCGAGCATTTCTTCGATGGACTCGATCCCGAAGTGGGCGCCGCCGTCGAGGCCGCCGCTCGCCAAATGGAACGCCTGGGAGCCAGACTTCGCGACGTTTCTCTGCCCGGCGTCGCCGGCTGGGTCGCCGAAGCCGCCGAAATCGCCTTTGCCGAAGCCCGTCGCTATCACGAAAGCGCTGGCTATTTCCCCGCCCGTGCCGCCGAATACGGCCGCGACGTCCGCCGACTGCTCGAGCGCGGCGGCGAGATTCGCGCGGTGGACTATCTGGCCGACACCGATCACATGCGACAGGTCCGCGCCGGCTGGGACGAAATGCTCTCGGGCTTCGACGCGCTACTCACCCCCGCCACGCCGATTCCCGCTCCTCCGCTCGGCCGCAGAACGGCGCCAATCGAGGGTCGCGAGGAAACGGTCCGCGCAGCCCTGCTGCGTCTGTGTCGTCCTGCGAATTTCACTGGAGCCCCTGCGCTGGTGCTGCCTTGCGGTTTCACGCGTGCTGGCCTCCCGATTGGCCTCCAGCTCATGGGGCCGCTCTGGAGTGAGCAGCGCCTGCTCCACATCGGCTACGCCTACGAGCAGTCCACCGAATGGCACAACCGGCATCCTTCGGCCGTTTGAGAAGAGCCTTTGCTTGGTAAAATGACTGATTCGGGCGACAAGCCTGACCGATCCCCCCTCCAAGGGTACTGAAGCGAAAACGACGGAGGCGGCATCCAAGGACAGACAAGGATTTCATGGCCGAACACGTCACGATACTCACAGCCTTTGTCGCCGGGATCATTTCGTTCCTTTCTCCCTGCGTTCTTCCCCTCGTGCCGGGCTACATCTCCATGCTTTCCGGCCTGGGAGTCGAGGAACTCCAAAAGGGTGAAAAGCCGCAGGGGCACTTGCTGGCCTCCGCCGGCTCCTTCATCTTCGGCTTCTCCATCGTGTTCATCGCTTTCGGCGCCTCGGCCAGCGCCGTCGGCCAGTTCCTGGTGCAGAACCGTACCCTGCTGGCCCCTGTCGCCGGCGCGGTCATCTTGCTCTTCGGCCTGCACCTGATCGGCTGGCTGATAAAGATCCCCGTGAAGCTGGGACTGGTGATTGGCGGGCTGCTGGTGGCGGCAGCCATTGCGGTCGCCATCTGGCCGCAAATCACCGCGGGCTATCTCACCCCCGTCCACTTCGCCTCGATTGCGCTGATCTTCCTTTTTGGCCCGTTCCTCTCCCGCTGGCTCAATCGGGACGTGCGCTTTCACAACCTGGGCGGGAAGCCCGGAATTTTTGGCGGCTTCCTCATGGGTTTCGCCTTCGCCTTCGGCTGGACGCCCTGTATCGGCCCGATTCTGGCGGCCGTGTTGGCACTCGCGGCCACGCAGCAGACGGTGCTGCGCGGCGTCGGCCTGCTGGCAGTCTATTCCGCTGGGCTGGGTGTGCCGTTTTTCCTAACGGCACTGGGAATCAGCCGGTTTCTCAGTTTCTATAAGCGCTTTCGCCGGCACCTCTACGCCGTGGAAGTCTTCAGCGGCGTCCTGCTGCTGGTGGTCGGCGGACTCATCTACCTGAACCAGTTGACCTGGCTCTCGGGCAAACTCTCTTTTCTGAACACTTTTTCTCGATAGGAGCGTGGGGAACGGATGAGCAAGCGGAAGGATCGATGGCTCAAGGTGGCGTTGGCAATCGCTCTGCTCCTCATCGTGACGGGCAGCGACACCAGTATGAACGGCAAGCCCGCGCCCGCCGTCAGCTTCCAATGCCTCAACGGTCGCACCGTGAAGCTCTCGCAATATCGCGGTAAGGTGGTGTTGGTAAATTTTTGGGCCACCTGGTGCGAGCCCTGCCGCTGGGAGATCCCGAAATTGATCGCGCTCCAAAAGGAATACGAACGCCAGGGCTTCACGGTCATCGGCGTGGCAATGGACAGCCAGGGCAGGGCCGGAGTCCAGCCCTTCGTCTCGAAGCTGCAATTCGACGTCGGCGGCCGGAAAATGTCCATGAACTATCCGATCGTGATCGGCAACCAGGCCGTGGCCACCAAATTCGGTGGCGTCCAGGCTCTGCCAACGTCCTTCGTCATTTCGAAAGACGGCACGATCGTCAAGCAAGTCGACGGCGTGGTGAACGGGCAGGGCGTGAACCGGCTGCTTCACGAACTGCTCTGATTCGCCGCTGGGAATCCAAATTCCGGGCCGATTGCCGGTCCGACAGGAGAAACGGGGTTAGGGATGGGCAAAACGAGATATCGATGGCTCATGGCCGCGCTCACCGTCGGTCTGTTTTCCTTCGTCGCGGGTTGCACCGTCAAGTCCACGAGCCCCGGCGGCACGCCGGCGCCGGCAGTCAGTTTCCAAAATCTAGACGGGCAGACGGTAAAGCTCTCGCAGTATCGCGGCAAGGTGGTGCTGGTAAATTTCTGGGCCACCTGGTGCGAGCCCTGCCGGTCGGAGATTCCCGAGCTGATTCAGTTCCAGAACGAGTACGCGGGCAAGGGTTTCACCGTGCTGGGCATCGCCATGGACCAGGAAGGCAAGAAGGTGGTCGCCCCGTTCGTCGCCAAGCCGCAATTCCAGGTCGGTGGCCATAAGGTGGCCATGAACTATCCCATCGTGCTCGGCAACGACAACGTCGCCACGAAATTCGGCGGCATCATCGGCCTGCCTACCACCTTCGTCATTTCGAAGGACGGCAAGATCGTCAAGAAAACGATTGGGGTGATCGACGATCAGGGCATGAACCAGCTCATTCAAAAGCTTCTCTGAGGCATACGATGGACGAACACGAATTCCAGACCCGCTGTGACGCCGCCCTGGAATCGCTCGAGCAGCGGCTGATTGCCCTGACCGACGAGCACGACTTCGACGTTGAGGGCGGCGCGGAAAAGCTCGAAGTGCTGTTCGAGGAACCCGAGGAGACCAGGTTCGTCATCAGCCCAAACTCCCCGGCGCGCCAGATCTGGATCTCCGCCCTCTCCACCAGCTTCAAACTCGGCTGGTCCGACGAGGCCGGCGCGTTTGTGCTCGAAAAGTCGGGCGAGACACTCGACCAGGTGATGAGCCGCATTCTGAGCCAGCAACTTGGCGAAAGCGTGGAGGTGTAGCAATGACGATGCGATGGATTCTCGCGGTATCCGCGGCCGTTGCCATGGCCCTGGCCCCTGCGGCCTGTGCGCAAACGGCGCAGGACGCCGCCCGATCGATCGTCACGACGCAGAGCTACGTCTCGCTCCAGCCCGTGCCACGCAAGCGTGTCTTCGAGGTCGCCGTCGTCGCCAAAATCAAGCCGACCTACCACATCAACGCCCATAAGGTCCTCGACGAGTTCCTCATCCCCACCAGGATCGAGGGCAAGGTTCCCGCTGGCTTTCACCTGCTTTCCACCAGCTACCCCAAGGGCGAGCTGAAACAATTCTCCTTCTCGAAGAAAAAACTGGCAGTCTACACCGGTCAGATGATCGTCAAAATGAAACTGGAAGCGGAAGCCTCGGCTCCGCTCGGCCCGCACAAGCTCCCGCTCTCCCTGCGCTATCAGGCCTGCAACGGTTCGATGTGCCTGCCGCCAGTCACCGTTCCCCTCAATGTTCACTTCTCCGTAGTCGGCGCCGGCGCCCACGCCCAACCCATCCACCCCAAGATCTTCCGCCACTAAAGAGGCGCCAAGCCGCCACTCCCACTCTAGCGGCGGGGTCTAGCCCGCCGAGTGCCTCCTGACGTCCGACGAGGCCGGCGCGAACATTACCCTGTTTGAAAACGGAAGCTTGCTTTGTGGGAAAGCCTTGGGTACCCTTAAACTTCATGATTCAGACCTACGCCAACGCGCTCTGGTATTACCGATTTTGGGGCTTTTCCCTTTTTCGGTAGAGTGGCGCTGGTCTGAGCGGAAGAAAGAAACCAGAAAGAATGACTGGCCCACTCGAAAGAGTGGGCTTTTTCATTTTCAAGGGGCAAAACGGCAATGATCATTTCGATGAAACTAGACGCAACAAAGGAACAGATCGACCACGTCTGCGAGCGAATCCGCGAGTTCGGGTACAAGGTGCACTCGATCGAGGGCGAGCAGAGAGTGGTGATTGGCGTGGTGGGCGTCGGCGACGTCACCGCTTGCCTGGAGTCGCTCGAGGCGGCTCCCGGCGTCGAGAGCGCCGTGCGGATCTCTTCTCCGTACAAATTCGTCAGCCGCGAATTCAAGAAAGAGCGGACGCAGATCCCCGTCAACGGAGTCTCGATCGGCGGTAGCGAGCTTGTCGTGATGGCGGGACCCTGCTCGGTCGAGAGCGAGAAGCAGATCATGGCCGCGGCCGAAACGGTTTCGGCCGCGGGCGGCAAGGTCCTGCGGGGCGGCGCCTTCAAGCCAAGGACTTCCCCTTACGATTTTCAGGGCCTGGAGCTGGAAGGCTTGAAACTGCTCGCCAAGGCTCGCCAGGCCACCGGCCTTGCGATCGTGACCGAGGTGTTGAGGGATAGCAGCGTGGATCTGGTGGCGGAATATGCCGACATCATGCAGGTGGGAGCGCGGAACATGCAGAACTTCGCGCTGCTCAAGGCCCTGGGCAAATGCCAGAGGCCCGTGCTGCTGAAGCGCGGCATGAGCGCAACGATCAAGGAACAGCTGATGTCCGCCGAGTACATCACCGCGCACGGAAATCCGAACATTATTCTTTGCGAGCGCGGCATTCGCACATTCGAGACGGCCACGCGCAATACTTGCGATATTGCCGCCGTTCCGGTCCTGAATGAACTGACGCATCTGCCGGTGGTGCTCGATCCCAGTCACGCGGCAGGAAGGCGGGCGCTGGTTCCCGTGCTCGCCCGGGCTGCGGTCGCCGTCGGCGCCGACGGTCTCCTGGTTGAAGTTCACCCGTGGCCGGAAAAGGCGATGAGCGACGGGGCGCAGTCGCTCGACCCCGATGAGTTCCGGCGAATGATGGAAGACCTGAAACCTTACATTGCGATATGGAAAGAAATGCGAAGCGAGGCTCAGCTGGCGTATTCCTGAACCAGATCATTCGCTTCCGGCGAACCCGTGAGGATAGCGCCAGGCGATCGGCGCACCCGCCGCCTTCCTCGTTTACGAGCGCTCGTCCAGGGTTAGTAGCCTTTGCACATCCAGGTGGGTTTGGCCCCGGCCCGCACGGATGAGTCTTGAAAAGTCGCCTCGGACATCGAGGCGACACGGCAGCCGGCCACACCTTTGATCCAGCAGACGTCGATACATGTGCTGTCGTCGGCCGCGTAAGGCTTGACGATAGCGGCGACCGGAGAATGCACCGCGCCTGGCAGGGCAACGTTTCCGAGCGATGCACGCGGCGGATTTTGGGGTTGACACCTAGGATTGCGAGGTATATATGTAGGACTCCTAGGTGTCAACCATGAACGAAGAGAAAACCGCCATTCTCAAGGGCACGCTCGACATGCTCATCCTGAAGATCGTCGCGCTGGGCCCGATCCACGGCTACGCCATTTCCCAGCGCATCCAGCAGATTTCGAGGGATTATTTCCGGCTCCAACAGGGCTCGCTTTACCCTGCCTTGCATAGTCTCGAGAATCGCGGCCTGCTGTCCGCCGACTGGCGCGCCACCGACACCGGCCGCGAAGCCAAGTTTT
>JBJKSI010000121.1:0-12305 GCA_046704165.1 Candidatus Acidiferrales bacterium
CCGCGCCGGTGGTCTCGTCTGGAGATATTGTCGCCTGGATAGGATACCCGGGACCGCGCTTTTGGCGCAGTCCCTCTTCGCGCCGGGCCTTACCGGCCGGCGGACATCGGTGCGGAGGGTTTCGAGGGAATCTGCGTCACCGACGTGCTCCGCATCCGGTAGGTGAACTTCCTGGGGATGCCGCGCCCCAGGTTGCGAAAGGTGAACAAGACGTCTTTTTGCGCGTCAGGCTCGAACTTCACGTCGATCGGCAGCAGGCCGCACAGGTTGTTGCGCACGAACGCCGTCTCGTAGTGAGCCCGCCGGACGCTCCACGTGTAGACGCCGATCATCGTGAAATCGCACTTTCCGCCTTGCGGCTCGCTGGTGCCTGCCATCAGGAAGTTCGGTTTCGCCGCGCCTCGCGAACCTTTCACCTTCCGCAGCGGAAACCACGCCACCGGCGAGACGCCCGAGGAAGTCGCATAGGCGGGCAGCGGATCGGGAAGATTTTCCTGAATGAAGCTGGCCAGCAACCAGCCGGCGATCTGGCTGCCGTCCGGCAGCCGCGCGCGCACCAGCAGCCAGTCTTCCTTGCGCGGAACGCCTGCCGAAGCGCCCTTCCATATGGCGACGCCTCGCGCCAGCACCTGCACCGGCGTGTTGGGCTGCAACTGGCCGATGCGCGGCGACGTCCGTCCCGGATCGAGCCGCAGGTTCGCGAGCACCTGCGTGTGCGCCGGAGCCTGCGCCGGCATCTGCCGCACCCGCGCCGCCAGCATGCCCAACTGGCGCCACACGCCCGGCCCCATCAGGTCGTCACCGTCCACCCAGCCGATCGTTCCCTTCCGCGTGCGGACCTCCGCCAGGGTCCCATAGGTATCCAGCACGGTCAGCTTCTGGCCCCAGTCCAGCCGCCGCAGCCGCGTGCGCACCTGCCCGCTCCCATTCCAGAGCGAGGCGCCGTCCATCGACACGTACACGGCGCCCTTCGGCGATGGCGTTGCTTTCCACCACAGCCACCCGCCGATCACCGCAGACACCAACAACACCACGATAACCAGAATCAGCACTCGACGCAGCATACGTTCTTCCGTTTCAAAGCCAGATGGAAACCGTCCTGGAATTTCCCGGCGCGACCAAAGCCAATCTTAACTCCAAATATCCCCGCTGAACGGAAGCGGCCGTTTACCGTTCCAAAAAAAGACCGCGAAAAAAGCGTTCACTTCCCCGCCGCGTCGGCGGCCATCGTTCCGCGCCCGTGCTACAATGCCCGCCGGCTGCCGATGGAAAACCGTCCCCCAAAGTTGAAGCCGGCGCCCAGGAGCGGGCCGATGCATCATTTCGAAAAACTGAAGCCGGCGGCGCAACTCGTGCTGCGCCTCGCGCTGGCCGTCATCTTCGTCTATCACGGATATCCCAAACTCTTCAGCGAGCGCGCGCAGTTCTACGCCGCGTTCCCCAAGATGGGTTTTCCCTGGTATTTCGCGCTGATTGCCGGCGTTCTGGAGTTCTTCGGCGGCTGCCTGCTGCTGGTCGGCATCTACACGCGTATCGTCGCCATGCTGCTCACCGGGGAGATGGTCATCGTGCTGTGGCGCGTCAGCATGCCCCACGGATTGCTGGCTGTGGGCAACTACGAGTTTCCGCTGATCCTCGCCGTCGCCGCCTTCACCCTGCTCACCATCGGCCCCGGTCCCGTCTCAGCCGACCGCCTCATCCTCAAATCCAAAAGCTGAAAACCTGCGGCGCGGGCATTCCTCTCCCCGTATCCGCATAACCTTCTCTCCGCATCGCCTGCGCGCCTACCGCTGCTCCGTCGGCGGTTCCGTGGTCGGCGATGCGGCCGGCGCCACCACGTAAGGGCCTTCCGGCATCAGCACCCACGCGACGATGTACGCCACGATCCCGGGCAAAATCCCCGTCGCCAGCGTGACGAACGCCGCAACGATCCGAAAAATCGTCGCGTCGACCGCGAAGTATTCGGCGAAGCCGCCGCACACCCCGGCGATTTTCTTGTCTGTCGCCGAACGCATTAACCGCTTGCCCACCACTCCCGGCACCTGCCTCGTGCCGCAGTAGTAGCAGAAATTGGAATAGTCGGCGATTTCCCTCTGGCAGGCTCGACAGATCACAGGCCACCTCCCGGCCGCTTCTGCAGCTTCATACGAATCCCTGCGCCATCAGGTTCCCGCATTCGCGACCAATCCGTGACAGCTCCCGCTTGGCAAAGGCGCACACGCCGGCGCACCGGGCTCCGCGCCACAGCGATGGAAACAAACATTGGAAGGAAAAATCAGCCACTCGCGTTCTCCGCGACACGCAAGGCCGCACCGCCATCCGCTCGCCGCGAAGCGGCCTGCTTGCCCGGCTTCGCGTCAGTAGGCGAGCAGCTCTTCGAGCGCGCGCCGGATGTCCGCCGCCTGCGGCAGGATCGCTTCTTCCAGCTGCGGCTGATAGGCGCAGAAGAAGTCCTTCGCCGCCACGCGCCGCACCGGGGCATCCAGGCTGTCGAACAGTTCGTCGCCGATGCGCGAGGCGATTTCGGCGCCGTATCCCCACGACAGCATGTCCTCGTAGGCCACCAGCACGCGGTTGGTCTTCGTCACGCTCTGCGTGATCGCCTCCCAGTCGTAGGGACTCAGCGTGCGCAGATCGATCACCTCGATCGAGACGCCCTTCCGGCCCAACTCCGCCGCGGCCAGCTCGGCGCGATGGACCAGCGCGCCGAAGGTGATCACCGTCGCCTGGGTTCCCTCGCGCACCACCCGCGCCTTGCCGAAGGGCACCGTGTAGTCCGGCCCGGGATATGCAGACCGGTTGTACGGCTGCCGGTACAGGTGCTTGTGCTCGAGGAACAGCACGGGATCGTCCGACCGGATCGCGGTGCGCAGCAGCCCGCACAGGTCTCTCGCCGTCGACGGCATCACCACCCGCAGCCCCGGCTCGTGCGTGAAGATCGATTCCCCGCACTGGCTGTGGTAGATCGCGCCGCCCGACAGGTAGCCGCCAATCGCCACCCGCACCACCGCCGGGCACTTGAACGCCCCGGCCGAGCGCCACCGGATCACCGGCAGCTCGTTTCTGAGCTGCATCATCGCCGGCCAGATATAATCGAAGAACTGGATTTCCACCACCGGCTTCAGTCCGCGCGTCGCCAGCCCGATCGCCCGGCCCACGATGTTCGCCTCGCTGAGCGGCGAGTTGTATACCCTCCCGCCGCCGTAGCGCCGTTGCAACCCGGCGGTCGCCTTGAAGACGCCGCCCTTCCCCTTCACCTTGTCGAGCACCTCTTCGTGGCTCGCGTCGGCCACGTCCTCGCCGAACACCACGATCCGCTCGTCGCGTCCCATCTCGTCCATCAGCGTGGCCGACACCATCTCGACCATCGTCTTCTCGTTGCCCGAGAGGTTCGGTTCGGCTTCGAACGCCGCCGACGTGGGATCGACTTCGGGGGAATAGAGGTGCAGCGGCAGCGAATCCGGCGTGGGCAGGTGAGCCGCCAGCGCGCGGTCGGCCGCGTCGCGAATTTCCTTGTCCACTTCGGCTTCGAGCTCCTCGATCTGCTTCTCGGTCATCACGCCCTGCCGCAGCAGGAACAGGCTGAATTTCGGCAGCGGGTCGCGCCGCGCTTCTTCCTCGCGCTCCTCGGGCGGCTTGTAGAGCTTTTCGTCGTCCGACATCGAATGGGAGTACGGCCGCGTCACGTGCGCGTGCACCAGCGACGGCCCTTTCCGCTGCCGGCAGTGGTTCGCCGCCAAGCGCAGCGCCGCGTAGCTCTCCACCGGATCCGTTCCGTCGCATTCGGCCACGTGGAGGTGCGGGAAGTTTTTCACCAGCCGCGAGAGGTTGCCACCGGCGGTGTGGTTGTCCACCGTCACCGAGATCGCGTAGCCGTTGTCCTCCACCAGGAACAGCACCGGCAGGTTTTTCACCGCGGCGGAATTCACCGCTTCCCAGAACTCGCCCTCGCACGTCGAGCCGTCGCCACCGGAAACGTAGACCACTTCATCGTTCTGGTGCCGCATCGCCTCGCCCAGCGGCGCCTGCTGCGCCTGCTCGAGCGCGCGGGGAAATCGCCCGTAGTAGACCGACGCTTCGGCCGCGCCCACGGCCTGGTTCCATTGCGTCCCGGTCGGCGAAGATTGCGTCACGATGTTCAGCTTCTGGTCGCCCCAGTGGCTCGGCATCTGCCGTCCGCCCGAACTGGGATCGTCCTGCGCGCCCACGCTCTGCAACAGCATTGCGTAGGGCGTCACGCCCAGCGTCACGCACAAAGCGCGATCGCGGTAGTAGGGATAGAACCAGTCGTAGCCCGGCTTCAGCGCCAGCCCGGCGGCAACCAGGACGGCCTCGTGGCCGGCTCCGCTGATCTGAAAAAACACTTTGTTCAGGCGCTTCAGCTGCATTTCCCGGTCGTCCAGGCGCCGGGACAGATACATCATCCGGTAGATGCGGACCAGAGCGTGGCGGTCGAGGCCGTGAAACTTGGCGGCATCCACCGCCCCGTTCTTTGTGCGCGTTTCTGTGGGCATTTTTCGCTCCTTGGAAGGCGGCTTCACGACCAGTCCGCCATTATATAACCCATAGAGTCCATTTATTCACCCATAACTTTCCTGTATGACCGATTTCCGCCGCCGGCCGCATTACAACCGTTACTCACCGTTCGCTTTTGCCTTCCCGCCGACCCCGCGACCGCCCCCGGAGGCCCTACGCTCTTCGCCGCCAGTCCGGCGATTCGCCGCCACTCGCGGCTACTCATACCGCAGCGCCTCGATCGGATCGAGATAAGCCGCTTTCCGCGCCGGGTAGTATCCAAAGCTGATCCCCACCAGCGCCGAGAAAAACACCGCCAGCAGCACCGCGCCCGGCCCGATCACCGTCGTCCAGCCGGCCAGCCGCGAAATGGCCATCGATACCCCGACGCCCAGCAGAATCCCTACCAGCCCCCCCGCAATCGAAAGCGCCACCGCCTCCACCAGGAACTGCGTCAGGATGTCGCGCGTCTTTGCGCCCACCGCCTGCCGCAACCCGATCTCCCGCGTCCGCTCGCGCACCGAGATCAGCATGATGTTCATGATCCCGATGCCGCCCACCACCAGCGAAACCGACGCCACCGCCGCCAGCATCATCGCCATGATCCGCGACGACGCTTCCTGTGCCGCGAAGATCTCCTGCATGTTCCGGATCGAGAAATCGTCGAGCTCTCCCGGCTGCAGGTGGTGCCGCTGCCGCAGCAGCGCGGTGATCTCTTCCTGCGCCGCCTCGATCTGGCTGTTGGACCGGGCCTGCACCATGATCACGTTCACCGCGTCCGCATTCACCGGATTGAACCCGATCACCCGCCGCTTCGCCGTCGAGATCGGCAGCAGGATGTTGTCGTCCTGGTCCTGTCCGGTCACCGACTGCCCCTTCGGCCTCAGCACGCCCACCACGGTGAACGGCACGTTCTTGATCCGGATCGTCTGCCCCACCGGGTCGGCCGCACCGAACAGGTTGTCCACCACCGTCTTGCCCAGCAGCGCCACCTTGTTCGCGCTGTCGACGTCCGCCTGCGAGAACTCCTCGCCGCGCACCACCGTCAGGTCCCGCATGGTCAGGAAATTCGGCGTCACGCCGAAGATGATGGTCGCCCAGTTGTTGTTGCCGTAGACCACCTGCGCCCCGCCGCGAATCGCCGGCGCCGCCAGCGCCACCGCGGGGCATTGCAACGGAATTTCCTGCGCGTCCGCCTCCGAGAGCGTCACCGCGTACCCGGTTCCCATCCGGAGCCCGCCGCTCGTCGTGCTGCCCGGAATCACGATGATCAGGTTGCTGCCGATGCTCTTGATCTGGTCCTGAATCCGTTGCGTCGCGCCCGAGCCCACCGCAACCGTCGCGATCACCGACGCCACGCCGATCACGATCCCCAGCATCGTCAGCGCCGAGCGCAGCTTGTTCAGCGCGAGCGAGCGCATCGCGATCGTGACCGACGAGCGCAGCTGCTTCATGGCCGCGCCTCCGCGCCGTCGCCCGTCGCCGCCCGCGCTCCGTGCAGTCCTGCCGCGGTCCCTACCGGCGCGTCGCTCACCACCCGCCCGTCGCGAAAACCGATGATCCGCTCGGCGTACGCGGCGATCTCGTCCGAATGCGTCACCAGCAAGATCGTCAGCCCCCGGTCCCGGTGCAGCCGGACGAAGATCTCCATGATCTCCGCCCCGGTGTGCGTATCCAGCTGCCCGGTCGGCTCGTCGGCCAGTAAAATCTCCGGCCGGTTGATCAGCGCGCGCGCGATCGCCACACGCTGCTGCTGCCCACCCGAAAGCTGCGACGGCAAGCTCATCTCGCGCCCACCGAGTCCCACCGCCGCCAGCATCCGCCGGGCCAGCAGCGTCGCCCGCGGCGTCTCGCCCGCCTTGTAGAGCAGCGGCAGCTCCACGTTCTCGAGCGCGGTCATCCGCGGCAGCAGGTTGAACGTCTGGAAAATGAAGCCGATCTTCCGGTTTCGTACCTCGGCCAGGCGGTCGCGGTCCAGCGACTCCACCGGCTCGCCGTCCAGCAGGTAACGTCCCGAGGTCGGCCGGTCCAGGCAGCCGAGCAGGTTCATAAACGTCGATTTTCCCGAGCCCGAAGGCCCCATGACCGCGACGAAGGAGCCGCCTTCGATCGTCAGCGTCACGCCCTGCAGGGCCCGCACCGTCACTTCGCCCAACTGGTACGTCTTGGTCAGGTTGCGCACCTCGATCAGCGCTGCCACCGTCTCTACCTCAAGCCTTTCGCTTCAAAATCTCGGCCCCCGCATCTGCCCGCCATGAGAGCCGCTGGACGCGCTCTGCGACCGCACGAACCGCGAAACCACCCGGTCGCCCTCCTTCACCTCGCCCGCGACGATCGCCGTGTATTTCCCATCCGAGAGCCCGTAGGTCACCGGCACCGGCCGCAGCTTCCCTTCGCTCGCCACGTACACCACCGGCCGTTCCGCGCTCGGCGTCGGCAATCCCAGTTGCGCCAGCACTTCCGCCGAGGGTTTCAGCCGCAGCACCACGTTCGGCGCCTTCAGCGCGTTCTCCAGCCGCGCGGTGAGGATCTGCGCGTTCACCGTCATCCCCGGATACAGCTTCAGGTCCGGGTTTGCCACGCCGATCACCACGTCGTAAGTCACCACGTTCTGCGTGGAGATCGGCGCCTTGCGCACGTCGGTCACTTTCCCGCGAAATACCGTTCCCGGATAAGCGTCCACGGTGAACGTCGCCTCCTGTCCCACGCGGATGTTGCCGATGTCCGATTCGTCGACGTTCGTGTCCACCTGCATCTTGGTCAGGTCCTGCGCGATCTCGAAGATCGTCGGCGGATTCAGGGTCGACGCCACCGTCTGCCCCACGTCCATGCGCCGCGCAATGATCGTGCCGTCGACCGGCGCCAGGATCCGCGTGTGCTCCAGGTTGATCTGCGTCTGGTTCAGCGCCGCCTGCGCCTGCCGCTCCTGCGCCTGCGCGGAAAGCAACTGGCTCTGCGCCACACGCACCTGCGCCTGCGCCGACTGCACCGCCTGCGCCGCCGAGTCCACTTGCGCCAGGTCCGCATCCACCTGTGCCTGGTCCGCGTCGTAGGCCGCTTTGGCCGCGTCGTACGCCTGCCGCGAGACGATTCCCTGGCGGAATAGCTCGTCCACCCGCTCGAACTGCGCCTTCGCGTTCAGCGCGTTTGCCCGGTCCCGCGCCACCGCCGCTTCCGCCGCTTTCCGGGCCGCGACAGCCGCCGACAGGTCCGACCGCGCCTTCTCCACCTGCGCCCCGGCCATTTCCACCGCCGCATGCGCCGTGTTCGTCACCGCTCGCGCCTGGTCCACCTGCGACTGGAAAATCTGCGGGTCGATCTGCGCCACCAGTTGCCCTTTTTTCACCTTGCTGTTCCAGTCCGCGTAAAGCGCCTGGATATTGCCCGAGACCTGGCTGCTCACCAGCACGTCGATCACGGCGTTCACCGTCCCCGTTGCCGTCACGCTCGCCTGAACGGGTCCGCGTTCCAGTGCAACCGTCTCGTAGCGGACCGCGCTCTGCGAACTCGCCACCCAACGCTCGATCCCGATCGCCGCGCCCAGCACCACCGCCGCTGCTACGGCCCATTTCGCCCATTTTGGCCGGCGTTTTTTCGTCGGCGGCACAATCTCTTCGAGTGGCTCCTCCATCAAATCCAGGTCCACCCGCTCCCCGGACGGCGCCGTGCCACGGTCTTTCCCGGTTCCCGCAGCCATGTCCTTTTCCCCGATAAACCCATGCCATTCGTTTCCCCGTCACCACGAATGGCTCTACTCCCACTCCTCGCACGAACCATTCCACCAGCGCGCGAAACGGCTCCGCTCTAAGCCGCTGGAAAAATGGACCTTTCCGCGTTCGGTTTCTCCGGCCGCGGCAATCGGATGTCGCATTTGGGCTTTTTCACCCTGCGCGGTGCGTCATTTGGAAGTCACCGCCGAAATATCGGCAAATGCGCAGGCTTCTATCTTATTGATACTAAATAAGATAAATATGCATATCTATCGTCCCCTTTTGGTTCGAGAAGTGCTATTCTTCTAGGCAACAGCCGGGACTTCTCCCAACCATTCCGCCCCGGCGCAGTCTCTAGTCAGCAAGGAGGGACCATGGATGTAGCCACCCGTCTCGACTACTTCCGAAATGAACACGAAGAGTTCCTTCGTTTCCTCCGCGACTGGGAACTCACCCTCGAGGCGACGGCCTCCAAGAATCTGAAAGAAGTGGGTCTCGTACTCAACCGCCTGCGCCAGTTGCAGCCAAGACTGCAGGCGATCCGGAATCATTGCGTCTCCGAGGAGCGCAGGGTCGACGTCCCTTACCGCGAATATCTCCACCCCCACGAGATCCTTCGGCTCCGGGAAGAGCACCTCGCGCTCGGAGGCATGGTCAGCGATCTCTTTGCGGAGTTGCGTTTCGCCACCATCTACGAAACGCACCGCGCGCGCGCCATCGGCCAGGAAGTCGTGAACTTTGCCCGGACGCACATCGAGTTCGAGAAGACTCTGCTCGACGCGATCGAGCGGAAACTTTCCGAAGAAGCGGAGCAGGAAGTGCTTTTGCGGTATTCTCACGCGGCGAAATAGCGCGCTGGGAGCGCCGAGGGGCAGCGGCGCGGCAGTGGCGGGCGAGGAACGGGAACCATGGTGTTTCGCGACCGCACCGAAGCCGGCCGGCGGCTTGCCGCCCTGTTGGGTTCCTATGCGAACCGCGCGGACGTAATCGTGCTCGGCGCTCCCCGCGGCGGCGTGCCGGTGGCGTTTGAAGTGGCCCTCGCGCTCAAGGCCCCGCTCGACGTTTTCCTGCTCCGCAAACTGGGCGTGCCCTGGCAGGAGGAGCTCGCCTTCGGCGCCATCGCCGAGGGCGACGTCTGCGTCCTCGACGAGAGCATCATCCAGACCCTCGGGCTCTCCTCATCGCAGATCGAGCAGGTCGCCGCGAAGGAGCGGGCCGAGCTGGAGCGCCGCCGGCGCGTCTATCGTGGCGATCGCCCGCCGCTCGATCTTCGCGGGCGCACGGTCATACTGGTCGACGACGGCATCGCCACCGGCTCGACCATGCGCGCCGCGCTCACCGCCCTTCGCAAGCTCCAACCGGCGCGCATCGTGCTCGCCGTCCCGGTCGCTCCGCCTTCCACCTGCGAACGGCTGCGCCCGCTGGTCGACGAGATCCATTGCCTCGATACGCCCGAGTCCTTCTACGCGATCGGCCAGTTCTATCTCGATTTCTCCCCGGTCTCCGACGAAGAGGTCACCGCGCTGCTCGTGCGCGCCTCCGCGCCTGCGGCCGAACGGGTTGGCGGGCAACGTCAGTGAGCGCCACGGGCGCGGCGCCGAAAGGAGTGGGGCCATGACCAGGGAAACCACACCGCAAGTCGTCGAACGCGACGTCTCCGTCCAGGCCGGCATCATCACCCTTGACGGGATTCTGCGGGTGCCTCCGCACGCCGAGGGAATCGTGCTCTTCGCTCACGGCAGCGGCAGCAGCCGCCACAGTCCGCGCAACCGCTACGTGGCTTCGGTCCTCGCCGGGCGCGGCCTGGGCACGCTGCTCTTCGATCTGCTCACCCGCGAGGAGGAGCCGATCGACAACGTCACCCGCGAGCTCCGCTTCAACATCCCGCTGCTGGCCGGCCGTCTGATCAGCGCAACGCGCTGGATCGAAGGCCTCGACGAAACGCGCGGCCTCCCGGTCGGCTATTTTGGCGCCAGCACCGGCGCCGCCGCCGCGCTCATCGCCGCCGCCGAACTGCCCGACGTCGTCGCCGCGGTCGTTTCCCGCGGTGGCCGCCCCGATCTCGCGGGCGATTCGCTCGCCCAGGTCCGCGCACCCACGCTGCTCATCGTCGGCGAGCGCGACGCTCCGGTCATCGCAATGAATCGCGACGCGATGCAGCGTCTCGCCAGCCGCGAATGCAAGCTGGTGCTCGTCCCCGGCGCCACGCACCTGTTCGAGGAGCCGGGAACGCTCGAAGAGGCCGCCAGCCTCGCCGCCGACTGGCTCGAGGAGCATCTGGCGCCTTCCCGCCGGCCGCGCCCTGAAGCCACCGACGTGCGCCGCTGAGCGCCAACGAAGATCAGCCGCCCGCCGGGTGGCCAACGACGCAGGACGGAGGTTGCCATGCTAATGGAGCTCAACATCGTTCCCATGGGCCACGGGGAATCGGTCAGCGCCGATCTGGCGGAAATTCTCAAGATCATCGACGCCAGCGGCCTCGATTACCGCCTCACCGCGACCGGCACGAACATCGAGGGCAACTGGGACCAGTTGATGAACATCGCGCGCAAGTGCCACGAGGAATCGCGCAGGCACTCCCGCCGCGTCATCACCACGATCAAGATCGACGACTATGCCGAGCGCACCGGCCGCCTCACCGCCATGGTGAAATCGGTCGAGAACAAGGTCGGCAAGCCGCTCAAGAAATAGTCGCGCTGCGCCGCGCAACCGGCGCCCGTAGCGGCAGGGTTTGCGCCTGCCCTGTTTCCGCCGCAGCCGCGCCCGCGCGACCGCCGGCTGCGGCGAAAACAGCGACCACCGCCAGGAGGGAACACAATGCCCGGCAAACGCCTCTACTTCCGCTCCGCCGCCCGCGCCAAGGTCCTTTCCGGCGCCAGCGCGCTCGCCGACGCCATTCGCATCACGCTCGGCCCGAAATCGAAATGCGTGTTGATCCAGAAAAAATGGGGCCGTCCGCTCGTCTGCAACGACGGCATCACCATCGCCAAGGAGATCGAGCTCGAGGATCCTGAAGCCAACCTCGGCGCCCAGATGATCCGCGAAGCCGCCGAGCGCACGGGCGAATCGGTTGGCGACGGCACCAGCACCTCGGCCATCCTCGCCCACGCCATCTTCGCCGAGGGCCTCCACAACGTCGCCGCCGGCGCCAGCGCCGTCGACCTCAAGCGCGGCCTCGATCGCGGTCTTCGCGTCGCCGTCGCCGCGCTCAAGCAACTCTCCCGGCCCGTCGTCAGCCGCCTCGAAAAAGCCCAGGTCGCCACGATTTCCGCCCACAACGACCCCTCCATCGGCGAACTGGTCGCCGACGCGTTCGAAAAGGTCGGCCCGGAAGGCGTCATCACCGTCGAGGAATCGAAAACCACCGAATCCACGCTCGATGTCGTCGAAGGCATGCAGTTCGACCGCGGCTACATCTCACCCTATTTCATAACCGACCCGGAAAAGATGGAAGTCGTGCTCGAGGATCCCTGGATCCTGCTCCACGAAAAGCGCCTCGGCAACATGAAGGACATGCTGCCGCTGCTGGAGCAGGTCGCCAAGGCCGGCCGGCCGCTGCTCGTCATCGCCGAAGACGTCGAGGGTGAAGTGCTCGCCACGCTCGTCGTCAACCGCGTCCGCGGCACGCTGCTCTCCGCCGCCGTCAAGGCCCCGGGCTTCGGCGATCGCCGCAAGGAGATCCTGCAGGACATCGCCATTCTCACCGGCGGCCAGGTGATCGTCGAGGAACTCGGCTTGAAACTCGAAAGCCTCACGCCGCAGGATCTCGGCCGCGCCAAGCGCGTCGTTGCCGACAAGGAGAAGACCACCATCGTCGAGGGCGGCGGCGCGAAAGACGCGATCGCCGGCCGCTGCGCCGAACTGCGCCGCCAGATCGAGAAAACCACGTCCGATTACGACAAGGAGAAACTGGAGGAGCGCCTCGCCAAGCTCGCCGGCGGCGTCGCCGTCATCCGCGTCGGCGCGCCGTCGGAAGCCGAGATGAAGAATCGCAAGGAAGCGATCGAGGACGCGATCAGCTCGACGAAAGCCGCCGTGGCCGAGGGAGTGGTGCCCGGCGGCGGATTGGCGCTCCTGCGA
>JBJKSI010000122.1:0-24549 GCA_046704165.1 Candidatus Acidiferrales bacterium
AATCGGCGCGGGCACGCCATTCGCGCGGCTCGATCCTGCGGCGCTCGACGCCTCGCTCATCCTGATCGCCACGCCCGACGACGCGATCGAGCCGGTGGCACGCCAAATGGCGCGCATGGCCCGCCGAACGCTCGCCGGCCGCACCGTGCTCCACGCCAGCGGCGCGCTGGGCAGCGAGACGCTCGCCGCGCTGGCACGGCGTGGCGCCGCCGTCGGCTCCATGCATCCGATGCAGACGTTCACCCGGGGACGCAAGACGCGGCTCGACGGCATCTGCTTCGCCGTCGAGGGCAGCCCGCCGGCCCGTCGGCTCGCCATACGCCTGGCGCGGCAGATGGGCGGCATTCCCGTCACTATCGACCGCCGTGCCAAGGCCGCGTATCACGCGGCCGGCTCCTTTGGCTCGCCGCAGCTGCTCGCCGTGATCGAAACCGGCGTTCGCATGCTCGAAGGCATCGGCTTCCACCGCCGGCAGGCGCTCGCCGCGCTGCTGCCGATGGCTCGGCAGACGCTCGAAAATTACGAGCGGCTCGGCCCGCGTGGCGCGTGGTCCGGGCCGGTTTCCCGCGGCGACGTCGCCACCATCCGGCGGCACGAGCGGGAGCTGAAAAAATGGCCCGCGGAATACCGCGAAGCCTACCGCGCGCTCACGAAATTGCAGCGGCGGGTGCTGGGCGGCGCGAAATAGCCGCAACGGACCAACGTTCCTATGGCCAAAATGCATGACGTAGCCATTATCGGCGCGGGCGTGTTCGGCTCCTGGGTCGCGCTCGAAATGGAGCAGCGCGGCGTCAGCGCCGTGCTGATCGACGCCTACGGCCCCGCCAACAGCCGCGCGAGTTCCGGCGGCGAATCGCGCATCATCCGCGCGGGCTACGGCGCGGACGAGGTCTACTCCCGCTGGGCGCACGAATCGCTCGCGGCCTGGCAGAAGTTTTTCCGCGAGACGGCGCAGCCTCTTTTCTATCCCACGGGCGTGCTCTGGCTCGGCCGGCTCGACGAGCCGCGCGCGCAAACCACGCTGGAAACGCTCGGCCGGCTCGGCATCCGCCACGAACGGTTGAGCCACGACCGGATTCGCCTGCGCTGGCCGCAGTTCCGGCTGGAGCCGGGGGAAGAGGCGATCTTCGAGCCGGCCGCCGGCGGCATCGCCGCGCGGCGCGCCGTGCAGGCCGTCGCCGCCGAATTCGAGCGGCGCGGCGGCAAGGTTCGCCTCGGCCACGTGCTGCCGCCGAAGGAAAGCGGCGGCCGGCTGAAGGACATCGCGCTCACCGGCGGAGAGACGCTGCGGGCGCAGCATTACGTTTTCGCTTGCGGGCCGTGGCTGGGCAAGCTGTTTCCGGAAGCCGTGGGTGCGCGCATCGCGCCGACGCGGCAGGAGGTTTTCTATTTCGGCGCGCCGGCGGGCGATCGCCGCTTCACGCCGTCGCTGCTGCCGATCTGGTATCGGCTGAGCGACGAGTTCTACGGATTCCCCGACGTCGAAGGTCGCGGCGTGAAGATCGCTTCCGATCGCCACGGCCCGCCGCACGATCTCGATTCGGCCGAGCGGCTGCCCGGCGCGGAAGCCCTGGCCGAGGCGCGCGCCGCGCTCGCCCGCATTCTGCCGGCGCTCGCCGATGCGCCGCTCGTCGAATCGCGCGTCTGCCAGTACGAAAACACCTCGAACGGCGACTTCCTCATCGATCGCCATCCCGCGCTGGAAAACGTCTGGCTGGCCGGCGGAGGTTCCGGCCACGGTTTCAAGCACGGCCCTGCCGTCGCCCGCTACGTCACCCGCCTGGTCCTCGACGAAGGCCAGCCGGACCAGCGTTTCTCCCTGGCCGCGAAATCCACGGAAATAAATAGGCAGATCCGCTAGCCAAGCGTCGGCCCTTGATGTGGGCGCCGCATGCGTCTTTGGGTCGCCGCATGCGTCTTTGGCGTGGGCGCCGCACGTGTTTTTGGTAGGGTCGCCGCATGCGTTTTTGGCGTGGGCGCCGCATGCGTTTTTGGTCGAGCATCTGAAGAGTTTCCCGCTCGTGAGCGGGGCGTACGATCTGGAAGTAAAAGCAAGCGGCTACCGCACGTTCCACCAGCGGATCTATATCCTCAGCGACCGAACGCTGCACATCGCCGCTCACCTGAAACCGCTTTCGCCGCAGTCTGGAGAAAAGCCATGAAATCATCGCGCTGGTTCGTCATCGGATTCGCTCTTCCGGTGTTGCTCGCAGTTTCGGCTATGGCCGCTGGCGAGCATGGAATTCCCGTGTCTCCAAGGCCCGGGCTTCTGAAACCCAGGTCTCCATCTATCCCAGCGTTGGCGTCGGCTACGGTACCGGCGGAGGTGGGCCGTGGGGCTATCCCGGGTACCGGCGGCGTCTACACGACCGTGGGTGTTGGTGTTGGGGTGGGCAAGGCAAGCGAGCCCAGCAGCGCCGATCAGGCCGCCATGCAAACCCAGTTCACGGACAAGAGCTTGCCCAGCGGCAGCTTCACCAGGCCCGTCGCCGGTTATCTCTATTTCCGCGTTCCCGTCGACAAGGCATTTTACGAGCTTCACTTCCGCTTCGGCCAGGAAGCGCTCAACCTGCATTTGCACTAGCCGCTTTTCCGGTATCGGTTGATCTCCGTCGTGACGCCATTCGTCATGAGCGGGTGTGGGAGCTTACGCACCAGTCGGTCCCGAGGCTGCGTCCCTTGCCCCACCATCCGTTCGTGACTTTCGGCAAACGAACTATCAGCTTCTCGTTCATCATCTTAGCCGAGGGATCGCCTCGTCGAATGGCTTGTCAATTGCTCAGTCAGATTGAGGGGGAGAGTCGTGTGCATCCAAGAGGTCCGTCTAGATGGAGCGTCGAATCATCATTATGGGAGCCGCGGGCCGCGACTTCCATAATTTCAATGTCTGTTTCCGTGGGGAGGCCGGCGACCGGGTCGTAGCCTTCACCGCGGCTCAAATCCCCGATATCGCCGGCCGTCGCTATCCTCCCGAACTCGCCGGTCCTGGCTATCCTGAGGGCATTCCGGTCGTCCCCGAAGACCAGCTCGAAAAGATGATCGTCGAGAAGAAAGCCAACCTGGTTGTCTTCTCCTACAGCGATGTCTCTCACAATCACCTGATGGACTTGGCCTCGCGCGTGGTCGCGAAGGGTGCCGATTTCCAACTGCTCGGCTCTGAGCGGACGATGCTGCGTGCTCGCGTGCCGGTCGTCTCCGTTTGCGCCGTGAGGACGGGGAGCGGCAAGAGTCCGGTGGCACGCTACGTGGTGCGCCAGTTGCGGGAACTCGGCCGCCGCCCGGTGGTCGTTCGTCATCCGATGCCCTACGGCGACTTGGTGCGCCAGCGCGTCCAGCGCTTTGCCATGCCGGCTGACCTCGAGCGCGAGCGTTGCACGCTGGAGGAGCGCGAAGAGTATGAGCCGCACCTCGCCGAAGGTACCGTTGTCTACGCTGGCGTGGACTATGCCGCCGTGTTGGCCGACGCCGAGCAGGAAGGGAACTGCATCGTTTGGGACGGCGGCAACAACGACACGCCATTCTTCCATCCCGATCTGGAGATCGTCGTCGCCGATCCACACCGCGCCGGCCACGAATTGCTGTATTACCCCGGTGAGGTCAATTTCCTCCGCGCGCAGGTGATCGTGATCAGCAAGGTGGACACCGCGCCCCCGGGCTCCGTGGCCGCCATACGCCGCCATGTCGCCGAGCGCAATCCTCAGGCACAGGTGATCGAAGCCGATTCCCGCATTGTGGTCCAGCACGCCGAAAAGATTCGCGGCGCGCGCGTGCTCGTTATCGAAGACGGGCCCACGCTCACCCACGGCGAAATGCCCTATGGCGCCGGCGTGATCGCCGCGCGCCGTCATCTGGCCGCCCGGCTCGTCGATCCCCGCCCATTCGCCGTCGGCAGCTTGCATCAGGCCTTCGTCGACTACAAGCATCTCGGCCCGTTGCTGCCGGCCGTCGGTTATAGCACCCGCCAACTGGCCGATCTCGAGGCCACCATCGCCGCCGTTCCCTGCGATCTGGTGCTGGTAGCGACTCCGGTCGATCTCAAACGCATCATCCGCATTTCGCAGCCATGCCTGCGAGTGCACTACGAAATGGAGGAGCGCGGCGCACCGGTGCTGATGCCGCTGTTGCGCGATCTGCTGGCCAGCGCCGCTCCCGCTCACGGGTAGGAGGCATCGTGCTTCAACGAGCTTCAGTCTCACCGCTCTTCGGTCGCTACCTTCAGCCGGCCTGTGGGGCGGGGAAGCGCGACCTGCTTTCCCTTCGCGATCTGAAGCCTGATGAACTCCTCTTGCTGCTCGACCTCGCCGCCCGCGTCAAGGCACGTCCGCGCGCATTCGCCCATGCGCTCGACGGCTTTGCCGGCACGCTGATCTTCGAAAAGCCTTCCCTGCGCACCCGCGTCACCTTTGAAGTCGGCCTGTGCCAGTTGGGTGCCCAGAGCGTTCACCTTACCCCTGCCGATATCGCGCTCGGCCACCGGGAACCTGCCTCCGACGTCGCCCGCAACCTCTCTCGCTGGGTCGACGTGCTGATCGTTCGTACATTCGGTCAGTCCGTGCTGGAACAGCTAGCCCGTGCCGCGAACGTCCCGGTAATCAACGCGCTTTCCGACCGTTTTCATCCCTGCCAGACGATTGCCGATCTGCTCACTCTCCGCGAGCGCAAGGGCCGCCTCGCCGGTCTCTCGCTCGCCTTTGTCGGTGACGGCAACAACGTTGCCCACTCGCTCATTTGCGGTGCCGCGAAGACCGGCATCCGCTTCACGCTCGCTACGCCGCGCCGCTACGCCCCCGACCATGAAGTGATTCGGCAGACGGCTGCTGACGCCTGGAAGACCGGCGCTTCGATCCGTATCGTCCACGATCCCGCCGAAGCTGTCCGCGATGCCGACGCCGTCTACACAGACGTTTGGACCAGCATGGGCCAGGAAGATCAGGCCGAACAGCGCCGAAAGGATTTCGCCGGCTACCAGGTTGACGCTCGTCTGATGTCGCTCGCTCGGCCCGACGCTGTTTTCCTCCACTGCCTGCCTGCCCATCGCGGCGAGGAGGTCACCGCCGAAGTCCTCGACGGCCCGCAATCGATCGCGCTCGATCAGGCCGAAAACAGGCTTCCTGCCCACAAGGCGATTCTCCTCGCCCTCCTCGGTAACCGGTCTCCGCGCCTCGCCGGCGAAAGCTTCCCATGAATCCATTTGCGCCGATCGCCGGCAGCAGAAATTCATCTGTCACCGATCGTGTGCCACCCCCGTCTCAGAGGAAGATCGTCAAACCGTCCGACGCGCAAGCCGTAGCGTCGTAGAAGAGAGGGGAAAGAAACCATGGGTCTTCCCGGCGAGGAGAAGCGCGCGAATCTCGCGCCGCCGGGTGGCCCGGTGACGGAACCTTCTGGCGCAATCCTGATCGACGGGTCGATGGGCGAGGGAGGCGGCCAGGTGCTCCGCACTTCGCTCTCCCTCTCGATTCTCACCGCCAGTCCGGTACGTCTGGTCAACATCCGCGCCCGCCGCGCTCAGCCTGGCCTGCGTGCGCAGCACCTGAAAGCCGTCGAGGCCGCTGCTGCTGTTTCCCGAGCCCGCGTCGAGGGCGCCACGCTCGGTTCCCAATCGCTGTTCTTCGAACCGCGGGGAATCCATCCGGGAGAATTCTCCTTAGACATTGGTACCGCCGGCGCGACCTCGCTCGTGCTCCAGACGATTCTTCTGCCTCTGAGCTTCGCCCGCGGACCCTCCACCGTCGTCCTCACCGGCGGCACGCATGTCCCTTGGAGTCCCTGCTTTCACTACCTGGACCTGCAATGGCTGCCGCATCTCCGTCGGATCGGCTTCGACGCGCGGATCACACTCGATCTGGCAGGTTTCTATCCTCGCGGTGGTGGCCGTATCCGGGCCGCCATCGTCCCGCTTGCGGAGCCGGGCGCCACGCTCACACCTCTCTGCCTGGTCGACCGTGGATTGTTGCTTCGCATCCATGGCGTCTCGGCCGTTGCCGGTCTCGATCGCCGCATCGCCGAGCGGCAGAAACGCCGTGCGCTGGAGCGGCTCTCCAGTCTCCGCCAGGACGCAACAATCGAGATCGCCCAGTTGCCCGCTGCCTCCCCTGGCACTCTGCTGCTTCTACTCGCCGAATTTGAGCGGACCCAGGCCTGCATGTGCGGTCTGGGCGCGCGCGGCAAGCCGGCCGAGCGCGTCGCAGACGAAGCCGCCGATGCCTTGTTGTCGCTCCTCGCGGACGATGGTGCGATCGATCACTGGCTCGCCGACCAACTGGTCCTGCCGCTGGCGCTCGTCCCTGCGGAGTCCCGCTTGCGCACGGCCTCTGTTACCGGCCATCTGCTCACGGTGGGCCGCGTGGTGCAGGCGTTCCTCCCCGCGAAAATCGAAATCGCGGGGGAACTCGGAGGTCCTGGCACGGTCGTGATTCGCGGCTTTCGGCCGCTGCTGGCCGCCGGTTAACCGGAAGCGGCAAAGAAGGACCATGACAAGGAATTGTACGGAGACACTCGAACTCGCCACTCGAGTGAGTCAGAATAAAGACGAGAGGAGTCCAAAATGGCGCATGCCGGACGCTTGTCCCCGGAGCTGCTTTGCCACTCCTGTGACGCGAAGCAGTTCTCCTTCGAAACCACCGATGAGCTGGAATCTCTCGCTGAAGTCGTAGGCCAGCCGCGCGCCGTCGAGGCGGTACGCTTCGGCATCGGCATTCGCCAGCCCGGTTACAACCTCTTCGCGCTCGGGCCCGAGGGCATGGGCAAACAGACAATCGTGCGCCGCTTCCTCGAACAGAAGGCGGCCACCGAGCCGACCCCCTCCGATTGGTGCTACGTCAACAACTTCGATGATCCTCAAAAGCCGCGCGTACTGCGCCTGCCCACGGGCCGGGGCGCGGAGTTGCGGGAAGACGTCGAGCGCATGGTCGAGGAACTCCGCGCCGCCATCCCTGCCGCCTTCGAAACCGAGGAGTACCGGGCGCGCCGTCAGGTGATCGAGCAGGAGGTGAAGGAAAAGCAGCAGAACGCTTTCGAGCAGTTGCGCGCCGAGGCCGAAAAGCGCGGTATCGCCGTCGCCCACACGCCCACCGGCCTGCTGCTCGCCCCGCTCCGCAAGAACGAGGTGATGTCGCCGGAGGAGTTCCAGAAGCTCCCCGACGAGGAGCACAAGCGCATCGAGAGCGAGATGGCCTGGGTCAAGGAACGGCTCCGCGTCATCATGCGCGAAATGCCCGAATGGGAAAAGAGTGGTCGCGACAAGTTGAAGGATCTGAACCGCGAAGTGACCATGTTTGCCGTCGGCCATCTGATCGAGGCGCTACGCAAGAAGTATTCGGCCCTTTCCGGCGTGACGAAATTGTTCGACGAGATGCAGCAGGATGTGATCGAAAGCGCCGACGAGTTTCTCTCCCCGCCCGAAAATCCGCTGGCCGCCCTGATGGGTGGGGCCCAGCCGGAAGGGAAGCGTAGCGCCGCTTTCCTCCGCCGCTATCAGGTGAATTTGCTCGTGGGTCACGACGCCAATCATGGCTCTCCGGTTATCTACGAGGACGACCCTTCTTTCCCCAACCTGATCGGCAAGGTGGAATATATGTCCCACCTCGGCGCCGTTTCCACCGACTTCAACTTGATCCGCGGCGGCGCGCTCCATCGCGCCAATGGCGGCTTTTTGATTCTCGACGCGCGCAAGGTACTCACCCAGCCTTATGCCTGGGAGGGTCTGAAGCGATGCCTGCGCGCCCGCGAGATCCAGATCAAATCCCTCGGCCAGATGATTGGCCTGGTCAGCACGATGTCTTTGGAACCGGAACCGATCCCGCTCCAGGTCAAGGTGGTGCTGCTCGGCGAGCGTTTGCTCTACTATCTGCTCTGCCAGTACGATCCCGACTTCAATGAATTCTTCAAGGTGGCCGTCGATTTTGACGAACGGATGGACCGCAGCGTGGAATCAAACAACCTCTACGCTCGCCTGATCGCCACCTTTGCTCGGGAAGAGAAGCTCGTGCCCCTCCATCGCAATGCCGTCGCCCGTGTGATCGAGCGCAGTTCTCGCCTGGTCGGCGACGCCGAAAAGCTTTCGACTCACCGTATGGAGATCATCGACCTGCTGCGCGAGTCGGACTACTGGGCCCGCCGGGCCGGCCGCAAGACGATCTCGGCCGAAGACGTGCAGCAAGCCATCGATTCCCGTACCTACCGCGCCGACCGCGTGCGCGAACGCATTCAGGAAGAGATCCGCCGCGGCACCATCCTCATCGATACCGCCGGCGAAAAGACCGGTCAAGTCAACGGCCTCTCCGTCATCGGCCTTGGCCAGTTCACTTTCGGTCAGCCCAGCCGCATCACCGCCCGCGTCCGCCTGGGTAAGGGCGAGGTCATCGACATCGAGCGCGAAGTTGAGCTGAGCGGCCCGATCCATTCGAAAGGTGTGCTCATCCTGTCCGGCTTTCTCGGCGCCCGCTACGCCATCGATCACCCGCTCTCCCTCTCTGCCAGCCTCGTTTTCGAACAGTCCTACGGCATGGTTGATGGCGACAGCGCCTCCTCGGCCGAGCTCTATGCCTTGCTCTCTGCGCTCTCCGACGCCCCGATCCGTCAGTCGCTCGCCGTCACCGGCTCGGTGAACCAGCATGGACAGGTACAGGCCATCGGTGGTGTGAACGAAAAGATCGAGGGCTTCTTCGACGTCTGCAGTGCCCGTGGCCTTACCGGTGACCAGGGCGTGCTTATCCCCGCCTCCAATGTCAAGCACCTCATGCTCCGCCACGATGTCGTCGAGGCTGTCCGCAATGAAAAGTTCCACATCTACTCCGTCGAAACCATCGACCAGGGCATCGAAATCCTCACCGGCATGCCCGCCGGCGAGCGCGACGCCGCCGGCAATTTCCCGCTCGACTCGATCAACGGCCGCGTCGAGGCGCGGCTGGTGGCTCTGGCCGAAAAGCGCATCGAAGCCATTCGCAAAACCCAGCCGGAGAACCAGGCATGACCGCGGCCCCTCGAGAAGGCGAAGAGCAAAAATTCCAGGTGCGCCGGATCGTCGTCGCCCTCGACGCCTCCCTTCGCAGCCTTGCCGCCCTCCACGCCGCCGCCGATCTTGCTGCCGCCTGGCACGCCGAGCTGCTCGGTCTTTTTGTCGAGGACGCCGAACTCCTTCGTCTTGCCGCCACCCCCTCCGCCATCCGCTTCCTTTATCCCTCCGGCAGTGAGGCGCCGCTCAGCGCCCTTTTCATCGAAAGCGAGTTGCGGGCCCTGGCCGAAAAGGCCCGCACGGAACTGGCTGCGGTCGCCGAGCGCGTCGGCGTTCGCTGGTCCTTCCGTATCGTCCGCGGCAACGTCTCGGCCGAGGTGCTGCTCGCCGCTGCTGAAGCCGATCTGCTCACCCTCGGTGGAGGCGGCTGGTCGATCGCCCGCCGCCTTGGCCTGGGTTCCACCGCCCGCGCCGCGATCTCCGGAGCTCGCTCCTCGCTTTTGCTGGTACAGTCCCGCGTCGTGCCTGCGCCCGCAGTTCTCGCCGTCTACGACCGCTCGGCGGCCTCCGCCGACGCCTGCCGCTTTGCCGCTCGCATGGCCGCCGCTTCCAGCTGCCGCCTTACCGTGTTTCTCTCTTCCCCCTCCGGGCGCCTCGAGCCCGAAATGGAACGCGAGATTGCTGCCCTCGCCGCTCCGCTCCGCCTCCGCTGGCTCAGCTCGGCGGACAAGAACGATTTTGTTCGCGCTGTGCAACGGGAACGTGGCGGCGTCCTCGTCATCAGCAACGAAAGCCCCCTGCTCGACGAAGACACCGTCGAAAGACTCCTGCGCGAAACCGATCATCCGCTGCTGCTCTTCGGCGCTCGATCCACTCCCGTCCTCCTTTCATCGCAGAAAACCGGCGAGGAGGCGTAAAACCTCGCCCTTCGCAACCTGTCCCGGCACAGTTCACTTTCCATTCCGATGTGTCGGAGCGGAACGCGCCACCACGGAACACACCCTGTGCCCGAGTTTCCACCAACTTCTAATCGTATTTGTCTTTGCCCCTTTTCCTGCCTCTGAAACAATCGCGCTGGAGATGGTTTCCCGGAAAAACTCCACGGGTGAAACCGCACAACGCGATGAAATCAACAGCACTGGAATGCACGATCTCCTTCAGCGATGCACTGCACATCTTCTGGGACTGGCGTCAGGCCTCGATCTCCGTCGAAGTCTCCTTCTTCGGTAAATCGCGGGCTTCCGAGACAGTGCGCGTTTCGATCGACGGGCTCGTTACGCTGGTCGACCCGGAAGGCGTGGTCACCATTTCTGGCGATGGCCGTGAAATCGAGCTCGACCTGCGCGGTTGCGAATTCGCTCGCGCTGGCAAGGCCTCCGGCAGCACGGAACCATTTGACCCCCTCGACCCGGACTCGGTCCTCCAGATGAATTTTTCCCACGGAGAGGTCTGCTTGATCTTTCCCTACCGCCGCGTCGCCCGTCTGCCGGGTGGCCAGCGTCGCGCCGCAGAGGGAATCGACTGGCTGCGTGGCAAGCTGGCGAGCGCCACCGGTACTGACGTCGCCTCGAATGCCGGCCTGAAACTCCAGACGCTTTCCTCCCTGGGCTCCGAAGCGGGCAACGTGAAGAGGACCGGGAAACACGGCTTGGGTCCGGCCGTCTTCCCCCTGTTGGGTTTGCTGCTGGCGTTTACCGTCGTTGCGCTCGCGTTGACGCCGGTGCGCATGCCTCGCCTGCTTTCCGAACTTGGCCTCGGCCATTCTTCGCTGAGCAATCCTGAATCGCCGGTCTGGGTTATCCGCCGGGAAGGGAACTACTACTGCCGCGGCGGCGTGCTCTTCGGGCGCATGCCGGGTCAGATCATGATGCAGGGCGATGCACTCGCTCTTGGTTATCAGCCGGCCCTCGGCAACTATTGCGGCGGCGCCGGGCAGCATGCTCCGCGCATCGAACGCCATGGCGTCGCCGCGCGCATACGCAATGCTTTCCGAAACGGCCGCTTGATCCTCTCGATTGTTCTCTCCCGTTCGCGCTCGTGGTTCGCCAGTTCCTACCCGCCGGCCTCGGGCGGTTCGTTGTCGGCGAGCGGCCTTTAGGTTCGTGGGCAGCCTCGCCTCGTCGCGCTTATCTCCCTCGGGCGTTGCCCGGCTGGGGCAGGGAAGGGAAAAGCTTGCTGGAGCCGCCCGCGCAGGCCTTTTTTGCCTCCTCCAAATGCCTCGTCACGGCCGCGGGGATCGCTGTCCATGCCGTTCCCGCTGTCCCCTCCGCTCGCGCGCACCGCTCGCCAGGAAAAGAAAATTAGACTCGATGTTCGCTTTCCATGCATCCCACCATCGATTCGTGCCATCTTTACTTCTTTGACGAACAAAACATGGGGAACCAGAACGAAGAAGACCAGACAGTGAACCTCGCTGCGGCCCGCCCAGGGATCGCGGTCGACCCGACAGAAGCCACCAAAAAGAGGAAGCGCAGAATCCGGCTGGCGATCCTGCTGGCGGTCTGGCTGATTGTCTATCTCCCCGGGCTGTTCCACCCGGCGCTGATGGACGACGCTGACTCGGTTCACGCCGAAGCGGCCAAGGAGATGCTGATCCGTCACGACTGGGTCGATCTCTACGTCGACGGTGTTCGCTACCTGCAAAAGGCGCCTTTGATGTACTGGATGACCCTCTTCAGCTACAAGCTGTTTGGCGTCAACGAAGCGTCTACTCGCCTGGTGCTGATGATCAGTGTTCTCGGGCTGATGGTGAGTGGCTGGATCTTTGCGCGCCGCTTTTTCGGTGAGCGTGCGGCTTTCTACTCCGCGCTGATTCTGGCCACTGCCCCGGGAATCTACCTCTATTCCCGCTTCTTGATTCCCGACGTGCTGGTCGCCATGTGGACCACCCTCAGCTTCTATTTCTTCCTCGTCGGCTACGAGCGGCGAGACGCGTCTTTATACGCCTGTTGGGGCCTCGCGATCGTCACGGCGCTCAACGTTCTTACCAACAGCCTGATCGGTTTGGTGTTCCCCGGCCTGACCATCCTGTTCTTCCTGGCTATGATGCACGACTGGGGCTACCTCAAGAAGATGCGCCTGTTCTCGAGCTTCGTCGTCTTCTTCGTCATCGCCGCCCCCTGGCACATACTTGCCGCCATTCGCAACCCGGCCCAGCCCACCGGTCCGGAAAAGGGCTTTCTCTGGGACTATTTCATCAACGAGCAGTTCCTCCGCTACCTCAATAAGCGCGTCCCGCACGACTATGGCAAAGTACCGCTCGGTCTCTTCTGGGTCGAACTGCTCATCTGGGTCATCCCCTGGTGCCTATTCCTGTTTCCCGCATTGCGCGAGGTTCCCTGGCGCCCCCGCTCCTGGGGCAAGGACATGAACCCTCGCAGACGTGCCTTGCTGCTTGTCGCCCTTTGGGGACTGGTCGTAATGGTTTTCTTCAGCTTCTCCAGCCGCCAGGAATACTATTCACTGCCCGCCATCCCTGCGGTGGCGTTGCTGGCCGCTGCTTGGATGGAGCGCGAGGAACTGTCGCCCCGCTACAGCCCCGAGCGCCGCTGGGGCAAATGGATGTCCGTCCCGCTGGTCCTTGTCGGTTTGGCTGGCGCCGCTGTGACGTTCGCCCTTTTCGCAATGACCAAGCCGTTTCCGCCCGGCACGGATATCGATAAGGTGCTCGCCGTGCATCCCAAGCAGTACCTGCTCTCGATGGGCCATCTGCACGACCTCACCCTCTCGTCCTTCGGTCTCTTCCACACCCCGCTCCTCGTCATGGGCATCGCTTTATCCCTCGGCCCCTTGCTGTGCCTGTTCTGGCGCTGGCGCGGCTCGCCGTGGAAAGCCAATCTGGCGTTGACCGGCATGATGGTGCTGGCTCTCTTTGCCGTCCACCAGGGGCTCGAGATCTTTTCTCCCGAGATCTCTTCCAAGCGCCTGGCCATCGACATCGAGCACTACTACAAACCGGGCGACGAGATTGTCATCAACGGCCATTACGCCTTCGGTTCGACGCTCAATTTCTACACCGGCGCTCGCGTCGACGTCGTTTTCGGCGGCACCAACGATTTCTGGTTCGGCTCGCTCTTTCCCGATGTCCCGCACGTCATCTGGAGCCTGAAATATTTCGATAGCCAGTGGAACAGTCCCCGCCGCGTCTTCCTCTTCACTCAGAATTACAACCGCCATCGCGTGCTCTCCGGCCTCGACCCTCACAGCCTCTATCCTGTCGGTCGGGAAGGGGACAAGGAGGTGCTCACCAATCACCCGCTCGGCCCGCCCATCCACACGGGCAACTACGTTCCCCCCAATGGCGCCACCTGACGCACCCGACGCCCACGATTTCAGTGACGCAGCCTGTAGGTTTTCGCCGTTCTGCCCTACCACCCATCCCTGATCAGTCGACACCTGCTGGCTCCCACCCCGGCAGGCTGACGTCGAGCCGGTGATCCTGGCCGCAGCTCCTCCCGTGTCAACCTGGTAGGGGCAAATGATCGGGTGGCCTCTATTTCAGCACCTGTCTTAGGAGTTGCAACCGCATACCAAATTGTATACAATTTAGTTGGCACTTCTATGAGCTTTACGGAGAAACGCGTCGGCTTATTCCGGCCGAAGCGCTCCGCTGCCGGGGGACGGCTGGGGCTCATCTTCGACCTGATGAGGTTTTCGTTGCACGATGGTCCGGGCATCCGGACGACCGTGTTCCTGAAGGGTTGTTCCCTTCACTGCTGGTGGTGCCACAATCCCGAAAGCCAGCACCGCCGTCCGGAACTCCTCTTTTTCGAAGACCGCTGCACCCTCTGTGGAGACTGCGTCGCTGCCTGTCCTTACGGCGCGCTCTACATCGAGGACGGCGCCGTCGTCACCGATCCCTCTCTTTGCCGCGCCTCGGGCGAATGCGTTGAAGTGTGTGCCGCCGAAGCGCGCCGCATGGCCGGTCGTTGGATAACGGTTGAGGAGTTGCTGGCCGATCTCTCCCGCGACCAGCTCTATTTCGACGAATCGGGCGGCGGCGTCACCCTGTCCGGTGGAGAGCCGCTGATGCAGGCCGCCTTTGCCGAGCAGTTGCTGGCCGAACTCCACGCCCGCCGCATCCACACCGTGCTCGACACATCGGGCTTCGCCAACCCTGTCCTCATGCGCCGCGTCAGCCCGAACGTCGACCTGTTTCACTACGACCTGAAATTGATGGATCCGGTCAAGCACGAAAAGTACACGGGCGTGAAAAACGACCTGATTCTGGCCAATCTGAAGACGTTGGCGGAGCAGGGCAGCGCTGTGATTGTCCGCATGCCCATCATTCCCGGCATCAACGATGGCGACGACGATATCGGCGCCGCGTCCGCCTACCTGCAGCAATTGGGGCTGAAGAACGTCGATCTTCTCCCGTATCACCGCATCGGCGGCGACAAATACCGCCGGCTGCACCGCGAATATCAGCTCCCCGATCTGGTCCCACCCAGCGCGGAGCACATGGAATCTTTGGCCGCGCGGTTCACCCGCGACGGCTTCACAGTTCGAGTTGGAGGCATATCATGAACGAGCGTGTCAGCAGGTTGAGGGAAGCGACAATCGAAACCAAGCCTTGGCTTTCCATTGAGCGAGCCGCTCTTCTCACCGAGTTCTACAAACAGGACAAGACCGTCGCTGTCCCCGTGCAGCGGGCCCGCGCCTTCGCCTATATCATGGAGCACAAAGCCATCTACATCGGTCCCGACGAGCTGATCGTCGGCGAGCGTGGCCCGGCGCCGAAGGGTTCGCCCACCTTTCCCGAACTCTGCTGCCACACGGAGGAAGATCTCGATGTGCTCAACTCTCGCGAGAAGATCTCCTTCCGCGTCGACGAAGAGGCCCGCCGCATCCAGCGCGACCTCGTCATCCCCCAGTGGCAGGGCCGTTCGATCCGCGACCAGATCTTCGAGCAGATGACGCCGGCATGGAAAGACGCCTATGAGGCCGGCATCTACACCGAGTTCATGGAGCAGCGCGCCCCCGGTCATACCGTCCTCGGCGACGTCATCTACCACAAGGGCCTACTCGACCTGCAGCGCGAGGTTCATGAGGCGATTGACCGCCTCGACTACTTCGCCGATCCCGATGCCTGCGCCAAGCGCGACGAGCTCATGGCCATGGACATCGCCGCCGGCGCCGTCATCCGCTTCGCCGAGCGCCACGCCGAGCGCGCCGAGGAACTGGCTGCCGTGGCCACCGATCCACGCCGCAAGCGCGAACTCGAGAAGATCGCCGACGTCTGCCGCCACGTCCCCGCCCATCCGCCGCGCGATTTTTGGGAAGCGCTCCAGGCCTACTGGTTCACTCATCTCGGCGTTGTCACCGAGTTGAATACCTGGGACTCCTTCAACCCCGGCCGCTTCGATCAACACCTGTATCCCTTCTACGTGAAGGGAATGCAGGACGGTACGCTTACCCGCGACCACGCCAAGGAACTCCTCGAATGCCTCTGGGTGAAATTCAATAATCAGCCCGCCCCGCCCAAGGTCGGCGTCACCGCCGCCGAAAGCGGCACCTACACCGACTTCGCCAATATCAACAACGGTGGTCTGAAAGCCGACGGCACCGACGGCGTCAACGATGTCACCTACCTCATCCTCGACGTCATCGACGAGATGCACCTGCTCCAGCCGTCTTCCAACCTGCAGCTCAGCAAGCGCAATCCCGACGCCTTCCTTCGCCGCGGCCTGGAAATCGTTCGTCAGGGATGGGGGCAGCCGTCGATCTTCAATGCCGACATGGTGGTTGAGGAACTCCTGCGCCAGGGCAAGGCGATCGAGGACGCCCGCTGCGGCGGCACTTCCGGCTGCGTCGAAACCGGCGCCTTCGGCAAGGAAGCCTACATTCTCACCGGCTATTTCAACCTGCCCAAGGTGCTTGAGATCACGCTGAACAACGGCGTCGACCCGCGCACCGGCAAGAAGATCGGTATCGAGACGGGCGATCCGCGCACCTTCAAGAGTTACGACGAGATGTTCGACGCCTTCCGTCGCCAGCTGCGCTACTTCATCGACGTCAAGATTCGCGGCAACAACGTCATCGAGCGCCTCTACGCCCGCTACATGCCCGCGCCTTACCTCTCGCTGCTCGTCGACGACTGCATCGCCAAGGGCCGCGACTACAACGATGGCGGCCCGCGCTACAACTCCACCTACATCATGGGCGTCGCCCCGGCCACCTGCGCCGACAGCCTCACCGCGATCAAGTACCACGTCTTCGATCGCCAGGACCTCACCATGGGCGAGTTGCTCGACAGCCTCGCTGCCAATTTCGACGGTCACGAGAAGACGCGCCTGCTGCTCACCAACCGCACGCCGAAATTCGGCAACGACGACGATTACGCCGACAACGTCATCCTCACCGTCTACCAGGCCTTCTTCGACGAGATCAACGGCCGGCCCAACACCAAGGGCGGCCAGTACCGCGTCAACTACCTCTCCACCACCTGCCACGTCTATTTCGGCTCCGTCACCGGCGCCACGCCCGACGGCCGCCGCGCCTGGGAACCGGAAGCCGACGGCATCTCGCCTTCCCACGGCGCCGACCGCTATGGCCCCGCCGCCGTCATCCGCTCGGCCGGCAAGCTCGACCACGCCCGCACCGGGGGCACGTTGCTCAACCAGAAATTCACGCCGAAACTGCTCGAAACCGACGGCGGCCTCGACAAGGTGGCACATCTCGTTCGTTCCTATTTCCGCATGGACGGACATCACATCCAGTTCAACGTGGTCACTGCGGCCACGCTTCGCGCCGCCCAGGCCGAGCCGGAAAAGTACCGCGATCTGATCGTTCGCGTCGCCGGCTACAGCGACTACTTCTGCGACCTCACTCGCGCCTTGCAGGACGAAATCATCGCTCGCACCGAGCACGAGTCCTTCGCCCCCGCCATGGCCGAAGTCTCCAAAGCCTAGCGGCAAACTTTACCCCGCGAAGCCGGGGCCCCTCCCCGCTGGGGCCCCGGCACCCCACCAGGCACACCCCTCCTCTCCTGGATCCCACTGTTTGTTTTTCTCTGTTACGCGCAGCCTTCGGTTTACTGCACCCGCTCGTGCACGTACCCCGCCGCATCCAGCGCCGCCATCAGTTCGGCAATGTGCTCCGGACCTCGCGTCTCCATGGTGATGTCGATCGCCGTATCGCCCAGGATCACGCCGTAATACGCGCGGTTGAAGCTGGTCTCGATGATGTTGGCCTTCTGCTCGGCAATCACGGTCGAGAGCCGCACCAGCGCTCCCGGATGATCGGGCAAGTGGATGCGTATGCGCAGCAGCCGTCCGTCTTTCACCAGGCCGCGTTCGATGATGCGCGAGAGCAGCGTCACGTCGATGTTGCCCCCGCTCACCAGCACGCCCAGCTTCTTCCCCCGGTCGGGGATCTTCCGGTTCAGCACCGCCGCCAACGGCACCGCGCCCGCGCCTTCCGCCAGCGTCTTTTCCTTTTCCAGCAGCAGCAGAATCGCGTTGGCGATCTCTTCCTCATCCACCGTCACGATTTCGTCCACGTACTGCCGCACCAGCGGCAGCGTCCGCGTTCCCGCGCAGCGAACCGCAATGCCGTCCGCAATCGTCTTGTTCGGCGGCAGCGTCACCTGACCGTTGCGATCCACCGCCGCTTTCATCGAAGGCAGCCGCGAAGCCTGCACGCCGACCACCCGTATCCGCGGCCGTTTCGCCTTCACCGCGCACGCCACTCCGCCCACCAGCCCGCCGCCGCCCACCGGCACCAGCACCGTGTCCAGGTCACCGATCTGCTCCAGCATCTCGATCCCCAGCGTTCCCTGGCCGGCGATCACCGCGTCGTCGTCGAACGGGTGGATGAAGGTGAGATCGTGCTCGCGCGCCCGCCGCAACGCCTCCTCGCACGCCTCGTCGTAATTCGCGCCGTATAGCACCACCTCGGCGCCGTATCCGCGCGTAGCCGACACCTTCACCAGCGGCGTCGTCAGCGGCATGCAGATCTGCGCCGCGATGCCGCGTTTCGCCGCGTGGTAAGCCACTGCCTGCCCGTGATTGCCGGCCGAGGCGGTAATCACTCCGCGCCGCCGCTCCTCCGGTCCCAGCAGCAGGATCTTGTTCAGCGCCCCCCGCTCCTTGAACGCGCCGGTCATCTGATGGTTTTCCAGCTTCAGGAATATCTCATTTCCCGTCAGCCGCGAAAACGTCTCCGACCGCATGAATGGGGAAGTGAACACCGCTCCGCGAATGCGCTCGGAGGCCTCTTCGATCGTCTGTATCGTCACCATGTTCGGTCACCTGAAAAGCAGCGCCCATTGTAAAGCCTGCGCGCCAGTTTCCGCGGCGCGGCGCGCAGTTCGCGGAACAGGCGGTCGGTATTGTCTGGCACGTTTGGGCTGCCGGGCGGGGGTGGGCTACGCGTGCTTCAGGGTGTCAGTTGATGTCGAGATAGAGTCCTTGTAACTGATGTGTATTCAATGCGTTGGAATTTTCAGGGCGTCACTCTGCGGGCGATTTTTCACGCGGTGTGGGGGCGCTGTGTTTTCAAAATCAGGCGGGATGCGTTTTGCTCGCCTGCCTGCATCAGCATAGCAGGTTCGGAGCGGGCGAGAGGAACGCGTTTCACCATAAACATGCGGCACGGTTGGCCGCGGCGCGGCCTTCAGGCTGTGGTCCCTGCGTCGAGCAGGGCGCCGGCCCGGTGCGCCGTCTGCTTCGCTTCGCCGGCCATTTGCGCTTTCATCAACCCTCACGAAACTGCTGGTGCCTCGTCTGCTCGCACCTGCCAACAATAGGAAGCGGCTGCAACGGCCAACTCCTTCAGGCTGCCCGTTCGGCCCATGGGAAGAATTCGGAAGGAACGGAAAGCGATCTGGCGATGACCAAGGAAGAACTGGCGGAAACTCTGCGAACGAAACTCGAGGAACGCTGTGAGCGTGGCGAGCTGGATGCTTCGCTCCCCGCCGGCCGCGAGTCTTTCCTTACAACGCTCCGCAGCACCGGCCAGGACGACCTGATTGCCGGCTTCCTGAAATGCCCCACCTGCGGCAAGCTGGCCATGCCCGTTGACCGCGCCGCCCAGCTTGCCGGTCACCTGCGCACCGTAGAGGAGTGGATCAAGGGCGTCGCCATCTGGCGCCAGCACTTCGGCACCTGCCGCCACTAGCCCGCCGCCGCGAGCCGTCGCGGAATTTCCAAGCGCTCCTCGCGCTTCCGCCTACTGTTTCCCGGCATCCCCGTTGACGCACGATTTCTGGTTGGAATTCTTTTTGAACTTTTGGAATTCCTGCTTGACTCGTTTGATCAATTCTGTGTTGCGCGCCAGCATGATCGGCATCGTCACCTGCATCGTCTCGGCCGAGATGGCGGGCGCCTCCCTCATGAACTTCTGCCCGGTGGGCCCGGAATAGAAGGCGATGAGACCGTCGATGTCGGCCTTGGTGAAATGCCTCTGGTACACCGGCACGATCTCCTGGATCATTTTCTGCCAGGGCACGCTCTGCATTGACTGGTCGAGGATCTCGTTCATCCTGGCTTCGAAATCCGCGGGCAGCTTGCACTTCTCTTTGTCTTTCAGATATTCCTCGTGAATCATCTTGTGCATCGGTCCCGACATCGCTTTCGCCATCTTCACCATCGTCTGCTGCATGTGCATTACCTGCAGGAGCCGCTCAACGTCGGCCTTCGAGGCGGGCGCGTTCGCGGCCGGCTGCTGTGCCGCCGCGGTGCCGGCAAAAGCGACGCACAACATCAGGGCAATCAGGAAACGTTTCATCGGTCCGTTCCTCTCTGATTGGAATTTTCCCGAGTTCGCGATTCTTGCGCAGGCAGGAACGCACATCGAACCCACACCCTGGATGTATCGACGGACCGAAACTGCGACGCGTTACGGAAGATATGCCGGGCGCGGAGGGGGTCCTGCTTAGGCGGCCCGCCGCGGCAGCCAGCCCGGCAACTGCCGCATTTCGCGCGCAAAGAGACGCGAAGGAAAATTCAGCTCGTTGAGGCCAAGCCAGGAGAGAATGGGGTGAGCGATGGGATTTGAACCCACGACCCTCGGAGCCACAGTCCGATGCTCTACCGACTGAGCTACGCTCACCGCCGAATCCTTAACAGTTTACACGAAGAGTCCAAACCGGGCATAGGCAAGCCGCCGGAATCGCCGCTGATTTTTCTCCCTGGCCCTGTGTAGGCAGACTTTGCCTGACGCGGCCCCGGCAGACCTTGCCGTTTGCCTCGTCCGTGAAAGCGCCCTCCGAAAAGCAGCGCTGCAAACAAGCCACAAATCAACGCGTTGCATCGTGCTTTTCACGGTGACGAGCTGGCCCGCAACGTGCTCCTTGCTTTGCGTCGAAACGCTCTCGGGATCTGTGCCGGCAAAGCGCCTGCGCGTTCC
Organism: Candidatus Acidiferrales bacterium; assembly: GCA_046704165.1. Lineage (GTDB taxonomy): Bacteria > Acidobacteriota > Terriglobia > Acidiferrales > UBA7541 > JAKASX01. The sequence continues at coordinate 20,306 of JBJKSI010000122.1, forward strand.
CCGAGCGAGCCGTTCCCCCGAAAAGGAGACCGCGATGTCAGCCCTTGGCCTGTTCAATGTTTCTAATACCGGCAATCCGCTCGATTTCAATCCGCAGAGCGTCCGTAACAGCGGGGCGCAGCAACTTCGCCAGGATTTCCAGCAACTCGGCCGGGATCTGCAGTCCGGCAATCTCACCGCCGCGCAGACCGACTTCTCCACTCTCCAACAAAATGGTCCTCAGTCCGGCACAAGCGCCGCGGTACAAAGCGGCAATTCCGTGTCTCAGCAACTTCAGCAGTTGTCTGAGGCCCTGCAATCCGGCAATCTTTCGGCCGCGCAACAGGATTACACCAGTCTTTTCCCGGGTTTCCAGAGCCTCAAGGCGCTCTCACAGACGCATCATCACGCAGCCGGCATCGACGGTGCCGCCGGAGCAAAGGCTGGCGCAATCAATGGACTCTTCACTCAACTGGGACAAGCTTTGCAATCCGGCAGCCTCTCCGCCGCGCAGCAGGCCTATGCCTCTCTGCAGCAGGATTTTCAGCAGTTCACACCGGGCATCGGGCTGTTTCCGTCACTCTCGACGCCCGGCTCCAGCGCCGTCTCCGTCATCGCCTGACCAAGTATGGGGTGTAGCGTCCGGCTGCAGCGCGGCATCTTTCTCTCCGTGCGCCTCGACAACCGCGATCGTTGTACGTCCCCTGTCTTGCCTTTCGCGGCGTCGAGCCGCCCCGCACTCGCCCTATGTTTTTGCGACTGAAACACCACTTTTGTGCCGGTTCTTCCCGATCGATTGCCCATGGGTACTGGTTATAACTCCACGGGAAATCCTGCGACTTTCTTCAGCATCCTTCGTTGACACCCTAGCGACCCCGGAATGTACCCTTGACCCGCGCTTATGTGTGGCACGGCCCGGCCTGCCAGCTTTTATCCGGCGCCGCTGCCAATTCTGTCGTGCGGGCCGCTTGATGCGTGGGGCTCAGGTCCGGGAAAAGGGGAAGATTGAAGAAAAGTCTTGTCGCCGGCTTGTCGATTGCTTGCGTTGTCGGGATTGTGTTGTTCGCCGTCCCGAAACTGGTGAGGGCTCAGCAGCGGCGGAACACGGGACCTCATGTCATTGTTCTGAAAGACGTCCTCCACGTCCTCTCTCCTCGCCTCGGTGGCACCCCGCCGATCCCTCCGGCGTATGGCGTGCGCAAGATGCTTCCTCTCCGCCATCCTCTGCCGCTCAAGTCCCGCGTACAGCCCGCTCCGGTCGACCCCGTGCTGCAGACGGTCACCCAGCCGCTCGTCTCCACCACTTCGGGGCTGAATTTCATTGGCGTGGGCGACGGCCTCGGTGGTTTCAGCGACGCCTATGCGCCACCCGACACCAACGGTTCGGCTGGCGCCACGCAGTACGTCCAGTGGGTCAACGTCGATTTCGCCATCTTCAACAAGAGCACCGGCGCACTTCAGTACGGTCCCGCGCTCGGCAGCACGATCTTCCAGGCGCTCGGCGGCACCTGCGCATCCACCAATAGCGGCGACATCATCGCGCAATACGACAAGCAGGCGCAGCGCTGGGTGATGATGCAGCCGGTATTCAACAACCCCTATTCTCTTTGCGTCGCCGTCTCCACCACGTCTGACGCCACCGGCAGCTACAACGAGTATCAGTTCTCGATCCCCAGCAACTATTTCCCCGATTACCCGAAGCTCTCCGTTTGGTCCGACGGCTACTACGTCTCCTACAACGCCTTCACCAGCGCCACCGGCAGTTTCGTTTCCGGCTACGCCTGTGCGCTCAATCGCGCGGCAATGCTCCAGGGCTCCGCGGCCGCAATGCAGTGCTTCAACTCCGGTGGCTATCCCAGCCTGCTGCCTTCCGATCTTGACGGAGATTCCGGCGCGCCAGGCACAACCGCCGCTCCGCCCGCCGGCGCGCCCAACGAATTTATCGATTTCACCAACACCAACGCGCTCAACCTTTTCCAGTTCCACGTCGACTGGTCGAATTCCGGGAACTCCACGTTCACCGGACCGACCTCGATTTCCGTTCCTTCGTTCTCCGAGGCCTGCGGCGGTGGCACGTGCATTCCGCAGGAGGGAACCAATCAGCAACTCGATTCGCTCGGCGACCGCCTGATGTACCGCTTCGCTTACCGCAATTTCGGTTCTTATCAGTCGTGGGTCGTCAGCCAGTCGGTCGACACGGGCAATGGCAACACCGGCATCCGCTGGTATCAGCTTCGCGACACCGGTTCCGGTCCCGCCCTGTATCAGGACGGCACGTATGACCCCAACTCGAACTACCGCTGGATGCCCAGCATCGCCCAGGACGAAGCCGGCGACATCGCCCTTGGCTACAGCGTCTCCAGCAGCACGTCTTACCCCGCCATCAGCTTCACCGGCCGCACGCCCAGCGATCCGATTGGCACGATGGAAGCGGAAAACAGCATCGTTCAGGGTGCGGGTTCGCAAACGGGCGGTCTGAGCCGCTGGGGCGACTACAGCAACATGTCCGTTGACCCCACCAACGACTGCACCTTCTGGTACACCACCGAGTATCTGCAGACGAGCGGCAGCTTCAACTGGAGCACGCGCATCGCCTCGTTCACGTTCCCCGACTGCGGCGCGACGGCCACGCCCAACTTCTCTCTTTCGGGCACGCCCACGTCCCAGACCGTCACGGCCGGCAGCAACACGAGCTACACCGTTGACGTCACGCCGAGCGACAGTTACACGGGCAGCGTCACATTGAGCGTTACGTCGCCCAGCCCGCTGCCAACCGGAATGACGGCCAACTTCTCGCCCAACCCGGTCGATATCACCAGCTCGAGCGCCGTCTCCTCGACGCTTTCCGTCGATACGACGTCATCGACGCCTGCGGGCACCTACAACCTCACCGTAAGCGGCACCGATGGCAGCCTGACGAACACCACGCTGGTCACCATCGTTGTTCAGCCGCCTCCGACGCCTGGCATCTCGCTTTCGAGCTCGCCCGGCTCGCAGACAGTCGATCAGGGTAGCTCGACCAGCTACACGATCGCCGTTACGCCCAGCGGCGGCTACTCGGGAACGGTCAACCTGAGTGCCACGGGCCTGCCGAGTGGCGCTTCGGCCAGCTTCTCGCCCTCTTCGGTGACCACCACTGGCGGTTCGGTCGTCGATTCGACGCTGACCGTTAGCACCGCCTCCACTACGCCGACGGGCACCTCGAACATCACCGTCACCGGCGCCGACACGTCCGGCTCGCCCAGCGGTTCCGTCCAGGTCAGTTTGACGGTGCAGCAGCCGGCCAGCACAGACTTCACCATCTCCGCCACGCCTTCGAGCGCCTCCGCGCCGCCCGGATCGAGCACCAGCTACACGGTCTCGATTGCCGGGGCGAGCACGGGCCCGTTCAACGGCACGGTGAACCTCAGCGTCAGCGGGGTGCCGCGCTTCACCAGCGATAGCTTCAGCACCACTTCGATTACCGGTTCCGGCACATCCACGCTGACGCTTTCGCCGCATCACAATGCCAAGGACGGCACCTTCACGCTCACCATCACCGGCACGAGCGGCAGCCTCTCTCACTCCACCAACGTGACGTTCACCATCGGCACCGCGCCAACGCCCACATTCGCGCTCTCCGGCTCACCCAGTTCCCAGACGGTCACGCCGGGCAGTCCCACCAGCTACACAATCACGGTTTCGCCTAGCGGCGGCTTCAACAGCAACGTCACCCTTAGCTACAGCGGCTTGCCCAGCGGTGCTTCGGGCTCGTTCAGTTCCAATCCCGTAAGCACCAGTTCCGGTTCGGCAAGTTCCACCCTGTCGGTCACTACCAGCACCAGCACGCCTAGTGGCAGCTACCCAATCACCGTCACCGGCACAGGTGGCGGACTGACCAAATCCACGCAGGTCACCCTGGTCGTCCAGAGTTCCGGCGGCAGCGGCACCTTTACCATCAGCGTGACGCCGACCAGCAATACCGTCGGGCCCAAATCGAGCGTTTCCTACACGGTCACCGTCACCCCTCAGAACAGTTTCACCGGTACCGTCAATCTGAGTCTCAGCGGGCTGCCGAAGCGGACGAGCTACAGTTTCAGTCCGTCTTCAATCACCGGCTCGGGCGCGTCGACGCTCACCATCTCGACGACGCCGAAATCGCCCACCGGCAGCTACTCGCTGACGGTTACCGGAACCAGTGGCAGCACCACGGAAACGGCCACGACAAACCTCAACATCACCTGAGCCACGAGCCTCCACTCGGCTCCTGCGCTTCGGGCCTGCTC
>JBJKSI010000123.1:0-42336 GCA_046704165.1 Candidatus Acidiferrales bacterium
CTGTCGGCGTTCGCGCTGGCGCTGGCTTCGGGGGCGGACTGGGAATCGGCGGTGCATCTGGCGAACCTGGCGGCGGGCCGAGTGGTCGGCAAACGCGGCACCGCCTCGGTCACCGTCGAGGAAATCCGAGCTCTGCTCGCTCCGGTCCCGGGTAACCAATCGGAATCTAGCGATCCCCTGACTCGCGCGGAATCTTCGGGGCCTTCCTGACCTCCTTCCCCTTCCGTTCCTTCCGAAAAACAAGCTTTGAAGAGGGCCGATCCTCCCGGATCGGCCTTTTTTGTTTTTGTGGAGAACATCTCTTTCCCTGCCAGGCATCGGGCCAGCAGTGTCCAAAGCCCGCTCCATGATCGCCAACTGGCTTTGGTAGACCTCGAGGTGGAGCACCCGCGACGACCTCACCTCCCGCTTCGTCATTGGCCTTTCAGTTCCGTCTGAAATCCCCCGGCAACATCGAGCTGTCCTTGTATAAGCCGAAAACTTCTGCTGAGAAGACAGCATTTCGGTCGTGAGCTTTCGGTAGGCGTGCGTAGATTGCGGGCTGCAGTGGGTGGTAGCTCAGAAGCAGTAGGCCTGCGTCACCCGATAGTGCCGGTCGCCGAGGGCGCTGGGCTGGAATCCCCCGCTAGAATCCTGTTTTGGCGAGGTAAACCATCGTGTCGCCGTTGTTCGGGGTATTGAAAAAGTTGGCGGCCGACGACAGGAAAACGACGTAGTGGCCGTCTGCGCTGATCGAGGCGTAGTCGCTGATCGAATCCGCCTCGGTGGCAATAGTGGGCGAATCGGCAACGGAGACCCGGACGGTGCTGGGCATGCAGCCCGAGGGCGCGCCATAGCAGGTGTCGCGGACGAAAATGTCCTTCCACGCGCTGGGAGCGAAAGTGTCGCCGGGAACGAGATTCGAGGCGAGCGACTCGAAAACAAAGAACCTGCCGTCGGGGGTCATTGGCGTCTGGCCGTCAACCTGGCTTGGTGCGTTGCCGATCGAACCGTCGTTGCCAAGCGAGATAAGGCTTGTGGCTGGCGTACAGCCGGAGGCTACGCCGTTGCAGGTGTCGCGGAGGTAGACGTTGTCGTATCCTTGGACGTTCTGCGAGACGAAACCAACCTGATTCGTGGAAAACGCGACGAAGCGGCCATCAGCAGATATGCCGGGGATCACGCTGACGTCGAGAGCGCCGGCTCCTAGCCCCGCCGAACCTCCGGGATCAAGCTGTATCGTGTTTGGCGTGCAGCCGGACGGTGCACCGATGCACGTGTCGCGCAGATATAGATGATCCTCCCCGTCGGTGGGCGGGTTCGAAACAAGGTTGGTCGCGTACGAGTCGAACGCCACGTACCGCCCGGAGGCGCTGACGGCTTGGGGCAAGCTGTTCTGATTGCCGGGCGCGCCCGAGGGCGACGCCGAGACGAGGATGGTGCTTGGGGTGCAGCCGGAGGGTGCCCCGCTGCACGTGTCGCGTAGATATACCTCATTCGTTCCCGTCGACTGTCCTGTGGAGTTGAAGGCGATGTACCGACCGTCCGGCGACATGGCTGGGTACGCGCCATCAACGGCAGCTCCGTCCGCCGAGACCGAAACAAGTGTGGTGTCGGGCGTGCAGCCTGAAGTGACCCCCGTGCAGCTGTCGCGCAGGTAGACGCAGTTCAACTGCGCAGGACCGTTCACGGCCAATCCGCACGGGGAAACATTGGGAAGTATGTTTGAAGCTTGGGAGTCGAGGGCAACGTAGCGGCCGTCGGCGCTGATGGCCGTATCTCTGCTGTGGAAGTTCGGAGGCGAGCCATCGTATGTGACCGTAATAAGGGTTGTTGATGGCGTACAGCCGGAGGGCGCGCCGACACAGGTGTCGCGCTCGTAGATTTGTTCGTACTGGCCGCTGGTGACGCCCGCGACAAGATTGGTCGCATCGTCCTGGAACGCGACGTACCGGCCCGTGGCGCTGATGGATGGTGCAACGAGGCTGTTGCCGTTTGCGGCCGATCCGTCTGGGGCGGCGGAGACAAGCTGAACTACGCCCGCCGTCAGTGTTGCCGGCGAGGCGATGCCGAAGCTAACTGAGTTCGAGGTTACCCCGGCGCTCGTATCTTCGGCGACGATCGTGACGGAACCCGGCTCTGCGATCTGCAAACTGGAGATGTTGGTGTTGAGGTTCTGACTGTCGACGTAGTTGGTGGGCAGGGCCGTGCCGTTCCATTCGAGCACGGTCGAGGGCGTAAATCCGCTACCTCCGGCAAGGAGCTGGAAGCCGGCCTGCCCGGCAATGGCAAAATCCACGCCAGCCAGCGGACTGCTAGCTCCGTAGTTTGGAGTCACGCCCGTTAGGGTGATGGCGGGCGGAGGGGGCGGTTGCGAATTGCCCGAGCCCCCGCCGCCGTTGCACGCGCAGAGGAGCGCCGCGAGCCAAAGGACGGTGACCGGTCTCATGACGCTCCCGATACGCATGGGCTAACGTGACCTCCCATTAGTTCGTTCCCCCGGTCATTGCCGAGCCGGACGCGGAGGCGGTGAACGCGGGCGAGGTGAATTCGCTCGTGTTGTAGGAGTAGGAAGTGACCAAGGAATAGTTTGTGTTCACGCCGTTCTCCCTAGCAGTGAGATAGACGGTCGATCCGGAGACACTGGCTGAGACGAGCGAGCCGGCATTGATCGCACTCGCCAAGGCGCTTGCGATCGCGCTCGAGCCTTCCGTGCCGCTGTAGTTTGCGTAGTAATAGTCGCCGCCAATCGAGACGCCCACGGTGCCGTTCTCGTATACCTGCGTTACGCAGCTCTTGGACGTGCAGGAGGTGCAACCGCTGCGGCAAACGTAGGTGTACTTCGGGCTGCCGTTGACGGTTATCGAACCGGTCCCGGGCGTGCCGACCGGGTCGCCAACTACGACGTTGAGGGTTTGGTTCATCACGGTCACGCTGCCTAGCAGGCTCACGTCCTGCGAGTTCGACGCCGCGGACAGGGAGAACGACCCCTCCGGATAGTTGTTTGTTGCCGTGCCTGTGGCGCCGCTCGTGATCGTGATCCATGTGGAATTGGGAACGGCGGACCAGGGGCAGTCCTGCGGCGTGTATATGCCGACCGTTGAGCCGCCGCCTCCCGGGGGGAAGCTGACGGTACCCTCGGACAGGGCGTACGTGCATGGACCCGACTGGACCACGTTGAGCAGAGCGCTCGAGATGTCGTTGCCGACGGTGACGTAGCCGACGCGCGGGCTGGTGCCGGGGTTGTTGTTTATCGACAGACTGAGGGTGCCGCTCGATGAGCCGCTGGTTCCCGACGTGATGCTGAGCCAGCCAACGTTGCTTACCACCGACCATCTGCAGCCGCCGCCGGTGACAATGCTCGAACTTGCGGTCCCTCCGGACTGCGTCAGGTAGACAGTTTTGGGGTTCATGCTGAACGAGCAACTCGACTGGAGCGGAACGCGGAACGTGTTCGACAGAGCGTCATAGAGTCTGCCTCGAACGTAGGTGCTCGTCGTGGATCCAAGGTGCGAGTCCGCCCCATCAATCTGGTACTGCGTGGCGCCGCTGTACGGGTAGTTTTGACTTGAGGACTGCACCAAGCCGTCACTGGCCGCCCCGTCCGAGACCACTGTGTTCCAAAACCCGTCAAGGGCGAGCATGTCCACCTGGATGCCGGCGAGCCAGATCGCATCTGCCCAGTCTCCGTTGAGCCAGGCGTAGATTTCCTCCACGAAAAGGGTGTAGAAGAAGATATTGGTGAAGTCCGCTGCGACCCTCTCTCCGCACCACGTTTCGGGGTAGCAGTTGAACCGCATGAAGGCGGCATCGTCGAGCAGGCGGACTTCGTCCCATAGCTGTGGTGTATTACTAACGACGCCGACTTGGGTGAAGCTCTCGGGAAAGTTGTTCAGCTGGCCGAGGTAAGAGCTGCTGGGGGTTATGTCGCCGATGACGGGGACCGCGGTATTCGCTGCCCAATTGGAGAGATAGGCGAAGCCGCCGTCGAAGGCGAGGGCGCCGATGTAGCAACCCCAGTTATCGTAAGGAGACCCACACCCGATCCAGTCCCAGAGGTCCTGCCCTATCCATGCCCCCACACCGGCAACCTCTCCCGATGCCCAACCTGCAATGTCCGCGCCCTCGTTGGGACTGTCGACGGTGGTGACGCCCTTGGTGGGAGTGGTCGTTCCCTGGTAGTACTGCGCCGCGGCGCGGGAGACGAGGCCGCCGTCGCTGTGGCCGATCAGGACGTAGCCGTTTCCGCCAGCTGAGTTGAGTATGCTTTCCAGTGATCTGGCTTGGCTGGAGATATGGTCGGTCGAGCTGAGGCTGGGAACAACCTCGGTGCCGAAAAGGAAATCCTGGTTCAGCCAGCCGGTCATCCGCGACCACGTGCCCGGGTTGCTGAGCAGGCCGTGGGCGAACGAGACGTTTTGACTGCCACCCAAGCTGTTCACTATCGTGCTGCTGGTGGTGCTGGACGGGGCCGAGAGCCCGCTCGGCTGGCTCGTCGTGGACGGTGGCGGAGCCAGCGCGGTGTTGCCCTTGGCCGCCCTGGCCGAATCGGCGGACGAGTTGTCGTTCCACGAGACATTCTGGAAGTAGGTCGTCACGCTCCCCGAGCCGCTGGGGAACTTCGGGTACGAGGTGATGGCGTGGGCGATCCAGTAGCCGTTCGACGAGTAGTAGGTCCATGTTGAATTTTGCGTCTCATAGGATGTGGCGGCGACACTGAGGTCGACCATAGGGGTGCCGGACGCGGGGTACGCCACATCCTCGTACTGGGTACCGCCCGGTGAATTGTAGGACTTCACGATCGTGGCGTCCTCGCAAAGGTGTCGATATTCGGGACGACGAGCGTGTGGATGACGGAGGAACCGGGGTTGCTCCCCAGGAGCGTGAACGGATTGTAGTTCTGCACGCTCGAATTCGGATTCTGCACGGGGATGGACTCTCCGTTGGAGTCGAAGAGTGTGACTTGTCCGTTGGCGAACCGGATCACGCTGACGCCGGAGTTGGTTGCCGTCGAACCTGTTGGCCAAGCGTTCAAAACAAGGTTGCCGCTGGAATCATAGCCGACCTCGACGTGGAAGGTTTGGGCGGAGGGGGTGACGGGGATCTGGCTAGTGGTGGTCTGTGTCTGCGGATCGTAGTACGCGGTCGACAGGTCGACCACTGCGTTGGTCTCGATGGTCATGTCGAATGTGGCCCACGTGTCGTTCGAGTTGATGCCCGAGGTTTGCGACAGGGCTGTCTGGGCCATGGCTAGCGACGGAAGAAGCAGGCAGAGGAGCGCCGCGAAAGGCGCGGCTGCTCTGAACCGCATGAACATGACGCCTCCTCGCGCAAAGCGAGCGATAGGCTCGCCCTAGCTTGGTGACTTGTAATTGGGAAGCGAGGCCGAGCGGAGGGAAAGGTTGTGGGGCTGCCAGATGTGCGATCCCACCCCGGGGGCGCGGGCTCCTCGCCGCTGAGGCATATATACGCCGTCGGTTAAGCCGAGTCAAGAGGCCGCGCGTGCGGCACTTGGCCCGCCGCTGGCGGCAACTTGAAACGGTGCGGCGGGGTTGGCATCCCGCGCCTGGCCCGGCTCAATTTTCTCTCGGGGTGTATTGGCGAATTCGTTTGAATCACGATTCAGGCTGCCTTTTCCCCTTTCCTCCTCGGCGGGCCGGGAAGGCTCTTCAGAAGATTGAACTGCGCGCAACATGCGCTTCAAGCTTTCAGCTTCGCGGGTGCGATCCGCCGTTATTTTCGAAAGGCGCCTCTTGCTCACCGCAGTCTACGGTTAATGGCCAGGCGAGCCATTCTACTCCCGGCGAGGCTTAAGCAGGATTTCCGCTTCCCTCGGTCGGCTGAAACGTCTGGCGGTAATTCCACGGCATCCACGCCGCCGGGCCCTTGGCGAGCTCCTCGGCGTGTTTCTCGAGCTCGGTGAGGTAGTCGAAGGGGTTGGCATCGTTCAATTCGCAGGTGTGGATCAGACTCATAAACAGATCGCCCACCTCGGCGCCATGCGTGGTCTTATAGAAGAGCGAATTCTTCCGGCGCAGAATGGCTTTCTTCAAAGCCCGCTCGACGATGTTCGAATCGAGCGGCGCGCCGGGTTCGCGCAGGAACAGCGTCAGTCGATCCCAACGTTTCAAGCAGTACGTGATCGCCTCGCCCAGCCCCGAGTTCGGCTCCACGCGCTTCTCTCGGAACTGGGCCTCGAACCAAGCGTGAAGAGCGTCCATCACCGGCTGGCTGTGCTCCTGGTGAAAGCGCAGCCGCTCTTCCGGCGTGAGTCCTTGCGCCTGGGCCTCGGCCTCGTAACCATAGACGTCACGAAAACTTTCCAGCACGAACTGGCACTCTTGGGGAAAGTTCGGCGCCACCTGGACGAAGCGACGCCGGGCGTGCGCATTACAGTTCCCCCAGAGAATTTCCAGCTTCTCCGGCATCTTCGGCACGTTGCGTGACAAGGCATCCGACATTTGCATGGGCGGCGCGAGCCCCTTGGTCCGCTCGACCAAGACTCGGGCGAGATTCTCCCCGGCATGATTGCGTCCGGTGAAGAACAGCGCGATCCGCTGCCCCTCGCGCGTCCGAGACACGATGCCGCTGGTGAACAGTCCCGTGCGCTCCCGCGGGATCGAGGATTTTTCTTCCTCTTCTGCGCGGTGAGGGCTGGCGCGCGCCAGCGCCAGAATCTTCATGCTGGTGTCATCGTTATAAAACACCTCGCCTTGCGCCGCCTGGCGGAGCAACTCCTCGAAGGCCGGTCGAAGGACCTCCGCCGCTTCCGCCACGATCTCGCATTGCGTCGAGGCCGGCAGCGGAATCCCTAAACTTCCCTCCAGTTTCTCCAGCCGATCCCACGGAACGCCACTGCCGTACTTCATCAGCGCGATCATCGCCGCTGCGCTTTCGTCGTATTTCTTCTTACCCGCCTCTTCCGGCGCTTCGGCTTCAAAAACTTCCCCACACAGATTGCAGCGCAGACGTTCGAGCTCATAGACCGTAGCTGCAACCGGCGCTTGGCCCACCACCCGAATGCGCAGCGCCGGTTCCTTCTGTTCGTAAACCTTGCCCTTCCAACACCCCGGACACCGGTCTCCCGGCTTCAGCCAAGCGTGCGCGATCTTGACCCGTCGTGCGCCCCCATAGGCTCGGGCGCCGTTCCGCCCGTGCCCCGGCTTGGACCTGCCATTCGCGTCGGGAGGCGAACTGCTTTTCGGAGGAACCGGGATCCCGGCTTGCTCCAGCACCTTGCTCGTCTTCTCGGTGCTGGGCTTGGCCAGCAGCGCGCGCAGTTGGCTGAGGGTGGTGTTCTTGTCGCCGATCAGCTCGGAGAGGTAGTGGAGCGCCCACAGGCCCTTCTTGAGCTTCTGATAGTCTTCTTCACCCAGCGCCTCTCGTTTCCGCTCCAGCAGCATTTCCAACTCTTCCAGGTTCACCTCGATCACTTCGTGCGTGGGTCTCACCCTTCACTCCGTTCCGGGCCGCCGCTATCCCTCGGACAGCAGCTCCCGAAAGCGCGGTGTGAGCGGATAGCCCAGCACGTCCTTGATCGAACGGTTCGGCCGCTTGGTCGGGCAGTCCTTCCCCCGCCCGGTTGTCCGCCCCAGCACCACCCAGTTCGCCGCTCGATAGCAGGTTCCCCGGTAGCGCTCGGGATCGACGAAGGTCTCCAGAAAATAGATCGGGTGCCCGTAGATACGCTCCCAGTCGCTGGAGATTCTTCGCGCCATCTCTCCCAGGATGTGTGAGGCCAAGTGTTTCACTTGAACCCAAGGCACGATGAGAAACCGCGGATTGTAGGCGAGAAAACGAATGTTGCGACGCCGCGCTTCCGCCGACCAGCCGATGTAGCGGTCGCGCGCGCCCAAGTGACGCGGCGCCGACGACCACGCCAGACACGCGATTGGACGGCCCGCTGCATACACGACGTACTTGAGGTGCTCGCCCACCGGCCGTGTGTAGCCGAGCGGATGAAACTGCGCCAGCAGGTAGTGAAACAGCGGCTCCTCGGGCCTGCGCCGCACTGGCTGAAACTCTAACGGCCGGATCGCCCGCAGCGGGACCTCCAGGCGAGTGGTATCCAGCAGCAACGGCGCAAGGGCCTTGCCCCCATCTGCCGCACGCCGGGTCGGCGGGTTGCGGTGCACATGGCTCGCTGGCGGCAACTCCAGGCGTCCGGCTCGCTCCAGTTCCAGAAGCAATCCTCGGCACACCATGTCGCGAAGGGCGCCGTTGGCCTGTTTCCATCCCCAGGCTTCGCACAGTTCGAGCGAGAGCTGCCGGCGGTTGGCCCCGGGATGCTGCGCGATCAACTGCCGAATGAATTCCACTTCTGCTGCGGCGATCACCCGGCCCCGATAGCGAAACTCTCCTTCCACGCCTCGGAGCGTAACAGATACGAAATTAGAACGTAAGCCGGGAGGTTCTTCTCATCCCACCATGCCCACCGGCCGCCACTCTGGCGCCGCCCGAGTCGCCGTCGGGTCGCCCGCTGCCAACAACACTTGCAGTTGATGCGCCGCCAGATCCCGCGCCACCTCGTGCGCGCTCCGCCCTTCCGGCCACCAACGAAAACGCCCCTTCGACAGCCGCTTCTGCGCGAGCCAGAATCCCTGGCCGTCGTTCACCAAAATGCGAATCGCGGTGCCGCGCCGACTCCGAACTACAAACAGGCAACCCGAGAAGGGATCCGCCTGGAGCTTCTCCTGGCACAACCGCGCCAGCGAATCGATGCCTTTGCGGCCGTCCACCGCTTCGATCGCCACCAGGATGCGCATCTGCGGCGTGATCTGAATCATGCCTCGCTCTGATCGGTCGGGGACTCGCCGTCCCACAGCGCCCGGCTCAGCGCTACCAGTTCCGCTGTTGCAATACCCTTAAACTCGATCCGCATCCGCCCGCGTGGGCCTTCCAACTCCACTCGGCATTCGCGGGAACTGCCAGGCCGCGGCGCCAGCAGCTCCACAAACGCTGGAGGTCGAGACCGCGGTCGACCGCGGCGTGGGATCGCGCCGCGACTGCGGACGCCGCTCCCGGCTTGTCGGTAGTTCAGAAGGGCTGCTGGGGTCTTCGCCACCCGCCCCTTCAACGCCGGAACCGGCACCTCCGCCAGTTGCTTGAGCTTGCCATACTCCAGATGCAGGGCCTTCGCCGTGGCGAAAACCCCGTGCTCCCGAGCTAGCTTCGCCGCCGCAGTCCACAAGCGCTCCGGAATCGGCAAGCGCCCGGTGTGCGCGCTGCGCCACCGCTGGAAACGCCGATAAAGCGTGCGCATGTTATGGGGAATATCGGGAATCTCGCTGGCCATCGTCTGTCCTCCTCGTCCTCGACGGACAAATGACAGACACTATCAGCTCCGGTCAGGCAAAGTCATGCAGGCTTGCCGAAACCTCACTTCGGTCGAGACCGTTCTGGTCAGCTTGACCTGGAGGTTGCGCCGGGGTTGGCGGACGCGAACCCGGTCATCCTGGGCGAGCCGCTCGATCCGCTCGATGCCTTGCCGAAACAGCTTCGCCCAGTCCTCACCCGTCTTATACTCCAGCGGTGCTTCCTGGTAGACGCCCCGTTCCGCAGAAAGCACCACGTGCTGTCGGCCCGGAGGAAATAGGCTTCGAGCGCCTTCTCGAAGCAGCGGCCGAAGAGCAGCGCGGCGCGGCTGTCCTTCTCGCACCAGCCGTCGAGATACCGATGCCGGTAGCCGCGCGGGCAGCGCAGGTATTGGCTGATTTGGCTGTAGCTATGGATCATGGCCCATCGCCTCGCTTTCCCTGGCCGTGGCCGAAGCCACCGCCAGCTCTTCCCATTCTTCCGAGGGGGCAAAGCCGTGGACTCGAGAGGGAGGCGCGGCGCACCGAAGTGGAAAAACTCCGTCTCAGCATTCCCGAGGGGCCGGGTCTCGACAAGCTGCTGCGCTACGAAGCGGCGCTCGATCGCTCCTTCGACCGGACGCTCAGCCAGCTCGAGCGGCTGCAACGGATGCGTCTCGGCCAAGGCGATATTGCTACGGGCGGGCTAGTGGCGCGATTCGCCTTGCTCGCTAGCGTTTACCGGTCTAAAAATCAAAGGATGCTTTCATTCAACTTCCCCGATGAGCGAAGGTCCAAATGAGCACCTCCTCTCCTGAGCTTGCGGGACGCGTCGCCATTGTGACCGGCGCCGGGCGAGGGCTTGGTCGGGCCATGGCCGAAGGGCTTGCCCAGGCAGGCTGCCGCGTCTTGGCGGCCGCCGCACGAACGCCCGGCGAGATCGAAAGTCTCGCTAGTGATTATGCGGATCAGATCGTTCCGGTGGTTGCCGATGTTACCCGGCCGGAAGATTGCGCACGGAGCGTTGAGGCCGCACTATCGCGCTTCGGCCGGCTCGACATCCTGATCAATAATGCGGGCCGCGGTATGCGTACGATCAGCCGGCGCTTCATGGTCGAACCCTCCCGCTTCTGGGAAGCGGACGTCGATGCCTGGCGCACTCTGATCGACACCAACGTGAATGGTCCGTTCCTGATGGCGCGTGCGGCCGTGCCGATGATGCTGCGAGCAGGCTGGGGCCGGATTATCAACGTCTCGATGAATTTTTCAACCATGCGACGACGGGGCTTTTCGCCCTATGGGCCGTCAAAGGCGGCACTCGAGTCGATGACCGCAATTTGGGCACAGGAACTCTCGGACACGGGGGTCACTGTGAACGCACTTTTGCCCGGCGGCGCAACGAGAACGGGTATGATACCCACCGAAGTGCCTGCGGAGATCGAAAGCAGACTGCTCGATCCGCGCATCATCGTGCCACCCCTGCTCTATCTCGCGTCATCACGGTCCGATGGCGTGACGGGGCAGCGGTTCACTGGTACCTCGTGGCCCGAGACCAAGCCTTCGGGCTGGCCTCCGCCTGAAAGCTGAAACGAACCAGCCTGTCTGACAAAAGGAGTTCAACATGGCCGATATGGCTTTTGATCCGAAACGCTCCGCGATGGTCGTCATCGACCTGCAAAAAGGGATCGTCGCGCGCAACGGTGCGCCGCACTCCGCTGCAGACGTCGTCAGGAACGTTCAGCGTCTGCTTCGCGCGGCGCGCGCCGCCGGCGTCCTTCCCGTCTTGGTTCATGTTGGTGGCGCCTCCGACGGTTCCGACCGCCTCGCGCCGCCCGCCGATCAGGCGATGCGAATTGGTGCGTTGCCGCCGGATTGGACCGAATTGATCCCCGAGCTGGAGCCGACGCCGCGTGACGTCGTCATCCTGAAACGGCAGTGGGGCGCGTTCTTCGGCACGGATCTCGACCTGCAGTTGCGCCGTCGCCGGCTCGACACGATCATTCTTTGCGGTGTTGCCACGGAATTTGGCGTCGAGAGCACGGCTCGCGATGCCTATGAACGAGGCTACGGGCAGGTTTTCGTCTCCGACGCGATGACCGGCCTCGCTGCGTCAAGTCACGAAGATGCGCTGACCAGGATTTTCCCTCGCCTCGGCCTGGTGCGAACCACCGACGAAGTCCTCAGCTACCTTGAAAATCGCATGTGACCGAACTCCGGACGCGGCAGCGTCACTTCATCCTTCGGCAGGTTGGTCTTGTATCTCTCCTACAGAACGGGAATCTTCGGAATCCCCATACCACGCTTCCCCCCGTGCGAATCTTTGCGATTCTGGCGACTTGGGGGACTCCAGTAACAACTTCAAAATAAAGCCGAAGGGTGAAGGAAAAACTGGAATTGCACCAGCAGCGCGTTATTCGGTTTGGTTGCCGGAGCGCCTCGCTTGATAACGTAGTCAGTGCTGAGCCGCAGGCGGTTCTGGCGTATGTACCAGTTGAGCCCCAGGGTGGTCCAGTGCAGGTTGTCGCTGTTCCGGGCGCCACGATTCGGATCGAAAGCTTCGTATTCGCCGACAGCTTGTAACACGCGCAAGAAACACCAGGCCACTTGCGTGTAGTAGCCATCCGCCTGGACCTCCGGCAATAGCGCGCGATTGGGTTCGAACCACGCGTAGAAATACTCGGCGCGGAAGCTTGCCGGTCCGTAATCGGCCGAGGTGTCCAGGTTCAGCCGCGTGTCGCGCCCGGAAAAGTGCATGTATCCGAGCGACGCAGTTCCCGTCAGGGCTGAGGCGAAATCCTGGTCGTGATCATGCCGAGTGGATGCCGCGCCGCCCAGCCAGACGCGAGCCGGTCGCAAGCTGCTCGCTGAGGCTTGATACAGCACCTGCTCGACGCGTCCAGCGACCAACGGCCCATTCCCGCGAAACGGCTGGTTCGCGCCATTACCGTCGAAGACTCCCACCGCGTAGTAAAAGCGATTGCGGTCGAGCCAGCTATCGAGTTGGAGTCCGATGTCGCGCGAGAAGGAATCTCCGATCTCGCCGTTGGGAACCAGTCGGTCGGTGGCTTGGCTTCGTTCGAGCGTGAAGAGTTCCCAGTCCGGGGTAAACCGTTCCATGCCGAATGGCGGCTTGAACTGGCCGATCGTCACGTGGGCGTACTTCCATCCCGTGTACCTTACCCAGGCCTCCTGCATGTAGGCACGCCCATCAGTTTCGCTGCGGTTGCCGTCCTTGAAGATGCCTTGGACGTAATACTGGAAGCGGGGCGTCAGGTTCCCGTGGAAGATCAGTTTGAATCGCCGCAGCGCGTAAAGGTCGGGGGAATCCTCATTGCCCGTGTAGCGGAGCTGGAAATAGCTGCTGAAGTCGAACTTCCTGAGATTCTGCTTTGCCGGCGCGACGGACGGCTGGCTTTGCCCGGCGTTCAGGGTGACCGCCAGCAAGAGGACACCGATGATCGATGCCGGAATGCGGAGTTGCACGCGCGAGTTGGGCAATATAGGAATCGGCATGCTATTTGAGTGCGGCGCGAATGACGAGTAATGCTGCCAGGGCCAGCAGGAAGTAGCCGAAATAGCGCTTCATGTGTTGTTTGTCCACCTTGATTCCCAGGCGGGCGCCGACCTGAGCGCCCAGAAAAACTCCCGGAGCCAGGGCCAGAGCCACTTTCCAATCGAACTGGCCGGCCGCCAGGTGCCCGAGGAATCCACCCGAAGCGGTGAGCCCCACCATGAAAGCGGAACTCCCAACGGCGATGCTCATGGGGACGCCGAACAGCAGCACCATCATTGGCACTTTCAGGATGCCTCCGGAAACGCCCACCAAGCCGCTCACCACTCCCGCGGCAAACGAGACAGGCAGCGCCAGACCCAGGTTGATGCAGTAGGATTCCTTACCCAAGTGTCGCGCCCAGTGGTAAAAGTCACTGGCCACCGTCTCGCAGTCTGCTTTTCGTTGGAATCGACGGACCATGAACAGGGCTGCTGTCGCGATGACCGCCGCAAACAGATACGTGAGCGCGCGTCCGGAGAAATGCCCCGAAAACAGGCCGCCCAGAAACGCTCCGAGCGTTGTCGAACTCTCAAGAACCAGCGCCATGGGCCAGTCCACCAGGCCCGCCTTGCGGAAGACCTGCGTCGAGGAGAGTGACACCACCATGATCAGGAGCAGGCTGGTCGTGGCCGCGGTGTGGAAATCGATCCCGAAAAACAATTGGACCGGCGTGTAGAGCACACCACCGCCCTGGCCCAACGCCGAGAACCCCGTGGCGACAGCGATCATCACCAGGTAAAAAAGCAGCAACAGCAGCACACTCATGGTGACCGGCTATTTCTCTGCGCAGGGAATGCAAACCTTCTTCCCCTGCTTGAAGCGGCCGTACGTCTCTACCACCATCTCGCCGCACTCTTCGCAGACGAAGGAGCGGAAAGAAGGATTCGGTTCCCTGTATGCGTACTCGAAGACCTCGCCCACGTCGAGCAGTTGCTCCTCCGGCGCGTTCAGGACCTTTTCCACCAGCGGTTCGACCAATTCCGGTGGTACCTGTGTGGGCGGAACGCCTTTCATACGGTACTTCTGGAAGAACTCGGTCTGTTGGTTCGCCTGGATGGCTTGAGCACGTGGAACCACTCGGACAGCCTTGCCCCGTTTTTTGTCGATGAGCGTCAAGCCCCATTTCCCGTAACCGAGTTTCCGGATGTTGCCTTTACCGAAGGTGCAGCCGGTGATCATCTGCACGCCGTCGGCAAAACAGGTGGCAAAATGGTGGTCGCCCAGTTCCACGAGAGCTACCCAATCGCTGTCACCCGTGCGGCCCACGCCCAGCTTGTTCATCGCAGCAGCGCCGGCGCGCAATCCCAACGGCATGGCCGGACACTTATGTCCGTGGAGTTTCACTCCCTCTTCGAAATAGTCTTTTGCATTCACCATCGTTGTTTCACCTCCGGGAGAGTCTCCTCAAATTCCCGAGCGCTTGCCTCGCCTCCGAAAGGGCACAGTGGCCCTCTTGCACGGTACCCATCGGGGCTTCGCCATCTCTTTCGGCAGTCGGTTTGTCATGCATCCTATGGAAAGTTTTCACAGTGGCTGATTAATACTCTCATGCGCATACACAGATATATGCAATCGCTCTTCCAAACGCCCGCAGATCTGGTCGTCGCGCTATCCCCCCTGCTGAGAAGCTGTTCGCGGAGGGAATGCCTGCTCGACTGTCGCCTCCATTGAGGGGAGAACCCCAGCTGTGGGGAATTTGACCCAATCCGCCAGGCGTTTCTGCTTGGGAGGGCGCCGCTCTGCTCCGGAGCTTTCCTTCCTCCCGAAAGTCAGCCAGGCGATAGGATTGGTCCTTCAGGTCTGGTCTTTTTCCGCATTTTTCTGCGGCTGTTTAACGCGATGGATCAACTGTTTCCAGCGATCTGACCAAGCGCGGCGAGCCGTATGACTTGCTGGCCCAGTGCTGTAGTCATTTCAATAGATTGCGGCCCCGGCTTGTGGATTTAGCTTGCCGCAACCGCTGCCAGGATTTCGGTTGCCGACGAGGAGCTTGGTTGTATTCTCGTTTCTTTTGAGGCGGAGGGAACGGAGAAACGTCGCGGAAGTGGGCCTGTAACCAGCGTTCCTCTGGCCACCGGCAATCGCATGTTCGTAAAGACGAAAGAACGCTCGGGACGCAAGCTGTTCTACCTTTGCATTGCCGAGCAGGGCGGAGACAGCGGAAGAAGCTGGAAGACGGTGGAGTATTCTGTGTGCCTGGGTGAAACGCTCGACCTCGGCAGCACGCAATGGTTGGAAATCCTCCGTGCTTCCTCCGAGTTCCGATCCATTCCTCTGGATGAGGTTCTCAATGTTGTGGAAAGATATGTCGCCGCGCACTGCCTTCCGGCGGGCATCCTGGATGGACTTCGTGGCGCCGTGCTTGGCGGAAAGCGGCATTCCCACCGGGCCGGGCACGGGGACAGGCGAGAGCTGGAGGACGAACGCGCGATGGCATTGCGTCTGCTCGGCCTCCGGCCGGACTCCTCGGAGGGGGAGATCGAATCGGCGTTCCGGAAGGCGGCCCGGCGCTATCATCCGGACGTCGGAGGGGATCCCAAGAAATTTCAAGAGATCGTGGAAGCGCGGAATCTGCTGCTCGGCCGTGATCCGGGCCTGCGCGGAATTGTGTGATCCGAACTGACCAAATGACCGATGACATCCTCTGGCTTGCGGTAACGCCGACTCCTTATAACAACTTTCTCTTCGACAGCCTCTGGCGCCGTCGCCCGGGATCTCTCCGGGTCCTGTTCTCCGAGCTTGGTTCTCCGGACGCCAACTGGACCAGGCCAAGTCCACTGCCGGGCTGGTGGGGCGGGTCATATGGCGGGCGCAATCCGAACCTGAAAACCGTCCGAGACGTGATCAAGTCCCGCGCCGCCGTTACCGTTGTTGCCGGGTGGAACGACTGGACGCGGCTGGTCTCTTTAGTTGTGCTCGCCCTTTTGGGCAGGCGCTACGCCATCTGGACCGACACCCCAAATTGCACAAGTACGGTTAAACGCAAACTGAGGAACTTCATTGTGCGCCTGCTCTCTGCTCGCGCCGTTGCGGTCATGGGAACAGGCAAAACGGCGACTGAAGGCTTGCGCTCGATGGGAATCCCTTCCGGCAAGATCGTCAACTTTCCCTACTGGGTCCGTCTGCCGAACGGAGTGAGACCAGGCTGGAAATCGGCTGACGGGGTGCGATTTTGCTGTGTGGGTCGCCTGGTGAATTACAAAAACTTCGCTTGCGCGATCAGCGCGCTGGCGCTTATTCCGGAGGCAGCGGCCAGGTTGGACGTCATCGGCTCGGGGCCCGAACTTGCCGCGCTCCGGCGGATCGCCGTGAAGACAGGAGTCGGGGGCAGGGTGAATTTCCGGGGATTCCTCGACGAATCGGCCGTCGCGAGATACTTGCAGGAAGAGGCCGATTGTTTGGTCCATCCCGCCTCCGGCTATGAGCCTTTCGGCGTGGTAATCGCGGAAGCGATGGCCTATGGCCTGCCGGTCATCGCCAGCGATCGCTGCGGCGCGGCCGTGGACAGGATCAAGGACGGCGACAATGGGTTCCTGCTTCCTTCCCCTGTCGATCCAGATCTTCTCGCGAAGAGAATGTGGCATTTCGTTCGTTGTCCCGAACGAATCCGGGCCATGGGGAGCGCGGCCCGTCGTACGGCCGAGGAGTGGCCGGTGGAGCGCGGAATCCAAATCCTAACCGAGTTGGTTTCCCACCATGGAAAGACACCCCTACAGGCGAACGACCTGCCGTAACCAACGCCGAACCACTGACTCCGTGCGGAACCGCCACCTTCAGGAAGCCGAAATTCCGGTCGAAATTCCGGTCTTGCCTTCCACGGAAGGAACGACTATACAGCTATGGGTCCGTCAGCCCCGCGACCGGCGTTGACGCGAGCGATTTGGTATTGGGCCGGCAAAGGCGTTTTCCCGGGTCGGATTCATTCGTCCGCTTATGGGTCAGGCAATGCGGAAGGATTTGGGAGGTGAGGCGTGAAGATTTGCGACATGAACTGGAGCGTGGTCGAGGACTATCTCAAACGCGACGACAGGGCGGTTTTGCCCATTGGGAGCACGGAGCAGCACGCCCAGCTCAGCCTGTGTGTCGACTATATTTTGTCGGAACGCGTGTCGATAGAAGCCGCGGAGCCACTGAAAGTTCCGGTCTTTCCCGGCTTGCCTTATGGCGTGACGCCGTACTTTATGGCCTACCCGGGAACGGTCTCGATCAGTGTGGAAACCTACGTGTGCCTGATGCGAGAGATTCTGGAGAGCCTCGCGGCACACGGCTTCAAGCGCATCGTTGTGGTCAACGGCCACGGTGGCAATGCTCCCGCCCAATCGTTGATCCCCGCATGGCTTGCGACAAAGCCCGGCGTGTCGGTGAAATTCCATAACTGGTGGAATGCGCCCGCCACTTGGGCCAAGGTGATGGAAGTCGACCCGGTAGCGAGTCACGCGTCCTGGATGGAGAACTTTTCTTGGACGCGTCTGAAGGGTGTCAGCTATCCGGCGGAGTCTAAGTCCCCGAGCGACATGTCGCGGATGCGCTCGCTGTCCCCGCAGCAGGTGAGGGACTGCATCGGGGATGGTAATCTGGGCGGCCTTTACCAGCGCCCTGACGAGCAGATGCTGGCGATCTGGCGAACCGCCGTCGAGGAAACCCGCCGCGTAATTGCAGAGGATTGGCCGTGAACGCAGGTTCGCACTGCGATTGCTCCATGGATGCAAGGCGCGTGGACCGAACACCACTGATCCATTCTCGGGCGCGACGAACGGCATGACCATACCGGCCATCATTGTGCATGGCGGTTGCGGTCGCGTCGACGAAAGCACGATCCCCGAGCGCATGGTGGGAGTGAAGCAGGCGGCCGAAGCTGGCTGGGCGATCCTGCGTCGAGGAGGTTCCGCGGTCGATGCCGTGGAAGCCGCCGTCGTCGTCCTCGAGGACCTGCCGCTTTTCAATGCCGGCCGCGGCTCCGTGCTGAATAGGGAAGGCCGTGTCGAAACCGATGCCGCCATCATGAATGGCGCGACGCGGGCGGCCGGCGCTGTTGCCGGAGTGACGGGTCTGCTCCATCCGATTCGTGTCGCTCGGCGCGTAATGGAGGCCAGCCCTCACGTGCTCTTGATCGGAGAGGGTGCCGAGCGCTTCGCTCTCGCACAGGGCTTCGACCGCTGCGATCCGTCTCAGCTCATCGTCGAGCACAGGCGAAAGCAGTGGGAGCGCGAGCACGGCACGGTCGGTGCCGCCGCCTGCGACAACGCCGGCAAACTCGCCGCCGCCACCTCCACGGGCGGTATCGCCGACAAACTCCCCGGCCGGGTTGGCGATACGCCGATCATCGGCTGCGGCACCTACGCCGATTCACGCGTCGCCGTCTCCTGTACCGGCGACGGCGAGCACATTCTTCGCATGACTCTGGCGCGACTGGCCGCTTTTTTCAATGAGCGATACGCCGACCCTCGGCAGGCCGCCGATGAAGCGCTGGGGCAGCTTGAGGCGGAACTGGGCGGCGAAGCAGGTCTGATCCTGATCGATTGCTACGGCAAGGCCGCGTTTACGAAGAATTCACCTCATATGCCTGTCTGCGCCATCGGCGAGGCAGACATGATTTTGGAGTGTTAGGCCTGTGGCCGGAATCCGGGCCGCGTTGGGGCATGCTTTGAGTCGAACGGAACGGTGAAGATGCCCAGGCCGGTTCCCGGCAATTGCACGCTGTGTGAGAGGTCGAATGGAGCCATCCAGCCCGATTGCCACGCGCCATCCCCGCAAGGCGTTTTTCGTCCTGTTTTTCGTCGAGATCTGGGAGCGGTTCGGCTATTACGGAATGGCTTCCATCATGGTGCTCTACATGGTGGAGCGTCTCAGGATGCCGGACGCCCGTGCCGACATCATCTGGGGAGCCTTTTCTGCCCTCGTCTACTCCATGCCGATGCTGGGCGGCTATATCGGCGACCGCGTGCTCGGC
Source organism: Candidatus Acidiferrales bacterium (assembly GCA_046704165.1). Classification (GTDB taxonomy): domain Bacteria; phylum Acidobacteriota; class Terriglobia; order Acidiferrales; family UBA7541; genus JAKASX01. The sequence goes on from JBJKSI010000123.1 coordinate 18,776, forward strand.
GCCCGCCGCACGCTGGTACTCGGAGCGACGACGCTCGGTCTGGGTTACGTGGTGCTCTCCATCCCGCTGGCGGCGACGTTCTTCCCCGCCATGGGCCTGATTGCACTGGGCAACGGCCTGTTCAAGGTCAACCCCAATAACCTGGTCTCCCGCCTCTACGAGGGTCAACATTCCAAGCTCGACATCCTGTTTACGATCTACTACATGTCGCTTAACATCGGCTCGTTTGTCTCGATCCTGCTCACCCCGTGGATCAAGAACCATCCGAGCTGGATGATTGCCGTAGGTCCGCTGCGCTTCGACAGTTGGCACCTCGCCTTCGGCCTTAGCGCCATCGGCCTGACGCTCGGCCTGCTGAATTACGGCATCTTCCGCGGCTTCCTTCGTCCCTACGGCACTGCCCCCGACTTCCAGAAACTTCATTGGCCGAAACTCGGTACCGTCATTGCCGGCTCGCTGCTGATCGCCTGGCTGCTCTCGGAAATCATTCGCTATCGCCGGGTGGCGCTTGCTGTTGTCGCTCTGTTCTTCGTGCTCATGATCTACGTGTTCGTTCACCTGCTGGTGACGGGCGAACGGCAGGAACGGAAACGAGTGGTGGCTTGCATCATCTTCACCGTGATGTCCATCATCTGGGCCATCTACAACCAGCAGATCTACACTTCGCTCACGCTTTTCGCCCTGCGCAACGTCAGGCATAGCCTTCTTGGGTTGCACGTCGCGCCGGCCCAGTTCCAGGATCTCAACCAGTTCTGGCTGGTTGTCCTGGCCCTGCCGCTTGCCTGGCTCTACCAGCGTATGGGCAAGACCAGCCGCGGCGATTTTTCGATTGCCACCAAATACGCTGCCGGCCTCTATCTGCTCGCCATCGGATTCTTTCTCTACGCGGCCAGTGGACTCACCGCCCAGGCGGGTATTGTCTCCCCCTGGTGGCTGGTGGCCGGCTACTGCGCTCAGTCCCTCGGCGAACTGCTGATCAGCGCACTGGGCTTTTCCATGGTCGCGCAACTCGTGCCCGAACGTTCCCGCGGCATCATGATGGGAGCGTGGTTCCTGGGCATGGGCGTGGGGCTGTTCGCTGGCGGGGCCATAGCGGGTTTGGCCAGCATTCCCACCGGCGTCATACGCGCCACCGAAACCCTTCACTTCTACACACGCGTTTTCGCCTGGCTCGGCGGAGGCGCGCTCGCCTGCGCCCTTGTGGCTACGGCGATCATCCCGTTGCTGAAGCGCCTGATGGCCGCCCCTGTCCCCAACGGGCCGCCGCAACCCGTCTGAAGGTAACTCTTGCGGAAAATTGGGACTGGACCCGCAACCCGGCGATGTGACAGATTCTTCTGCGGTCTTTAAATTGGGCTGGAGCGGGCAATGAGCGCATTCGATGAAATGAGCAGGGAAGATCTGCTCCGGGCTCTGGGAATGTTCGCCAGGAACTGGCTCGCACACGACGGGTGCTGGTTTCTGGCGGCCGAAGAACGTTTCGGAATGGAAACGGCGATCGACCTCGATGCGCGCTCGTGGGAACGCTTTGCCGCTGCAGAAGCTCGGCGGATCATGGCGACGTTTGCCATCGCTCCGGGCGGCGGTTTGCCCGCACTGGAAAAAGCTCTTGGGTTGCGCATGTACAGCATGGTGAATGCGCAACACACCGAATGGGTCAGGGAAGGGAGCCGTCTCCGCTTCTTCATGGACGTTTGCCGCGTCCAGGAGACGCGCCGGCGCAAGGGTCTGCCCGATTTCCCATGCCGGGATGTGGGCCTGGTCGAGTTTTCCACTTTTGCCAGGACCATTGATCTTCGCATCCGCACCACGTGCCTCAATTGCCCGCCTCAGGCGCCGCAGGGTGCCTATTGCGCCTGGGAGTTCGCGCTGGAGGAAGACTCCGGGAAGGACCGGGCATGAAACCTGTGGCGCGCCAAAGCGGATGCCCCGCATGGATTACAGGAGACTACAAGTGCAATCACGAACACAACCCTGCCATCCTACGCCCGCGCAGAGTTTTGAGGGAAACTCCGAACGCCGGTCAACACCACAGCTGAACCCGTCCTGCTTTGCATGCGGCAGCGAAAATCCTCGCGGCCTCCATCTGAAATTCGGCCCGCCGCTGCCCGGTGGCGTCAGTTTGGAATGGACCCCGGCGGAAAACCTTGAAAGTTTTCAAGGAATCATCCACGGTGGCATCGTCACCACGGTTCTTGACGAGGCCATGTCCCACGCTGTTGTCGAAAGTCATTGGGAGGCATTGACGGCCGAGGTCCGGGTCCGCTTCCGCCAATCGGTCCGCGTCGGCGAGTCGCTGCGCGTTTCCGCCCGCGTTGTCGAAAGGCGCAAGCGCAAGATTTTGGCCGAGGCGACAATGAAGACCGTTGCCGGCGAGGAGCGCGCCCACGCTTGGGCCACTTTCCTCACGCTCCCGGAGCGCTGATTCCTCTCCCGGCGGCTCGCCACGCTCGTCAGGCGTTCGAGCCCGCCGAAGCGGCGTTCATCAGCAACTCTTCTTCCGGTGGACACAGCTCTACGCGGTTGCGCCCACGCTCCTTCGCCCGGTAAAGGGCAATGTCGGCGGCGCGCACCAGCCCCATGGGCCCGTGCCGGTCGCCCGGGTGATTGACGGCTACGCCGATGCTGGCGGTTACCACGACTGACCCTCGTGCGCTCAGCATTGGCCCGTCCGAGAGTGCACGCCGGATGCGGAGCGCGAGCACGCAGGCCGCTTCCGCGTTGATGTCTGGTACGACAACGAGGAACTCCTCGCCGCCATAGCGTCCGACGGAATCGTAGGGGCGGACGCAAGTGGCCAGCCGCCGCGAAACCTCGCAGAGCAGCATGTCGCCGGTCAGATGGCCGTATCGGTCGTTGATCGTTTTGAAATGGTCCAGATCGATCATGAAAACAGCCAGCGACTGGCTGGCACGGTCCGCGCGCACCAGTTCCTGTTCGAGCACTCGCAGCACCTCGCGGTGGTTCCACAAACCCGTCAGCGGGTCGTGAGTCGCTTGGAAAAGCAGCGCTTCCCGCGCAAGGATCAATTCGTCCTGCGCCCTCAATATGCGCCGGCCGACGTGCAACCTCGCGCGTAGCTCGGCCGCATCGAACGGCTTCACCAGGTAGTCGTCGGCGCCCGCGTCGAGCGCAGTGATCAGGTCCTGCTTCAGGCTCACCGCAGTGAGCAGCACGATGTAGACGTAAGGCCGGGAACCGTGCTGCCGCAGCATTCGGCAGATCTCGATCCCCTCGAGTCCCGGCAGCATCCAGTCGAGCAGCGCCAGCCGTGGCCCGTCGTGCGACTGCAGGCATCGCCAGGCGTCCGCGCCGTCGGCTACCGTTTGTACCTGGTAACTCCATTTGCGGAGCAGGGATTCGACCATCCTACGCGAGACGGGATCGTCTTCGGCTACGAGCACCCGTGCGGACTCGCCTCCGCCGGGTGCTGTCTCGGGTGACCGGGTTTGGCCTGCCGATGCATCTTTCATTCCGGAACTCCTGCCCGAAACGGCGCCAGGCTTTTGCCAAGCCGTTTCAGCGTGATTTCAAGCCGGTCGCTGGCTTCCTCGGCGCGTTTGGCTGAGCCGTCCCTCGCGGCGGCCTCCAGCTCTTCGGCTGTGCGGAAGGGGGCCCCGGTGCTGAAATTGGCCACAGCTCCCTTAAGCGTGTGTGCAACCCGCGCCAACGCGCGGAAGTCGCTCTTCGCGAGCGCTTCTCGCGCCTGCCGGGCGAGGGTTTTCTCCTCGCCTTCGAACAGTCCCACCATCTCCGCCAGCAGTTCGCGGTCACCTTCCAGCCGCTTCAGCAGTGATTCGGTATCGATCGCATCCTTCTCGTCCGGGAGGTGCGCAGCCGCTTCCTCGTTTGCCACGTATTTCGTCGGGCCCGACCGCAGATAGCGATGGAATACGGCGGCCATTCTTAATGGTTCAATCGGTTTGGCCAGATAGTCGTCGGCGCCGGCAGCCAGGCATCGCTCGCGGTCGCCCTTCATTGCGTGGGCGGTGAGCACCACGATCGGCAGATGCCCGCCTGACGATTTTTCCCGCTCGCGAATCCTCCGCGTGGTCTCCAGCCCGTCGAGCCCCGGCATCCGCACGTCCATCAGGATCAGGTCCACCGGCACATGCGACAGCAGTTCGAGCACTTCCTGGCCGTTGGTTGCCAGCAGTGGTGTGCAGCCCTGCTTCTCGATCAGGCGAGCCGCCAGGCGCCGGTTGATGACGTTGTCTTCGGCCAGCAGGACCCTTCGGCCGCGGACGGCCGTGAGCGGGGGTGTTGCCGGTGCCGGCCGTGCCGGTGTGGCAGGTGCCCCGTTCATTACCCTGAGCACGGTGTCGAACAGCTCGGATTGCTGCACCGGCTTGCTCAGGAATGCGGCGATTCCGGCCGGCCGGTTGGCGTCTCGATTCACCGATTGGCCGATGGAACTGAGCAGGATCAGCTTTGTTCGCGCGAGTTCCGGACTTACCCTGATGCTTTCCACCAGTGCGAATCCGTCGACTTCGGGCATCTGCGCATCGATGATGGCCAACTCAAAGGGATGGCCGTCCACGCTGGCCTTCCGCAGGGATTCCAACGCAGCCTGAGCGCTCGCGGCTTCCTCCACGTCCACGTGCCAATTGCGCAACATTTCCATAAGGATGAGCCGGTTGACGGGAGTGTCGTCGACGATGAGTGCATGGCAATCCTTCACCCTGGTTTCTGGCGTTACGCGCGGAACAATGGCGTCTGCCGGCGCTGGGGCGAACCGTGCAGTGAAGTGAAACGTGCTGCCACGGCCTACCTCGCTTTCCACCCAGATGCGTCCCCCCATCTGTTCCACCAGATACTTCGCGATCGCCAGACCCAGCCCTGTGCCGCCGAATTTGCGCGTGGTCGAGCTGTTGGCCTGGGTGAACGCCTCGAAAATCCTTTGGCGTTGGGTTTCGGGAATGCCTATGCCGGTGTCGCGGACCGCGAAATGGAGTTGCACGTCGTCGACGGCGGTTTCGAGTGAGACATCGGCCACCACCTCGCCCCGTTCGGTGAACTTGATCGCGTTGCCTACCAGATTGACCAGCACTTGCCGCAAGCGGCTGGGGTCGCCGACCAGGCCGTCCGGCACCTCGGGCCGCACGCGCCAGGCCAGCTCGATTCCTTTCGAAAAGGCCAGATGGCCGAGCGATTTCATCTTCGGACCGAGATCGTCCCGCAACGAGAAGGGAATCCTTTCGAAATCGAGCTTCCCGGATTCGATCTTGGCGAAATCGAGGATGTCGTTCAGCAGGGAAAGCAGGGAATCAGCCGACGATTTCACCAGCGTCAGATACTCGCGCTGCTCGTTGGTTAGTTCCGTCTCCAGCGCCAGGCCGGTCATGCCGAGGATGCCGTTCATCGGCGTACGGATTTCATGGCTCATGTTGGCAAGAAATTCGCTCTTGGCCTGGTTGGCCTGCTCGGCGGCCTCCTTCGCTCGCTTGCGGTCCGCGATCTGCTGCTGCAGCTCGGCTGTTCGTTCCGCTACCCGGAATTCCAATGTCTGCCGCGAGGCTTCGAGCGCGGCGTTCGTGCCCTCGATCTGCGCCATCATTTCGTTGAACCGCTCGGAAAGAAAACCGACTTCATCCTGTCCGATGACCGGTGCCCGCAGGCTGTAGTCCTTCTCCACAGCCACGCGCAGCGCCGCGCGGGCCAGCAGTAGAATCGGTTCGGCAATCGCCCGTTGCATCTTGAGCGAAAGCAGCAGACCTAGCAGCAGGGAAGAGCCCAGGAGCAGCAGTGCGAGGCCTGCCGGCGGCTCCCAAGGACCGAGAAACCTGGCTGTGTCGAACGTCAGGCAGAGCGTTTCGGGTGTCCGGCCCGGCACGGCGACCGTTCGGTACGAGACCTCCAGCATGCCTGCGCGATAGTCTCCTGCCGGCCGCAGCTTTGGCGTGTGGGAATCCCCCGGCTGACGGCCGCGGACGTACCGGGCCACCACGTGCCCGTCCGTCCCCAGCAGGAACGCGGAAACGACGTTCGGCTGCCGCTTCAGCCGTTCCAACACGGTCCCGGCCCAGTTGCTGCGATGATCTCCAGCAGCACGGGCAAGCCGCCAAGCGGTGAGACTGGAAATCAACTTTGCTTGCGCGATGGCGTCCCGCCGCCGGTGGGCCACGTCGAAGCTCACGAACGTCAAGATCGCCAGCGCCACAGAGAGCCCGCTCGCCAGCATCACCGCTCGCCGCAGCTTTCGTGCCGTCCGACCCTTTGTCAGTCGGAACATGTCTCCGCCGGCCCTTTCGATTTACCTCTGCGACGTTGCCCAAACACTCTTCGTGGAACTCGTTCGGGCCGACCGTCTGGCAGCACAAAGTCCGCGGATCCTCCCTCGCGCGTGGACTGCGGCTCGGAGGCAAAACGAAGTCGCAACCCATCGGACCCGTCTTCCCCCTCGGCATTTGTGATGGTCGTGATCTTTCGCAATCGCTGGCTCAATCGACACGCCTCAGCAACAATGCCCTCAAGCACACCCAGGGCCATACGGGCGGACAGGTGCGCTGCCAAGCAGCAGAAAATGCACTGGATAACGGGATTCGCCAAATGGCACTGCCCAGCGCCTGCCGTCCCCTGTACTGAAACCCGCCGCTTTGTCCCAAACCGGAACGGACCACGCAGCCCGCCTCTCCGCCGAGCGTCCCTTTCTAGTCCCCAAAGAAGTTCAGTTGCTGCCCTTACCACCCATCCGATCCCCTTGGCGTTAACCGCCAGCGGGGGGCAACAGCGACTTGACCCTCGGTAGTTGCTCCAGCCAGGTCCCGATCCTTGCTTGAGGGGCCTCGGAACATCGCGAAGGGCAGGGCTCCGAGGTGAGCAAAGGCTCTATGGCGCGTGTGCAGTAGCGATTGATACGGCATCGCCCGTGACACAGCCCTTCTTTTTTTCTCGAGTGAGGCACGCCACGTCGTAGAGCCGAACTCCCACGCTGGCGTCTCGATACACAACTGGCGACCCCGCCAGCCAACTCTGCTGACTTTTCTTCAGAATGGCCTCGTCCTTGCTGTCTGTAAGATCAAAGTCGGCGGGAGTGACCAGCCAGTAGTTGGCCTTGATATGCCGGGCGACATCGGCCACGTGGCTGGCGTCGTACTCGCTAAAGGAGCGGTCATTCTGGTAAAAATCTTGTGTGTGGGCCATGATGGGAATGATGGATTTACGCCCCGTATAGAGGTAAAGAAGGCCGTCTTCGTATGCGATGATGCGGGCACCCGGAGTTGTGTGCTCTCGGATCCATTCAAATGCACCGCGCTCGCCCTCAAGCACTCGCGCATGTTCCGTAGCCAGCTCCGCCAATTGGGAGGGGATCGCATACGCGTAATTCACGCTGGTCAGCGCGATCAACACCACAATCGCCGCCACAAAGGCCCCGGCAATGGCACGTTCGCCCAGCGGGTAACTCGGGCGAAGGCGGGTGATTGCGAGCTTGGTAATATGCCGGCACTCTACCCAAAGGCCGCCAATGAAAAGGGGTAGGAATGTCATAAGGAAACGCCCCGGCGTCCATGGCCACGGTACGACGATCAGAAGATAGCATGTAAAGACGATCACGAAGGGCTCAATGCGGGCTCTTCGGAGGTGCCGGAAGACCCCTATGTAACATGCGGCACTAACGAGCGTTACAAGGACGAGGTTCCAGAGCGTATTTCGCCCTGCAAACGGGAACAGAAGATACCTCCCAGGCTCCTGCATGACGCTCCTCAAATTTGTCACAACCACCGCAAAGAGCGCCCTCGGACTATTGACGTCCACTTGCCAGCTGCAAGCGTAACTTGTGTAGTAACAGACCGTTTGTGCCCAGCCAGAACCTCCAAGCGGAGCGCTTGCCCGAATGCCACCCGGTTGGAACATCGCCGCCAAAGCGGGCCAAAGCCAAATTAGGGCGATCGGCAGGGCGGCAAGGGAAAACCAGGCCACCCGCCGAAAGTCACGCCTGATGAGCAGAAACAGGCCGATTCCTGCCACGGCCGCTACCCCCAGGCTGCGGAATCCTACCGAGAGACCAGCCAGCAGGCCCGAGGCAAAAGCTGCGCCGCTGCCCCACCTGTGTCGTTCTGCGAACCAGACGGCCGCCAACAATACCGCAATGAAAGGGACCTCCGTCCTTACGCAACCACTCAGGTAGAGAAAATAGCGGCTGAAAGCACATAGCGCGACAATGCCGAGAACCTGCCAGTCGTCTAGGTCGGGCCACAAACGAAGCAAAAGGAAAATGAAGATCAGCGCGACACAGCCGAAGGCGAGCGTTACGTGGGCGGCAATACGGACGTTGTCTGGAAAGCGCGGGTCGAGTTTCCAAATCCCAGCCAAGAGTAGGGGATACAACTCCGGATATTTCGTGGCTTTGAGCCGAACAGGAAAGCTCGGCAGTACGTATCCCTGGTTAGAAGCCAGAGCCTTCGCTGAAGCGAAGTACAGCGCGTCGTCCGCCGTAGTACCAAATGTAGTGATTGGACTTGCATGAAGGACACAGAGAGCGTAGAAGAGCAGAATCGCAATCAGGCCCGCCCACGCCCAGACCCCCCATCTACGCTTCCACCTCGCTTGACTTTCGTGGGGATTGGTCAATATTCTCTTTCCCATTTTCGATTATTACCAACTACTCAGCCCCCGGACGGGCACTCCCACGGAGAAGTCTGCCAGATTCCCCTATGGCCGTTACGCGTTACGCCACGTACGGAATTCCGTTTGGCGCATGGCTTTTGTCATCCAGCCGTTCAGGGGACCTTATTATTTTTAATGCTGGCACCACCACATGCGCCAGTCCCCCAGAGGCAATGTGTATCGTAGAGCACAACAAGCCCATCCCGACTCCGATACACAACCGGCGCTGGCTGCAGTAAGTCCTCTTGCGTGGCTCGCAGTAGGACACGGTCAGCATTTTTTCCCAGTGGGTAATCGTAAGGAGTCGTGAGCCAATAGGAGGCGTCGATATGGCGTGCCACGTCGGCTAGGTGTTCGGCATCGTGCTCGGTGATGCGCCGGTTGTGGATGTAGAATGCCTCCGTGAGGGTCGCGATCGCAGTAAGAGAGCGACGGCTAGTGTAGAGATAAGTGAGATCGTCCTCGTGAGCGATGATTCGCGCACTCGGTGCCGCATGTTTCCTGAGCCATTCGTAGGCGCCTTTCTCATCTGCGAGCGCGGTCTCATGCTTAACGCCCACATTAGACAGCGCTCGCGGCACGAAATAGGCATAGTTGACGAGTATCGTTGACAGCACGACAAGAGCTCCCGTCTTCAGAGCCCAGCCTGCCAAGCGTTCGTCAAGTCCGCAGTCCTGCCCAAGGCGCCGTGCGACCGCCTCACTGAAATGTTTGCTCTGCAAGCAAAGCTCTGCAAAGAATAGCGGAGAAAAGGCCAGTAAGTATCGGCCGGGGTCGAAAGGATGCACCAGGATCACGAGCACATACAAGGGAAGGATTGCGTGCAACGGGCGTGCCCCCTCCCGACGCCAGTGCCTGGCGACGCCAGCGTAAATCGCCGCACTCAGTAGCATCACGAGCACTACGCTCCAAAGAGCATCATTCGTGGCAAGCGGGCGCAGGAGTGCCTCCCCCGGTTCTTGGGCAATCAGGCGCAGGTTCAAAAAGACCATCGACCTGATCGCTTCAAGGTTGGGAAGGTTCATTCTTGATTCACAGGCATAACTGCTGTAGTAACAGACTGTCTGTGTCCATCCCGTCCGCGTAGGGTCTCCCGGGTCCACTTCCCCGCGTAGATATTCCGTCAGGCGTCCATCCCGTCCGCGTAGGGTCTCCCGCCACGACGGGAACTGACAAACCGAGCACCGCACTGACCAACGGCCATGACCACAGCACCGTTAGAGGCAAGCCAAACAGGCAAAACCAGAAGAATCGGCGAAATTTCCTGCGGACAAGCAGCAACAACCCTATCCCTGTGGACACCGTAATCCCTAGGGCTCGCAGGCCAACCGACATTCCGGCGAGTACCCCCGCTCCGGCTGCGGCCGCTTTGCCTGGTTCCGCGGCGAGGCTGCGCTCGGTAAGCCAAGCCGAACCCAGCATTAGCGCCATGAACGGGATATCGCTGGCGACCAGAGCGCTGCGGTAAACGAACCCACTGGAGAGACCAACGAGTGCGACGATTGCCAGCGCCGACCGGTCGCCAAGTCCCGGCCACCGGCGGAGCATCAGAAAGGTTACCAACAGGGCCAGGCACCCGAAGCTCGCCGTGACCCCCACAGCCAGCGCCAGGTTTCCGGGGAATTGTGGATCGATCTTCCAAACTCCCGCCAGAAGCATCGGATACAGGACTGGGTACTTCATTGCGGGCAGGCGACCAGGGAATCCGGGCATGATGTACCCTCGTCCGGCGGCGAGTGCTTTAGCTGCGGCGAAATAGGACGCGTCATCCCCAAATATGCCGAATGTGGCAACAGGCCTGGGAAGAAGGACACTCAAAATGTAGAGCAATAAGACCACAGAAAGCGCTGCCCAAGTCCACACGTTTTCCCGCCGCCCGCTCGGGAACGAATTTCCTTGTAAAACGCCGGGGCGCATTTTCCTTTTCAGACAGCCGGCAGCGGCAAGCTGCCCTTTTGTAACCATTGAGCGGCATGAAGAATAACAAACCAATCCGCACTCCAGCGATTCTGAAACCGTACGGGACGCCTCTCTGCGCCGGTTGGCCCGAGCGGCGTTGACATTTTCCGTTCCCCACCCCGGCACGCGACACCACGTATCCGTTGAACTGGCTAGAATCGCACGTGATGGATGCGTTGGGCCAAAATTGGCGTCGCACGTCCCCTGTTCCACGCCCCCGTCTTCCCGGAACAGCCTTGGGCGGCCGCTCCCGTGAGGCAACTGACACCATAAAGCCGCACCTTGCCTGCGGCGTCCTGATAGGCGACCGGCTCCGCTGCCAGTAGTTGATTTTCGCGATCGAGCAGCACCCGGCGTTCCGGGCCGTCGAGATTGAAGTCCCAGGGTGTGGCGAGCCAATAGCTGGCCCGGATATGATGCGCCACGTCGGCCATATTGGCGAGGTCATGCCTTCTAAACCGACGGTCACCGTCATACACCCCTTCCGTGTCCCACGCGATCGGGACGACCGACTTGTGCCCCGTGTACAGATAGAGAAGACCATCCTCATAAGCGATTACGCGGGCATCCGGGGCGGCATGTTCGCGAAGCCACCGGTAGGCGCCCCTTTGCGCCGCCAGGATCTTCCTGTTTTCAGAGGCCTTGCTCACCAGCTTCGACGGCATCGCATAGGCGTAGTTGGCCACGATCGTCAATGCCAGCGCGAGTCCCCCCGCCGCCAACAGGCCTGCCGCAACGCGCTCGCTGAGTGAATGGCTTCTTCGGAAATTTCGTGCCACCAGCATCGCCAGGTGCCGGCCTTCGAGCCAGAGCCCTCCGAAGAACAGCGGAAGGAACAGCAAAATGAATCGCCGGATCGGGTACGGCCAAGGCAAAATCACCAGGACGTAAAAGGCAAACACCAACGGCAACGCCCGCCATCCCGCTTCGCGCAGGTATCGCACCACTCCCGTGTAACAGCCGATACTGGCTAGGCTGATCAGCACGAAACTCCAGACCCGTCCGTCGGCACGGAGCGGGTTGAGCAGGAGCAGGCCCGGAGCCTCGATCACCAGCTTGAGGTTGGTCAGGATCACCGCTTTCAGCGCTGCCGGGCTGCTCACGTTCATTCGCCAGTTGCAGGCGTAGCTGCTGTAGTAGCAGACCGTTTGTGACCATCCGGTGCTTTGCAGCCCCACCGCCGGCTGCGCGGTTGCTGGGTGCAGCAGTGCGGTGAGCGCGGGCCACAGTGCGATCAGCGTCAGCGGTGCTGCCGCGAGCGAAAACCACAGGAATCTGCGATATTCCCGACGCAGCAGCAGCGCCAGCCCGATGCCCGCCACGGCGGCCACCCCCAGGCTGCGCAGGTTCACCGACAATCCGGCAAGTAGCCCCGCGCCAACCGCCGACCATCCGGCGCCTCCCCGGCTGATGCCTTGCCCACGATGGGGCTGGGTTTCGAACCCGCTTCCCGAACCTTTCTCTGCGTTTCCGGCGAACGCCTCCGCCAGCCAGATCGCTCCAAGCATCGCTGCCAGGAAGGGAATGCCGGTCATAACGGCCGCGCTCAACTCCAGGAACCCGACATTGAAAGCGCAAAGCGCCACGATTCCGAGCGCCTGCCAGTTGCCCAATCCCGGCCAGCGTCGCAACAGGAGAAAAATGAACAACAGCGCGGCGCAGCCGAAGGCGATCGTCAGTCCGGCAGCCAGTGCTACGTTGCTTGGGAAATGGGGGTCGATCTTCCAGACGCCTGCCAACACCAGCGGGTAAAGTTCGGGGTACTTGCTGGCCCGTAGCCGGACCGGAAAACCGGGCAGGAAGTAGCCGTGCCCCTGCGCCAGCGATTTTGCCGAAGCAAAATACAAAGCGTCGTCGGCATGCGAGCCGAATGCAGCTATCGGATGCACCCGAGACGCGCCGAAAATGTAGAGGATCAGGACGGCCCCAAGCGTCGCCCACACGCGCCAGGTTCTCCGCCGTCTGCCGCCCGGCAGGTCTTCCCGGTGCCGTTTCGCGTCCACCATCTGCCTTCTCTGTCCTCCTGTGGCCGGCGAGTCAGCACAAGTGTTCAACTCCGGCACGACCACTAGAGTGGTGCACAGCTGGAAGGCTCCAGCTTACCGGAGGAGACGGGAAAAACGCTGCATAGACCATGAGAATTTGGGCCTTTGAACCGCTTTAGCCGCCCCGTCGATGATAGATGCTCCGGGAAACAGCTGCAGTCCTTCTCTGTTTGCGATTGCCTTGCAGGTTACCCCACTTGCGGTGAGAAGGCTGCATTCCATCGTGCGATTGCCGCGTTCCCGGGGGATGATTCCGGCGCCCCGCCTTGGTCATTTTCTTTCCTCCGCAGGCTGCCGGATCGACTCCCGTGAGGCAGCGAATATCGTAAAGCGTCACCCTCCCGTCCTTGCTGTGATAAAGGATCGGCGCGGCGGCCAGCAGCTCGTTTGCCTTCTGTCGGAAGGGAATCCGATCGCTCGACCCCTGCATTGGAAAATCGTAGGGAGTGGTGAGCCAATAGGAAGCATGGATATGTTTGGCAACATCAGTCATGCGCGCGAAATCATGTTGAAGAACGCGCGGGCCTTGCAAGTACGAGGCCTCGGAAACGCAGTAAATGGCCCGAATAGCGGGCCGCCCGGTCGCCAGGTAGGTCAGGCCCTCTTCGTAGGAAATAATCTTGGCCTTCGGGTTTGCGTGCTGGCGAATCCATGCGAAGGCGCCCTGCTCGTCGGCCAGAACCGCCGCGTGCTTTTTCCCCAATTGTTCGATCTTCCGGGGCATTGCGTAGCAGAGGTTGACGGCGATCGTTCCTACCAGAGCGGCCGTAAGGATTCCCAGAATCCAGGCGGCCACTCGCTCATCTTTTCCGCAACCCTGATGCCACCGCGCGCCGATGATCTTGACGACATGCTCGACAGACAGCCAAAGCCCCGCGACCAGCAGCGGCGCAAGAGGAAGCAGATATCTGCCTGGGTTGAACGGGTAGAACAGGAACACCAGCAGGTACGCGGCGAGGATCGCGTGCAATGGACGCCATCCCGCCTCCCGCTGACTCCTCACCACGCCCACATATGCTGCTGCGCTCACCAGCATGACGAGCACCAGGCTCAGCACCGTGCCGTTCGTCCCCAGGGGTTCGAGCAACAGGATTCCTGGCTCTTGCGCGACGAATCGCAGGTTCAGCAGGATCGTCGTCTTGAGTGCATCGAGGTTCGGAAGGCTCATCTGCCAGCACGAGGCGTAACTGCCGTAGAAGCAAACCGTTTGCGTCCACCCCGAGCGCGTCGGGTCAACCGGCGCGGCGGGCGCCCAGATCCTTGCAAACCCTTCGAGTTTCGGCCAGGACCAGAGCAGCGTCAACGGCAGCGCCGGCAGGCAGAACCAGACGAGTCGCCGAAACTCGCGGCAGAACAACAGCAAAATTGCGATACCCGCCACGATGGGAATGCCCATGAGTCGCAACCCTACCGACATCCCGGCGAGGGCGCCGCTGCCGGCCGCGGCCCATTTCCCAGGCTCCCGCGCCAGACTGCGCTCGGCAAACCATGCCGCCCACAGCATCAGTGCGATGAACGGCACACCCACGATGAGGGTTGCACTCAGGTACAAGAAATAGCCGCTGAACGCGAATAGTCCGACGATCGCAAGGGCTTGTGGTGCCCCTAGCCCGGGCCAGTTGCGCAACATCAGGAAGATTGCTAGCAGCGCCAGGCAACCGAACCCGACGTTGAGTCCCACGGCGTAAGCCACGTTTCCGGGAAAATGCGGATCTAGCTTCCAGATGCCGGCCAGAATCAAAGGGTACAATTTCGGGTATCGCATCGACTGCAGATGCCCGGGAAATTCCGGAAGGGTATAGCCTTCGCCAGATGCGATGGCCTTGGCCGAAGTGAAGTAGATCCCATCGTATTCGATCGTGCCGAACGAAGCTACCGGCTTCGTCCGCGTTGTGCCCAAGATATAGATCAGGAGAATGGCGGCAAAGGCGACCCAAACCAGAGGGCTTTCTCTTGGTTTCCTCGCCCGCAATCCCATCCCTGTGCCCTGGCCCGTCTCCGTGTTGACTTTCTGGCGAATGTTTTTAGGTCCTCTGAGAGTGCCTTGCTCGCGCCCGGAAGAATAACAAAATCACCCCCGGCGCATGGAATCGGAAGAGCCTGAATTGCTCGTGAGGTAACTGTCCGCCCGGAAGCGGCAGACTTTTATTGCACCTTGCCCTGGCGGACTGCCAGGGCAGGTTATGCGAGGAATGTGCTTTTAGCGGCTTCCCTCTGGTCTGTTCCCGATCACAATTACCGGCAGTCCCGCACTGGAAAGCTGCTGATTCAGTGCCGGCAGTTTTGTCCCCTTCAGCGCGTTCCACTGTGCCAGCAACTGGTCGAGCGCCTGGCTATTTTCCTTGAAAAGAGCTTCCGCGGTAATGGTCGGCGCCTGGTCAGCGCTTTCGACGATGCCCTCGACTCGTCCCAGTCGTCCGTGCACCTCGGTCAGGCTCGCTGTCACCGCCTTGTGCGCTGCCTTCTCCGTGCCGCCCGGCTTTGGACCGTTGGTGATCGCTGTCACCTCGTCCTGGAGCGCCTGAACCGCCGCCAGCGTCGACTGCGCGCCGGTCATGCCCGCCAGCCGGTTGTGCCGGTCCTGCAGCTCTTTCTGCAGGTCACGTGCCTCTCCGAGCGCCTTGCCGGCCTGGTCGATGCTGTCCTCGATTCGCATCGCCAACTGGAACTGGCTCTGGAGGTCGGCCAGTGACACCTGCGCCCGAGGATCCATTCGCAGCGAGAGCGGACGCGTATAGGACTTGCCGTTCACCGTCATCCGCACCTGATATTGCCCCGGAACAGCCAGGGGTCCGCCGCCACCGCGGAAGAAGTAGTGCCGGCCCGCCGGTGCGACCGAGGCGTAGCGCAGATCCCAGGTGAAGCGGTGCATGCCGGCCGCATTCGAGAGCGCTTCCGGCTTCTTGAGCCACGATGCCGTGAAGGGCACCGTGCCAGGCTTCGTTGGCTTGGGCGGATGCTCGCTCGAGTAGCTGCGCACCACGTGCCCTTGCGCGTCGAGGATCGCCAGCGTGACGTTCCCCCGCGGCGCGGTCTTCAGGTAGTAGTCGATGATCGCGCCACTCGGCGGATTGTCGGCCTGCGGAATCTCCGCCGGCAGCGGTGTGCCGTGCTCGTTGCCTGGCCGCACGCGATACGCTGTGCGCGGACGGAAGAGGAAAGCGTTCGCCTGCTCCGCCTCGGTGGCCTGCCGTAGTGGATTGATGTCGTCGAGAATCCAGAATCCGCGGCCGTGCGTGGCGATCACCAGGTCGCTGCCGTGGATCGTCAGGTCGCGCACGGGAGTCGCCGGCATATTCAGCCGCAGCGACTGCCAATGGCCGCCGTCATCGAACGACACGTATACGCCCGTCTCGGTTCCCGCGAAAAGCAGCCCGCGGTGCATCGGATCTTCGCGCACCGCGTGAACGTACGAAGGCGCGCTGATGCCGTTGTTGATCCGCGTCCAGGTCTGCCCGAAATCATGCGTCCGGTAAATGTATGGCGTGTAGTCGTCCAGCCGGTGGCGATTCACTGCCAGAAACGCTGTGCCAGCGTCGAAATGCGAGGGCTCGATCATCGCGATCCGCGCCCAGGGACCCAGGCCATGCGGAGTCACGTTCTGCCACGTCTTCCCATTGTCCTTCGTCAGGTAGACAAGCCCCGTGTCGCTGCCCGTCCAGATCACTCCGTGTTCCACCGGCGAAGGCGCAATCGTGTTGATCGCGCCGTAGCCGCGCTGCATGGCGTTTTCCACCGTCGCCGGACCCTCGGTCACCGACTCCGGCGGGTTCTTTCGCTTCCCGGTCAGGTCTGGACTGATGATTTGCCAACTCGATCCGCGGTCGGTCGAACGGAATAGCATCTGCGCCCCGAAATAGATCGTCCGCGTATTGAACGGATCGATCGCCAGCGCCGGCGTCCACGGGAAGCGGTATTTCACCTTCGAAATGTTCGTGTTCAGTTCCGAGTAGAAGGGATAGGGCGAGATGTTCAGTCCCTCCATCGTTCGCCGGCTGTACCGGACCACGCCGCCGCCGGTCGTGCTCGCGTAGATCGTGTTCGGGTCGTTCGGATCGGGCAAGATGTATCCGCTTTCGCCGCCCCAACCGGGAAACGTGTCGCGGAAGGTGATCTTGCCGTAATCGCTCCGGCTCAGCACTGCAATACCGCCCGAATCCTGCTGTGCTCCGTACACAATGTAGGGAAAACTGTTGTCCGTGGCCACGTGGTAGATCTGTGCCGTCGGCTGGTTATACCAGGAACTCCAGTGCTGCCCGCCATCCACCGTGAGCGTCGTTCCCTGATCGCTACCCACGATCATCCGCTTCGGATCATTCGGATCGATCCATAGGTCGTGATAATCGTCGCCGCCCGGCGCGCCCTTGAACGCCACCCACGTGTGCCCTCCGTCGGTAGACCGGTAGAGCGCTGTGTTGGCGACATACACCACGTCTGCATTCCTGGGATCGACGAAGATTCCGCCGAAATACCACTGCCGGCCCAGCACCCGTTTGTCCGTGCCCACCAGCGTCCAAGTCGCCCCACCGTCGTCTGAACGGTAGACGCCGTTCTTTGTTCCACTCATCAGCGCGTACAGGATCTTGCCGCCGCCCGTTCGCGCCACGGCAATGCCTACACGCCCCCACGGCTTCGGCGGCAGGCCGCTCGTCTTCATCTCCGTCCACGTTTGTCCTTCGTCGGTCGAGCGGTAGAGCCCGCTGCCGGGTCCGCCCGTCGGCGGATAAACGCTCCATGGTGGCCGCCGCGCCTGCCACAGCGCCGCGTACACAATTTGCGGATTCGTCGGGTCGAAGGTGATATCGATCGCACCCGTGTCCGGATTCTTGTAGAGCACCTTGGTCCACGTCTTCCCGCCGTCGGTCGAGCGGAAGACGCCACGCTGCGTGTTCGGTCCATAGGCGTGGCCCAGCACGGCCACCAGGACCAGATTCGGATTCTTCGGGTCCACCAGGATCCTGGCGATCTGCCGAGAATCGTCCAGCCCGATCCGCGTCCATGTCTTTCCGCCGTCGGTCGATTTGTACATGCCGTCGCCGATCGACATGTCCGATCGCATATCGGCCTCGCCCGTCCCCACGTAGGTAATGTTGGGATTCGAAGGCGCCACGGCAACCGCCCCGATCGAGCCGATTGGCTCATGGTCGAAAATCGGCGACCATGTCAACCCGCCGTCGATCGATTTCCATACCCCGCCGCCCACCGAGCCAAAATAGTAGACGTTCGGCTCGCCCTCGATGCCCGTCACCGTCAGCACGCGTCCGGCGCGGAAGGGTCCGATCGTCCGCCAACGCATTCCGGAAAAGACGGCTGGGTTCACCTGGGCATGCGCCCCGGCCGGCAGAAACCAGCCGAGTACGAAAATCACTAGAGCCAACGGCAACAGCTTCCAGGCGCGCATCAACATCCTCCGATGACCGATATGAAAACGGGGATCCCGTTCGTCCCGCGCGCGGACCCAGCGAATCCTATCACCGCTGGCGGTCTTCGCGTGCAACGAATTCGAGGAAAAAAGTGTCGCTCGCCGTTTGTCTTTATTGGCAGGCCTGCGCGCGCCCGTCCGGCGACCGGAATCGTGCTCCGCCAACGCGGACGATCGAATGCGCTCCGCTCCGCGCGCCGGCCCAGGTCCCGGGCGCCGTCTTGTGTGCCGTTTCCACCGTCCAGGTGCCGTAGACGCAGCCGTTGTACGCCGCCAGGCCCGAATAATCCCCGATGAATGCGTCGTCGGGATCGAATGGCTTGTGCGTCCACGCGTAGTTCCGGAACGCTCGCCCGCCGTCGGTCGAACGCGCCAGCGTGATCGGCGCCTTGCGGTTTTCCGGGTCGGCCCGCCGGTCGTAGAACACCACGTACAGGTCGCCCGTTACCGGATCCACCGCTGCCCACTGCATAAACTGGTCTGCCCCGTCGTGCTTCGGGTCGTTGTTCACCCTCACCGCCGGGCCCCACGTGCGCCCGTGGTCAGTCGAGGTCGAGACGAACACGTCGATGTCGCCGTTCCTGTAGTCGGTCCAGCAGACGTAGAGCGGCCCTCCTCGCTTGCCGCCTCGCGGATCGATGGCGATCTGCGGGAATCCGTCGCCGCGAACCACGTCTGCTGGTTTGAAATAGATGGGGGCGGTCCGGATGATGTTGCGCGAGCGATGGAAATGCCTGCCGCCATCGGTCGACGTGGCCATCTGGATGTGCGTTCCGTCCGACCAGACGGCATAGATCGTGCCGTCCGGCCCCACCGTCGCGTCGAAACCCTCCATGGCTCCCGTGTCATCGCGCGGCAGCCCGGCCTTGCTGATTGTCATGGGCTTGCTCCAGCTCTGCCCATCGTTGGTCGACCGCGAAAACAGAATCGTCGATTGCGTCAGCGTGAAATGTGTCCAGCCGACGTAAAGATTCCCGGCGTAAGGGTTAGGCGTATCATCAGCGACGATGTAGGGCTTGTCCTCGAAGGGAATCCCCGGGACCGTCGGGTGCCGGATCACCGCAACGTCGTTCGTTTTCCAGGTTTTCCCTCCGTCCAGCGAGCGCCGGACAAAAATGCCGTTGCGCGTGGCGTTGTGGCCCCAATAATCCGTCGTGCCCAGCTTGTCGAACGCGATGTAGCAGAGAAATGCATGGCCGTGATCGTCGTAAGTTACCGACACGTCGCCCGACACTAAGTAATTCGTCGGAGCCGTTCCCGAGGCCGCTTCCCACGTTCGGCCGCCGTTGGTCGAATAGGAAACGTGCGCGTTGTCCTGGTAGGCGGCCACCAGTTCACTCGGATCGTGTGGGTTCACCGCAATAGAAGGCTCCGTGTACCAGCCCGGCTGTGGCGTCAGCGTCACCAGATGTGTCCCGGGCGCCGGTGCCAGTCCTCCGGTGTTGGCAGTCGAAACGTGCGACTGCCGGGTAAGGGAAGCGCCCTGCGTCCCCGCCCCAGCGACGCCCGCTGTTCCTACCGGCAGCAATAAGACGGCGATAAGCCGGATTTTGCGAAAAAAGACCGAATGGAAAGGGATAGGTTCCGTGGCGCTTCCATGTGAATCACCCAAGACTTTGCCTCCTGGTTCCCGCGGGCCTCCTACTTTTCGCCGGCCGAGGGAATCCTCTTTCTATCAGATGCCGCTATTTGGGTGAAGCCGTTCCGCTCGCTTGACGCCGATTTCCCCGACGCGCTATATGTTCCGGGCACCAGCGGAGTCTGGGAGTTGCCTTATTCACTCCCGCGTTCGAGCGCCTGGAGGGCCTTGCCGCCGCGCCAACACTGCGACGGCTGCGCTTGTCACGCGAACTACCCGACGATGCTCCCGGTTGCCCATTCACGCCTGCACGGAGAACGGCCTTGGCAATGACCGCTGAAGTGGTCAACAACATTCGCGCTCGCTTTCCAATCTTCGAGCGCAAGATTTACCTCAACTCCTGCGCCCACGGTGCCCTGTCGGCCCCCGTCGAGGCCGGCGTGCTCGACTACATCGTCTCCTGGCATCAGGACGGATCCCCTTGGGACGTCTGGATGCAGAAATACGAAGAGGCGCGCGCCGTCTTCGCCCGCCTGATCGGCGCCGATCCCGATGAAGTGGCGATCGTTCCCAGCGCCTCTGCCGGCATCAACGGTGTCTCCAGCGCCCTCAGCTTCGAACAGCGCCCGAAAGTTGTCGTGGGAGAGTTCGAATTCCCCACCATGGGACACATCTGGATGGCTCAACAGCGCCGAGGCGCTCGGGTGGAATTCGTTCCCGCGGAAAACGACACTCTGCCCCTCGCCGCCTACGAGCGCGTGGTCGACGACCGCACGCTCATCGTTCCGCTCACCCACGTCTGCTTCCTCAACGGCTTCCGCTCGGATGTCGCCGCCATTACCCGCCTGGCCCACGACCGCGGCGCCCTGCTCCTGCTCGACGGCTACCAGGATTGCGGTACCCGCCCGCTCGATGTGAAGGAACTCGGTGTCGACTTCTACGTTTGCGGCACGCTGAAATATCTGCTCGGCCCAGCAGGCTTGGCCTTCCTTTATGTCCGGCGCGAGTTGATTCCCACCCTGATGCCCACCGTCACAGGCTGGACCGGTCAGGCAAACCCCTTTGCTTTCGACGTCAAGCACTTCGATCCCGCGCCCGCCGCGCGCCGGTTCGAGAGCGGCACGCCCTCGATCGTCAACCTCTACGCCGCCATCCCCGGCATCGAACTGCTCGCCGGCCTCGGCCTCGACTCAATTGCCACGCACGTCGGCATGCTGGCGCAGGCGATGGTCGAGGGCGCGAAACGCCTCCGCATCCGCCTCAAAACGCCCGCTGCAACCAAGGGTCCGCTCGTCGTCCTCCAGGCCGAAAACCTGCAGGCCCTCCTTTCCAAACTCGACGCGCGGGGCATCATCGCCTCCGGCCGCCAGAACGGCCTGCGTGTCTCCTTCCATCTCTACAACACGCTTGGCGACGTCGAGCAGCTTTTGCACGTACTCGAAGACAATCTGGATCTACTCGTTCGGGAAGGGTAATGTTCTCCGGCCGAGCAGAGTTGGCTCCAATTGGGATTTCCGCCTATGGACCGGTCGGAACAACCAAAATCTTTCCCGTTGCGTTCTGCGCGGCGCTTTCGAAGGCTCCCTCGCTCGCCGGCAGGAACACGTGAAACGTGCTGCCCCGACCGGGCTGGCTGCTCACCTCGATCCAGCCGTCATACTGCGTCACCACCCCGAGCGCCGTGGTCAGTCCCAACCCTGTTCCGTGTCCGGCCGCCTTGGTAGTGAAAAACGGCTCGAAGATCCGCTCTACCGTCTCGGAGCTCATGCCCTCGCCCGTGTCGGAAACCGCCAGCAGTACGTAGCTGCCTGGCCGCGCATCCCTGTGTCGCAATCCGGCCCCTTCTTTCAGCGGGACGTTTCGCGTTTCGATCCGTAGCGTGCCGCCTTCCGGCATCGCGTCCCGTGCGTTCAGGCAGAGATTCATCAGCACCCGCTCCAGTTGCGAAGGGTCTGCGCGCGTGGTTCCCAGGTCCGGGACCAGCGCCAACGTAATCTCGATCTTGTCGCCGATCAGCCGCTGCAACAGCGAAATCGTCTCGCCGGCCACGCGGTTCAAGTCCACTTCGCACGGCTCCAGCATTTCACGCCGCGCATAGCTCAACAGTTGCCGCGTCAGGACCGCTGCGCGTTCTGCTTGCTGCCGGATCTGCTCAAACGATTCCCCGGCGTCGCTCGAAGCCTCCACTTCCCTTGCCCCCAGTTCCGCCCAGCCCTGAATCGCGCTAACCACGTTGTTGAAATCGTGTGCGATGCCGCCAGCCAGCTTGCCCAGCGACTCCAGTTTCTCCAGCTGACGGATTCGCTCTTCCATCGGGCGGTTCCTCCGCCGCTCGCCGGCCAGGCGCAATTCACGTTGAACCGCGGAAAGCAGTTGCGCCGGCTGATCCTTGGCGATGCACTCGCTTGCCCCGTTCCGGATCGCTTCGATTGCCTCCGGTTCGGGAAGCGGATCGCAGAAGAGGATTACCGGCAACTCCAGCCCTTTTTCGCGAATCAGGCTCAGTGTTTCCTTGCCGCCAAGAGCGGTCGGCGGGACACCGCAGATTGCCATGTCCCAGGAATCCTCTTCGAGGCACGCCGTCAACTCGGGACCCGATTGGGCTTGCCGCCAGCTCACCTTGTAGCCGCCCTCCTTCAGCAGTCGCAGCAACGCTTCGGTCCCGCTTGCCGAATCGTTGACGACGAGGACTCTGAGTGCCGTCAGCATCCAGAAGCTCCCGGTGCGCGCCGCGAGCGAAACTGCGCTTCTCCCGACGTAGCCGCTAACGCCCTCGGGAAGCGGCGAACGGCAATGACTGCACCCATTGCCGTTCGTTCTTCTGCGGCCTTGTAACAGCCTCTATACATGCGAACGGAACTCCTGGCGCGGAAGGACAGGGAAGGGCAGACAGTCCGTAATCCGGGCGCTGGTTTCTTTCGGGAAGCGCAAGCCCATTTTCTGGAAGCACGAACGATTGTCAACGCCACCACACGCTGCAGTTGATGAAGCCGTTATCACCTGGAGCCTGCACCGGCCCTGGAATCCACAGTTGCCGCCCGTTCGCATTTCGAGCGCAATCTCTTAAAAATGCGCTTAAAGGGGTGCAAACTTCTTGTATGAGTTCACGTTCACGGCTAACGGGGTTGCGATGGGAATCAAATTGTGCTCTCGCATCCTGCCCGTCCTCCTGCTCCTGTTTACTTGTTTGGCTTACGGGCAGCAAGGAGCTTTACAACGCGAGAAGCCAGAGCGGCGCCATTCAAAACCGAAGGTGCGTGTAGTCCTCGGTGGTGTATCCGTCGACAGCTTTTACGCCGCTTCGCCTTACTTCGCTCCGCATTATCTCTATCCGCCCTTCTATCCGGCGTCTTTCTATTCCGTTGCCTATCTTGCGCGGTTCGCCTCACAGGGCAAGGTCGAGCTCCAGGCAAGCCCGAAGGACGCCTCCGTCTACATCAATGGCGCGTACGCTGGGGCGACCCACCGGGTCGCCCTCAGTAACACAGCCGACCCCCGGCTCGCCATCCTCTGGCGGCCTGGCTGTGCCCGCCCCACATTGCCCACCCGCCCCGCCGCCCGTAGTCGGGAGGAACCTGCTTTCCCCCTTGCCCCACCCCCGCTCCTGTCATCCCGGTCGGCGCCTTCCGCCGAACGGTGGTGAGGGATCTGCTTTCCCCTTGCAGCCCGACCTCCGCGCCGGGTGCCCCAACCTTGCGCCTTCCGCAACGGTGGGTTGCTTTTCTGAACTTCATCCCCGTACGGGCGACGCATGCGTCGCCCCTACTCGCGCTTCGCCCCGCTTTTCCGTGGCGCGCACCACCCAACAAAAAAAAGGCACGGCCCCAAAAGCCGCGCCCTTCCCCAACTACCGTTCATAATGCTTCCGTCGTGCCCCGTCGAGCCGCCCGCCCCGCATGCAACACTTCTTGAAACCGGCGTCCCGACCGCCAAGGACACGGATCGTTCC
>JBJKSI010000124.1:0-2592 GCA_046704165.1 Candidatus Acidiferrales bacterium
GCCGCCTTCGTCATACAATCAAACCCGGTCGCCCGCCTTTGGCGAACGGCGTGAGGGATCTGCTTTCTCCCGTCCCTCCCGCACCCTCTGCCTGCCCATCGAAGCCTCGGCGAAGGCGGGTCATCCCTCCCACAGCGCCTCCACCGGATCCACCCGCATCGCCCGCCGCGCCGGAATCCAGCACGCCGCCAGCGCCGCCAGCCCCAGCAAAATCGCCACTCCGACAAACGTCGCCGGATCGTTCGGCGTAATCTCGAACAACATGCTCCGCAGCACCCGCGTCACCGCCAGCGCCCCGCAAATCCCCAGAACGATCCCGACGACGGCCAGCACCATGCCCTCCCGCAAAATCATCCCGAGCACGTCTGCCCGCTGCGCCCCGAGCGCCATCCGTATGCCGATCTCATGCGTGCGCCGCGTGACGCCATAGGAAATCAAGCCGTAAACGCCGGCCGCCGCCAGGACCAGCGCGAGCCCGCCGAACGTGCCCAGGAGCAAAGCGAGGAAGCGCCACGGTGCCGTAGCCTCGGAGAGCAGCGTATCCATGCTCTCCAGGCGCCCCACCGGCGCCCTCGGATTCACGGCCGCCACCTGCTCGCGTACCGCCTTGGCCATCGCCATGGGTTCGGCGGCCGTGCGCACAAACAGGCTTGTCTCGCCCCCGGTTTTCTGCTGCCCAAAGGGAACGAAGAACTCCGGGCCGGTCGCGTGCTGCAGCGCCCAGTCTCTTGGGTTGCCCACTTCGCCGACGACTTCCACCTTTACGGGTTTGGGCGCGACCCCTACGTAGTAAAACTGCTTCCCAATCGGGTCCCCGTTCATATACCGCTTGGCGAACGCCTCGTTCACAACCGCAACGGGCGGGGAGCCCTCCTTGTCCTCCTCGTTGAAGGACCGGCCGCAAAGAAGACGGATGCCGAACGTGGAGAAATATCCCGGGCTCACTTCCTGGATCATGGCGGATTTGTTGACCGCGGTAGCTTCCGTCCCCACGCCGCTCTCAAAGGGACTTCCTCCTATCGGAATCCACTCTCCGAACGCCGCGTCCTCGACCCCGGGCAGCGCGCGCGTGCGGCGCAGGACCTCGTCCATCTCGGGCTTCCAGATCTTCGGATTTCTTGTCTCTCTCCGGCTGAATTCCACGTACATGGTCAGCAAGTGTGTGGGCCGAAAGCCGAGCGGAACGTGAACCAGGTTCCAAAAGCTGTGGAGCGTCAACGCCGAACCGATGACGAGAACGAACGCCAGCGCAATCTCTCCGACCGCCAACAGATATTTCAGGCGCCATGGGCGATGGGAATGGAGACCGGTGAATGAACCCCGCCGCCGCTCGTTCACCGCCTGGCCAGGTCCTTGTCGCGTGAGTTGGAGCGCGGGAGCTATCGCGAACAAAATCGCCGTAAGAGCGGAGATCCCCGCCGTGTACCCGAAGACGACCCAATTCACGCTGATCTCATCGAGCCGCGGCGTCCCGGCCGGTGCCATGGCGCGCAGCAGATGAACTCCCCAATAGGCCAAAACGAGCCCAACCGCCCCGCCGGCCACCGAGAGTAGCGCACCCTCGGCAAGAAATTGCCGGGCGAGCCGCAGCCTCGTTGCTCCCAGCGTCCCCCGAATGGCCACCTCTTTTTGCCGCGTCCAGCTTCGCGCAACGAGCAATCCGCTGGCGTTGACGCACGCGAGCAGCAACACAAACGTGGCCGCGCCAAGCAGCACCAGAAGTTCCGTGCCGTATCCTTCGGTCAACCGCCCGCGCAGCAACTCGACGGAGTAAACCGGCTCCTTGCGGCCCTTCGGATTCCCGGCATGGAGCCGCTGGGAGATCGCGCGAAGAGCGGCGTTTGCCGTGGAAATGGTCGCTCCGTCCCTCAGCCGCCCAATCCCAATCACCTGAATCTGTCCGCTCCACAAACTCTGCGGCAGGTAGAGATCGCGATCAGGAAAAGAGAGCCGTTGTGGCATCACCCCGACGATCGTGTAGAGCCCGGCCCCGTCCCCCTTTCCAATTCCGTCGGACTGATCGTCGATTTCAATTTCCTTGCCGACGATATGCGAATCGCCTCCGAACCGATTTCGCCATAGCGCGTAGCTGAGCACCGCAACGTGGTCGTGGCCGGGTTCCGAGTCCGCAGGCAGGATGGGTCGGCCAAGCAGCGGGCGAGCGCCCAGCACCGAAAAGAAATCGCCGGAAACGTATGAGATCGAAACCCCGTCCGGGCTGCCGGGACCGAGAATGGTGCCCCCGCCTTCTAAATATTCCCCCCAGCGAACCATCGAGCGCGTTTGCGGGGCAATGTCGCGAAAAAAATCCCGCCTGCCCGCGAAGACGCCGTTGTAGCGAAGCTGAACGAGGTGGGAGGGTCCCGGGTAAGGCAAGGGCCTGAATAAGATTCCGTATGTGACGCTGAAGATCGCTGTATTGGCGCCAATGCCAAGGGCGAGGATGAGCACCGCCGCGGCCACAAACCCCGGCGACTTCCGCAGCATCCGCAACCCATACCGCACGTCCGTCAGGAGATTTTCCACCCAGCCCCAGCCCCACATCTCCCGCGTCGTTTCCCTGACCAGCCCCTCGTTGCCAAACTCCCGCCG
>JBJKSI010000125.1:0-81038 GCA_046704165.1 Candidatus Acidiferrales bacterium
TCCATGCACAGCGCGTAAAGCCCGCCCAGTCCCAGTCCCCAGAAGACCTTTCCGGCGAACGAGCCGCCGCGGTCGCCGGCCACCAGCACGTCGGCGCAAGCCGTACCCTCGGGATAGGTGAGGTTGCCATGCTCCTTGACGATCAGTTGCCGGCGCAGAGGAATCATCATCAGTACGCCCAGCCAGCCGCCGATCAGCGCCAGAAAGAAAACGCTCCAATACTCGAGCGGATAGCCGAGGAATATCAATGCCGGCAGAGTGAAGATGACGCCGCCGGCAATCGATTCGCCGGCCGAGCCGGTCGTCTGGACGATGTTGTTTTCGAGAATGGTGGATTTGCCGAACGCGCGCAGGATGCTGATCGAGAGGACGGCGATCGGAATCGAAGCCGAGACGGTGAGGCCGGCGCGCAGGCCGACGTAGACCGTTACCGCGCCGAAAAACAGGCCCGCGAAAATCCCCAGGATGATCGCCCGCCAGCTGAATTCAGGCATCTTGCCTTCGGGGGGAACGTAGGTGCGAAATTCGCCGAGCGGCGCAATCGAACTCCAGCCACGTGTGGACAAGGGCCGCCTCCTTAAGCGGTCTTTTGAGTGAGGGGAAGCGTGGGGGGAAGGTAGCATTGGGCGGCAGGGCTAGGCAAGATGGAAACGCGGGGGCTGGACCGAGTTGATACTTGCCAACAAAGGCCCTGATTTTGCCTGGGCCCAACAGCGGGGGATATTGCGCGATATGTGCGAGCGGAGGGACCAATCGCCGGCTTTTTCGAGGCGGCGGACACTGTCGCTCAGTCGCCGTGGTAGCTGACGATTTCGAGCTTGCCGTCCTTGGTCGAGCCCAGGAAGAGGAAGTCGTTCGGGCCCGCGGCGCAGGCCGGCATGGCGCCGGCACCCTTGGGAAGGCGATAGTCCGCGATCACCTTACCCGTGCTTGGATTGACCAGTTCGAAGATGCGTACGGATTCGGGATAGCCTTTCTTGCCGACCACCTCTCCGGAGAAATTTATCAGCAAATCCGATCTACCAGCGAGGCTCATATTGATCGGGTGCATATGCCCGGTCGGCGGCGCGTGCAAATGCGTTTCCGCGATTACCTGACCGTATGACGACAGTGTGTAGAGGATCGGCGGATTCGACGGCCGAAGGAGATAGGCAGTGTCTTCCGGCCCGGCGACAGTCAGGCTGCTCAGCATAGCAAGCACCCATCGCATCCCTGGAGGCGTCACGAATGGTTTCCTTCGGGCGACGTTCTTCCCCTTTTGAGGGGAGGGGGAGTTGCTCCGTGTTTCTCCGGGCTTGTTGTTTGAGGAAACCTTCGCGGGGACTTCAGGACTCACGTCGCCGGGCAGCTTGATCTCCTTCAAAAAATGGCCATGCTGGTCGAAAATTCCCGTGAACGGCCGGGACCCCGGCAGCGCGTGGTGGACAATTTTTTGCCTCAGGGGGTGCGAGGCGCTTGGCTGAGGGCGCGGCGGATAGAGAATGCCGGTTACCAGCAGGTTGCCGTCCGAGAACGCGACGAAGTGCGCCGGATCAAACACGCCGGAGGGAGGGTTGTGAGTTCTCGCTACGGAGTCGACGCTGCCGTCGCTGTCGTATTTGACAATGACGGACTGTTCTTCCTGGTTCGAGCCTGCTGTCAACGAGGAGGGTTGCGCCTGGTACAGGCCGTATACGTCACCATGACGATCCACGCTGAAAGCACCCAGGACGAGCGACTGATAACCGCTCAAATGCCCTGGCGAGAATGTGGTGACGCCTTGCGAATCGGGTGAAAGTTTTGTGATGGGTTGGCCGGCGACGCTTGGGGTGATCATAGGCCCGAGGCCGATGCGGGGTTTGGCCGACGCGTACAGCAGGTAGACGTCTCCCTCCTGGTCGCAGTAATTCCAGGCCGACACGGCCGTGGCAGCAGGGAGGGGGAAACGAGTCGCCTCGCCTCTCGTTAGCGATTGGGGGATGGGTATCGCCTCCTGTTTGTCTTTGACTGCGGGAACGATTTGACCTTTGGTCTTGGCCGTTTGCTTGACAGCCCGGCTGAACGCGAGAGGGGATAGCAGAACTAAGGCGAGGCAAACCAGATTGTTGCGGCGCAAAAACATTTGACTCCCCGTTACGTGAGCTCCGATTCCACGGGGTCAAATCCAAACGTCACTACACTATTCGCTTCGTCGGCCTTGTCAATACTTTTGGTGCTGGGAAAAGGGGGAACAACGTCAGGCGCTGGGTTTTTCGAGGCGGCGGCGGACGCGGTCGCTCACGAGTTTGCCGTCGATGGCTTTTCCTTCGAGGCGGGCGCGGGTGGCCTTGATGACGGCCCCCATTTGCTTCGGAGAAGTGGCGCCGGTTTCGCCGATGGCGGCTTCGATCGCGGCATCGAGTTCCGCTTCGCTGGGCGCGGCGGGAAGATAGGTTTCGAGGATTTTGATTTCGCTGGCTTCTTTGTCGGCCAGATCCTGGCGTCCGCCCTTCGCGTACTGCTCGACCGAATCGCGGCGCTGCTTGACGAGCGTTTGGAGCACCTGAACGGATTCAGCGTCCTCGAGCGGGCGCGTTTTTTCGACTTCCTTGAGTTTCAGCGCGGTCTTCACCATGCGCAGCACGCTGGCACGCAGTTCGTCACGCGCCTTCATCGCTTCGATCAAGTCTTTCTGGATTTGGTCGATCAGGGCCACAATTTTCCTCTCGCGCCGAACACTATAGCACAGGCCCACCGGGCGATTGGGGTGAGGAAGCGCGAATGCCGGATGCCCCACCTTTTCTGGGAGGCTCAAGGGAGGGGCATCCGGAAAGGCGCATGGGATTTGAAGGTCACCGCGCCGGCGCACTGCGCAAGGCACTCATTTCGTATTCACGCGAATATCGCGGCCGCTCATATCGTGCGGCTGCGGCAGGCCGGTGAGAGCAAGCATGGTGGGAGCGATGTCGCGAAGCGAACCGTCGCGGCGCAGGTTCACGTGAGCATCGTCGCTCACCAGGACGAAGGGAACGGGATTCGTCGTGTGGTACGTGTGCGGACCGCCGGTTTTCGGATCGATCATCGTCTCGGCGTTGCCGTGATCGGCGGTGATGATCCAGGCTCCGCGTCTTTCGGCAAGGGCCTGGCGAACGCGGCCGAGCCCCTGGTCGACGGCTTCGACGGCGCGAATGGCGGCTTCGAGCTTGCCTGTGTGGCCGACCATATCGGCGTTCGCGTAGTTCATGATGATGGCGTCGAACTCGCCCTTGGCAATGGCGTTGACGACGGTGTCGGTGATGCCGGCGGCGCTCATTTCGGGCTGCAGATCGTAGGTAGCGACTTTGGGTGAGGGTACCAGGATGCGTTCCTCGCCAGGATAGGGCTTTTCGATGCCGCCGTTGAAGAAATAGGTGACGTGGGCGTACTTCTCCGTTTCGGCCACGCGCAGGTTGCGAAAATTGGCGTCGGCAAACACCTGGGCCAGGATGTGCTCCAGCTTTTCGGGTGCCAC
The DNA here is from genome assembly GCA_046704165.1 of Candidatus Acidiferrales bacterium. Classification (GTDB taxonomy): domain Bacteria; phylum Acidobacteriota; class Terriglobia; order Acidiferrales; family UBA7541; genus JAKASX01. Next base: position 3,470 of record JBJKSI010000125.1, read on the forward strand.
CACGTAACGCAGCCACGGCCACGTCTTTTCGTACTGCGTCATGCCGGTGAGCAGCAGATCGGAGGGGCGCTTCGGATCGGAGAACTGGTTAAAACGCGGCTCGACGAGGGCGCGGGTAATCTGTCGGGCGCGGTCGGCGCGGAAATTGAAGAAGATGATCGCGTCCTCGTCGCGCATGCAGGCCACGGGTTCGCCGGAGGGCTCGGTGACGACGATCGGCTCGACGAATTCGTCGGTGACGCCGCGTTCGTAGCTGGCGCGGATCGCGACGACGGGGTCGGGGGAGCGGTGCTCGGAATCGCCGTGGACGATGGCGCGATAGGCCAGCTCGATGCGGGGCCAGCGGTTGTCGCGGTCCATGCCGTAGTAGCGGCCGCCAATGGTGGCGATGCGGCCGGTGGAATATTCGCGCATTTTCTGCTGCAGCTGGAGCAGGAAGTCCTGGCCGCTGTTGGGTGGCGTGTCGCGGCCGTCAGTGAAGCAGTGAACGAAAACGCGCTCCACCTTGTTTTCCGCGGCCATACGGAGCAGGGCGAAGAGGTGCTCGATGCGCGAATGGATGCCGCCGTTACTCAGCAGGCCCATCAGGTGCAACTGGTGCCGGCGTCCGCGCTCCATCGCCTCGACGAGCAGGGGATGGTGTTGCAACTGACCGGTGGCGACCATCTGGTCGATGCGCGTGATGTCCATCTGCACGATGCGGCCACCGCCGATGTTCAGGTGTCCCACTTCGCTATTGCCCATCTGTCCGTCGGGCAGGCCGACCCAGGGGCCTGAGGCTTGAATCAGCGTGTTGGGAAACTTTTGAAGCAGTGCGTCGTAATTGGGTTTGCGGGCGAGCGCGATGGCGTTGCCTTTTCGTTCGGGCGAATAGCCCCAGCCATCGAGCACGGTCAAGACGATTGGTTTCGGTCTGTTTGGCATGAGAGGAAAGGATACACAGAATGGCAGTGCCGTGAAAAGTTGAGCGGACGGTTCTGGCTTTGAGAAGTCGGGAAACGGGGAACGATGCCGGGAGGGTTCTCCGCGCCAGCATGACATAGCGGACGCGGCGCCGCGGCTCAGCGTTGGGCGCGGGCGGGGCGGGCGCGAAGAACGTAGTGATAGGGGAAAGGCTTGAGCGTCTCGACCGAAAAGCCGAAGCGCTCGAGACGCTTGGCGGCCTCGCGAGGCCCGTAGACATGATCTCGCGGCGGGCCGACGGGACGGTCGACGTCCGCGTTCCAGTCGACGAAAAGGACGAAGCCTTCGTCGGCAAGCACCGAGCCGATCTCGCGTAGCGATTCGTCGCCGAGTTCGTGGAGAACGTTGAGCGCGAAGACGCGGGCGGCACTGCCGCGCAGCGAAGACAACTGGTCGGGCAACGCAGGGCGAAGATTATCGAGCGATTTCGCCTCAAGCTTGGCGCGCAGGCGAGCGAGCATCTCCGGCTGCTCGTCGAGCGCGACCACGTTCACGTCCGGCCGCGCGGTGGCCAGGCGAATGGCGTAGGCGCCGGTGCCCGTGCCGAAATCGACGACCGTGGCGCCGGAAGGGATGTCGAGCAGTTCGACGATGCTCCCGGGTGGCAAGTATTCGAAGCGGGAGGGGTCGTCGAGCTTGTCGGCGCGCTGGGGATCGAAGCGGGCGGGTTGCTTCGCGCCGTGCCGGCTCGGGTCGTCAACAGCGCCGGAGACGCGCAAATCCTCAAGACCCTTGACCGAGACTTGCACCGGAATTCCCTGGCGAATGCTCTGGGTGACCACGCAGAAATCCTCGAACAGGTCGAGACAGCGGAGCGCCTTTTGCCGCTCCGACTCGGGAACCTGGGGATCGATCTCGACCTGTACGCCCGCGATGCGGAGGCGGCCGCGCTCGTTGCGGGCCGTGCGCACGGTAACCTTCGTCCGAATCGGGCCGACGTCGACGCGGCTCTTGCGCGCGCAGAAGAGCAGGCTGGCGCTGAGACAGTTGCCGATCGCCGCGGCGAGCACGCGCGAAGCGTTCGGGGCGCTCTCCTTGCCGAGCGGGGCCGGCTCGTCCATGGCGAGCGGGGCGAAATCTTCGTTGTCGAAGCGGACGCGAAAAGCGTAGTCCTCGACTTGACCCATCTCAATCGTGAACTGAAGGGTCTCGGCTTCGCTCTGGGCGGAGGATGGGGTTGGATTCTGTGGGTTCGTCTTCGTCATATCCGTGAACCATGATGCGGCTTTTGCGGCGGGAAAGACAAGGCGAGGGGGCGGAAAAGGGCGAGGCGGGGAAGCGTCAACAGAGGCGGCCAAAGCGGGACACGCTGTCGAACGGTTTCGACGACAAGTGCTGTGATTGGAAGAACTTGATCTTTCGGAAGCGGCACATTTTCGTGGTTTGAGGAAAGGGAATTTGGGGCACGAAGTAGCGGGAAAAGCTCCGCACAAAGACAGACCCTGCGGGACCAGGGTAGCGGATGCGGGGACGGCTCGGCAAGAGCGGGTTCTACGTGGACAGGCGTGGGCGACGGGGTGCTGGTCATAGGTTGCTTGGCGCGTCGGGATGCTTCGGCCCGATGCCTTCACGGATACGGGGCGGTCCGCATCGTTGGGATCGGACCGCTGCGCTCTGCATGACAAAGATGAGAGGGTGCTTGCCGACATGCTGCGCTGGGAGTTGCTTGGCTCGTCGACAGTGTTTCGCCCGGCATGGCGGGGGACGGCGCATGCGTCGCCCCTACGGCGGAGCCAGCCGCGGGAGGGGGAGGAAGGCGACGGAACCCGCGCTGAGCGAGGATGCTCAGCGCGGGTTCCCGCCGGTTGAAGGTAGTTAGAAGGTGACGTGAGCGGACAGCTGGAGAATCCGCCCGGTGCCGGTCGTGTTCAGAATCTGGCCGAAGGTGCCGCTGATCACGTTGCCAGACGGGTTGGCGAAGTTGGCGTGGTTCCAAACGTTGAACATGTCGAGACGAAGCTGAAGGGTGGCGTGCTCGGCGAACGTCGTGTCCTTCCAGAACGACATGTCGAAGTCATTGATGCCCGGCCCGTGGTACGGAACGTTGCGGCCCGCGTTACCGAGGGTGCCGTAGTTTTCCGGGGAGTAGGCGCTCGGGTTGAACCAATCGTTATTGGGCGAGGTACGCGGATTGCTGTATTCCTTCACCGTTCCGACCACCTTCGGCCGATCCCAGCAACCGTAGAACGAGATTGCGCCGGAGCACGCATAGGAGCGGTAGTCCGACTCGGAGAGCTGGATCGGGAAGCCGGTCTGGAAGGTGGTGACACCGGAGAGTCCCCAACCGGCGCTAATCTGCCGCGGGATGACGCCGAAACCCCAGTTGGGAATGTTGTATTGGTACTGGATCACGAGTCGCTGCCGGGCGTCGTATTGGGAATCGCCGTAGCCATACGCGTAATTGAACGGATCGATCAAGCCATTCGATTGCTCATAGCTCGATCCGTAGTCCAAGGCGTGGCCGTAGGTGTAGGCGCCGCGGAGCATCAGGCCGTGGGCCATCGCCTTCTGGATCACGACCTGCAGCGAGTTGTAGCTCGAGTTCAGGAAGGTGCTCTGCGTACCCACCGAACCGTAGATGGTCGAGTCCGCCACGGTACCGATGTTGTTGGAGAGCCAGCCGTACGTCCGGCCTGAGATGCAGGCGGCTGAATTGGCCTGGGCGGTGAAGTTGCCCGCGTCGGTCGGATCGCAATAGTTCAGGTATTGCTGAACGTTGTACGGATTGCCTTCTATGGTCCCCGTCAATTTCCGGCCGAGCGATCCGACGTAGCTGACGGTCATGATCGTCGTCGGAGTGAACTGGTACTGGGTGGTCAGGTTCATGTTCATGACGTAGGGGACGTTGAAGTTCGGGGCGATGACGTTCAGCGAGAACGGCTCGTAAGGCCCGAAGTCGACCTTTGCGCCCGGTGCAGGCGGGGTGAACGGATATGCCTGGGGGAGCGAGCCGGCGGGTTGGATAACCGCCTTATTGGTTCCGCAGTCGCTGATACAGACCGCGCTGGGGTTGACCGACGTGTACGGATTGGCAAAGGCGGGCGAGAGCCCCGCGTTGCCGATGCCGTAATTTATCAGCGAGAACGGCGGAGCGAGCAGGTTTTGCAGGAGCAGTTCCTCGGTCGCGTTGTCGTAGTACATGCCCCAACCGCCGCGGATGACGAACTTCTGTGTGGGGTTGTAGGCGAAACCGAGACGCGGGGCGAAGTTGCTGAGGTGAGTGACGACGCCGCCGGAGCTGTTGATGCCCTGATCGCCAGGGAACAGCAGACCCCTGGGCGCGGTCGGGAACACCGTCGATTGCCTGGAAGGATCGAAGGCGTTGACCGCGACACCGTTGTTATAGAGGTCGGTCATCGGGGTGTTGACCTGCCAGCCGATACCGTAGGTGAGGGTCAATTTGGGCTTTACCTGCCATTGATCCTGGAGATAGGAGTAGATAAACCAGCCGCGGGCGTTGATGACGCCGCCGCTGGACTGCTCGTAGAGGTCTGGGATGCCGAGCAGGTAATCCATGCCGGGAACTCCGGTGGTGAAGGTGCCACTGCCGCCGTAGGAGAAATAGCCGTTATTCACGAAGAAGAAGGGGTTGGAGACGGTGCTGCGGCGGATGTCGACGCCGACCCTGTAGTCGTGCGTACCCCTCACGTAGGAGAGGTTGTCGCTGAGCTCTCCGGTGTCGTCAATCCGAGGTTGTGGGCCATTGTAGGAGAAGCCGAGGTCAAAATAGCCCGTCACCCCTACGAACGGGAGCCCGGCTCCGGTCTGGTCCTGGGGAACGATGCCGGTGAAGCCGGCACTGGAGGGCAGCGTCGGATTCTGCGGATTGACCGCGAGGTAATTGAAGCGCTGCCAACCGATCCGGAAATCGTTCACCATCTGAGAATTGATGATGTGGGTTTCGTTCAGGGTGTAGCGATATTCGTTCGAGTGAGAAACCATCCCGAAACCGGGAAGCGTGCCGCCGAGGAATGGCAACGTGGAGGGGTTGTTCAGCGGCTGGATCATGAAGAAGAAGTACGCCTGGTCACTGGACGTCGGGTGATAATCCAGGCGACCCAGATACTGGTCAGACACGTAGGTGTTGTTGTTAGGGAAGGCGTAGGTGCCTGCCGGCGTATTGGGCAGCGGGACGTACGTGTCCATCAGGCTCTTGGAGACGGAGTTGAAATCCTGTGTCGGAATCATGCCCGTGCTGAAGAGCTGCGAATAGGGCGTTCCGGCGGGGCACTTGGTGCCGCCGGCGACCGTGCAGCCCGAGTTGGCATCGCCGAAAAGCGGGAAGGGCGAAACGTTCTCGCTCAGATCGCCGACCGAACCGCTCCAGTTGCCCGCGCGTTGGGCGGCGCTGAAGACCGGCGTGTTCTCCGAGCCCCCTTCGATCGTCCGGACACCCTGGTAGCCGAAGAAGAAGAAGAGTTTGTTGTGGAGCACCGGGCCGCCGATGGTGGCACCGAACTGGTTCTGGTGGAACGGCGGGGTGGTGGGCTGGAAGAAGTCGCGGGCGTTGAAGATGGTGTCGCGATAGTAGTCGTAGGCGCTGCCATGGAAGTTGTTGGTTCCATGCTTGGTGATGACGTTGACGATCGCGCCCGAGTTCCGGCCATATTCCGGGTTCGACGTGCTATCGACCACCTTCACTTCCTGGATGGCGTCCGGGTTCAACGGGTTCACGCCGGTGCCGAACGAGGTGTTCAAGGGCAGGTCGTTGGCGTCGGTACCGTTGATCGTGTAGTCGTTGGCCTGGGTACGGCTGCCATTGGTGGAGAAGGTACCGAAGCGGTCGGAGGAGGCAACGACGCCCGGCAGCGTCTGCTGCAGGTTCAGCCAGTTCAGGTTCAACAGGGGGAAGTTGGTGACCGCGGTTCCCGCGAGCTGACCTCCGAGCTGCATGGTGGTCTTGTCGATCTGAATCGGCGCGGCCTTGACCTGAACGGTCTGGGTAACGGCGCCGACCTGGAGCGTCGGCTGGAGCACGTAGGTGGCAGCCGCGCGCAGAAGGATGTCGGTCTGGGTGAAGGTCTTGAAACCGTCCTTGGTGATGACGGCCGAGTAGGTGCCCGGCGGCAGCGAGCTGATGACGAAAGTTCCGTCTGCCTGTGTCGTCATCGTTCGCGTCAGGCCAATGCTGGCATTGGTGACTTTAACCGTCGCGCCAGGAATGGCCGCGCCGGACGTGTCAGTTACCGTGCCCCGTACTTTCCCTGTGGTTCCCTGCGAGTAGCCGGTTGTGGCAAGGGCCAGCAGAAGAACCAGGGAAAACAAGGGTGCTAGAAGCGCAACGGAACGCCTCTTCATCAGTCCCCCCTAAGCAACGCGCAAGCGCGTTAGCAGGATTGTCGAACTTGAACCTGCTGCCCCTAGCTAATGGCGCGGATTCTACACCCGAAGCGATAGGGGAAGCAAGAAGAAAAATGCCGCAAGTGCCTGTGTTTCAACGAGTCGCGTGATGCAACCACGTTGCAGTAGCTAAGGCATGCGGGGCGGAAACTCGAGAATTGTAACCGAGATTTAATGACTTCAGATCAAAGAAGTTGCGGGAAGGCTGCGGGACGGAGTGCCTCGGCAGAAGGCCAAGTTTGCCGCAAAGACTACCTTCGGCTGAGGCGACCGGCAGCAAATCTTCGAAATTTCTTGCGGTCAGCGAAAAACCAAAGTTGCCGCCAAGGCGCCGAAGGGTTCTCCAGGCGGTTTTTCCGGAAAGTCGGGACCGGGTGCGAGTCGCAGGCCCGCGCCCGGTCCGGATGCCGGAAGTTTGAGTCGTGGGGGTTAGCGCGCTGTCCACTTCTCGAATTTGGCGTTGGAGCCGAGTTCCTCCTCGATGCGGAGGAGTTGGTTGTATTTGGCGATGCGCTCGCCGCGGGAGGCCGAGCCGGTCTTGATCTGTCCGGTGCCCATGGCGACGACGAAATCGGCGATGAACGGGTCCTCGGTTTCGCCGGAGCGGTGGGAGACGACGGCGTGGTAGTCGTTTTGCAAAGCCATCTCGATGCAGTCGACGGTCTCGGTGACGGTGCCGATCTGGTTGAGTTTGATCAGAATGGCGTTGGCGACCTTCTTCTCGATGCCACGCTGGAAGATGCTGGTGTTGGTGACGAAGATATCGTCGCCGACAAGCTGGACGCTGGCGCCGAGCTTCTGGGTCATCGCCTGCCAGCCGTCCCAATCGTCCTCGGCCAAGCCGTCCTCGAGCGAGACGATCGGGTACTGACGGAGCCAATCGGCCCAGAATTCGATCATCTGCTCGGGGGTGTGTTCGGACTTGTCGGATTTCTTGAAGACGTATTTTCGCGAGGAGGTGTCGAAGAACTCGCTGGCGGCGGGATCGAGCGCGATGGCGACGTCGACGCCGGGCTTGAAGCCTGCGGCCTGGATGGCTTCGAGGATCACTTCGACCGCCTCGACGTTGGACTTAAGGTTGGGCGCGAAGCCGCCCTCGTCGCCGACGGAGGTGGAATAGCCGCGCTTCTTGAGCGTGGATTTCAGGCGGTGGAACACCTCGACGCCCATGCGGAGCGCTTCGGAAAAGCTGGGGGCGCCGACGGGTACGGCCATGAACTCCTGAAAATCGACGGAATTATCGGCATGGACGCCGCCATTGAGGATGTTCATCTGGGGCGTGGGGAGCAAGTTGCCGCCGGAGCGGCGGGAGAGGCCGGCGAGGTAGCGATAGAGCGGCACGCCGCGGGCCTGGGCGGCGGCGCGGGCCGCGGCCATGGAGACGGAGAGCAGGGCGTTGGCGCCGAGATTGGATTTGTTCGGGGTGCCGTCGAGTTCGATCATGCGGTGATCGAGGACCTGCTGTTCGGCGGCATCGAGGCCGACGAGGGCATTGGAGATGGTGGTGTTGACGTTGGCGACGGCCTTGCCGACACCCTTGCCGAGGTAGCGGGCGGCATCGCCGTCGCGGAGTTCGAGCGCTTCGCGCTTACCGGTGGAGGCGCCGGAGGGAACCGCGGCGCGGCCGTGGGCTCCGCCTGAAAGCGTGACATCGGCTTCGATCGTGGGATTCCCACGGGAATCGAGTATTTCACGAGCATGAATCTTGGTGATACGAGTTTCCATTTGGCCTCTCTCTAGAGCCGGTTCAAAACCTGAAAAATCCGGCTTCGGGGGCTGAAAGCCCTCGCTTTTCGGGATTTTCGTCGGAGTTGAAGCTCCGACCCCCGACGTCGGCGGGTCCTGAAACGACTTTTCTTTCTATGCCGGGGCGGGAAAGCGGCGATGGCGCCGACTATTCGGGCTCCTCGAGCATGGATTCTTCTCTCACGACAACGACGATGCCGCTTTCGGTGACGTGATAATGCTTGCGGTCTTCCTCCAGGTCGTAGCCGATCACGGTGTGCTCGGGCAGATCGACGTGGCGATCGACGATGGCGCGGCGCACGCGGCAATGGCGGCCGACGTTGACGTGGTTATAGAGGATCGAGTCCTCGACATCGGAAAAGCTGTTCACGCGGACGTCATAGCCGAGCACGGAGCGCAGCACGCGGCCGCCGGAGATGATCGAACCGCCTCCGATGATCGAGTCGAGCGCCAGACCCATGCGGTTGGGGTCGGAGAAGACAAACTTGGGCGTCGGATACTGATGCTGCCAGGTGATAATCGGCCAGCTTTTGTCGTAGAGGTTGAAGATGGGGCTGACGGCGACCAGATCCATATTGGCCTCGAAATAGGCGTCGATGGTGCCGACGTCACGCCAGTAGAGGGCCTCTTTCCTGTTCTCGTCGATGAAGTTGTAGGCCCAGACGCTGTGGCGATGGAGGATCTTGGGCAGGATGTCGCGACCGAAATCATGGCGCGAGAGGGCGTCCTCGGCGTCGGCGATCAGGATCGGGATGAGCGACTGGGTGTTGAAGATGTAGACGCCCATCGAGGCCAGGCACTTGTCGGGGTGACGGGGAGAGCGCTTGGGATCGGCGGGTTTTTCCTCGAAGCCGATGATGTGGCCGCTGGAATCGACCTCGAGCACGCCGAAGCTGTGAGCGGCTTCCGCCGCATCCACCTCGATAACCGCACAGGTGACCTCGGCGCCGGTGGCCAGATGCTGATCGAGCATCTTCTGATAGTTCATCTTGTAGATGTGGTCGCCGGAGAGGACGAAAACGAAATTCGACCGCTCGCTGCCGATGGAATAGATGTTCTGGTAAACGGCGTCGGCGGTGCCCTGATACCAGCTCTGCGAAACGCGCATCTGCGGCGGGAGGACCTCGATGAAGTCGCCGAGTCCCATCAGCGGCGACCAGCCGCGGCGGATGTGCCGGTTCAGGCTGAGCGCCTTGTATTGGCTGAGCACGAAGATACGCCGCAGGCCGCTGTTGATGCAGTTGGAGAGAGTGACGTCGATGATGCGGTAGATGCTGCCGAAAGGGACGGCAGGTTTGGCGCGGTCGCGGGTAAGCGGCCAGAGCCGCTCGCCCTGGCCTCCGGCCAGGATGACGGCTACGGCTTCCTGCATCGAGTGCATCGGGATCGCTCCGGATGAAAGCTGCCAGCCGGACCCTTCTGCGGACCCGGCCAGATTGGTCGAAGCGTCCTACCGAACAGGAGGGAGCCGGAAAGCGCGCCCATTGTAACAGCATTGCGGCCGTGGCCGAAGACGGGTGGGGTCCGTTTCTGGTAAATTAGTTCTTGACTTCCGAAGGGGGCTTAGCTAGTAAGGAAGCCACCAACAGAGCTCATCAGGCTCCGTGGCAACTGTGGTCCTTCGGAGACATTCCGCAAAATCAGCCCACAGGGAGAGGGGGTGAGTCTTGAGTGGCTGAAGTGACGATTCAGGAAGGCGAGTCTTTGGAAAACGCCCTCCGGCGCTTCAAGCGTAAGGTGCAGCAGGAAGACATCATCAAGGAAATCAAGCGGCACAGCTACTACTTGAAGCCCGGGGAAAAGCGTCGCGCAAAAGCAGCACTCTCGCGCAAGCGACTACGGAAGAAGCTGCGCCGCGAGCAGGACTAAAGGCAGTTGGGTGGGGCGTGACGTTTGGCATAACCATGATCTGTGATCTGTGCCGTGGGACGGGGTGGTCCTTCCTTCGCAGGGGTTGGTTTCAGGGGCGGCCTTGGTCTCGGCATGCTGTTCCCCGGGCGGCGGGGCATCGGAGCAGCATATGGAGTTCCACGATAAGATCCTGAAGTGTGCTGAATGTGGTGCCGAGTTTGTCTTCACTGCGGGCGAGCAGATGTTTTTCGCCGAAAAGGGTTTCCGCAACGAACCCAAGCGGTGCAAGGCGTGCAAGGCAAAGCGGGCCCAGAATCCGGGTTCCTCGACGGGTATGGGAAACGGTCACCGGGTGGAAACCCGGACCACCTGCTCTCAATGCGGCAAGGAAACCACGGTGCCATTCAAGCCGACGCAGGGGCGCCCGGTTTACTGCCGTGAGTGTTTTCAGCAACGCCGCGCGATGGGCGCCGCCAGCCGACCGTATTAAAAGGAACGGCCAGCGACACCTGATCGCGTGACGGCGGCTTTGGCCGCTTCTCGGTCACCAGGCCTGTAAGATCGGTCGGGGCGGGGGTGTGGCGATGGCTCGATTGAGAAGCAAGAAACAGACGAAGGGGCGGCCGGCGGGCACCGCCGGCCGTCGTTCTCCGGCCGACCGCCATACGCAGATCTTGCGCGATCACTTGGTTCGCCTGCTCTGCAAGCAACAGGCCCACGCCGGTTTCGACCGCGCGGTGGAGGACTTTCCTCCGGAACTTCGCGGTGTGAGGATTCCCGGTTCGCCGCACACTCCCTGGCAACTGCTCGAACACCTCCGCATTGCCCAGTGGGACATTCTCGAATTCTGCCGCAATCCCCGCCACGTCTCGCCGCCCTGGCCCAAGGGCTACTGGCCGCCTACCGAAGCACCTCCCGATGATACTGCCTGGCAGAGGAGCGTAGACTCATTCCTCGCCGACCGGCAGGCAATGGTGAACCTGGTGAAGGACCCACATACCGACCTATTCGGCAGGATTCCGCACGGCGAGGGCCAGACGATCCTGCGCGAAGCGATGCTCATTGCCGACCACAACGCCTACCACCTGGGCCAGTTCATCCTGCTGCGGCGACTGGCCGGGGCTTGGGAGACGAGCTGAAGGTCGTAACGTCGGCGCCGCTCGTTGCCGGAAACTTTGGAACAGGGACTTTTCCCCTTAGACTGGTTGAGCCTAGAATGCGTGTGTCGATTCTCGGCCGCCGGGTCGAGGAGAGACGGAAACGATGATCCGCTTCCTCAGAGATCGGGACGGCTCAGGTAAGGAGCCGCGGAACTGGGCGCTGGGACCGCTGGAGATCCGGGTGATGGGTGTGGTCTGGACCGGCGGCGAATACTCGGTGCGCGAGGTGGCGGAGCAGTTGGACCGGCCCCTGGCGTATACCACCGTGATGACCACGCTCGATCGCCTCTACAAGAAAGGTTTTCTCACCCGACGGAAAGCCGAACGTGCCTTCCTCTATTCCCCGCGGCTGCCGCGCCGCGAATGGGAGCGCAAGATTGCAGGGGACCTGCTCAAGGGATTCCTGGCGGGACTGGGGAATTCACGCGAGCAACTGGTGTCCTTTCTGGTAGACGCGGTGGGGCAGCACGACGAAGAACTGCTTGCGGAACTCGAGAAGAAGATTCGGACGAAACGGAGAAAACTTCTCCGAAGGGGCCCGTCATGATCTCGCCTTACTTGCTGCGGCTGCTTTGCCTCTCGTTCGCCACATTTTTCCTGATCTACTTGGCGCTGAACGTGGCGAGCCTGGCCGGCGCGCGCGCGGCGATCCGGCTGGCCAAACGGCTGCGGCCGCAGGTGGCGGCGCGGCTGCTACTGGCGCTGCGGCTGGCGCCGCTGGCCGTTGCACTGTTCCTGGTGCTGGGATTGTGCCTGCCGAGTTATCTGCTGCTGGAGCCGGAAGCGCGCGTCGAACGGATCGGACTGGTGTGCCTGGGCGCGGCGCTGGCCGGCGCGGCCGGCTGGGCGATTTCCGCGTGGCGGGCGCTGCGCGCGATGGCCGTCTCGCTGGCGGATGCGCGACATTTTCGGCACGCGGGACGGTTGCTGTGCGTGGCGGGACGGTCGCTGCCGGTCTACGTGATCGACAGCGAGAAACCGCTGCTGGCGTTGGCGGGGATTTTGTGGCCGCGGATCGTAGTTTCTCGGGGCATCGTGAGCGCGCTTTCTCCGGAACAAATGGACGCGGCGCTTGCCCACGAGCTGGCGCATTGGACTTCGCGGGACAATTTGAAGCGGCTGCTGCTGCTGTTGGCGCCGGATCCGTTTCCCTTCTGCCACGGAGCCGGACCGTTGGACCGCAGTTGGGCGAAATTCACCGAATGGCTGGCGGACGATCGGGCGGTAGCGGGCGATTCCGGACGTTCGCTCTCGCTGGCCTCAGCACTGGTGCGCGTGGCACGGCTGGGCGCGCCGGCCAGGCACGCGCCGCTGATGGCCACGCTGGCCGCAGCGGACGACGATCTCTCAATCCGGGTCGACCGGCTGCTGCGACCCGAGCCGGTTTGCCAGGAGCCTCGCCGACAGACTCGAATGCTGGCGGGCGGCGCGGTAGTGGCGGCGCTGGGCCTGCTGGCATTCCTGATGCTCCAGCCGGGCACGCTGTATTCGGTCCACCAGCTTCTGGAATTCCTGATTCACTAATCGACGAGACAAGTTGACTTGCAGGTGCGGTCGGATTTCGTACGGGCGAATTCTGCGAATGGTGACCGAGACGCCGTTGCTGTCGAAGTTGGCGGCGTAGACCATGTTGGTGACCGTATTGACCGCGACGGCATCGGGATTCGAACCAACCGTGGGCGAGGCGACCACGCTGTTGGTCGAGCCGTCGATGACCGAGACGGTGCCGCTGGTCTGGTCGGCAACGTAGATCGTGTTGGTTACCGGGTTCACCGCGATGGCCTCTCACGCACTCACTGTCAACCCGGTGGAGGGATGAAAACTTTCCGAAAAAAGCAACGGCCGGGCGAGCGAACTGAGTTTCCGGCTTCGCTCGATTGTGGTTCGGGACGTGGAGACGCGTGTGGGCTCAAGCGGCGACGGCGCGGGAGTTGGGTTGTTGGGCCAGCGCGGCGAGCTGGGCCTCGTTGACGATGCGTTCGATTGCCTCGAGGAATTCGGCCGGCCGGAGGGCCGGAGCGCCGAGACACGGGCTGCCGCGGTCGAGGATTGGCACCCACCAGAATCCGTCTTCCACAGGGAGGCGATAGAAAGCGGAGCAGCGCGAACGTTCGATTCGGGAGATCAGAGGACTGGCGAGGTGCAGGGGATGGATGCTGAGGAGCAGGTCGAATGAGTCAGAGGCGGCGAGCGCCAAGGCCTGCTCAACGCCGAGAGCCACCGTGCACGTGCAGTGGAGAGACTCAAGGAGCCTGCGCACGCGAAAGAGGCCGTTCGCCGCTTCCCCGAGGAAAAGCGCTCTTGCCGTCGCGTGACCCATGACTACCACTTCCGACAGGTTTGCCGTTTCCGCGGCGGTTTCTGAGTTCCATTTGAGCGGCCAAAAAATGGGAAGGCAGCGGTTGGCGGTACGATGGATCCAGCCCTGCGGCTGGTACGCCATTACCGGAAGGCGTTTTCTTCCTTATCCGTACTCAGCCGCTGCCTATTCTCAGAGGCCGCGGATTGGCAGGTACGCTTCGAATCCCGTAGCTAGCGGGGGCGGGAATTCGCCGTACCCTGTCGCGAGAAGGGCGCAACCCCCTTTTCGTGCCGGATCGCGACGCTGGTCCTTTCGACCGGTATCGACGCCATCCGTTTTGCCTCTGAACCAGCACTGCCTAGGTGAGCACGCGAGATGCCAATCCGGCGGGCGGTACGCCTCCGCAAGTCCTTCCTGCGCTGGGCGATGTCTAGGTCGCAAATGGCGGCGAATCCGCCAAGAGAGACGCTTGGGGACTTTGCCCCAAGCGAGCGAAGAGTGACTCACCGGCGCGGCAAAACACAGGCTGCGTCTCACTGAATCCAAAGACACCCGCAAGAGGAATCCTCCGAACGCATTAAACGCAGAACGCTTTTGCTGACCGCTGTCGCGAGCTGCTTTCACAGTGAACTTGGGCGAAGGGAAATAGTCGCTTCCGCCTTGGGAGTTTTGACGCTGCGCCGTGTGAGTTTTCCCGGGGCAGTTCTCGGGTAGATGCAAAGCGAAACGGTAATCACCAGACATTCAAGGACTTGGGTTCATTCCCGAGAAGCTCTCTTTTGGGGACAGGCGTGCACGAACTTTGGCAAAGGCGAAGGCCGGGAAACGCTTCCAGCGGGGGAAGACGTCGCCGGCCAAGCGCAGCCGCCGCCCGGCGGCCGAGCAAGGAGAAAGACCATGAAAGTAAAAAAGGCGATGACGAAAGAGCTGCAGTGCTGCACTCCGTTCGACACGGTAGTGGACGCCGCCCGCCTGATGCAGACACACGACGTGGGCGCCATCCCGGTGATCAAGGACAAGCAGTCGATGCAGTTGGCCGGCATCATCACCGATCGGGACATCACATGCCGGGTGACCGCGGCTGGCAAGGCGCCGGGAGAAGTTCGCGTGCAGAAGGCGATGACGCCGAATCCGGTGATCTGCCATCCGGAAGACAGCCTGGACGATTGCGCGTTGCAGATGCAGAAGCACCGGGTGCGGCGTTTGCCGGTGCTCGACGAGAAGGGCGTGCTGGTGGGCATCATCGCTCAAGGGGACATCGCGCGGCACCTGAAGGCCGAGAAGGTAGGCCGGACGGTGGCGAAGATTTCGATGCCAATGCGGCCGCGGCCCCTTCGCCACGCCGCGGCTTGAGCGAAAGCTGGAAAAGCGGTCCGGCCCGGCTTTTGCCGCGGCAGGGGATCGGCGGCGCGCCGGGCCGTGGCCGGGAAAGGCAGCCATGTTGGAGATGAGTGAAGTGCGCGCTTTTTCGAGTCTGCCGCGGCCGGTGTTGACAGCCTACCTGGATACCCACCCGGCGAAAGCATCGAACCACGGCCCGACACCCGAATACCTGACGTGGATGAACGCCGCGGGAAAGGCCTTGTTGACCGGAGTGCCGGCCGAGGAACGGAAGCTGCTGGAGGAGCAGCTGGATCGCGTGGAGCTCTACCTCCGTGACCGGGTGCGGACGCAGCGGGGGATGCTGGTGTTTGCCGGCGCGGAGTTGTGGCAGCCGGTGCCGCTGCAGGTGGAGGTACAAAACGAGCTGCATTGGGGCCGACCGGCGCTTTCGCAGTTGCTCGGCCTGCTGAGCCGGTACAAGCCGTACGGCGTGGCGGTGGTGGACCTGAGCGGGACGCGCTTTTTCCGCTACCACCTCGGCGAACTGAGCGAAATCGAGGAGAAGAAGTTCGAGATCGATATTTCGCACTGGCGGAAGAAGGATATGGGGAAGTTCTCCCACAAGGACATCACGAAATCGCGGGGAGTGGACCGCGACAACTTCGAGCGGCGGATGGAGGAGCAATACAAGAAGCTGTGCGCGGAAACTGCCCAGCGCGCGCACCAACTGGCGGAAACACACGGCTTGGTTGCGTTCTTTCTGGTGGGCGAAGACCGGCTGATCGAGGCGATCGCGGAGTCTTTACCGGCTGATTTCCGACCGCGCGTGGTGAAGATCCAGGAAGACCTGGCGAAGGTAGTCTCGCCGGCGCTGGAAGCGAGGCTGGAGCCGCACGTGGAGGAATGGCAGCGGGCGCAGCAGTCGGAAATGGTAACATCGCTGCTCGAAGGCAAGCGCGGCACCGTAACCGGACTCGATCGGACTCTCGATGAATTGCAGAACGGAATGGTTCGGTTGCTGCTGCTCGCCGCCGATCTGGATCCGACACTGCGGCAGTGCACACGCTGCGGCCGGACCGACCGGGCGGATGGGTCCGTCTGCCTCTACTGCGGCGCCCAGTGCCGAGCGGCGAGTTTGCGCGACGTGTTGCCGGAGTTGGCGTGGAAGCACGGCGTCGAAGTGGAAATCGTGGACGAGAAGACGTCGGAACGACTGCGGGAGGCGGGCAGCATCGGTGGCTGGCTGCGGCTGCCGAAGCAGAACAGCGCCCGACGCGCGAGCCGGCGAGCGGGATAGCGGGGAAAAGCCGCCGACGGGCCCTTCAGGCAGCGCATTGAAGCGGTAAGCGCCAGGGGAAGGGCGAGCGGCCGGATCGATGAGCAGGCTCGCCAGGATCGTGAAAAGCAAGAGCGCGGGCTACGTTGCCGCGGTGCTGGGCGTGGCCGCAGCGACGGTGGTTTGCGCCGCGGTGCGCGGCGACATCACCGCCGGAACGGCCGCGCTCGCAATGCTATTGGTGGTGCTTTTCGTGGCGGCCGGCTGGGGCAGCCGGCCTGCATTCCTGGCATCGATCGTCGGAGTGCTCAGCCTGAGTTTCTTCTTCCTGCCGCCCATCTACAGACTGACCATGCGCGATCCACGAAACTGGATCGACCTACTCGTTTTTTTTGTCACCGCATTCATTGCGGGTCAACTCTCCGAGCGATCGAGACGGCGTGAACAGGCGCTGCGCGAAAGCGAGGCAAACCTCAATACGGCGCAGAAGATCGCCGAGCTGGGAAGCTGGCACCTGGACATTGCACACAACCGGCTGACATGGTCGGCGGAAGTGTTCCGCATGTTTGGAATGCCCGAGTCGGCGGTGCCGACCTACGAAATATTCTTGGACAAGGTGCATCCGGAAGACAGGGAGTTGGTGGATCGGGCCTGGCAGGATGCTCTGACGGGCGGGCACTACGACATCGAACATCGTTTGCTGGTGAGTGGCGAAGAGAAATGGGTGCGGGAAATGGCTCGGGTACGGCTGGACGCAAGCGGCAATGCCATCGAAGGAATCGGTACGGTGCAGGACATCACCGAGCGGAAGCGGAACGAGGCGGCGCTGCGGAGATCGAACGAGGAGATGCAGGACCTGGCGCGGTTGCAGGCGACCGTGGCCGATCTGGGACAGCGAGCACTGAAGCACAGGTCGCCGGAGGAGGTAGCCGACGACGTGACGAGCCGGGTGGCGCTGACGCTGAACGTGGACTATTGCAAGATCCTGGAATTCCTGCCGGACCGGCAGGCACTGCTGCTGCAATCGGGCGTGGGCTGGAAGCCGGGTAGCGTGGGCCACGCGACGGTGGGGATCGGCGCGGAATCGCAGGCCGGATACGCGCTGGAGACAGAGCAGCCCGTGGTGGTGCAGGACTTGAAAACGGAAAAACGCTTCCAGGGGACTTCACTGCTGCACGAGCACGGCGTGGTGAGCGGCATCAGCGTCGTAATCCCAACCAAGGAAGGTCCCTACGGCGTGCTCAGCGTGCATTCGCGCACACGGCGGACCTTCAGCACGAACGAGGTGAACTTCCTGCAGTCGGTGGCCAACGTGCTCGGCTCGGCCATCGAGCGCCAGCACGCCGAGATTGAACTGTGGCGGATCAACCGCGCGCAGCGCGCACTGAGCAAGTGCAACGAGGCTCTGATCCGGGCGAGTGACGAGACGGCGTTGCTACAGCAGGTGTGCTCGATCGTGGTGGAAGAGGCTGGCTACCGCTTCTGCTGGGTGGGGCGCGCGGAGCAGGACGAGCCGCGAACAGTGCGGCCGGTGGCCAAGGCGGGATTCGAGGCCGGGTACCTGGACAGCCTGGCAATCAGCTGGGCCGACACGGAGCGGGGGCGCGGGCCGGCGGGGTTGAGCGTGCGAACGCGCCAGACTGTGGTGGCGAGGAACATCGCTACCGATCCGAAAATGGCGCCGTGGCGCGAGGAGGCGCTGAAGCGGGGCTATGCGTCGTGCCTGGCGATTCCACTGCTGATCGATTCGAGCGTGTTCGGCTCGATCCTGATCTACGCCTCGGACCCGGAAACCTTCGGCCCCGAGGAGGTGAATCTGCTGACGGAGATGGCCTCGGATCTTGCATTTGGCATTACCACGTTGCGGACGCGGGCCGAGCGCGCCCGGGCGGAAGAGGAGGTGCGCAGGCTGAACGCGGAGCTGGAGCAGAGGGTGGCGCGCCGCACGGCACAGCTGCAGAAGGCGACCCGCGAGTTGGAACAGGCACGCGAGCGGGAGATGGAGGTGGGTTCGCGCATCCAGCAGACGCTGCTGCTCGATCAGCCGCCGCAGGACGTGCCCGGACTGGGTGTGGCGGCGCTGACGGTGCCCTCGCAAAAGATCGACGGCGATTTCTACATTTTCCTGAAACACGGGGACGAGTCGATGGACGTGATTCTGGGAGACGTGATGGGGAAAGGCGTTCCGGCGGCATTGCTAGGATCGGCCACGAAGAGCCAGTTTCTGAAAGCGTTCACGCGCCTGCTGGACCTTTCGAAGGGGCGGGCGCTGCCGGAACCGCGTGAAGTGGTGATGCTGGCGCACGCGGGGCTGGTGCGCGAGTTGATCAACCTGGAGAGCTTCGTGACGCTGTGCTACGCGCGGCTGGATGCGGGCCGCCGGCGAATGGACCTGGTCGATTGCGGGCACACGGGAATCCTGCACTGGCGCGGCCGGACGGGGTTGTGCGAGATGCTGCACGGCAAGAACCTGCCGCTCGGCGTGGTGGAAGGGGAGATTTACGAACAGTTCACCGTTCCGGTGGAGGAGGGCGACCTGCTGTTGCTGTTCTCCGACGGGATCACCGAGGCGCGGAACGCGGCCAAGGAGCCGTTTGGCATCCAGCGACTGGAAGAATGCGTGCGGGCCTATCGAGAACTGGACCTGAGCGAACTGCTGGAGGCGATCCGGCGGGAAGTGGTAGCCTTTTCCGGCTCCGAGCAGCTGACGGACGATCTGACCAGCGTGGTGATCCGCGTGGCGGAGGCCGTGCGGCCGGTGAGGACCGCGGAAACCGCGATCCGGAGCGAGTTGACGCAGTTGCGGCGTGCGCGCGAATTCGTGCGTCAGTTCTGCCGGGACCGCTCCGTTCCGGCACTGGGCCAGAAATGCGTGGAAGGGCTGGAGTTGGCGGTGAGCGAGGCGGCCAGCAATATCATGAAACACGCCTACCGCGGCCGGACCGACCAGTGGATCGGGCTGGACGGAGAAGCGTTTGAGGATCGGGTGCTGTTCCGGCTGCATCATTTCGGCGAGCCGTTCGATCCGACGATGGCGAAACCACCGGTGCTGGACGGGTCTTGCGAATCAGGGTTTGGTGTCTATCTGATTACTCAAATTACCGACAGTGTGCGTTACTATCGCGACGAGCGCGGACGAAACTGCGTGGAGCTTATGAAGATCTGCAAATCCCCCGTACGTGAAAGCGAGACTGCATGGAACTAGCTACCGACACTACCGGCAACGTAGCCGTGGTCGAGATCCCCGTTGACGAGTTGGATGCCAGCAACGCCGGAGAACTGAAGCGCGACATCGCTCCGGTGCTGGAAAGCCACACACGTCTGGTGATCGACATGAGCCGGCTGCGTTTCATCGATAGCTCCGGGCTGGGCGCGATGCTCTCGTGCTTGCGGCAGGTGAGCGCCAAACAGGGCGACCTGAAGCTGTGCTGCATGACGCGGCAGGTTCGCGGCACGTTCGAACTGGTGCGCATGCACCGCATCTTCGACATCTTTCCCACGCGGGAGGAAGCCGTGCGCGCATTCCGTGCTCAAGGGGACGGGCACGCGAAATGAACCCCTCGGTCAACGCCGTGGACGAGGCGGCAGCGAGCATCGAGGAAGCAATCTGCCGGCACGCGAAGTATTCGCTGGGTAAGGCGTGGCCGGATCTTTCCCCGCAAGACCGGTTCGCAGCGGTAGCGCTGGCCGTGCGCGACCGGATGGTGGACGGAATGCTGGAGACCGAGCGGCGGTGCGGGCGGGAAGACCCCAAGCGGTTGCATTACCTCTCCATCGAATTCCTGATCGGGCAGTCGTTGGGCAATAACCTGCGAAACCTGGGCCTTCGGGACGCGTGCCGGCAGGCTCTGCGGAACCTGGGCGCCAGCCTGGAGGAAATCGAGGAGAGCGAGCCGGACGCAGCGCTGGGCAACGGTGGGCTGGGGCGGCTGGCGGCCTGCTTCCTGGATTCGCTGGCCACGCTGCGTCTGCCCGGCTACGGCTATGGGATCAACTACGAGTACGGCTTGTTCAAGCAGGAGATCGACAACGGATACCAGCGGGAGAAGCCGGAGAACTGGCTGGCGCAAAGCAGTCCCTGGCAGATCGAGCGGCCCGATGAAGCCTGCATAGTGCCGGTCTACGGACGGATCGAGCACGGCGTGGATCGCCAAGGCGTCTACAACCCGATGTGGATGGACTGGAAGCTGCTGATCGGTGTTCCCTACGACATGCTCATCCCGGGTTACGGCGGGGAGGCGGTGCACGTTCTACGGCTCTACGCGGCGCGATCGTCCCACGATTTCGACATGCAGATCTTCAACGACGGTGATTATTTCAAAGCCGTGGAGCAGAAGATCGCCTCGGAGACCGTGTCGAAGGTGCTTTACCCTTCGGACGCAGTGATCGCCGGGCACGAGCTGCGGCTGGTGCAGGAGTACTTCCTGGTGGCCTGCGCACTGCGCGACATCGTGCGCCGGTTCGAGCAGCGGCACACGGACTTTCGCGAACTGCCGGGCAAGGCAGCCATCCAGCTGAACGACACGCATCCGGCGCTGGCGGTGACGGAGCTGATGCGAATCCTGGTGGACGAGAAGAGCCTGGAGTGGGAAGAGGCGTGGGAGATCACGCGGGCCACGCTGGCCTACACGAACCATACGCTAGCGCCGGAAGCGCTGGAGAAATGGCCGGTACCACTGCTGGAATCCATGCTGCCGCGACACTTGCAGCTGATCTACGAAATCAATGGGCGTTTCCTGCGGCAGGTGGCCGCGGCCTTTCCCGGCGACAGGGCCCGGCAACAGCGCATGTCGCTGATCGAGGAATCGGCGACGAAGCAGGCGCGCATGGTGAACCTGGCAATTGTTGGCAGCCATTCGGTGAACGGCGTTTCGAAGATTCATACGAAGGCGTTTGAGACGATGCTGGTTCCCGATTTCTACGAGCTGTGGCCGGAGAAATTTTCCAACAAAACGAACGGCATCACGCAGCGGCGCTGGCTGCTCGAGGCCAATCCGCGGCTGGCGGACCTGATCACGTCGACCATCGGCGACGGTTGGATTACCGACCTGGACCGGTTGCGGGAACTCGAACGATTTTCCGAGGATTCGGGCTTTCAATCGGCTTTCGCCAAGATCAAGCGCGCGAACAAGGAGCATCTGGCCGAGATCATCCGCGAAACCACTCGGGTGGAGGCGAACCCGGATTCGCTCTTTGACGTCCACGTGAAGCGGATTCACGTTTACAAGCGGCAACTGCTGAATGTGATGCACGTGGTGCACGAATATCTCTCTCTGATCGAGGACGGAACGACGCCGGCGGCGCCGCGAACCTTCCTCTTCGCCGGCAAGGCGGCGCCCGGCTACCGTCTCGCCAAGCAGATCATCAAGCTGATTCACAATGTGGCGCGCGTCATCAATCGCGACCCACGGGCGGCCGAGTGGATCAAGGTGGGTTTTCTGCCGGACTATCGTGTGTCGCTGGCTGAGAAGATCTTTCCCGCCGCCGACCTCAGCGAGCAGATCTCGACCGCCGGGACGGAAGCTTCAGGCACGAGCAACATGAAGCTGGCGCTGAGCGGCGCGATCACTATCGGTACGCTCGACGGGGCCAACATCGAAATTCTCGAAGAGGTAGGCAGGGAGAACATGTTCCTCTTCGGCAAGCAGACGGCGGAGCTTCGGGCGATGCGCGAAGCGGAATCCTACCACCCGCAGGAAATCTGCAAGCGGGATCCTCGCGTACAGCGGGTCGTCGAAGCGTTCAATTCGCGGCTGTTCTGCCCCGGGGAGCCGGGCCTTTTCGCCTGGGTGCCTCCGATGCTGCTCGATCCCGGCGACAAATACTTCCACCTGGCCGATTTTCCAGACTGCCTCGGGGCGCACGAGCGAGCGGCACAGGCGTACGTCGATACGGGCCGGTGGCGGCGCATGTCAATCCTGAACGTGGCGCGCATCGGGAGGTTTTCGAGCGATCGCACGGTGGCGGAGTATGCGCGGGAGATCTGGCAGCTGAAAAGCGTATAGCGGGGATTTTCCGCCGGAACTTTCGAGGTGTGCGGCGGAAGGGAATTTTAGAGATAGAGGGTTGAAGCTCCCCGCTACAGGGTTCGAGCACTGGGCACTGGCACGAGGGAATCGTTAATGGGCCCGCCTGGATTCGAACCAGGGACCGATGGATTATGAGTCCACTGCTCTGACCGCTGAGCTACGGGCCCCGCAGCCCTAACTATAGGCGATGC
The DNA here is from genome assembly GCA_046704165.1 of Candidatus Acidiferrales bacterium. Classification (GTDB taxonomy): domain Bacteria; phylum Acidobacteriota; class Terriglobia; order Acidiferrales; family UBA7541; genus JAKASX01. Next base: position 25,651 of record JBJKSI010000125.1, read on the forward strand.
CGCGGTTTCTTGCATCAGGCGCGTGCGTCGGCGGGCTGTTGAAAACGGCCAGTTGGGGAGCGGACGGCTGCCGGGAAGGACACCGGACTGATTGCTGCGGCCCGCCGATTCCCGCTAATCTGATAAGATGTCTGGCATGGGGGGGGTGCCGAGCTGATGGAGTTGCCTTCTCCTAGGCCGGTTATGCGGTGATCAGAAACCGGGCGCCACACGAGGTACCGTGCGCAGGGAGAACGACGTCGCGAAGCTGGACACGCCGGCTTCCCGAACCTCGCAGGAGCGACCCGCAGACCGGGAGAGTAGTTTGAAAACGAATTGCACGGAATGCCCCATCCTCAACAACACACTTTTCCGCAGCCTCTCGACCGACCAGGTGTCGAGGTTCAATTGCATCTTTCGTCCCGCGCACTACCGAAGAAACCAGATCATTTTCTTCGAGGGTGGCGCGGCCGATCACCTGTTCGCCATGAATTCCGGACTGGTGAAACTGGTGAAGTCGCTTGAGAACGGCCGGGAGCGCATCACGCGCGTCCTCTTTCCCGGTGAGCTGTTCGGCCTGGAGGCGCTGAGCGAAGAGACGTATCCACTGACGGCGGTGGTGCTGCACGATGCCAAGATCTGCGCCATTCCCTGCCGGGAGTTTTTCTCTTTCCTGCACGGCAATTCCGATATTTCGCTCGACATGATCCGTTTCCTGCTGGGCGAACTCTCCCGGATGCGGAAGCAGATGACGGCGATGAGTTTCAAGGACGCCCGAGCGCGGGTGGCAATGTTCGTACTATCGCTGCTCTCGCCGGAGTTGTTGGGTAGTGGGCAGGCCTGCTCGCTCACGCTGCCCGTGACGAGCCACGAGATCGGCGAGATCCTGGAGCTCTCTCCCGAGACAGTCAGCCGGGCCTGGAGCTTCCTGCGTAGGGAAGGCCTGATTGAAAAGCGTGGCCGGGAACTGGTGATTCAGAACCTGCAGGGACTCGAAGGAGCGGCCAGCCGCTGAGTCTGGCGTGTTCCTCCCGGATTTCTCCCCGTCGACGAAGGGGAGAGCCTTGCCGGAGTCGCGGCCGCCCGGGCAAACGGATTTGGGAAAAACGGTCTTCCCGCCGCATTGAACGCCTCATCTAAACCTACTAGTTGGCCAAATTAAAGCAATTAGTTGGCGCTAGATTGACTTTTGCCATCCTACTTTAGCTCATCCGTCATTGACGCTGTTTCCCCCCTTGCCTAGCGTTACCAGACTGCCTTTGCGGGCAAACGCAGTTCAGCCAGCTCTTTAGCGGCATTCTTCGGGCCGGTTCGCATGCGGTCCAAGGGGAATTGGAAACGGTGGAACAGGGCGGTGGCAGGAATCCAAGAACTTCAAGGTTTGAAAACGTATACCGAATCGTCCCGGTTATTGCGTTCCTCGTGGTTTTAGGCCTCGCCTTCGGCATTACGAGACAGTCCTTTGCAAGACCGGAACCGAGGTCGGCCGGCGTGTTGCCGCCGATCATCTTTGTCGAGGCACCGGTGGTAGTGCCTGGCTCTCCGTCGACGCGTTTTCCCCGCGGAAGCCATTTGGCACTTCTTCCACCGGCCACGCCCGCCACTACTCCTGTAAACCTGACCCCGGACTTCTTCGCCGCGGCTGATCCGCAGGTTTCCTTCGATGGCCGCCGGGTGCTCTTTGCCGGGCGGAAGACGCGGGCTGGGCACTGGCAGATCTGGGAAATGAACGTCGACGGCACGGGCAAGAAACAGATCACCAGTGGCCGCGCGGACTGTTTCCGTCCGGCCTATCTGCCCCGAAACGAAATCGTCTACACGAGGGTGAGCGCACAGGAAGGCGCGCGCACGTCGGCGATCTACGTGGCCGGCCTGGACGGTTCCGGCGCCCATCCGATCACGTTTGGGCCCGGCGATTTCCGCGTGGAAGCCGTGCTGCACAGTGGACGAATCCTGATTTCGGCCGGATCGCGGCTGGTTTCCGGCCGCCGAGTCGAAGGATCACGGGTGTTCTACACGGTGCGAACGGATGGCTCTGGACTCAGCCTGTTTCGCTGGGACCGCCATGCGGGCGTGGTGCAGGGCGGAGCGGTTGAACTGAGGAACGGCACGGTTCTCTTCGTGGAGCGGAGAGACGGCCCTGATCGCGTAGGCGGCGGCGAGTTGGCGTGGTTCCGGCCGGGCGCGCTGCAGGATTCAAGGATCACCGCACCAGGCGCGGTTTACTGGTCGGCCAAGCGGCTGGATGGAGACCGTTTGGTTGTGGCAAAGAGGAGTTCCGACGGTCGCGGCGCGCAGGGCACATTCGGCCTCTACGTTTTCGATCTGGCCAGGCAGTCGGTGGGCAAGGCGATCTATCGCAATCCGAAGCTCTCCAGCGTGGAAGCGGTGGCCGTGGAGCCGCGTCGCGTGCCCAGGGAATATTGGAGCATCCTGCATCCCAAGCGCGATTACGGCCGGCTGATCTGCCTGAACGCCTATCTTTCCTCCGATGTGGCCTCGGGACGGCTCTCGGGAGAGATCGCTCGAGTGCGAGTGGTCGCGCTGGAACACCACCGGCAGAGAACCCTGGGCGAGGCGCCGGTGGAAAGCGACGGCTCGTTCTACGTAAAGGTGCCGGCTAATCGCCCGATTCGGTTCGAGTTGCTGAACGCGAAGGGAAAGGTGATCCACCAGCAGCAGAGCTGGATCTGGGCGCGCACGGGCGAGGACGTGCCTTGCCTGGGCTGCCATGAGAGCAAGGCGCTGGCGCCGCAGGATCGCTGGCCGCTGGCGCTGAGGGCACCCGGCGCTCCGTTTCCGCTCGGCGTGCCGGCGACTTCCCATTCCGCAACACATTGAGGAGTTTATGAGCATCTCCCGAAGGGACTTTCTGAGACTGGGCGCGGCCGGAGGAGCGCTGCTTGCAGTGCCGGGGATCTGGGTGGGCGCCGTCGAACCACGGGCCGATTCAGCGATCGCCCTGCCTCAGTTCCTGGACGTGACCGCGAAGGCCGGCATCGATTTCCAGCACTCGTTCGGCGAAACGGAGCTGAGCTCGATTCTGGAGGGGACGGGTTCTGGTTGCGTCTGGTTCGACTACAACAACGACGGCTTGCTCGACCTCTACGTCGTGAACGGGCGCTACGTGGAGGGCCTGACAAACCATTCGGAGCCCTCCGGCCGGAACGCCACGAACCATCTGTACCGGAACAACGGCGACGGCACGTTCACGGACGTGACCGCGGAAGCAGGCGTCGGCGGCAAAGGGCTGGGCACGGGCGTGACGGTAGGCGATTTCGACAACGACGGTTACCAGGACATCTACGTTACCGGATACAAGTTCGCCATCCTGTATCACAACAACGGCGACGGCACGTTCACCGACGTGACGGGCGACGCCGGCGTGGACAATCCTTTCTTCGGCGTCGGTGCGGCGTTTCTCGATTATGACCGCGACGGGCACCTGGACCTGTTCGTCGGCAATTACCTGAATTTCGTGCCTTCCTACCACCAGTTCTACCCGGGAGACCATTACCCGGGACCGCTTGACTACCAGCCCGAATTCAACCGGCTGTTCCACAACAACGGCAACGGCACGTTTACCGACGTCTCAAAGCAATCGGGCATCGGGCGGGTGGCGGGCCGGGCGATGGGCGTGACCGTGGGTGATTTCGACAACGACGGCTGGCCGGACATCTACGTCGCCAACGACAACATGCCCAGCTACCTCTACCACAACAACCGGGACGGCACGTTCAGCAATGTCGCCGCCAGCCTGAACGTGGCTTACGGGCAAGACGGTGAAGCGACCAGTGCCATGGGGCCGATCTTTGGCGATTACGACAACGACGGCTGGCAGGACCTGTTCGTCTCCGATGCCCGTTTTCACCGGTTGTTCCACAACCCGGGCAAGGCCGGCGGACTCTTCGAGGACGTGACCAACCAGTCGGGTATCGGCGCTATCTGCGGGCAGTACACCGGTTGGGGCGACGGATTTTTCGATTACGACAACGACGGCTGGAAAGACATCTTCATCGTCAACGGCGGTCTGACCTGGCTGATCCCGATGGAAAGCAATCTGCTGCGAAACAACGGCAACGGGAGGTTCACCGACGTCTCAAAGACGTCCGGCAGCTTCTTCACTCAGCGCCACGTGAACCGGGGCGTCTGCTTCGGCGACTACGACAATGACGGCTATCTCGACGCCTTCGTCAACACATTGGGCGGCAAGGGCATTCTGTTGCACAACACGCCGACCGAAGACGCGCGCAACCACTGGCTGACGGTGAAGCTGGTGGGCACGCGGAGCAATCGCGACGGCTACGGCGCTGCATTGGAGGCTGTTGCGGGCGATCTGCACCAGTACGTGCAGGCTGTTTCGGGCTCCGGCTACCTGAGCCAAAGCGATTCACGGCCGCATTTCGGGCTGGGCTCGCATGAGCGGGTGGACAAGCTGATCGTTCGCTGGCCGAGCGGGACCGTCCAGACGCTCGAGAACATAAAAGCGGACCAGATCCTGACGGTGCGAGAGCCTGCTGGGCCGGCGCCCGCCGCGAAACCAGGCAAGGCGAGATGAAGATGCGCTTGGAAAAAGAGGCAGGCAGGAAACGCAGCCGGCGCTGGCCGGTGCTAATGGGATCGCTTGGGTTGCTGTTGCTAGTGGCGGCGTTCGGCGCGCAGCGCTCGCAGGGCCGCGCGACCGACTGGCAGAGGCAGGTGCCCGGCGGAGGGCCGAGCTACCTCGATCCGATCGCGTTGAAGCTCTCGCCGCACGGCAAGCGGCTCTACGTTGTGTGCGAGGGCAACGACGAGTTGCTGGTGGTGAATACGCGCACGAGGTACGTCATCGGGCGGGTGAAGGTGGGGCATCGGCCAGAGGGGATTGCGGTGTCGCCGGACGGGAAGACGCTCTACGTTTCGAACCAATGGAGTGACTCGGTTTCGGTGATCGACGCGGCTACGCTGCAAGTGGTGCGGACGCTGAAAACCGGCTGGGGCCCGGTGGGCGTGACGACCGACGGTTCCGGAAAGTTCCTCTATACCGCGAATACGCTTGGGGACGACGTCTCGGTGATCGACCTGGCAACGGGCAGGGAGCTCAAGCGGCTGGCCGCCGGCCATTTCCCGGAATACGTCGCTCGCTCGCGGAACGGCCGCTGGATCTACGTGGCGAATCTGCTTGCGCACGTGGCGCCGCCGCACGTGACGCCGTCCGCGCAGCTGACGGTGATCGATGCGGAGCGGCAGGTGGTAGCCAACCGGATCATGATTCCCGGCGCGATCCAGTTGCGGCGCATTGCGCAGGTGCCGGCAAAGGAAGGCGGCTACCTGCTGATCCCGTTTCTGCAACCCCACAATCTGATCCCGCTGATTCAGTTGCAGCAAGGCTGGTACGTGTCGCACGGCATGGCGGTGATCCGGTTGCCCGCGTCGGGCCGGGGGAAAGCGCGGGTGATCGAGGTGCTGCTCGACAACATCGACCACGCCTACGCGGACGGATTTGGCGCCGCTTGCTCCCGCAACGGGAAACTGGCGCTGGTGACGGCATCGGGCGCGAACGTAGTTTCGGTGATCGACGTAGCGAAGCTCGCCCGTCTGCTCGACCGCGTGCCGCGCAACGATCCCGAGGCGCTGGCTGACCGGCTGGATTCGGCACGGCAGTTCGTGCTCCGGCGCGTACCCACCGGGCGCAACCCGACTGCGGTGGTGATCTCGCCCGACAGCAGCACCGCCTACGTTGCCGACCGGACCGACGATACGCTGACCGTTGTGAACTTGCGGCGGCTGGGAGCGACCGCGACGATCCGGCTGGGCGGGCCGAAAGTGATCACGCGGCGGCGGCGCGGCCAGCAACTGTTTTTCGACGCACGTTTCTGCTACCAGGGCCAGGTGGCCTGCGCCACCTGCCATCCGCACGAGGGGTTTGAAGACGCGCTGGTCTGGAGCCTGGAGACGCCGGATCTGGGCCGCGACGTCACCGAAAACCGTACTCTGCTGCAGATCGCCGGCACCTCGCCCTTCAAATGGAACGGCCTGAACCCGAACCTGGCGACGCAGGATGGTCCGCGCACCGCGATGTACATTTTCCGCTCGCAGGGATTCAGCCACACCCAGGTGCAGGACCTCGTCCGCTTCATCCGCTCACTGCGGCTGCCGCCCAATCCGCACCTTGGCCCCGGCGGCCGGCTGAACGCCCAGCAGCGGCGTGGGCGCGCGATTTTCTTCCGCACGAAGACGAACACCGGAGAGATCATCCCGGATCGAGACCGCTGCTACTACTGCCACGCGCCGCTGACCCATTACACCTCCCGGGTCAAGGAGAACGTAGGCACGGGGACGCGGTACGACACGGACAAGATATTCGATGTGCCCCAGCTCCAGGGCATATACATGCGGCCGCCGTACCTGCACAACGGCGAGGCGCTGACGCTCGAAGAGATCTGGACCAAGTACAACCCGAAGGACAAGCACGGCTACACCTCCGACATGAACAAGGTGCAGTTGAACGACCTGATCGAGTTTCTGAAGACCTTATGACGCGGACCGGGGCATTCCCGGATCGGCGGGCGAGCGGCCCCTGGAGGGAAAGATGAGAAAGTCGTTGCTGACGTGGCTGCTGGTAAGCGCACTGGTGCTGATCGCGGCGACGGGCCTGGCGGCCGCGGGCCCGAAGGCGCAGACGCCTGCGCTCTACGCGAAATGGGTCAACTACACGCCGGCGAACGGTTTCCCTGGGGGCGAGGTGTACTGCGTGACGGTGGACGGCAACCGCGTCTGGGCGGGGACCACGCACGGGCTGGTGCTGATCGAAAACGGCCGGGTGAAGAAAGTGTTCACGAAGGCCGATGGCCTGCCAGGCGAGGCGGTGATGTCGATCGCCGTGAACAAGCAGACCGGCGACGTCTGGGTGGGCACCTTCGGCGGGCTGAGCCGGTATTCGGCCGGGCAGTTCACCAGCTTCACGAACCTGACCAGCGGACTGGCGAACGACTTGGTCTACAGCGTGGCCGTGCAGGGTAGATACGTCTGGGCGGCGACGGCCGCGGGCGTCAGCCGGTATGACACGTTTACCGGCGACTGGAAGATTTTCAGCGACCAGAACTCGCCGTTCAAGGAGCCGTGGGCCTACGCGGTCGCGCTTGGTCCGCGGAAGGTCTACATGGGCTTGTGGGGCGGCGGCGTGCTCGTCTATGACATCGCTCACCGCTACTGGCGGCCCTACCTCGATCCGGACGGGTCGATGGAGATCGTGCTGTACCGCAACCAGGGCCTGATCCACAACATGGTGAGCAGCATCGCCTACGACCGGGCGACGAAGATGTTTTGGGCCGGCACCTATTTTGGCCTGAGCGGCTACGACGGGCGCGACTGGCACAACTACCTGAAGAAGGACAGCGGTCTGATCTCGGATTTCGTCAACGGTGTGCAGGTGCGCGGCAACGACGTGTGGGTGAGCACGCAGAAAGGTCTCAGCGAGCTCGACTACAAGACGAACACCTGGGTGACCTATCGGCCCGCCGACTGGCGCTCCCTCGACACGGCCAAGGCCAGAAAGGCCAAGGGCGGCGAAATCCTGATCACCTATCCCGGCGGCACCAAGCGCCGGATCAGGACGGTCACCTCGCTACCCCACAACTACATCCTGAATGTCGCCTTGCAAGGCAGGAACATCTGGGTGGCCACGGCCGACGGACTGAGTCACGGCATTCAGCAGCCCGAAAAGAAACAGGAAAGAGGAGGGACACGATGAGTCAGAGAACAGGCGGCACCAGCGTCATTTCGGAGAAGGAGACGCACAAGCCGGTCTCGCGGAAAGCCATTTGCGCTCCGCAGGCCCTGAACGAGGCGTACGACTATGACCGCCCGTCTTCCTTTTCGCGCGGCCTGCGCCTCGACATCAAGGGAGTGACGATCCTGCTGATTTCGGGGACGGCCAGCATCGACGAGCAGGGCCGCAGCGTGCACGAGGGCGATTTTCGCGCCCAGACGCTGCGCGCCTACCAGAACATCACGGCACTGCTCGAAGCCGAGGGCGCTTCGTGGAAGGACGTGGTGCGCACCACCTGCTACCTCCGCGACATCGAGCGCGATTATGCCGTCTTCAACGAGATCCGCACCGGGTTTTTCCGGGAGCAGCGATTGAACCCGCTGCCGGCGTCCACCGGCATCCAGGCAATTCTGTGCCGGCCGGAATTGCTGATTGAAATGGAAGCGATGGCAATCTTCGAATCGCCCGAGCGGGGCTAGGTGGCGCGCCCGGCGGCGCATCCTTAGGCTGCCAGGCACAAGGGAGGGATCTTTCCATGAGTGACGGCTCGAGTCGTCCGCTTCCCATCGCGGCCACGTCCGGGCGGCAACCGCGGGGGCGAAAGGGAGGTCGATCGTGAAGATCGCAGGTAAAGTTACGCTCGCCGATCTTCCCAGAATCTGTCCGCTGGTGTGCCGAAAGACCAATCCAGGCTACGGCAACGACCATCTGCGTGTGGTCGAGGTGAGCGGCGTGCGATTCGGCCTGGACCTGCCGGTGGTGATTGCCGGTCCCTGCGCTGTGGAAAGCTGGGACCAGACGCTAAAGGTGGCGCGGCTGGCCAAGGAGGCTGGTGCCGACATGCTGCGCGGCGGAGCATTCAAGCCGCGTACCTCACCGCACGATTTCCAGGGGCTGGGCGTCGAGGGCTTGAAGATCCTCCGTGCGGCCGGCGACGAGACCGGCCTGCCGGTAGTGACCGAGGTGATCGACGTACGGCTGGTCGAGACGGTAGCCCGCTATGCCGACATGCTGCAGATCGGCGCGCGTAGCATGCAGAATTATCCGCTGCTGGTGGAGGTTGGCCGCGCGGGCAAGCCCGTGCTGCTGAAGCGCGGCATGGCGGCGAGCCTGTGCGAATGGCTGGGCTCTGCCGAATATATAGCCAATGAGGGCAATCTGGAGATCGTCCTCTGCGAGCGGGGGATCAAGGCACACCCGGGCGGCGAATATTCTCGATTCTCCCTGGACCTGAACGTGATCCCGGCGGTGCACGAGCAGACGTTCCTGCCAGTGATTGTCGATCCCAGCCACGCGACAGGCGTGGCGGCGATGGTCGAGCCGGCCAGCCGCGGCGCGCTCGAATTCGGTTGCGACGGACTGATCATCGAGATAGCCGACGACTGCGAGAGCCGGCAGCGGCCGCAGTGCGACGCCGACCAGGCGATCGGCGCGGCGACGCTACGCCGGATCGTCGACTTCGCCAAATATCGCGAAGAGCCCGCACAGCAAAAGATTTCGGAAACGACGACGGTCAACTAGACCGGCACGGCCAGCCGGCGGTGCGCCCTGCATGGAACGGGGAAACCGGCAGAAGAAGGAGAAAGGATCCGATGAAGAGGGGAATCCAAGCGGCGGCGTTGCTCTTCCTGCTGGCGGCGCCCGCGTGGCCGCAATCGGCGGCAGCACAGAAGAGCGCTCAAAAACCGGCCACCGCCATGCCCTACGCAAACATGCCGAGGCAGGCCGTGCCCTTCGGCCGGTTCCGCAAGCCGTACAAGGAATGGTACGTCGAGCCGAGCACGCTCGAATACGACGGGGCGGCGCGCAGCGCGCCCGATCCGTCCCTGAAAACGCTGAAGACGGTGAACATCGGTTTCCTGGGACCGATCGGGAAGTCGAACCCCGATTGGCCGTATGGCGTGGCGATGCTGCACGGCGCGGAGTTGGCGATCGCCGAGGCGAACGCGAAGGGCGGCTACCGGGGCAAGCCGTTTTCGTTGAAGGTGTACGACGATTTGCCGCTCTGGGGCGCTTCGTCGATGGACATCGTGAAGATGTACTACCAGCAGCACGTCTGGGGAATGCTCGGCTCGATCAACGGCGCCTCGACGCATATCGAGCTGCGGGCCGCGCTGAAGCTGCAGTTGCCGATCGTCGATACGGGCACCACGGATCCCACGGTCACCGAGACCCGCATCCAGTGGCTGCTGCACAATTTTCCCGACGACCGGCAACAGGGCTACGCGCTGGCCGACTACATTTTCAACCAGCTCAAATTGAAGCGGGTGGGCATGCTGCGGGTGAACGCGCGCTACGGCCGGAAGGGTTACGAGGAGTTTTTCCGTGACGCGCTGCGCATGGGCTACCAGCCGGTGGTGGTGGTGAAGTACGCGCCGGATACGACCGATTTCGCCGCGCCGCTCCAGACGCTGAAGCAGCTTCACCTGGACGGGCTGGTCCTCTGGAGCAATGCCCGCCAGGCCGGAATGATTTTGAAACAGATGCGCGCTATGGGAATGAAAGAGCCGGTATTCGGCAGCAGCCGCGTGGCCTACCCGCAGTTGATCAAGATTGCCGGCCCGGCCGCCCAGGGACTGGTGGCGATATCGGCGATCGACCCCGACCGGCGCAATCCGAAATGGCTGGCGTTTTGCCGCAACTACCGGCAGCGGTTCCATGCTGAGCCCGGCGCTTATGCCGCCTACGCCTTTGATGGCATGAACATGCTGATCGCCGCGATCCGCCAGGCTGGGCTCAACCGGGGACTGGTCATGGATGCGCTGCGCGATTACGAGATGAAGAAGTACCAAGGCGTGAGCGGAACAGCGTTTTTCGACTATACGCTGAACAACATCGCCCCGGTCACCTTTGCCAAGGTGGTAAACGGACACTTCGTCTATTGGCCCGAGCACCGGACTGACTGGAAGGGCAATCCATTGGAAGCGTGGCGATGAGCCGACCCCCGTGCTTGCGGGTTCGCCAACCGCGCAGGAGCGCATGACTGCGAGATGAAAAAGTCGTTGCAAAACCGGTCAGGATTCCTGCGTTGCGCAGTTGTCGCGCTGGCTCTGGCGGGGCTTGCCACCGCGGCTTGGGGCCAGAAGAAAGCGACACCGGCTCCCTACGCCTCGATCGCGTCGAAAGGCGTGACCTACGCCGGGCCGGGCAGGCAGCCGGCTTTCGACCTGCAAGGACGCACGATTCATATAGGCCTGCTGGCACCGCTTCACGGTCCGCAAGAGGCAGACGGGCGGGCGATCCTCGTCGCGGCACAAATGGCGTTGCGCGACGCGAACCGGCGCCCGCTGCCCGGAGGACGCCGCCTGGCGCTCTCCATTGCCGACGAGAGCGTGCCGCCGTGGGGACCGCTGGGCGACGAGATCATCCACCTGATCTTTGCGAACAAGGTTGTCGGCATTGTCACCGGCGCCGACGGCGTGGCCGCCCACCTGAGCGAGCAGATCGGCAACAAGATTGGCGTTCCCGTACTGACGCTTTCGGGCGATCCCAGCACCACGGAGATCGATCTGCCGTGGATTTTTCGGCTGGGCCCAAGCGACGTTGTACAGGCGCGGGCCTTTGCCCGGGACATCTACCGCGTGCGGGGGCTGCGCCACGTGTTGCTCGTCACCGGCAACGGACACGACGGGCGCTACGGCGGGCGGGCGTTTCTGGCCGCGGCACAGCGGCTCGGGGCTCCGGCGCCGGATTCGCTGCTCATCAATCCATTGCAGCCCGACGCTCGCTCGCTGCTCGCCCGCGTACGGCAGCAGCCGCCGCAGGCGATCGTTTTCTGGACGTTGCCGGAAAACGCGCGAATGCTGATCGCGGCTTTGCGGCAGGCGGGCATTCGCGCGCGCGTCTATCTGTCGCAAGAAGCGGCACAGCAGGGTTCGGGATTGAGGCTGGCACGGGCCGGCTCGACAGTGGCGGCGCAGTCAGCCGGCTTGGCGGTTTACACCACGGCATCCGCACAGGCGCCGACGCCTGCGAGCGAGAGCTTCGGGCAGCGCTACCGGCGGGAGACGGGCATCGAGCCGAGCGCCGTCGCGGCCGAAGCTTACGACGCGGTGCGGTTGGTCGCCAGCGCCGTGCGCGCAACTGGGCCGAATCGCGCGCGTGTGCGCGACCAGGTCGCCGGCGCGGTCGGCGTCGAGGGCGTTTCTGGCGCGATTCTCTTCGACTCGCAGGGAAACAATCGTTCGGACGTTCAGCTGGTTCGCCTGCGGCGCTTCGTCGCCGCGCCGTCGCGGCTGCCAGGGACGCACAGCTCGCTCGCTTCACAAAATTGAGGGCAGTTTCGAGGAGACAACAATGCCAGGCCTGAATTCCGGTTCCGACATCTACGACGTCATCATCGTCGGTTCGGGCGCCGGTGGCGGCATGGCCGCCTACAACCTGACGAAGGCCGGCGCCAAGTGCCTGATGCTCGAGGCCGGTGGCTGGTACGATGCCGCCAAAGACTCGAAGTGGCTGGAATGGGTCTACGACGCCCCGCACCGCGGCGACGTGAAGCCGCACCCCACACTCGACTATTTCATGGCCGTTGTCGGTGGTTGGCAGGTGAAGGGTGAGCCATACGTTCTGGCCCGCGGCAGCAAGTTTATGTGGTTTCGCTCGCGGATGCTCGGCGGCCGGACGAATGCCTGGGGCCGTATCTCGCTCCGCATGGGACCCTACGATTTCAAGCCGCACAGCCGCGACGGCAAGGGGTTCGACTGGCCCATCGCCTACGAAGACCTGGCGCCCTATTACGACAAGACCGAGGAACTGATTGGCGTCTTCGGGTCAAAGGAGGGTTTGGAAAACCTGCCCGATGGGAAGTTTCTGCCGCCGCCAGCGCCGCGCTGCTACGAGTTGCTCGTCCAGCAGGCGTGCCAAAAACTCAATATCCCCTGCATCCCGTCGCGGCTGGCAATCCTCACGCGGCCGCTCCACGGCCGGCCCTCGTGCCACTACGTGTCGCAATGCGGCCGCTGCTGCCGGATGGGCTCGAATTTTTCCTCGCCGGTCGTGCTGCTGACGCCGGCGCGGATGACCGGCAATCTGGAGATACGCACTGACGCGATGGTGCGGCAGGTGCTGACCGGGCCCGACGGCCGGGCCACCGGCGTCTCCTACATCGACAAGAAAACGCGGCAGGAGGTGCAGGTCCACGCCAAGGTGGTGGTGCTGGCGGCCAGTTCGTGCGAGACGTCGCGGCTGCTGCTGAATTCCCGCAGCAGCCGGTTCCCCGACGGGATCGGCAACTCCGGCGGCATGGTGGGTAAATATGTGATGGACACCGTCATGTCGGACGTGAGCGGCTTTGTCCCAAAAATGATGGATCTGCCGCCGCACAACGGTGATGGCGTCGGCGGCATGCACCTCTACATGCCGTGGTGGAACTACCAGAAGCAGGCGCGGAACGAAATGCCATTTTCGCGCGGCTATCACATCGAATTCAGTGGTGGCCGCCAGGGTATGCCTTCGCCGGGCATCGTGGGGGGAACGGGCTGGCTGCTGGATGCCGGGTACGGCAAGCAGTTGAAGCAAGATTGCCGGAAACTCTACGGCTCGTTCCTCTATCTGACTGGCCGCGGCGAAATGATTCCCAACGAAAAGAGCTACTGCGAAATCGACAACAAAGTCGTGGACGAGTGGGGCATCCCGGTCCTGAAATTCCATTTCGAGTGGGGCCGGGACGAGATCCTGATGGCTCGCCATATGCAAAAAACCTTTCGGAAGATCATTGAGACCGCCGGGGGGCAGGTGACGGAATCGTTTGACGCCGACGACCAGTGGGGCATTTCCGAGGGCGGCCAGGGAATTCATGAGGTGGGTGGGGTACGCATGGGCAGCGATCCGAAGAGTTCGGTGCTCAATCCCCACTGTCAGGCGTGGGACTGTAAAAACCTCTTCGTCGCCGATGGCGGGCCCTTCGTCAGTCTGTCGAACAAGAACCCGACGCTGACGATCATGGCGCTTGCCTGGCGCACGTCGGAATACATCACCGATCAGATGCGGAAAGGAAATCTCTAGGGCCGGCGAAAGCTGTGCGGCGCCGAGCAACGGAGGGGGAATGGAAGACAAACCGAAAGACAAAGGCCTGCGTTTTGAGCGGCGCGACTTCCTGAAGTTCATCACCGCCGTGCAGGCGGCAGCGCTGGTTTCCCTCACGCCGTTCGCCGCTCAGGCGGCGCGCGCTATGCCTCCGCAAGCTGCCGCGTCGCAGGCCGCGGCCGGCGGGCATCCCAAGGCCTTGAATCCCCACGAGTGGCGAACCATCCGCATTCTCTGTAACTGGCTGCTGCCGGCCGACGAGCGCTCGGGCGGGGCCATCGAAGCCGGCGTGCCGGAGTTTCTCGACGACTGGCTGAACTGGAAACGCGGTGATCTGCTCGACGAGATTCGCGGCGGACTCACCTGGATCGACATGGAGAGCAACCGCTCGTTCCAATACGATTTCGCCGATTGCTCCGCCGGGCAGCAGAAACAGATCCTCGACCGGATTGCCTTTCCGAAGAAGGCGGCTCCGGAAGACGCCAGCGCGGCTGCTTTTTTCAACGATCTGCGCGATCTGGTGGTTAGTGGCTATTTCACCAGCCGGATGGGCATCCGCGAACTCCCCTACCTGGGCAACCAGCCGCAGTCGGCTTGGCATGGATGCCCAGAGGAAGTGATGGCCAAGCTGGAAGTGGGCAAGTTCAGCCGAAACGCCTGAGCGACCCGACCGGCGTTTTGCTCCTGGTGAAGATCTTGTAGCGGCGGGCTTCAGCCACCAGTCTTTCTCCGCTCTCACTGCCTCTTTGCCACCCTGAATCACGGCACCACGCAGGGTGCGGTTGCGGCTATTCGTAGCGCAGCGAGGATGCGGGGTCGAGTTTCGACGCGCGGCGAGCGGGCAGGTAGCAAGCCAGCAATGCTGTCAGTAGAATTGCGGCTGCGGCTGCGGCGTAGCTCAGCGGATCGGTGGGACGAATGTGGTAGAGGTAGCTTCGGAGCACGCGCGTCACGCCCCAGGCTCCGCCGAGTCCCAAGGCCAGTCCCACCACGGTCGCCAGCGCCCCTTGCCGAAGAACCATGCCGAGCACGTTTTCGCGTTGTGCGCCGAGCGCGAGGCGCACGCCGATTTCGTGAGTCCGCTGTCCCGCCCAGAACGCCACCACCCCGTAAACGCCGATCAACGCCAGCAACAGCGCCAAACCGGAGTAGACGGCGAGCAGTAGCGTCCGAAACAGCGGCGCGACTTCGTTGCTCCAGACGTTCCGCTCCATCGTGGTGGCCGAGTACAGTAACTGGCTGCTGTCCACGCTCCAGATGGCCCGGCGGATCGCCGGCTCAACGCTAGCCGGCGCCACACGCGTTTTCACAAGCAGAAAGGCTGAAGATGGACCTGGCATGGCTGGCATGGAGGCAGGCGGAAGCTGATCGAAGGGCAAATAGACTTCCGGTTGCACCGGTTGACCAAAGAATGATCGGGTGTCACCCACCACGCCGACGATTCGCCACGGTCCCGCGGCCCGCTTCATCAGGAAGCTGACTTCGTGGCCCAAGGGATTTTCGTGCGGCCAATACCGCCGCGCCATGGCTTGATTGACCACGGCTACCTTGGCCGAGGACTGGCTATCCTGCCGGTCGAAGACCCTGCCCTTGATCAGCGGAATTTTCAGCGTGTGGAAATAGCCGGGGCTTGGCGTTGCAAGTTGCAGACCGACCCGTTTGCTTTTGACCACGCCGATGGCAAAAGTGCCGCCCGTGAAAGGAACGCTACTCGTGACGGCGGCAGCCGAGACGCCCCTCACGGCACGGATTTTCTCCAGCACTTGGCCGAAGAAGGCGGCTTGCGCAGCTGCTGCACTGTGACGCCGAGATGACGGGATAGTGATTTCGACGACGTTGTGCGGGTCAAACCCCAGGCTGCGACCGGTGAGCCGGTAAAAGCTGCGGAGGAAAAGTGCCGAGCCGACCAGTAGGACCGTGGCCAGAGCGACTTCTACGGTAACCAGGACGAAGCGTAGCCGTTCTCGCCGCATTTGTCCGAAAACGCCCATGCCCGGCACTCCCTCTTTCAGCCAGGCGTTCAAATCGAGCTTCGAGGCTTCAAAGCTGGGCAGCAGGCCGGCGAGCAGGCCTGCGAGAAGCGCCAGAGAAAGAGTGAAGCAGAAGACCCGTGCGTCGATTCCCAGATGGCCGGTGCGGGGCAGCAGCGAGGCCGCTGACTGGCGCACGAAGCCAATTGCCCAGAAGGCCCCGGCAAGTCCCAAGGCGCCGCCTCCAAGCGCCAACAGCAGGCTCTCGGCTAACAGCAGGCGGACGATGCGCCGGCGCGTGGCGCCGAGCGTCAGTCGGATGGCGATTTCCTTTTGCCTCCGCATGCCACGCGCCACCAGCAGCCCGGCGATATTCGCGCAGGCGATCAGCAGTACGAACCCGGCCGCGCCGAGCAACGCCAGCAGCAGGGCGCGCTCACTGCCGACCATCTGGTCGAGCAGGCCGATGGCCTGCAGTCCGAAGCCGCGCTCGCGTGGGTATTGCTCACCCACCAGTTCCGCAACCGAGCGCAAGCCGGCTTGCGCCTGAGCGATGGTGACGCCGGGTTTGAGCCGAGCGATCATCGTGAGGTCATGGTTCAGCGCGGCTTGGCCGGTGGAACGCAGCTTCAATGGCAGCCAGACGTCAACGCCGGGATAGTCGAAGCCTCTGGGCATGACGCCGATGACGGTGTAGACGTTCTCATCGAGCGTGATCGTCTTTTCCAACACGTTGCGCTTGCCGCCGAAATTGCTTTGCCAAAAGGTATGGCTGAGGATCGCCACATGGGCGCCCGTTTGTTCGTCCTGGGCAGTGAAACCACGGCCCAGCACCGGCTGCACTTGAAAGAGGGGGAAGAGACTGGCGGTGATTTTTGCCGCGGGAATGCCCTCAGCCTTTCCGGCCGTAGCGAAAGTCGGGAAGGAGAAATGGAAAAGAGCCACCTGCTGAAAACTGCGAGCCCTGGCCCGTGTCACGAAGTAGTCGGCGGGCGCGGGGGCGATTTCCGAGGAGCCGCTCTTTTGCGTGACCCAGATATTGACCAATTGTCCGGAATGAGTATAGGGCAGGGGGCGCAGCAGAATGCCGTTCACCAGGCTGAACATCGTGGTGTTTGCGCCGACGCCCAGGGCCAAGGTAATGATCGCTATGGCGGCGAAGCCGGGAGATCGGTGCAGCAGACGCAAGCCAATGCGGAAGTCCTGGATGAGCGTTTCGAGGAAATTCGTGCCGATGGCTTCGCGACATTCCTGCTTGAAGCGCTCGACGCCGCCGAATTCGATGCGGGCGCGGCGCTCGGCCTCGGCGCGCGGTAGCCCGGAACGTTCGAGGTCGTCGGCGCGGCTGGCAATGTGCGCGCGCAGTTCCTCGTCCATCTCGGCGTCCAGGCGCGAACGGCGGAAGAGCGCCGAGGCAATCGTGCGGAGGAATGCCAGCGGCCTCATTCCTCCTCCGGTTGTGCTCTCAGCGCCGCGGCCATGGCGGTGGCCAGGCGGTTCCAACCCGCCTGTTCCTCGCGCAGGCGCTTCCGGCCGGCCGCGGTCAGCTCGTAGAACTTGGCGCGGCGGTTGTTTTCCGACGTGCCCCACTTCGTCTTGAGCAGTCCCTGCCGCACCAGGCGAAACAGGGCGGGATAGAGCGCGCCCTGCTCGATCAACAGCGCGCCGCCCGAGATCTGGCCGATGCGGACGAGGATGCCGTAGCCGTGGAGCGGGCTGAGCGAGACGGCCTTGAGAATGAGCAGGTCAAGCGTGCCGGGCAGAACGCGGGATTGCGGTGCCACGATTCCTCCTAAGCGTGTTAGGAGAATAGTGCTGCTCCCTTAAGCAGTCAAGGGGTAAATTGGCGCCGAACGAGAAAGGCACTCGGCCAAGGGAGACTTCGGTGCAGGAATCGAGGGGGCAGTACGGGCCGGAATGGATCTGCGGGCGGCTTACTCGTGGCACAGGGGGGATTGTGCCACGGGCAGCCGCCCGCAAAGGATTCGGCTAGACCACTGAGCGGATCAAGCCGCCGTCCACCTGGAGCGTGGCTCCGGTGATGTAGGAAGCTGCGTCGGAGAAGAGAAACGCGACGGCACGTGCCAGTTCCGCCGGCTCGCCGTAGCGACCGAGCGGAATCCTGGCGAGCTGCCGGCGGCGCTGCTCCTCGACGGGGATGCCAAGGCGTTTGCCGGCGGCCAGGTCGAGTTGCGCCACGCGCTCGGTGGCAATCCGGCCAGGCACCAACTGGTTTACGCGAATTTTCTTCGGCGCCAGCTCGTCGGCGAGCGTCTTGGCCAGCGCGGAGACCGAGCCGCGGACCACGTTCGAGAGGCCAAGATTGGCGATGGGCTGTTTGATCGAGGAAGAAGTGGGGATCACGATGCTTCCTCCACCGCGCTCGGCCATCACGGGCACTGCCAGACGGACCATGCGGACCACGCTGAGCAGCAGCAACTCGAAGGCCTTCTGCCAGGAGGCGTCGTCAAACACGTGGGCTTCGCCCGGAGGAGGGCCGCCGGCGTTCGGATAGAGCAGATCGACGCCGCCGAACGTGCTGACAGTCTGTTTATGCCAGCGCTCGAGCGCTTCGGCCGAGCGGATGTCGGCGGCTATGGCGCAGACGCTGGCGCCGGTTTCACGCTCCAACTTCTGTCCCGCTTCGCGAATCGCGGCTTCGTCCAGATCGGAAATGGACACCTGGCACCCCTCGGCAGCCAGTTCCCGCGCCACGGCGTTGCCCAACCCGCGGGCGGCGCCGGAAACCATGGCGACTTTTCCCTTCAGATGGAGATCCATGTGTCCTCCTTGTATTCGCGGCGGAGCCAGCCGAGCAGGCTGTCGAGCGCGGCGATGGTGGCGGGATCGGGTTTGGCACCCGGCGCGCGGATGGTCGCGTCGGTAATCGCGCCACGGCGGTGCAACACTTCCTTGCGAAGCGCGACACCGAGTACCTGCTGGAATTCAAAGCGCATGAGCGGGACGTAACGGTAGAAGACGCCGGCGGCTTCCTCGGTCTTTCCCGCCTGGTAGAGCTTCACCACGCGGACGAGAATTTCCGGATAGGCGAAGCCAGTCATCGTCCCGGAAGCGCCGGAGATCAGTTCCTCGAGGAGGAAAACACCGCCCAATCCACCGAGAATCTGGAGGCCCGAACCGGCGGCGGCCAGGATCTTCGCGGTCTTAAAGGGTGTCGGTGGATCTTCGAGCTTAATGGCGCGCGCGTTGGGCACTTCCTTGGCGATGCGCGCCAGGATGGCCGGCTCGATGGTGAAGCCCTGCACCGGCGGATAGTCCTGCACGACGATCGGGATGTCCACGGCCGAGCCCAGCCCGGCGTAGAAGGCGGTAATGGCGTCGGAGGAAGGCTGAGCGAGCCTCGGCGGGCTCACCATCACGGCCGAGGCACCGGCGGCCTTCGCGGCGCGGCTGTATTCGATGGTGGTGCGCAGGCCGTTGGAACTGGCGCCCGCAACCACCGGCACGCGGCCGTTGGTGCGGCGGACGACGGCTTCGAGCACCGCCGAGCGCTCTTTTTCGTTGAGCCGGGCGACTTCGGACGTGACGCCAAGCGTGGTCAGGCCGTTGACACCGGCGGACAAATATAAGTTAATGACGCGGCCGAGACTGTCGAGGTCTAGCTCTCCCGAGGCATCGAATGGGGTGGGTAGTACGGAAAACACGCCACGAAATTCGGGTGCCGAGGACGAACCGATTGAAGACGAGGATTGCATTTGCGAGTTCCTCCCTCTAAAATCCGCAATTGTATACAAAAAGGAGACCCGTGAAAAGCGGTCCTTCGCTCCCAGCTTCTTCGCGGCGCCAAAGCGGACCCGGCCCAAGGAACACGCCGAGGCCGGGCCAGTCATCCAGGCTCCCTGCCGGGAACCATGAACGCAGCGTCGACGTTGCCTACCGCAAGTTGCGCGAGCTGATCGTGCGTGGCCGGCTGGCGCCGGGCACGCGGCTGGTCGAGGCTGATATTGCCGAGCGCCTGGAGGTCAGCCGCACTCCAGTGCGCAGTGCACTGCACCGGCTGCAGCAGGAGGGCTACGTCATCGCCGTCCGCAGCGCGCGGCAATCGCGGCTGGCGGTGGCCCCGCTGACCAAGGAGGACGCCCGCGAGCTCTATTGGATCGTTGGCCATATCGAGGGGCTGGCCGGGAGGCTGCTCGCCCAGCTTGATCAGGAGAAGCGGGAGAGCGTGATCGAGCAGCTGCGGGCCATGAACCGGGAGCTCTCGGAGCTGGCGACGACGAGGCACGGCGATCCCAGCCGAATTTTCGAGCTCGACATGGGCTTTCATCGCGTGCTGGTGGAATCGGCGGCCGGACCGCGGCTGCTGGCGATCCACGCGGCGATCAAGCCCCAGACCGAGCGCTATTGGCGTCTTTACGCCAGCGCCATCATCGACGACCTGGGCCAGTCGGTGAACGAACACGTGGCGATCATTGAAAGCATCGCCAGCGGCGATCCCGACGCGGCCGAGCAGGCCATCCGAACCAACTGGCTGGACGGCGCCGAGCGACTGGCCCGCGTGATCGACAGCCTGGGCGAACGCGGCAGTTGGTAGCCGGAACGGGTTTCAGATACAGCGGAAGGCCGCCGGCATGGCCGGACGGCAACAGGAAGGGAAGAGACAAAAAGGATGTGTGGGCTCCGCTCAGCGCGGCACAGCAGTAGCAGCGAACTAAAAATTCTCTATGGATAGGACTCCTCATGGGTGTAATGCGAACCATTCTGTTGAAGGGTGCGGAAAACCGGTGGCTGCGCGAGCGTGCTTCCCATTATCGTTTTGTTCAGCGGGCGCTGCGGCGGTTCATGCCGGGCGAACGGCTTGAAGACGCAATCGAGGCGGCACGCCTGTTGCGCGAACAGGGCCTCAACACGATTTTTACCCGGCTCGGCGAGAACCTCACCGAGCGATCCCAGGCCACCGACGTGGTCAATCATTATGTCGACGTGCTCCATCGCATCGCAGCACTCAATCTGCCCGCGGTGATCTCCATCAAGCTCACCCAGCTCGGCCTGGATATGGACCGGGAATTCTGTTTCCAGAACCTCTGCCAGTTGATCGAAGCGGCGCCCAATGGGGACATCGTCTGGGTCGACATGGAATCCAGCTCTTATGTCGACGTCACGCTCGACATCTATCGCCGCGCTCGTGCGAAATACGAAAACGTCGGTGTCTGCCTGCAGGCCTACCTCTACCGCACCGCCAAGGACATGGAATCGCTGCTGCCGCTTGGACCGGGCATACGCTTGGTGAAGGGCGCCTACAACGAACCGCCCGAGATCGCGTTTCCTGTGAAGAGCGACGTGGATGACAACTATTTCAAATTGGCCTCGACCATGCTGAGCCCGAAGGCGCAACAGGCGGGCATGCGCGCGGTAATCGGCACGCACGATCGTGACCTGATCCATCGCATCCAGGCGGTGGCGAAGCAGAACGGCTTGGCGAAGGACAGTTTCCAGTTCCACATGCTCTACGGGATTCAGCGTGCCGAGCAGCTGCAGTTGGCCGCTGACGGTTGGCGTGCCGGCATCCTGATTTCCTACGGCAAGGACTGGTTCCCATGGTACATGCGGCGGCTGGCGGAACGGCCGGCGAACCTCTGGTTCGTTCTGCGCAATATGATTTGATTGGAACGCGGGTGTGGACTGCGGCAGCTTCAGTCGAAAATAGTCACGAAAAGCGAGGACCGCGCGGATGGCGCAGGAAACTCTAAAGCAGTCGGCGGATGCCCGGAACGAGCAGGGCGAAGGGTTTGTACGCGGTTTGGGGCTGTTCGATTCGGTGATGGTGGTGGTAGGCATCATGATCGGGTCGGGCATCTTTATCGTCTCGGCCGACATGGCCCGCAAGATCGGCAGCTCGGGCGGGTTGTTGCTGGCCTGGGTGATCACCGGCGCGCTGACGATCGCCGCCGCGCTCAGCTATGGCGAACTGGCGTCGATGATTCCTCGCGCCGGCGGGATGTACACCTACCTGACGGAGGCGTACACGCCGCTCTGGGGATTTCTCTACGGTTGGACGCTTTTCGGCGTGATCCAGACGGGGACAATCGCCGCCGTGGGCGTTGCCTTCGCCCTGTTCACCGGCGTGCTGTGGCCCTCGATCAGCCAGACGAACTACATCATCGCTCCCATCCACGTCAGCAGCGGTTACGCGTTTTCACTCTCGACGGCGCAGCTGCTGGCGATCATCGTGATCGTTTTGCTTACCTGGACGAACTGCCGAGGGCTCGAATACGGCAAGATCGTGCAGAACCTGTTCACCGGGGCGAAGACGCTGGCGCTGGTGGGACTGATCGCCGTTGGCCTGATCTTCGGCTGGAACGCCAAGGCGGTGCACGAGAACTTCACGCACATGTGGCACGTGACTGGCACGGTGCCGCTGTCCGCTGGGTTGAGTGCGGTGACGGTTTTCGGGCTGTTCGTGGCGCTCTCGATTGCGCAATCCGGGTCGCTCTTCGCCGCTGATTCCTGGCACGACATCACCTTCGCCGCCGACGAAGTGCGCGACCCGAGGCGCACGCTACCCCGTGCGCTGGCGATCGGCAGCGTGTTGGTCATCGTGCTCTACCTGCTCGCCAACGTTGCCTATCTCGCTGTGCTTCCGCTGCCCGCGCTGCAACACGCGCCGGGCGACCGGGTGGCCACGGCCATGCTCCGCGCCGTCTTCCCGGCCTACGGCCCCGCGTTGATGGCGATCCTGATCATGATCTCCACCTTTGGCTGCATCAACGGGCTGGTGCTCGCCGGCGGACGCGCCTATTACGCCATGTCGCGCGACAAGCTGTTCTTCAAGGCGGCAGGCCGGCTCAACAAGGCGCGCGTGCCGGGCTGGGCGCTGGTGGCGCAGGGCGTATGGGCTGTGTTCCTGGTGTTGCCGCGCACCTACAATCCGCTCACGCACCAGTACGGCAACCTCTACAGCAACCTGCTCGAATACATTATCTCGTCGGCACTGGTCTTCTACGTACTCACGATTGCCGGCGTTTTCCGGCTGCGGAAGAAGCGGCCCGACGCCGAGCGGCCGTTCCACGTGCCCGGCTATCCGGTGGTGCCCGCGCTTTACATCGTCGGCGCCTTCATCATTCTGGTGCTGCTGTTCGCCTATCGGCCGGCGACCACGTGGCCTGGACTCGTCATCACGCTGCTCGGCCTGCCAATCTACCTTCTGTTCCTGCGCAAGCGAGCCACTGGCCGCGCCTGAGGGCAGGAGACGGCGGACCGCGTTAGGCGGCGATCAACCAGGCAGCTGTGCCTTCGTGTTGAAGGGTGTCTTGCGGCGCCGGGGACACTTCGCTCAGCGCGACAGCGACGGCGTTTATCGGTGGCCGCTAAGGTTTTCGTGCCGCCTGCTGTTCCCGCTGCCCGCGGAATGGAGGGACTGTCCAGTGCAATTTTCGCGCATGATCACTGCCGTCGACGCTCACGCCTGCGGCGAACCCGGCCGCGTAATCACCGGGGGTGTTCCTGATGTTCCTGGCCGGTCGATGTTCGAGAAGATGACCTTCCTGGCACAGCATCAGGACGGCCTGCGCAAACTGATGCTGCGCGAGCCTCGCGGCTACCCTGCCGCCAACTGCAACCTGATCCTGCCGCCGACGCGGCCCGAGGCCCAGGCCGGCTACGTGATCATGGAGCAGACGGAATACGTGCCGATGTCGGGGACGAACACGATCTGCGTGGCCACGGTGCTGCTCGAGACGGGCATGGTTCCCGCCGAGGAGCCTGAGACGCGCCTGATTCTGGAAAGCCCCGCCGGGCTGATTGAAATCACCGCCGAAGTCTCCGGCAGCCGGGTGACCAAGGTGACTTTCCGCAACGTGCCGGCCTTCGCCGTCCACGTCGACGCGCCCATCGAAGTGAAAGGCCTTGGCACGGTGAAGGTGGACGTCGCCTGGGGTGGCATGTTCTACGTGATTGCGGACGCCGAGCCGCTCGGCCTGCGTCTCGAACCGGCCGCGGCGCGCGATATCGTCCGCGTCGGCGAGATGATCAAGGCCGCAGCATGCGAGCAGTTGCCGGTGGAGCATCCGGAAAATCCCGCGATTCACGACGTCACCATCGCCGAGCTTACCGGTCCGCCAAGCCGGCCGGGCATTTCCGGCCGCAATGCCGTTGTCGTCTCCACAGGCGAGCTCGACTGGAGCCGGCCCGAATCCTGGACCGGCGCGCTCGATCGCTCCCCTTGCGGCACGGGCACCTGCGCCCGCATGGCCGCGCTTCACGCCAAGGGAAGACTGGCGCTGGGCGAGGATTTCGTTCACGAAGGCATCCTCGGCACCACCTTCACCGGCCGCCTGATCGAGGAGACGCGCATCGGTTCCTACCGCGCCGTCGTCCCCACGCTTTCCGGCCGCGCCTGGATCACCGGCATCGCTCAGTACGTAGTCGAGCCCGACGATCCTTTCCCCGAAGGTTTCACCGTCGGCGACATCTGGGGCGCCGCCACCGACAAGCCCCACTCCTAGCCGCTAGGTACGCGGACTGAACACGTGTGCCAGGAGACGTGCAAACCTATCGCAGTGACGAGTCGGCCGGTGGGCCGCAAGCCGTTCAGATCACAACCTTTCATGATGCATTTTGGGGCTTGGGCGACCGGCTTTACGAGGAATAACCGTTTGGGTGGCGCTCTGCCCATTGCCAGGCGCTGCGGAGGATCTCCTCGAGGTTGCGCTGCGGCCGCCAGCCCAGTTCCTGGGCGACGAGCGAGCTGTCGGCGACGAGTGCCGGCGGATCGCCCGATCGGCGGCCATGTTGTTCGACCGGGATGCAGCGGCCCGTGATGCGTTCGGCCGTCTCGATCACCTGACGCACGGAATAGCCGTGGCCGGTGCCGAGGTTATAAATGGAGCCGCCCCGCGCGGCGTGCTCGATCGCCGCCAGATGCGCTTCGGCGATGTCGAGCACGTGGATGTAGTCGCGGATACAGGTGCCGTCGGGCGTGGGGTAGTCGGTGCCGAAGATCCCGATTGCAGGCGCGCGGCCGGCTGCGGCGGCGAGCAGGCGGGGAATCAGATGGGATTCGGGAACGTGATTTTCGCCAAAACGCTCGGTGGCGCCCGAGGCGTTGAAGTAGCGTAGGGCCACGTAGCCCAGCCCTTCGGCGCCCCGTGCTACTTCGAGCAGCCGCTCGCAGACGAGCTAGCAGTACCCGTAGGGATTCACCGGCAGCGTAGGATCGTCCTCGGTGATAGGCGTCTTCCGGGGCGTGCCGTAGACGGCGGCCGTGGAGCTGAAGACGATGCGTTTTACTCCCGCCGTCAGCATCGCTTCGAGCAGCGTCAGCGTGCCCCCGACGTTCTCACGGTAGTAGAAGAGCGGCCGGCGCATCGACTCTTCCACCTCGATCGCCGCGGCCATATGTACCACTGCTGCAATCGATTCCGCGGCGAACACGCGGTCGATCGCAGCCCGGTCGTTCAGGTCCGCCTCGATCAGCCGCGCGCCCTCGGGCACCGCAGCGCGATGGCCGGCACGAAGATTGTCGAGGATCAGCGTCGGGTAGCCGCGCGAAACGAGCAACTCGGCGACGACACTGCCGATGTAGCCGGCGCCACCGGTAACCAGAATCCTGTCCATAGTCGTGTGAGTCTCCGCTTCCGAATCCGAATTTTCCGCGCCGTCGTGGGGGATCGCCTCTAGTGTAGCGGAAATCGCCGCGCGTCCCGGCGACACTTTTCCCGGCATCGGGAGTAGGCGGCGTTTATTGGATCAGGGACTGCCCCGGCTGGCTGAACGGCGCGGCAGACGGGCGGCCGAGATCGGCAATGGCTTCGACGATGGCCCCGGTGACCAGTTCGGGCTCGTCGAGCTGGATCCAGTGGCCGCTCTTGCGGGCCACAATGTGCCGGCCGTGCGAAGAGAGCTTCGTGATGGCGATCTGCTCGGCCAGCCGCAACGGCTCGGCGCTGCCCGCGGAGATCACGATCACCGGTTTTCCCTCGAGTCCATTGCCCGCGCGCAACACCTCGGCGGCGCTTTCCGGCAGCGCCTCGATCTGGCCAGCCATGGCGGAATAGAACTTCGGCTGCACCCAAAAGGAGTAGACGATCGAGCGCAACTCGGGTGGCAGGCGCCTGAGCGGCGCAATCATCGAAGGCGTATTGACAAGCGTGCCGTCGCTGATGAAAAGGAGCGTGGCGCGCGCGAGCGTGTGCGCCCCTATGCGGACCAGCAGGGCCACCAGCCGCGTCATGCCGAATCGACCCAGCGTTGCGGCGCGCCGGCACAGCTTCGCCCCATGCTGGAGCTTACGCCGTTCCCGTTCGCTGAGCGGCACCCACTCGCCCGGCCCGACTGGATCCACCAGCACCAGACCGGCGACCTCCTCAGGATGGAGGGCGGCAAAGAGCCGCGTGGTGAGTCCGGCAAAGGAATGGCCGACGAGAATGTACGGCGGAGGAACGCCGGCCCGGTCGAGCAGCCGGCGCAGCTCCTCGACGATGCTTTCGGCTGTGCGCGGCTCCGGACCCGGATCGCTCCAGCCGAGCCCTGCGCGGTCGTAGGCCACCGTGCGCACCAGCCGCGATAGGTCGGGCATCACGTGATGCCAGCTCAGAACGCTGCCCGGCAGCCCCGCGTCGAATACCACCGTTGGCTCGCCGCTGCCGCGCGAGTAGATGTGCAGCCGATGGCCGCCGATGTCGACCAGTTGGCCCGGTGGTGGATGCCGGCGACGGTCAGCCGCAGAGCCCAGCGCCTGATAGGTCATACCGGCGAGTAGCAGCAGGATGAACGTGAGAACAGCGGTGACCAGCGTGACGAGCAAGGAAGTGTCTGCCCTCCCGACTTCATGCTAGCCCCAGGCCGCACGCCAATGCCAGTGCGTGAATGGGAACGGCGCCCGGAATGCCGCAGCCGGCACGTCCAGAAGGTTCAGGAGGTCATGCGGTCGCGAATTTCGCGCTCGTATTCGGGAAAATATCGGCTGATATCGCTCAGGTCGAACTGCCGGAGGATCGACTCCTTTGGCTCATGCTCGAGCAGGAACTCGAAGGAACGCTTCAGCAGCTCTTCGAGCGGAGCCTTTCCGCCGGAGATTTGGCGGGCATAGGTGGGTTCGACGGTAACCATGTGGCGGGTTTCGCTGCCGTCCTCGCGGACGGTGATTTCGAAGCGATTTTCGTTCTCGGATTGGACGGTGATTTGAGCGGCCATCAAGACACCTCAATTTCAGATGGTAGGCACTACACACTGGCCGGGTCAACCGGCGCGCGTTTCCCCGAGCGGCGAGCCCCGGGTTCGCGGATAATACCGTAGCTGGAGGCGCCGAAGGCAGGCGAGGCTCCGGGGGAGGGAAGATGGAGACACTCGAACAGTTTGAGGAATTCCGCGCGGCGATGAATCGCCGGATCGAGGAGAGCGATCACCTGGGGCTCAAGCGCTTCTTCGCGCTCGACCACCAGGCCTACGAGCCCGGCCCGCTCGACGCAAAAACGAAGGAACTGCTGGGTCTGGTGGCTTCGGCCGTGCTCCGCTGTGACGACTGTGTCACCTATCACCTGACGCGTTGCGCCGAGGAGGGCTGGACGCGCGCCGAGGTGATTGACGCGCTCAACGTTGCCCTCGTGGTCGGCGGTTCGATCACCATCCCGCACCTGCGGCGCGCCTTTGCGCGAATGCAGGAAATCGACGCGCTGAAGGGATAGCCACCGGCCGACGCGAGCTTTGCCGTTTCGGACCGAAATCGCACTAGAATAAGGCAATGCATTCCCAGGACGCGCACCCCGGACATTCTCATGCCGAAGCCCTGCTCGATTCCGCTCATCCCGGACGGCTGACGGCGCGGCTGAAATGGGCCCTGGCGGCGACGGTCGGCCTGGTGGTGGCCGAACTGGTTGGCGGACTTTCCAGCCATTCGATCGCGCTGATCACCGACGGCGTTCACAACCTCACGGACACGCCGACGCTGATCATCTCCTGGCTGGCTGCGCAGTGGGCGTTGCGTCCGCCTACCAGCGAAAAGACCTACGGCTACCGCCGCGCGGGCATTCTGGCGGCCTTCACCAACGCGCTGGTGCTGGTGCTGGTCGCGGTATATCTGATCTGGCAATCCTACGAAAGGTTCCGGAGCCCGGTCACGGTTCACACCGGCACGATGCTGGTTCTTGGCGCGTTGGCGCTGGCGGTGAACGGCGGCATCACACTCGCGCTGGTGCGCGGGCGCGCCGACCTGAACCTGCGCAGCGTGCTGATCCACAACTTCGGCGACGCGCTTTCGAATCTCGGCATCCTTGTCGGCGCGCTCATCATCCACTGGACCCACGCCGAATGGATCGATCCCCTGATCGGGCTCGGCATCGGCGCCATGGTGCTCTGGACCACGATCGGCATCCTACGAGACAGCAGCCACATCCTGCTCGAGGGACTACCCAAGCAGATGCGACTGGAAGATGTTGCCAACGTGATCCTCTCCGTCGAGCCGGTGCAGGAGGTGCACGACATCCACGTCTGGACGCTTGGCACCGGCCATTACGTTCTCTCCTGCCACATCTGCATACCCGACATGCACATCGAGGAGAGTGAACTCCTCCTGCAGCGCATCAACGATCGCCTGGCCGCGCGCTTCCACATTCACCACACCACCATCCAGTTCGAACGGGCACGACCGGCGCCGACGCCCGGTCTCTACATGCCTGCCCCATTCGATTCCAGCACCCATTCCTGAACAGTGGAACCCTACTAAAAGCTTGTGGGATTGTGGTGTTACCCGTATGGCGTAAGGCTAAGGCGTCAGGTGAAGGATGGTGCCCCGCTCGGCATTGCGCTGCTCGGTGGCTTTCATGTTGATCTGGTCGATTGGCACGCTGCGCCGCATGCCCGCGGCAGTGATGTAGACGATCTGTCGGCCCTCTTCGCTGAAAGCGACGGCGTGAATCACCTTCCCGTTTCGCCGCACCAGCAGGAACTGGCCCAGGTCGGGCAGCGGGGGAGCCGGAGCGGGTTGTGCCGCCGGAGCAGGGGCGGCTGCTCGGGCAGGCACCGGCTGGGCCGTCGGCTGAGGTGCGGGCTGCTGCACCAGGATGATCTGTGGCTGCGAGGGCGTGACGACCATGGGCGATTCCCCGTAAGCGGGCCAGAAGGCTGCCGGTTGCACGCGCGGCAAACTCTCCGCCTGCCGCAACTCCATCTGTGTCAACGGATCGATCAAGGCCAGCACCTGCAAGTTGCTATTGATGGCCGCCAGGTGGCTGAAATCGAATCCCAGCCCGGGGGCGGGGTTGAGCAACTGGCCGATTGGGATGGGTGTGCCGCCGAAATCCTCTGTCACCACGTTCGGCGAGGAGGATGTCGGGACGGGCGCCACACCAGTGCCGGTGGGGAGCTTGGCCATGTCAGGGGAGGCTACTGGACGCTGCGGGGCGATCCGAATCACCCTCACAGGCGTAGCGGTGTTCATTCTCACGGGGGGCGGCGCCGGACGGACATAGGTGATTGTGCGATTGGGCAGCATCACCGGCCGGGCCGGGGGCGCGGCACGCTGCACGGGCACTCGCCTCACCTGCGCCTCAATGGGAAGCGTTGCAAAAACGATCGCCAGGACCGCCAAGCCAGCCTTGCCGCGCATTGCCTCCCTCCAGCGGGATGCCGGGTCCTTGGGCCCGTACAGCTCCATTTTACCCCCATTCCGCCCACCGGGACCGACGCTATTCTGAATTCACCTTTGCGCAACCCCCGGCCTATGCTATAAATTTTTGCCCGTCGGATGGCAGAGCGAAAGCAGCAGCCGGTTGACGGAAAAAGGGCGGAACCCCAGAGGGAACACGCTTCGGAGTATTGTCCCGTCTGTTCCCGCCGGCTGGAGAATCGTGCCTGCAAGCTGGTGTGTCCAGTCTGCGGCTACTACATGTCCTGTTCGGATTACTATTAGTGACCGAAGGATGGTGCCCGGATGCACCACCGATATCGGGTAAATCCGGAATTCTGACGCGTGAGGAGGCTCGAACGTGCCGCTGAAAATGACCGAGCGAAAGTTGGGTGATGTGTCGGTGCTGGATCTCGATGGACGCATCGTCTTGGGAGAGGAATCGAGTGCGCTGCGGGAACGAGTGAAGAACCTGCTGGGGCAGGACCGCAAGAGGATCGTGCTCAACATGGGCGCCGTGTCGTACATCGACAGCGCCGGCCTTGGCGCGCTGGTTGCCTCCTTTACCAGCGCCAAGAATCAGGGAGCCACGCTGAAACTGGTCAACTTGGGCCAGAAATTCCGTGAAGTGCTGCAAGTGACCAAGCTGCTCACTGTTTTCGAGGTGTACGACACCGAGCCTGCGGCGATCTCGAGCTTTCCGAAGTAGTCCCGCTCAGCCGTCGAGCCGGTAGAGTGTGAGGCCGCTGAGCAGTTTCGGATAGAAATCTGTCGATTTCTCGGGCAGCACTCGGCCGGCAAAGGCGGCTTCGGTTACCTGGCTGATCGGAGTGGGGTTCAGCAGCAGGGCGACCTGTGCGCTTCCTGCATCGACGGCGGCAAACGCCGCTTCGGCGTCCCGCTCGTAGCCGATGCGCTCCTCCCCGGAAACCTCATCTTGCGTGATCCCGAGTCCCCGCTCGAGGATCACGCGGTGCAGCAGCACCACGTCCAGCCGCCGCTCTTCGGGCGCCAGATCCTTTAGCCGTCGATCCACGTCGACCGAGTTTCTTGGCAGAAGCAGGTAGAAGGCCCCGCCGCCGGCATAGGCGCCGATGGCGGGTCGCATCTTCCCGCGCTTCTCCATGTCGTGCTGGAATTCGGCGAGCGCCGTTTCGCGCTCGGCTGTGCTACCGAACGTGTAGGCGTACCAGTCGAAGGTCTCCGCCAGCCTGGCGCGGAAAGCCTCGAAATCGAAACCCTCCAGCCCGGAAATCAGGCGATGCGTCGGCAGGATCGTCAATCCCTCGCCTTCGGCGTCGAAGAGCGCCATCATCCCCTTTTCGCTGGGCGCCGTTGGGTCCACCGAGCCGGCCGCGCGCCGGCATTCGTCGCGATAGGCCAGGGCGGTCTCGTACCGATGGTGCCCGTCGGCAATCACCAGTTGCCTGTCTGCCATGCGGCCGGCGATCGCGGCGATTGCGTCCGGGCCACTCAGCGCCCAGAGCCTGTGAATTACGCCGTTTTCGTCGGTCAGCTCGACGATCGGTTCGCGCTGCGCCGCCTCGCTCACCGCGCGCTCGATCGTGCGTTCCGGGTCCTGGTAGAGCAGGAAGAGCAGGCCGGTCTGCGTCCGCGTATGCCGCAGCAGCTCCAGGCGGTCGGCCTTCGGGCCTGGCAGGGTACGCTCGTGTCGGAAAACGACGTTGGCCGCGTAGTCCTCCAGCCGCCCCAACGCGATGAAGCCTTTGCGCGTGCGGCGCTGGCCGGTGCCGGGCACGGTGTATTCCTGGAAATAGGGGTAGAAGGAAGGTTCGACGTCGTGCATCAGCACGCCCTGGCGCATCCACTCGTCCAGGCTGGAGGCGGCGCGCGTGTATACGTTATTCGTGGCCGAATCGCCAGGCCGAGCCACGCCCTTTTCCACGTGGATGAAATTATAAGGGCTTGCCGTCAGGTAGCGTTCCCGCATCGGCTCGCTGATCTTGTCGTATGGCTGGGTCACCACGTCTGCCGGGCGCACCTTCCGGGGGTCGTATCTCCATGCGCGAAAGGGAAAGATTTCGGCCATTTGCCTGTCTACCTGTCCTTATGTGGAGTGGAAAACGTCGATTTTAACAGCGCCTCGGCCCTCGGCCAATTTGCGCCGCGAGAAAATGCCGGGCATGCTAGAAGAAGAGCAATGCTCACCCCCGAAATCGTGCGGAGCGGCAGGAGGAGAAGGAACCACGTGTCGAAATATTTTCCCGAAGTGAAGGTGCTCGTCTTCGATCTCGACGGGACGCTGATCGATTCCAAGCGCGACCTGGTGCTCGCCGTCAACGCCACGCGCCGGAATCTGGGGCTCGACGCGCTCAGCGACGAGCTTGTCTCGAGCTACGTGGGCGACGGCATGCAGAAGTTGGTGGAACGCGCGCTGGGCGAAGGTTGCCCGACGCGGCGGATCGAGCAGGCGATGGACTTCTTCCTCGAATACTACCGCGAGCACATGCTCGACAACACTGTCACCTATCCTGGCGTACGCGAGGCCCTCGAAGTGCTCCGCTCTCGTCCGCTCGCCGTGCTCACCAACAAGCCGGTCAAGTTTAGCCGCGCGATCCTGGAGGGTTTGGGCATCGCGCCCTATTTTCGTCAGGTCTACGGTGGCAACAGTTTCGAGACGAAAAAGCCGGATCCGCTCGGGATGAACACGCTGCTCAGGGAATTCCAGATGGCGCCTCGGCAGGCGATGCTGGTGGGTGATTCCATCGTCGATATCCAGACCGCTCGCAACGCCGGCACGTGGTCGGCCGGAGTCACCTACGGCCTCGGCAGCGCCAAGCTCGATACCCTGCCGCCCGACGTCCTGTTCGATACGCTCGTCGACCTGCCTGCCTGCCTCGCCGCCCCCGCCGAAGCCTGAGGCTGGCTGTCACCTTACCTTGTGGTGGATTTTCGGTTAAGCGCGCAGGCAGGAGTACTCGCTCCACTGGGTGGCTACGAGTCCGCCGGCTGCTGCTCGACCTGTGCGTATTCGGAGAGGTACCACTCCCAGGTGCGGCGCAAACCTTCCTCGAAATTGACGCTTGGCTCGTACCCGAGGATCTTGCGGGCGAGCGAGATATCGGCCAGGGAATGGAGGATGTCGCCCTTGCGCGGCGGTTCGTAACGCGCCTTGGCCGGACGACCGGCCAGCCGCTCGAGGACGCCGAGTGTCTGGTTCAGCGTGACGCGTGAGCCTGTGGCGACGTTCATCATGCGGCCGGAAACACCTTCGGCCGTACAAGCCGCCAGGACTGCCTGAACCACGTTGTCGATGTAGGTGAAATCGCGCGACTGCTCGCCGTCACCGAAAACCACCGGCTGCTCGCCGCGAATCAGCGCCAGCATGAAGCGCGCCAGCACGCCGGAATAGGGCGAGCCCGGCTCCTGACGCGGCCCGAAAACGTTGAAAAAGCGCAGCGCCACCGTTTCCAGCCCGTAGACGCGGGTGAAGACCTGCAAATAGAGTTCGCCGGCAAATTTCGAGACGCCATACGGGGAGATCGGCGCCGCGGCCATCGTTTCAACCTTCGGGAGCGTGGGCTGGTCTCCATAGGCGGAAGAGGAGGCGGCATAGACGAGCCGGCGCACGCCCGCATCGCGCGCGGCCAGCAGCACCTTCAGCGTCCCATCGACGTTGACCGTGTTTGTATCGAGCGGTGATTCCACCGAGCGCGGCACCGACGTCCGCGCCGCCAGGTGGATGACGAAATCGGCGCCCCGCGCGGCCCGCTGCACCGCTTCGAGATCGGTGACGCTCTCGCGGTGAAACTCCACGCGATCGAGCAAGCCCGCCAGGTTGCTCTCCTTGCCGGTCGAGAGATCGTCGATCACCACGATCGTTTCGCCTCGCCGTGCCAGTTCCCGCACGATCCCCGAACCGATGAAGCCTGCTCCGCCAGTGACTAAAAAGCGCACGCCGTCCTCCCGGGGATTTTTCCCCGTCCTTGCCGTTTGTTCTCGCTACAATCGTTCCATCTGGGAAAAGCGTCTAGGCCGACTATAGCCTCGCCGCCGCCTGGCCGCAACCGGGCCAAGCCGCCGAGGTAAATGCCCATTCCCGGGCGCGGCGAGAGTGGGGAAAAGGATGCGTTTGCAAAGGTCCACAGTCGCGGTTTCGTTCCTCATTGCCGCCTGGCTCGCTGCGGCAGGGCTGGTCTTCGCTGGCAGTTCTCCGGCCACCGGACACGCCGGTTCTCCAGGCGCTGCCGATGGCTGGACGGTCGAAGGGTTGAAACCGAAGACACCGTTCCACGTGGGCGAGAAGCTGCTCTACGAGATCGGCTACATGAGCATGCCCCAGGCGGCCACGGCAGAGTTGAAAGTGTTGCCGCACCTCGATTTTTACGGCCATCGCGGCGCCTGGCATTTCCAGGCCATGGCCCACACCGAGGACCCGTTGCGCTACGTCCTGGTGCTCGACGACCAGTTCGATTCCTACGCCGCCGCTTCCACGCTCGCCACGCTGCAATACGAGCTCTACCTGCACGAGAGGGGGACGAACTCCACGCGCAAATTCTCGCTCAACGAGAGCACGCCGGGCACCGACAGGATCAACGCACCGTCCGATACCCGCGACCCTCTGGCCGCGCTCTACGCGCTGCGCGCAAACAACTGGCAGCGCCGGCCGGTAGTGCACTCGCCGGTCTACGACGGCACGCACTTTTACCGCATGACGGCCCGCATCACCCAGGCCCACGATTCGGTCACCGTGCCCGCCGGAACGTTCAATGCCTCGCAGATTTCCGTCAGCGTCTCCTCCGCCAGCGTGAATCAAGGCATGCAATTCACCATCTGGTTGGCCAACGATGCCGCACACACGCCGGTCGAGGTCGACGCCGTGGTTCCCGTCGGCACGGTGAAGGCCATGCTGCTGCGCGTCGAATAGCCCAGGCACCTCGCCTTCGTTCTGTTGCCTCCTGCCTCTTTCCGTGCTTGTGTGGCGCCGCCCTTCAGTGCGGCAAGCGCCAGGGAAACGCGGTCTAACGCGACGTGCGCTGTATCACCGCCCCGTGTAAAGCACCACTCCGGCGGAAACCTCCACGTCATGCACCAGTCCCGTCACAGGGAAAAAGCCTGCGCCAGGCGAACCTGGGCCGGTGGGCGCGCCGAGCCTGGGCGGCGCGAGAACGTAGTCGCGGACGCCAACCCGAAAGCCGAAATGCTTTGTGAGCTTTTCCTCCACACCGAAACCGTAATTGAAATCGAATTTGTCGCCACTCGAAAGCGTCGCCGGGCCGGCGATGAATCCCTGGGTCGACGCAACGCGCTTGGCCTCATCTGTGGGGCTGAAGCGCAGGAAACCGACGCCGAAGGCTGCGAACGGGCGCATGCGGCTGCCCGGCCCGGCGAGGAAATAGAGAACGTCGCCGCTCACTTGTTGCACACGCGCGCCAAAACCGCGCACGAGCGGCGGCACCTGATTGAGGTCGCGGACGCGTAGATTGTTTGTGCCGTAGGCGTAGGAGCCTTCCACCGAAAGATGCCCGGTGATGTCGAGTGTGGCGCGTACGCCGGCCCGGCCGCCGCTGGCATACGAGGTGTGATAGGTCTGGCCGTTGGCCAGGAAGGTGCGGTCAGATTTCAGGAACGAGCCGGCGCCGAAGAGCGTGAATCGCAGGTTTCTCCCCTGCGCGGCCAGTCCGGGAGTGAACAGCAGAACCAGCAGCGCAATGGCGGAGGGTAAAACCAATTTACGAAAGGAAAGGAATGTTCCGCGCATGTTTTTCCCCTGGAATAGCGGTCTTGTCTCTACGCTTAGCAGAGAAGCGCTGCGAAGTCCACAGAACTCCATCGGAATCGCGCTGGGAGGGAGAGAAAACGCCGACGAGACGCCGGCGTTGCAAAAGCCGGGCGGCGACCGGTTCGAGTGGCGCGGACATTCCTGTCCGCGGGTCTCGGCCCTCGCTGCGCAGGCTGCAACAGGCACTGCGGTCGCTGTATCTCGCCGGTTTTTCCCGCTCGTCCAGCTAGCAGCGAACGATCCTTTCCCGGTTGCGCGTCACGCTCTTTGTGGCGTTGCGGGTGTCGATCACCAGCGGTGCCGCATTCACGATTGACTGGTAGTCGTAGGCGGAATGGTCCGTGGCGACCAACACGCAGTCGTATCCGGCCAGCTTTTCCGGCGAGATGTCGGCCGACTGCATGTGCGAATAGTCGTAGTGGCGCATCTTGTGGAGCTTCGGGAAGTAGGGATCGTTGTAATCCACCACCGCACCGCGATGCTGGAGCAGTTCGATGATCTTCAGTGAAGGCGATTCGCGCAGATCGTCGATGTCCTTCTTGTAGGAGACGCCGAGCACCAGCACCCGCGATCCCTTCAGGCTCTTCTCGCGATCGTTCAGCGCCCCAGCCACGGCGTCCACCACGTGGTAGGGCATGGCGATGTTGATTTCGCCGGCCAGCTCGATGAAGCGCGTGGCGAAATCGTATTCGTGCGCCTTCCACGAAAGATAGAACGGATCGATCGGGATGCAGTGCCCGCCCAGTCCCGGACCGGGCCAGAAGGGCATGAAACCGAATGGCTTGGTGGAAGCGGTCTCGATCACTTCCCAGATGTCGACGTTCATGCGCAGCGAGAGCATCTTCAGCTCGTTGACCAGCGCGATGTTCACGCCGCGGAAGATGTTTTCGAGCAGCTTCACCATCTCGGCCGTTCGCGTCGACGTGACGGGGACCACGCGAGCCACGCCTTGCGCGTAAAGGGCCGCCGCGGCACGGCTGCTGGCCGGATTGATGCCGCCGACCACCTTGGGGATCTTGCGCAGCGTGTATTCTTTGTTGCCGGGATCCTCGCGCTCGGGCGAGAAAGCCAGGTAGAAGTCGCTAGCCACCTCCTCGCGCGCCGAGATCGGGCAGCGCAGGCCATTCTCTTCCAGGATCGGCAGCACCAGTTCGTCGGTGGTGCCGGGATATGTGGTGCTTTCGAGCACGACGAGTTGCCCCGGCTGCAGCGTCTTGGCGATCGCCTTGGCTGTGTCAACCACATAGGTCAAGTCGGGCTGGCGCCGCTCGTCGAGCGGCGTGGGCACGCAGATCAGGATCGCGTCCATCTCGGCGAGGCGGCCGAAATCCACAGTGGCTTCGAACCTGCCGGACTCGCGCCGTTGGCGGATCTCCTCGGCGGAAATGTGGCGGATGTAGGTCTCGCCGGCGTTGAGTTTTTCTACTTTGGCCGGATCGAGATCGAAGCCGGTGACGCGATGCCCCACTTCGGCAAAACGCAGGGCGAGCGGCAGACCCACATAGCCGCAGCCGATGATGCCAATCTTCAAGTCTTTGTTGTCGAAACGTTCCGCAGTTCTGTTGTCCATGAGAATCCAGCCTTTCACATTTTCCATGCCGCGTTCGAGAGATGGCGGGAAAGCCTCCTCAGTAAGTCAAACTATAGCAGGGAACTGGGGTGGTCGAAACTCTGCCCGTTGCGCTCAGAGCGGCGATTTCGCGTATGCGAACGTTTGAGCTTTTAGCAATAACTCTTTGGGCCGCGACGCTCGCGAGTCTACCCACCCTTGCCGCCCGCTTCCGTCTATGATTCCGCAAACGAGTGCGGAAACCGGTCTGGAAGCTTCAAGACGGGGATAGGGGAGCCGGGAGTGAAGACGCGATGAAACAGCAGTGCTACATGGGCCTGATCTATCTGAACTGGGTTGTCTACCTCGGCGGTTTGCTCTACCTCGTCTGGCTCGGCAACTACGCGGTGGCGGGTTTCTGGCTGGTGGTCTTGCCGTTGGGGTTGTGGGCCTACCTCCGGCTGTTTCCGGCGATTTCAACCTACCTTGGATATGGCAGCGTTGAAGACCAGCGCACGAGAGGCGTGGTCTACCAGCCGGTGCAGGCCAAGGTATACCTCTATGTGGCGCTCGGCTGCCCGTTTTGCCCTCTGGTGGAGAGTCGCCTGAGGTCGCTGCGGGCGAAAATGGGTTTCGAAATCGAAAAGATCGACGTCACCTACTATCCCGATCTGCTCAAGAAGAAAGGCATTCGCGCCGTGCCGGTGGTCGAGGTCGGCGAGCGGCGTCTGGTGGGCCACGCCACCACCGACCAATTGGCTGCCTTGATTACGGGCAGCGCCAAAGCCGCTTGAGTGTGCCCTCCTTGCCGGCGAAGCCTCAGTGCCCTCGCGATTCCGATTTGTATTGCGGTTTGTGCATCAGCCAGGCCAGCGGCGCCACCACCACGAACAGTACGGCGAGCAGCCGGAAATCGTCCACGTAGCTGAGCACTGCCGCCTGCTGCAGCGTGAGCCGGTAGACCATCGCCATCGCCTGCTTTGTGGCCTCCACCGCGCCCGAGCCGTGGCTCAGGAAATCGGACCGGATCCCGGCAAGGAAGTTGTGCAGAACGTTGCTGGTGTTCGTCACATGGGCCACCAGCCGTGTCTGGTGCCTCTGTCGGCTGCGCGCCAGTTCCGTTGCCACGATCGAGATGCCCACGCTGGCGCCGATATTCCGCATCAGCGCGATGATGCTGGTGGCGTAGCCCATCTCCTCGCTCGGAATGGGATCGACGGTGATCGTCGCCAGCGGTGGAAAGGTGAACGACAGGCCCGCGCCCATCAGCACCTGCGGCCAGACGAAACTCCACGGCCCGGCGCTCAGGTTCAGCAGCGAGAACGAGTACACGCCCACGGCCGAAACCAGCAGCCCGCAGAAAATCATCGCCCGCATGTCCCATCGCCGCCCGATCAGGATTCCGGCAATCGGCATTAAGGCCATCGTCGCCATTCCTCGAGGAGAATTCCAGAACCCGGCAGTGATCGCCGGGAAGCCTAACAACTCCTGCATGTAGAGCGGAATCAGCACGATGCTGCCGTAAAGCACGAAGCCGAGAATCGCCGAGAGCGCCGTGCCCACGGCGAACGTGCGGAACTTCAGCAGCCGGAAATGCACCAGCGGGTGTTTCGATAGCAGTTCCCAGATCACGAACGTCACCAGGCAGACGACCGCGATGATCGCCAGTGCCACGATGAAGTGCGATCCGAACCAGTCGTCCTCCTGGCCTTTGTCCAGCATCACCTGCAGCGCGGCGATGCCCGTCACCAGCATCCCAAGGCCCCAGTAATCCATACGCAGCCCGCCGCGGCGGATATACGGCGGATCATGGATGAACAGGTAGAGCAGGATCAGTCCGAGGATGCCGAACGGCAAATTGATGAAGAAAACCCAGCGCCAGGAATAGTCGGTTGTCAACCAGCCGCCCAGCACCGGCGCCAGGATCGGTGCCACGACGATCCCCACGCCCCAGAACGCCATCGCATGGCCCCGCTCCTCGCGCGGAAACGTTTCGAGCAGGATCGCCCGCGTCGTTGGCTGCAGCGAACCGCCTGCCACCCCCTGCACCACGCGGAAAAAGATCAGCAGCGGCAGCGTCGGCGCCAGTCCGCATAACATGCTGGCCACCGTGAAGCCGCCGACGGCCAGCATCAACAGCCGCTTCCGTCCAAAGTAATTCGCCAGCCAGCCGGCCAGCGGCAGCACCACCGCGTTCGAAACCAGGTAGGAAGTGAGGACCCATGTTGCTTCGCTGGTCGTGGCGGAGAGGTTTCCGGCGATATAGGGCAGGCTGACGTTGACGGCCGAAGTGTCGATCAACTCCATCATCGCGCTGGCCATTACCGCGATCGCCACCAGCCAGCGGCCGACGTTCGGGCTGTCAACCGAATTGTCGAAGGAAGTCGACGTGGCCATGGAGACGGAGTCGGGAAATCCACGGGCGCGGCGGCAGGTCCGCGCCGCGCTCTACGAAATCCCTCCTTTCAGCGAGAACTTACTTCTGCGCCAAGAAAGACAAGATCGCCCCGCCCCGTTTCGAAATCTTGCATCGGTTTACATCTTCGCGCAGATTCCCCGGCCGCGGCAAAAACGCTGAGTGCTTTCTCTCTCATCGGGTTTTCGCGGGCAAAAAAAGAGGCCCGGTTTTTCGCCGGGCCCCGCGCTTGGGTGCCTTGCCGGAGGGACGAACTTACACGACACGCAGCTTGTTTTTCACGGAGAAGACGTCCGGAACGGACCTCGCTCGCATGCCCGCGAATTGGCGGTCCGCCTGGTTTTCCACCACGCCGTAGAGCGTCACCCGGCCGTTATTCACCACGATGTGGATGCGGGGATTGACACCCAGCACGTAATGGAAAAGTGGCGATTGATGCATGAAGAGGGCCTGGAATTCTTCCATCCGGACCTGCCGGTTGAACGGCGAGACCGGAAGGTTCTTGACGTGGTTCACTACGTGTTCCACGCCGGGCAGTCCCTTCACGTAGCGCCCGACCGACTTGCGGGAAAGCGGAAACACCACCTGACCCCCCAGGATGACCGTCTTGCCCCGAATTCTGTAGTCGAGGTTGTCGAAAACGTTGTACCAGGGAATTGTGACCAGCCGTTTCCGGACCTCCTTGGAGAGTTTCCTAACCTGCGCGCCGGGCTGCGCGGAATTCGTCCGATAGATGGTTCCGGGCGGCGCGGCTGCCCCGAAGGCGGCCGAACTGCCGACGGTACCCATTGCGAAAACCAGTAGGACAGCCAGCATCCATCCCTTTATGCCAATGATCTTGTAGACTTTCTTCTGAGTGTCCATGGGCTGCCTCCTTTCCATGTCCACTGCCGGTTCCCGTTTTCCGGAACCTAGTTGTTTAGATGATGAGATCCCCGGGAAGCATCAGAAATGGCTTTTCGAACCAGATTTTTCGCTTCCTGAATGAAGTGGAATGACTTAGCTTGAATGACAGGAGTATTTGGCGCCGGATTGGGCTTCGTGGCGGCGCCGTTCCGTTTCGGGTTTCTCCCCGCGGACCGGCGTGCGGCTTAGTCCCGTGAAGGTTGACACATGGAGGAAAAGTTGTCTTCAGGCGTCGTTGACGCCCCGAAGGCCAGATGCTATAAGTTTCCCTTTTATCCGGTCCTGGAAATCACCCCGAGAAGGGCACAAACTGCAAGGGTGGAACTGTGGGAATACTGCACCAGACCCTGAACCTGATCGTCTCGTCGCTGCCGACGGTCTTTATCGTATTCCTCTTCTACCTGTTCGCGCGGGGTGTGTTTTTCAAGCCGATGCTGCGCATGCTCGACGAGCGCACCGCGCGAACCGAAGGGGCGCGGAGCGATGCGGCGCGGCTCGACGCCCAGGCACAGGAAAAACTGGCCCTCTACCATCGCGCCCTCGATAAGGTGCGCACTGAAATCTATGGCGAACAGGAAGCCGCCCGCCACACCGCGCTCGAGGAGCGCAGCCGGCTGCTCCACGAGACTCGCGCCAAGGCCAGCGAGCGGGTCCGCCGCGAAAAAGAGCGCCTCGACGGCGAACTGGCCGGTGCCAGCGCCCAGGTGGACCGCGAAAGCGGGCATCTGGCGGAACAGGCGGCGCAGGCGGTGCTGTCCGAATCCTCCCCGGTCGGGGAAACGGCGGGAGAGGCGTGATGAGGATCGAAAGGAAATCGCTGATGAAGCGGCTCCCGCCGGCGTCGGCGCTGCTGCTGCTCGCTCCGGTGGCTGCCGCGGCGCAGGTATCGGGCGTCGAAGCCCACCCCGTCACCGACTGGATCTTCCGCTGGCTGAATTTCGCGCTGGTCTTCGGCGTGGGCGGCTGGTGGGTCGGGCGCAAACTGAAGGTAGTGTTCCGGCGCCGCGCGGACAAGATCTACGCCACGATCGCCGAGGCTGAAGCCGAGCGCCGGCAGGCGATCGAGCGCCTGCAGGCCGCCGAGGCGAGCCTGGCCGGGCTTGAGCGCGAAGCGGCCGAGATGCGCGATCGGGCGCGCCGCGATTCGGCTGCCGAAGCCGATCGCATTCGCGCCATGGCCCGCGAGGATGCCGAGCGGATCGAACGTGCCGCTGACGCGGAAATCGCGGCGGCCGAGCGCACCGCGGTGAATCGGCTGCGCGACCTGGCCGTCGCGCGTACGATCGAGCGCGCCCGCGAACTGGTTGTTCGGCGCATGACTCCGGCGGTCGACGCCCGGCTGTTCCAGCGGTTTGTCGCCGCGCTGGATCGCGTGGGGAGCCGCTCATGACCCCCGAACGCAGCTACGCCGAAGCCCTGGCCGACGTTGCTCTGGCAGAAAACCGAGCCGAGGCGGTCCGTCGCGAGCTTTCCGATTTCCTGAAGATGATGGCCGAATCCGCCGACTTGCGGAACTTCCTCGAAAGTCCGGCGGTGACCGTCGAGGCCAAACACTCGGTGATCGCCAAGCTGGTCGAGCGCATGGGTGCCAGCGAGGCGCTTCGGAATTTCCTCTACCTCATCGTCGATCACCAGCGCGTCACGCTGCTCGCCGCCATCGGCGAGGCGTTTGGCCGCGAGCTGAACTCGCGGCTCGGTATTCTGGAAGCCGCGATCAGCGCCGCGCGCCAGCTCTCCGAGGAAGAGAAACGGACGCTGGTGGCCGTGCTCGAACGGCAAACCGGCAAGAAGGTCGAGGCAAGCTATCGGGTCGATCCGGAACTGCTCGGCGGCGCTGTGGTGCGCATCGGCTCGACCGTGTACGACGGATCGGTGCGCAACGGTTTGGAGCGCTTGCGCGCCCGCATGGCGGCTGTATAACTGAACGAAGGAAGGCTTATGGCCACGATCAAGGCAGACGAAATCGCCAAGATTCTGCGCGAGCAGATCGAAAACTATCAGGAGTCGGTCACCGTCGACGAAGTTGGCTCGGTCATCTCCGTCGGTGACGGCATCGCCCGCATTCATGGCCTGGAAAAAGTGATGATGGGCGAGATGCTGGAATTCCCGCATGGGGTCTTCGGCATCGCGCTCAACCTCGAAGAGGACCAGGTCGGCTCGGTGCTGCTCGGCGAATACACTGCGGTCAAGGAGGGCGACGTCGTCCGCCGCACGCGCACGATCATGTCCGTCCCGGTTGGCGATGCGCTGATCGGCCGTGTGATCAATCCGCTCGGCCAGCCGCTCGACGACAAGGGCCCGATCCCGACTGACCACCGCAATCCGCTCGAACGCATCGCTCCCGGCGTCGTCGACCGGAAATCGGTTGAGGAACCGCTCCAGACCGGCATCAAGGCGATCGACTCGATGATCCCGATCGGCCGCGGCCAGCGCGAGCTGATCATTGGCGACCGCCAGACCGGCAAGACCGCGATCATTCTCGATACGATCCTGAACCAGCGCGAAACCGGCGTCATCTCCATTTACTGCGCCGTCGGCCAGAAACGCTCGACCATCGCGCAGGTGGTGAAAGCGCTCGCCGATTTCGGCGCCATGGAAAACACGATCGTCGTCGCCGCCTCGGCCACCGAGCCAGCCACGATGCAGTACATCGCCCCTTACGCCGCCTGCGCCATCGGCGAATTCTTTCGCGATTCCGGCCGCCACGCCGTCGTCTTCTACGACGACCTTTCCAAACATGCCCAGGCCTACCGGGAAATCTCGCTGTTGCTTCGCCGCCCGCCGGGCCGCGAAGCTTTTCCCGGCGACGTTTTCTATCTGCATTCGCGCCTGCTTGAGCGCGCCGCGAAGCTGAACGATGAAAAGGGTGGCGGCTCGCTCACCGCGTTGCCGGTGATCGAAACGCAGGCTGGTGACGTTACCGCCTACATTCCCACCAACGTGATTTCCATCACCGATGGCCAGATTTACCTGGAATCTGACCTCTTCAACATCGGCATTCGCCCCGCCATCAACGTCGGTATTTCGGTCAGCCGCGTCGGCGGTAACGCCCAGATCAAGGCCATGAAGCAGGTGGCTGGCACACTCCGGTTGGAGATGGCGCAGTACCGCGAACTGGCCGCCTTCGCCCAGTTCGGCTCGGAACTCGACCGCGCCAGCCAGGCCCAGCTTGCCCGTGGTCGACGACTCACTGAAATCCTCAAGCAGGACCAGTATCAGCCGTTGCCGGTGGCCAAGCAGATCATGATCACCTTTGCCGGTACCCACGGCTACCTCGACGACCTTGAGGTTGACCAGTGCCGCGCCTTTGAAAAGGGCCTGCACGACTTCATGGACGCGAACCACCCCGAAACGCTCCGGAAAATCAGCGAAAAGAAGACGCTTGACGACGAGTTGCGCCAGGAGATGCGCAAGGCGCTCGACGATTTCAAGGAACAGTTCCGGGCGTTGTCGGCCCCGGCCACGGCCGCCAAGACGGCCAAAGCCGGTTAGGGAGAGACGAGCCAGCTTCGATGCCCACACTCCTCGAATACCGGAACCGGCTCCGCTCGGTGCGCCAGACGCAGCAGATCACCCGGGCGATGAAGTTCGTCGCCGCTGCCCAGTTGAAGCGTGCCCAGTCCCGGGTGTTTGCCGCGCGGCCCTACGCTCAGGAAATCGTAAAGGTGCTGCACTCGGCCGCCGGCCGTGTCGAAACGTTGCTGCATCCGCTGCTGGAGCAGCGATCCGAGGAGCGGTTGCTGGTGCTCGTGCTCACCGCCGACAAGGGCCTCTGCGGCGCCTTCAACAGCAATGTGCTGCGTCGCGCCAACGCCTTCTTCCGCGAGCACAGCGACCGCGAGCTGCAAGTGATTGCGATCGGCCGTCGGGGCCGCGACTCCTTGCGCAAGCAGCGCGTCAATCTGGTCGGCGAATACGCCGACATCTTCCGCCATCTCGAGTTCAGCCACGCGCAGCAGATCGCCCACCAAGCGGCCGAACTTTACACCGAGCCCAAGGTCGACGCCGTCTACGCCGTCTACAACGAATTCAAGAACGTGTTGACCCAGAAACTCGTGGTCGAAAGGGTGCTGCCCCTGGCTCCGGAAGTCGTCAAGCCCGACGGCGAGCAGACCGGCACGGCCGACAAGTCCGACTACATCTACGAAGACCCGCCGCAGGCGATCTTCGACCGCATGCTGCCGCGCTACCTCGAATCCGAAATTTTTCGCATTCTGCTGGAATCGGCGGCCGGAGAGCAGGCTGCCCGCATGACGGCGATGGAGGCCGCCACCAATAACGCCGCCGACCTCATCGAGCGCCTCACCCTCGAAATGAACAAGGCGCGCCAGGCGGCCATCACCAAGGAAATCATCGAAGTGGTCAGCGGCGCCGCGGCAAGTGCCGCCTGAGCGCCGTGGACCGGGAGGAAAGTTCGTGGCCGAAATAGCCGAAAAGACAGTTGGTCAGGTGGTGCAAGTGATCGGGCCGGTGGTCGACATCGCCTTCCCCGAACGGCATCTGCCGGCGATCTACAACGCCATCCACATCACCAGCGAGGGATTCGATACCGAGTTCCCGATCGACATCGTCGCCGAGGTTGAACAGCACCTCGGCGAAGGGCATGTCCGCTGCGTCGCCATGGAGCCCACCGACGGCATGATGCGCGGCATGAAGGCGGTCGACACCGGCCAGCCCATCAGCGTGCCCGTGGGCCGTCCCACCCTTGGCCGCGTGCTGAACGTGCTTGGTGAGCCGGTCGACAACCTCGGGCCGGTTCAGACCGAGAAGCGCTATCCGATTCACCGCTCGGCGCCCGCGCTCGACGAGCAGTCCACCACGCTCGAAACCTTCGAGACCGGCATCAAGGTCATCGACCTCATCCAGC
This sequence comes from Candidatus Acidiferrales bacterium, assembly GCA_046704165.1. Taxonomy (GTDB): domain Bacteria; phylum Acidobacteriota; class Terriglobia; order Acidiferrales; family UBA7541; genus JAKASX01. The sequence goes on from JBJKSI010000125.1 coordinate 70,437, forward strand.
CCTACCTGAAGGGCGGCAAGGTGGGCCTGTTCGGCGGCGCCGGCGTCGGCAAAACGGTGCTCATCCAGGAGCTGATTCACAACGTCGCGATGAAGCACGGTGGCGTTTCCGTGTTCACCGGTGTGGGCGAGCGCACCCGCGAAGGCAACGACCTTTGGAACGAAATGCAGCACTCCGGCGTCATGGTCGCGGGCGACCCAGAGAAATCCCGCGTCGCCCTGATCTACGGCCAGATGACCGAGCCGCCCGGCGCCCGTCTTCGCGTCGGTCTGGCCGGCCTCACCGTCGCCGAATATTTCCGCGACGAGGAAAACCTCGACGTGCTGCTTTTCATCGACAACATCTTCCGTTTCGTCCAGGCCGGCGCCGAAGTCTCGGCGCTGCTTGGCCGCATGCCTTCGGCCGTGGGTTATCAGCCGAACCTGAATACGGAGCTCGGTGAGTTGCAGGAACGGATCACGTCCACCAAGCGCGGTTCGGTCACCTCCGTTCAGGCGATTTACGTTCCCGCCGACGACTACACCGATCCCGCTCCGGCTGCCACCTTCAGCCACCTCGACGCCACCACCACACTCAGCCGCCAGATCTCCGAGTTGGGCATCTATCCGGCCGTCGACCCGCTCACCAGCTTCTCGCGCATTCTCGATCCCCGCGTGGTCGGCCAGGAGCATTACGACACCGCTCGCGCGGTGAAATCCGTGCTCCAGCGCTACAAGGACCTGCAGGACATCATCGCCATCCTGGGTATCGAGGAACTTTCCGAGGAAGACCGGTTGACCGTCTCCCGCGCCCGCAAGATCCAGCGCTTCCTTTCGCAGCCGTTCTTCGTGGCCGAGGTGTTCACCAACCTGCCCGGCCGCTACGTGAAGGTGGAAGACACAATCCGCGGCTTCCAGGAGATCGTTGCCGGCAAGCACGATGACTTGCCCGAGCAGGCCTTCTACATGGTCGGCACGATCGAGGAAGTCGTGGAAAAAGCCGAAAAACTCCAGTCCGCGGCCGCCTGATCGCCATGTTGCCCGAATCCATCGCGCTTGAAGTCGTAACCCCGGACCGCCGCGTCGTCCAGGAAGCGGTGGAAGAGGTGCAGGTACCGGGCAGCCAGGGTTTCATCGGCGTCCTGCCCGGCCATGCGCCGCTGATGACCGAGTTGGGCGTCGGCATGCTCAGCTATCGCAAGGGGGTCAACTGGTTCTTCCTGACGGCCATCCACGGCTTCGCCGAGGTCCTGCCCGACCGCGTGACCGTGCTGGCTGAGCGCGCCGAGCGCGCCGAGGAGATCGACGTCGAGCGTGCCCGACAGGCCGTCGCCCGCGCGCGCGAGCGCTTGGCGAAACACGAGCCTGAGGTCGATTGGGAGCGTGCGCAAGCCGCCCTTCAGCGCGCGCTGGTTCGCGTTCAGGTGGCCTCCAAGGCCGGCGGCACGCTCGCCGAGCACAACCGCCCCGAGATCTGAAACTCGTCGCGCCGCCTTCCGCCCGTTCCCTGGCTCTCGTGCGCGCGTCTGCGTTCCCAACCGGTCACCACTCGTTGCCGTTGGTAGAGGTTTCAAACCCGCCCAACCGTATTGGCGGGTTTCTACCCGCCCGCGTCGCGCCCTGCTCATCCTGGCGACCGCGCCCTGCGGAAGCCCAAGAAGAGTCCACGGTCTCGCTCGGCGTTGAGGAGCAGGTTCCCTCGCGATCCGAAAAGAACACCCCCGCAGAGGGGAAAAGAAACGGGGGAAAAAAACGTACTTGACGCCCCCGTCCCCCGCGGCCTATAACCCTGCCCATCGCTCCCGGAGCGGCCGGGTCGTCGCCGTTCCCATGGGCTTTCCACGGTCACGAAGGCTTCCCCGTACCGGTCTCGGAAAAGGGCTCCAAGGGTCTGTCGGCAACCACGGCACACAACCTCTTGCCTGAAAGGGGGCCAATGTCACGCCTACGAATGATCGCCATGATTCTCGGGGTAATCCTGGTCGCACTGCCCTCAACGGCGCGCGCGCAGGCCACGCCGTTAGGAATGAAGCTGATCACCCGGAACACCGGATGGGCGCTCATGCCCGGCGGACTCTTCTGGACCACCGATTTCGGCCAGGACTGGCGCAGAATCACGCCCCCGTTGAAACCCGCCGGCACGGAGATGGCCAGCGTGTTCTTTCTCAACACGTCGACCGGCTGGGTATTGCTCAGGACCTCGCACTCGACGGAACCAGACGTCGTCTTCGGCGACTGGGGCTTCGAATTAGCCTACACGGACAATGCAGGCGCATCGTGGACCGTCACGCCGGTGCGGCTTCCGGGCCTGCCCAAGTGGGAGGACCTTGGCGGTGGAGGGTCCGTGGACTTTATCGATGCGGCCCACGGCTGGATGGACCTCTCACTTGAAAGCAACGCGGAGTTCGAAGCCGGCGTGGTTTTCTCAACGGACGACGGGGGTGCGACGTGGCGGCCCGCTTGGCACACGCGCACGGTGACCTTCAGCGGGCCGGGCGGGACGAAGTCCAGCGTGCAGCGGTGGAGCGGGGGCGCCCCGATGATCGCTGCCGCCGTCCGCTTCGTGACGCCCAAGGACGGCTGGATGGCCGGAGGCGGGGGCGGACAGTTCCTCTACTCGACCCACGACGGCGGCGAGACTTGGTCCCGGGTCAGGTTAGAGCCGCCGGCGCAGACAGGAAGCGTCATCTTCGGCGGGCCGCATTCGGCCACCTACGGCCTTCCCGTCTTCTCAGACCCTTCGCACGGAGCGGTCGTGGTGCTCTTCCACGGGCTTGGGAGCAGGGCTGCGTCGCTCTTCACCACCAACGACGGCGGGCGCGCGTGGAGGCCTGTCGGGTCCCTCGCGAACCTGCCCCCTGTGGGCAGCCTGCCTGCGGTCGCCGGCTCCCGGATGGCCGCGGGTTGGATTTCACACCGCACGAACATCGCGTTGACGGTCGTCGGCCCCGGAGGCCATGCAAAAAAGACGGTAGGGGCGATCCGCGTGCGGGATCACTGGATTCCCGCTGTCACCGCGCTAAGCTTTCGAGACGCGGAAACCGGATGGGCGCTCGCCGGGTCTTTGTATGCAACAACGGACGGCGGAGCCACCTGGACCGACGTCACACCGAAGCCAACCGTGCCGACCCGGCATATCACCCTCAAACCGGCGAAACCCCACCAGGCATACTCACCGCCCTCTGCCAGCGAGAGAATGCTTTCTCCGACGGTCCGTACCGTAGCAGCCGCAAACGCAGGCGGAGGAGGGGGAGGAACGGCCGGTAGCTTACACACCAGCGAGCACCTCGGCTTCGACAAGTGCGCCGCCGCCCCAGAAGCCACGATGCAGGCTTGGTGGAGCTACAGCCCGTACTACGACGTTGGGGTCTACATCGGTGGCGCTAACGAAGCCTGCAAGTCACAGCCTAATCTAACCGCCCCGTGGGTCACCGATATCACTGGCTACGGTTGGGGCCTGATCCCGTTCTGGGCGGGCCCTCAAGCCACGTGCGCAGACAGGGCGTACGCGTCCTACATTAACCCGGCTACCGCAGAGGCGGACGGGACAGCCGAAGCCAGCAAGGCCGTCCAGGCAGCCTCGAACCTTGGGTTCGGGACCGGCTCGATCATTAGCAACAGGGGCGCGGGCACTGGCGCAGCATGCCGTTGGTTGGGGCTGGTTTGAACCCGGCCCCCACCAGAATCGTCGCTGGCTGCTTTTCCGGCAGAAGCCCGTTTGAGCGAGGCGCGCCAGGTTGCCGCCCTGAAGGGGCGACGCTACACGAACCCGGCGCCGGGGCAGGTTTCAAACCCAAGGGCGGGTTTCAAACCCACCCCTACCGCCAGGGGGCGCGAGGACTGCCCGTACTCTCAAGCGGGACACGATGTCGAAGCTGTTTTCTTCTAACTGACATTTATTCCGTGAGTTGAAATTTTTGAAGTGTCACATTTTTGGCGGTTTCGTGCGGAGTGACGGCACCATTTTTCCGGGATGAGGCGGGGTGCGTTTTGCTCGCCTGCCGGCGCCAGCATAGCAGACTGTGAGCCGCCACGCGGAACGCATTTCACCATAAACACGCTGCACGGCCGGTGTTCCCGCGGGCGCCAGCACGGCATCCGCCATTGCTTTTCTTCCTACCCGAGCATCGCCGGCTCAGTCATCCGCCGCGTCATCACCTCGGCCACGCGCAGCCGGTCATCCAGCAGGACCAGATCGGCGTCGGCTCCCGGCGCCAGCACGCCTTTGCGCGACTCGATCCCGATTCGCTTTGCGGGATTCAGAGTGGCCATCCGCAGGGCCTCGCTCACCGGCACGCCCAGTCCCACCATCTGCCGCACGGCCCGGTCCAGTGTCAGCGTGCTGCCGGCCAGGTGGCCCTCCGCGTCGCGGCACACGCCGTTCGAGACGTTCACTTCAAACGTGCCGAGCCGGTAGTTGCCGTCAGGCATAGACGTGGCCGAAATGGCGTCGCTCACCAGCACCACGCGGCCGGCTCCCTTCGAGGCCAGCAGCACCTGAATGGCCGGTGCATGCACGTGAACTCCGTCGGCGATCACTTCCGCCGTCACCTCCGGCCTCGTCAGCACCGCTCCGATGACGCCCGTGTCGCGATGCGAAAAGGGCCGCATGGCGTTGTAGACGTGCACCGCGTGGCGCACGCCGTGCCGGATCGCCGCGGTGGCTTCCTCGTAAGTGGCGTTCGTGTGTCCCATGCCCACCACCAACCCGGCTTTCCGCGCACGGTCTACCAGTTCCAGCGCGCCGGTGAGTTCCGGCGCCAACGTCAAAATGCGGGAATGGCCGTCGGCCGCCACCAGGAACTGCTCGAGCAACGCCACCCGCGGCTCGGCGATCCATTTCGGGGGATGGACGCCGCGGCGCACGGTGCTGATGAACGGCCCTTCGAAATGAATACCCAGCAACTCGGCCGCCGGCTTGCCGGTCTCTGCCGCGCTGTGCGCTTTCGCTGCGACGCGCGCGATACCTTCCAGGCTGCGGCAGGTATCGTCGGGGCTGGCCGTGACTGTCGTGGCGACGAACGATGTGGTTCCGTACCGGGCAATGGTTTGCGCGACGCACTGGATCGCCTCGTCGCTGCCTTCCATCACGTCGTGCCCGCCCGCCCCGTGAATGTGAATGTCGACGAAGCCTGGCGCGAGCGTGTGCCGGGCGGCGTCGTATTCCCGCGTTCCGGCGCGCAGTTCCACGGCGTCGCGTCGTCCCACGGCGACAATCCGCTCATCTTCGACCACTACCACCCCATCGGAAATCTCTTCGAGCGGCGTGAACAGCCGCTTTGCGCGAATGGCTATCCGGTTCATGGCAGCACATCGTACTACAGGAAAGCCCGCCTCTCATCCTCCGATTCGTGCGTCGCGCCGGGGGAAAAACGGTTGCCGAGTCCACCCGTTGCTCAGAAACGCAGCGTCGCCTTGCACCCTTTTGGCTCGAGCAGCAGATCCAGGGCATTCGCAGCTCCCGTGATGAACAGGTTCGCATGCACGAGCGCGTCAATGGCGCATCCCTCGCCATTGTCTACGGCGATGGCCAGTCCCGCCGATTCCTTGGCCGCTGCGAGAATCAGCCGGTCATTATTTCCGTTGCCAAGGACGGCGCAATGTCGCAACCCGAGTTTCTCGCCGTATTCGCGTTTCCGAACGTCGTGGTCCGTCTCCGCCGCTTCCAGCCGGTGGCACGTCAGTGCGATTCCGTCCAGTTCCTTTTGCGCGAATCCAAACGTATCGGCCGTCACGACGTGAATCTCGACGACTTCCGAGAGGCGCACCAGCCTCTCTCTGACGTCTGGTTCGATCCTGCCGCCGCGCGACAGTGTTCCCGTGTAATCCGTCACCAGCGCATGAATCTCCCGCCGGCCAAACCCGGGAATGTCGATACGGATTCCTGTTTTCGCCATTGGTACTCTCCGGGGAAAGAGCGTTTTTTCTGGGCCACTCCATTATGAGCGATCAGCGGCCATGCCCTCGTGGCTTCGTTTGCGGCGAGGCATTCAACGGCCTTGCCGAATCTCTCCTCCTCGATCTTTTCGCTGAGGACTCGCGTTTTTGGTTTGCCTGTTCCAAACTGCGGAAAGCGGCCGCTCAGCGGGCCCTGCACGCCCGCGGGAGGAGAAAAAAACATGAAACAGCACTTTGATCTGGTTGTGATTGGCACCGGTTCCGCTGCATCCTCGGCGGCTTCGCGGTGTCGCGCGGCCGGCTGGCAGGTAGCCGTCGTCGATTCCCGTCCGTTCGGCGGTACGTGCGCGCTGCGGGGATGCGATCCGAAGAAAGTGTTGATTGGGGCTGCCGACCTGATCGATTGGAACCGGCGGATGAAAGGCAAAGGCGTCAACGCGGATCAGGCGCGGATCGATTGGCCCCAGCTTATGCGCTTCAAACGGTCTTTCACCGAGCCGGTGCCTCAGGCGCGAGAGAAAGGGTTCGCCGACAAGGGAATCGCCGCCTTTCATGGCCGTGCGCATTTCACCGGGCCGAGAGCCCTCCGGGTCAACGGCGAGGAACTCGAAGGCCGCTATGTGCTGGTCGCCGCCGGACGGAAACCGGCCGACTTGGGAATCCCGGGAGCCGAGCACCTGATCTCCAGCGACCGGTTTCTCGAACTCGATCGCCTGCCGCCCACCATTCTGTTTGTAGGCGGCGGATACATCGGCTTCGAATTCGCCCACCTCGCTGCGCGCGCGGGAGCGCAGGCCACGATTCTGCATCGTGGCAGGCGGCCACTTGCACGGTTCGAGCCGGACCTTGTCGACCGCCTGGTGGAGCACTCACGCGGGATCGGCATCGACGTAGAACTCGCTGCCGCGGCGGAGTCGATTGAAAAGAAGGAGGACCGTTTCCTGGTGCGAGCCTCGGTCGACGGCCGGCAGCGCGCGTTCGAGACGGAACTGGTGGTTCACTCCGCCGGCCGCGTGCCCGATCTTGAAGACCTGAATCTTGCTGACGCCGGCGTGGAATGGGATGAGCGGGGCGTGCGCGTCAACGAATTCCTACAGAGCCCCTCGAATCCAGCCGTCTATGCTGCCGGCGACGCCGCGGCCGGCGGCGGCCCGCCGCTCACGCCCGTGGCCGGCTACGAGGGAACGATCGTGGCGGAAAATCTGCTCGAGGGAAACCGCCGCAAGCCCAACTATCTCGGCGTTCCGACCGTGGTCTTTTCGATTCCTCCGCTCGCGTCCGTGGGGTGCAGCGACCAGGAGGCGCGCTCTCGCGGCCTGAAATTCCGCGTCCGCACCGAAACGACCGAAAAGTGGTATTCCTCGCGCCGGATCGGAGAAATGGTTTCCGGTTTCAAAACTCTGGTGGAAGAGGAAACGGACCGCATTCTGGGGGCGCACATACTTGGCAGCCAGGCCGAGGAACTCATCAACCTTTTCGCTCTCGCGATCCGGACCGGGTTGCGTTCTTCGCAGATCAAGGACGTTCTCTACGCCTATCCCACGCACGGATCGAATGTCTCTTACATGCTCTGATCGTCGAGTCGCCCAAAGGCCAGTCCGCGACCAACGGAAGCTTTCCCTCGGCGATCCACCCAGAGTCTGCGCCTCGAAAAAACTCTTGACATTCACGGGCGGGCGAGGGTAAGAGAATGGCACCTTTAGTTACTCAGGGGTAATAGGCCCGGAGCGCAGGGTTTGCTCTCATAGGCCGGTTCCCAATTCCCCTACAGTTCCGGGCGAACGGACAGGAGGGTGGTCCGCGCCACTGCGCCAGAGGTGCGTCGTCATGAGGCCTTGCCCATTCGCTGTCTTCGGCGTTTTGCTATTTTTCGCCGGTCCCGCTGCCGCCCAGACAAGTCCATCCCGTGACCCGCAAGCTGCACTCCTCCTGCAGAAGTCGTTGACCGAACTCGCGGGTGGCACTGCGGTCCAAAGCGTGACGCTGAGCGGCGACGTGCGCCACATCGCCGGCTCAATCGACGAATCGGGAAATGCGACGCTGGAGGGAACAGCCGATGGCGGAAGCCGGGTGGACCTGACCCTGCCGTCGGGAGACCGGCAACAGGTCCGCGACGTGGCGGGGAGCAAATGGACTGGAAGCTGGTCCGATCAGGACGGCTCCTGGCATCCAATCACTTCTCACAATCTCTGGACCGACCCGACGTGGTTTTTCCCCGCCTTCCTGATCCGCAGGGTGCTGTCAAACGCTAGCTATGGGATTTCGGCGGCCAAGACGGAGACCATCGGTGGGTCAAGCGCCCAGTGCATCGCTGTCGATCGACAGTACAGCGGACCGGAGAAGCTACCGTCGCTCGTCGTGAAGCTGAGCGGGGCCCGAATCTGCTTAAGCCCGCAGACCCTGCTCCCGGTGGCCGTTGAGTTCAACGTCCACCCAGACAACAACGCGCTGGCGAAGATTCCCATAAGGATCGAGTTCTCTGACTACCAAAGCGTCCAAGGAGAGGCTGTTCCCTTCCACATCGAGAGGTACGTGCAGAACGGCCTTGTGCTGGACGTGAAGGTGACGGATGCACAGCTCAATACGGGCCTTTCGGCCTCGGAATTCGAGGTGCAGTGATGAGGGGCATGGTGGAGGCCGTGGGCCGAATCGAACTGCTGCTGGCGCTGATGCTAGTGCTCCTCCCGTTGGGCGCGAGGGCGCAGGTGCAGACGGGAACGCCAACCTTCAGCACTGTTCGCGGGACCCCGGACACGGTGGATCTTGCCAACAACAACGTACACTTGTCGATTCCCATTGTCCGGAAACAGGGCCGGGGCATTCCCTTTGGGTTCTACCTGACCTTCGATTCATCAGTGTGGTACCCAGTCACCTCAAGCGGTTCGACCTCCTGGCAGCCGGTGAGCGGTTGGGGCTGGAACCAGTCGGAAGTGAACATCGGGACGGTGAGCTATCATATAAGCACCACGTCGCGTATTGTCCCTTGCGGCAGCCTATATGCCGTGGGCACGACTACTATCTACTCAGACTGGGCATACACCGACGGGTTTCACACCACCCATCCCTTCCTGATGGCGACGCAGGTGTCTCGGGACGCATGCACGGGCACGCAAACCACCACCTCTGCGCAGGCCACGGCCAGTGACGATTCCGGCTACACTCTCAGTGCGACCGGGTCGACGGTGACGCAGTTGGTCGACGCGGGCGGAAGTGACATTACTCCGAACACCGGCGCAGGCAGCGTCGAAGACCGCAACGGAAACCTGATTAGCCTGGGCTCGAACGGAGTGATCACCGACACGCTGGGCACGACGGCGCTGACCATGTCGGGCAGCGGCACCCCGTCGAGCCCCTCCGTCTTCACGTACACAGGTCCAACGGGCAGCCCTGTCCACTACACCGTCAACTACGCCGCCAAGACGGTGAGAACCAATTTCGGCTGTAGCGGCGTCGCCGAGTTCGGCCCGACGACGGAGAACCTGGTCACCAGCATCGGCCTGCCGGACGGAACCGAGTATACTTTCAGCTACGAGCCGACGCCCGGTTACTCGGGGGACGTGACCGGCAGAATCCACGAGATCACGCTTCCCACCGGTGGAACGATCACCTACAACTATAGCGGTGGCACGGGAAGCAACAGCAGCGGTATCGTTTGTGCCGACGGGAGCGCCGCAACCCTTACCCGTACAGTCAGTCCAGGCGGCACGTGGGCTTACACGCATTCGGAAAACGGCACGGCGTGGGCAACCAGCCTCACCGATCCGCAAGGGAACAAGACCGCTTACAATTTCCAGGGAATCTACCAGACCGAGCGGGAGGTCTACTCGGGGTCGAGTACGCTGCTGAAAACCGTTTTCACCTGCTACAACGGTGCCGCGCCAAACTGCAATGGTACGTCAATCGCCCTGCCGATCACCCAAGAGAGCGTCTATACGAATTGGCAAAGCGGCCAGGAGTCGGAAACCAACACCGACTACAACGGCTACGGCCTGCCGACCGAGGAAGACGACTACGCCTACGGCGGCAACTCGCCGGGCACGCTGCTCCGAAAGACACTGATCTCGTATGCCAGTCTCGGAAACGATATCGTAGACCGCCCGTCGTCGGTCACGGTTGAGGACGGCTCGGGCTCGGTTCTTTCGCAGACGACCTACGGCTACGACCAAACTGCCATCGTCGGTACCAGCGGTACGCCTCAGCATGTCTCCGTTTCCGGCTCCCGTGGCAACGCCACTACGATCAAGAACCTTGTCGCCGGTTCGACCTACCTCACCAAAACCTTCACGTACTTCGACACCGGAAACGTCGATCTAACCACCGACGTAAACGGCGGCCAAACGTCTTACTCGTATGGCAGTTGCGGCAATTCGTTCCCGACCTCGATTAGCTTCCCGATGAGCTTGACGGAGACGCAGACCTGGAATTGCTCGGGCGGCGTCATGCTCACATCTGCAGGCCCGAACGGAAACACAACGACCTATTCCTACAACGACCCGGACTTTTGGCGCATTACGGGAATTACCTACCCCGACGGCGGCTGGAAGCTCTTCACATATCCTTCACAGACGGAAACTGACACCTACACCGGGATCACGACCACCAGTCCCTCCATAAGCTGCAGCTCGTGCCGGCACGACGAAACCCTTCTTGACGGCCTCGGGCGCACTCAGGAAAACGTCCTGGTCAACGATCCCGAAGGGGAGGACACAGTCACCACCACCTACGA
>JBJKSI010000126.1:0-41146 GCA_046704165.1 Candidatus Acidiferrales bacterium
GGATCCTGCGCAAGGTCCTCAGCCCGCTCTCGCCCGTCGAGGCGATGGAGCTGCTGCTCAGCCGCCTGTCGAAGAGCAAAACCAACGCCGAATTCCTGGCGTCGATGCAAAGCCCTTCCTGAGACCCCGCCGTAGGCGATTGCGTCTTGTCGACTCCGTAGGGGCGCGTTGCAACGTGCCCCCGTGCAACCGAATCCACGATTCGCATGACTTCTTCAGCAGAGAGCGGAAAGCCGTAGCCGGAAGCAGCCCCCTCCCTCTCGGCCACGTAAAGGGTCTTGTCATCCTGAGCGCAGCGAAGAATCTGCTTCCCGCTGCGGCGCGCGGCCAAATCCGCGGATAGCAGCACCGCCGTCAGACCGTGCCGGCGGGTACCTGGGTCCGCCGGCAGGTGGTGGGCAGGCAGCCACGATCCGTTCCTTTCCAACCGTGGGATTTTCCAGGATGAAAATTCCTGCTGGAAGCTGAGTTCACGCCGATGGCGAAGTTTTTCCGGCGGGCGCCCGGTCCTTTGCGGACCGTTGCCTCTCTTTTTCCGTGGCCAGGAAAACAATCAGTCGCGCCGCTTCCTCGCGTTCCATTGCCGTGCTGTCGACGATCACCGCATCCGGAGCGGCCACCAGCGGCGAAACGGCGCGCTCGCTGTCGCGCCGGTCCCGCGCGATCACCTCGGCCGCCATGCGCTCCATCGAGACCGTCTCCCCGTGCCCGGCCAGTTCGTCCACCCGGCGCTCCGCGCGCACTCCCACCGAGGCCGTCAGGAAAATCTTCAGGTCCGCCCGCGGCAGCACCACGCTGCCGATGTCCCGGCCCTCCATCACAACGCCGCCTGCGGCGCCCAACTCCCGCTGCCGGGCCACCAGCAACTCACGCACGGCAGGGATCGTCGAGACGAGCGAAGCCGCCTGCGCCACGTCCCGCCGGCGGATCTCCTCGCTCACCTCGCGCCCGTCGAGCCGCACACGCGTTCGCCCTTCTTCCCAGTGCAATTCGATCCCGGCTTTCCGTGCGATCGCGGTCACGCGTTCGGCGTCGTCCGGCGCCACACCCTCGCGCAGCACCGCCAGCGCCACGGCGCGATACATCGCTCCCGTGTCGACGTATTCGTAACCCAGCAATTCGGCCAAGCGTTTCGCCGCCGTGCTCTTGCCCGATCCCGCAGGCCCGTCGATCGCAATCGTCAATTTGGAAGTTTTCGCCAAAATTCCTGTTCCCGATGCTTTCCAAGATCGGAGCTTTAGCCCCGAAAAAACCGGTTCAGAACCAGGGTTTCAGCACCGAAGCCAGCCCTGCCGGATATGGCAATCGCTCCTGGCATCCAGTAACAGAAACGAGGAACGTCAATGCCCCGCCCGTCGTCCCGAGCGAAGTCTCGGCGACGACCGAAGGGAGTCCCGGCGCACTCTGCCGGGAGGGATCTGCTTTTTACCAACCGCTTATTGCGGGCTGATAGCCCTAAATTCTCTTGAACGCCTTCTCGATCTCCTTCACCGAATACCGCAGCAGCACCGGCCGCCCGTGCGGGCAGCTCATCGGGTATTCGGTGCGGGAGAGTTCGTCGAGCAGCCATTCCATCTTCGGCTGATCGAGCGGCATGTAGGCCTTGATCGCCGCGCGGCAAGACGTGGAAGCGGCGATCTTTCGCTGCAGTGTCTCGAGCGAGACGGCCTGGTTTTCCCGCTCGATGCCGTCCAGGATCTCCTGCAGCAGGATCTCCGCGTCGCTGCCGGCCACGCCCGCCGGAGCGGCCTGAATCGCCACCGTACGCGGCCCCATCGGCGACACCTCGAATCCGTTGGCCGAAAGCTCCTCGGCGATTTGATCGAAAATGACGAGTTGCTTCGGACTCAACTCGATCACCAGCGGCACTAGCAGACGCTGCCCGGCCATCTGCCCGGCCCTCCGTGCGGCCAGGTGCTGCTCGAAAAGCACTCGCTCGTGCGCCACGTGCTGATCGACGATCCACAGCCCTTCGCCGTTCACCGCGACGATGAAGCTGTTGTTCACCTGCCCCAGGGGCTTGAGCGTCGAGATCGATTCCGGCTTCGCTTCGGGCGTCTGCTGCGTCCGCGCCGCCTCGCGGAACTGCTCCGCGATATTTCCGCCGCTACTACCGATTTCCAACGACTGACCCGGCTCGAAACCAAGTCGCTGCATCTCCGGCCTTACCGGAGCTTCGGTCAGCTCAAATCCCTGCCCGGCCACCCCGCCGCTTCCCAGTGGCACGGAAGCCGGCCCAGCCATCGCGGGCGCTGCGAAATCCTGCCGGGGAGGGGGTGCCATGGCATTGGGTGCAGCATTCGGCGGCGCGCTTGCCGCGGCGCTCGGACCCGTCGCCGCATCGGTGAGTGGTCGCTCGCCCACGGGCGCTGCCGCAGCATGACCTGGAAACGTCGCCACCGCTCGCGCTTTCGAAAGCGCCAGCCGGATCGAGTCGCGCACGAAATCGTGGACGAACGACGAATGCCGGAACCGCACCTCGATCTTCGACGGGTGCACGTTGACGTCGACCGCCGTATACGGCATCTCCAGGAACAACAACACCATCGGGAACACGCCGTGCGGTATCAGATTCCGGTACGCCTCGTGGATCGCGTGCAGCACCAGCCGGTCGCGAATCAGACGCCGGTTCACGAAGATGTAGATGTTGTTGCGGTTCGGCCGCTCGATCTGCGGACGCGAGGCGAATCCGCGCACGCTGATCTGCTCCCCAGGTTCCTCGGGATCGGCTTCGGGTTCGGTGATCGACCCGCGCATCGGCGCCGAATGCTCGGGAATCTCGATCAGTTCCTCGAGCGTTTGCCGGCCGAAAAGCTGATAGACGCGGTCGGCCAGCCGCTCGGCGGGCGCCGCGTTGACGATCTCCTGCGTCGGAGTCTTCAGCACAAAATGCTTATCGGGAAACGCGAGCGCGTAGTGAGTGACAAGCGAAGCGATGTGACCCAACTCAACCGTGTCGGACCGCAGGAATTTCCGCCGCGCCGGCAGAGAATAGAACAAGTCGCTCGCCGCCACCTTTGTTCCCACCGGAACACCCACCGGTTTCACCGAAATCATTTTCCCGGCCGCCCATTCGATCCGCGTTCCCTGGTCCTCCTCGGGCACGCGCGTTTCGAGCACCAAACGCGAGACGGCCGAAATCGTCGGCAACGCCTCGCCGCGAAATCCGAGCGTCGAAACCGAAAGCAAATCGTCGGCAGTGCGCAGCTTGCTGGTGGCGTGGCGCTCGAAGGCGAGCAGCGCGTCGTCGCGCGTCATCCCGCAGCCGTCGTCGGTCACCGCGATCAGCCGCTTACCCCCGCCGGCCACTTCCACCTGCACCGACCGCGCCCCGGCGTCGAGCGCGTTTTCCACCAGCTCCTTCACGATCGAAGCCGGCCGCTCGACCACTTCCCCCGCGGCGATCTTGTTCGCCACCGTCTCCGGCAATATCCGTACCTTGCTCATCTGCTTGCCCCTTCAGGCTTGCCGTTGGGCATTTCAGGAGGCCGGGGCTTCAGCCCCGGCGTTTGCGCTGGCAGCAAGGGGGCTTCAGCCCCTGAAGGGATTTGAAGATAACGGGCAGGAACGGGGTCCAAAGGAAAACTTCCGCTCGCAGATGAATATGCCCACTCCTCTGGAGTTGAAACAAGACCGGCACGAACGGGATTCAGTCGAATGTATTCGACCTTCGAGTGCCAATCGCGGGCGTCCCGGATTGTCCAGTCGTAAAAGCCTTCTTGCCAGACTTCCATTTTTTGGTCGCGTTCCTTGTGTATCGCGTGCGAGCTGCCTCCCTTGATGAACTGGACGGCTCTTTCAAGGCTCGTATTAACGGCTGGCGTTAACAAGACGTGAATATGATTTGGCATGACCACGAATTCGTGAAGCAGGCAGGCGTTTCGCTCTCGATAATGCAGTAGAGTCCGCACGACGATTATCGCAATATCGGGCAGCCGAAGGAGATGCCGGCCCTGCCAGCATTTCGTCGTGACGAAGTATGAACTCCCCGGCGCTGTCCGATGCTTCGGCGTCGACATCGCAAAGCTTCCTTCAGGGGCTAAAGCCCCCTCGCTTGAGTAACCCTACACCGGAGCTGAAGCCCCGGCCTCATGGCCTATGCCCCTACAGTGTCACCTCTGGAATCCCTCAAGCCGGCCGCTCCCCATGCTTCGTTACCCACACCTTTCGCTCCTTGTCCAAGTACTCGAAGCGGTAGTAGTAGCCCATATATTCGAGCGTCTGAGGCTTGCCGCAAATGGGGCATGACTCTTCCGGCGGCACACCCCGACCGCCCTTGCTCGTCACGGCCGCTCGTAACTTAGTGCCGCAGCCTTTGCAAGGCCACTCGGAAACCTGCAGGTCCGCCTGGACCAACAATTCTTCGAGCTGTTCGGGGTCGACCGTGGCCGGCGCGTCGGCCATCAAATCCTGCGCCGCCGTGGTTTTCGGGAACGCGATCACCTCGCGAATCGATTTTTCTCCCGCCAGCAGCGCCACCAGCCGGTCCAGCCCGAGCGCAATGCCGCCGTGCGGCGGCGTGCCATAGGTCAGCGCGTCGAGGAAAAAGCCGAACCGGTGCCGCGCCTGCTCGTCTGTGAATCCGAGCGTGCGGAACAGCCGCGATTGCACCTCCTGCTGGTGAATCCGGATGCTGCCCGATCCCAGCTCCACGCCGTTGAGCACAAGGTCGTAGCCCTTCGACCGCACCTTCGACGGCTCCGATTCGAGCTTGTCGAGATCCTCCTCCACGATCCCAGTAAACGGGTGCTGCGCGCTCACCCAGCGCTTCTCCGTCTCGCTCCATTCGAAAAGCGGAAACCCGGTAATCCACGTAAATTCCCAGCGGTCCTCGGGAACCAGCTTCAGCCGATCGGCAAGCGTCAGCCGCAGTTGGCCGGCGATCAAGGATGCCGGATCGTAATCCTTGCGCTCTTCGCGCGCGGCCACGGCGACGATCAGGTCGCCCGCTTTCGCGTCCACCGCTTCCATCATCGAACGAAGCGCTTCCGCTCCGAGCGTCTTTTCGAGCGACGAACTCGGACCTTCGGCCGCCATCTTCACCACGTAGACGCCGGCCGCACCGAGCGATTTCGCCTGGGCGACAATTTCGTCAATCTGCTTGCGCGAAAACGACGCCCCGCCCGGAGCGACAATCGCGCGCACCGTGCCCTTCAGCTTCAGCGTCTCACGCGCCGGCTCGAAGAATTTTGTGACGTCTTGCAGCTCCATCCCGAAACGCAGATCGGGCTTGTCGCTGCCATACCGCTCCAAGGCGTCCCGATATTCCATACGCCGGAACGGCCGCGAAATCCGGAGCCCGAGCGCCGTCCACACGCGCTCCAGCACGCGCTCGATCGTTTCGAAAATCAGGTCCTGGGTGGGAAACGACATCTCCAGGTCGAGCTGCGTGAATTCCGGCTGCCGATCCGCGCGCAAATCCTCGTCGCGATAGCAGCGCGCAATCTGGAAATAGCGGTCGAGGCCGGAAATCATCAGCAGCTGTTTGAAAAGCTGCGGCGATTGCGGCAGCGCGTAAAACTGCCCGTGATGTACGCGGCTCGGCACCAGGTAATCGCGCGCGCCTTCGGGCGTGGGCCGCGCCAGCACTGGCGTCTCCACTTCGTAGAAGCCCAGTTCGTCGAGCGTGCGCCGCATCTCGAACACAACGCGATGACGCAATGCCAGATTCCGCTGCAGCCGCGGCCGGCGCAGGTCCACGTAGCGGAAGCGCAGCCTCGTCTCCTCGCTCGCCGTCGTGTCGTCTTCCACCTGGAACGGCGCCGGCTGCGCCGTGTTCAGCAGCAAAAGCTCCGTCGCCAGCACTTCCACTGCCCCGGTCGGAATCTGAGGATTCGGCTTCTCGCGCGGCACCACGCGACCCCGCACCGCAATCACGTACTCCCCGCGCAGTCCCTCCGCCTTGGCGTGCGCTTCCGGTGCGCGGTCGCCGTGAAACACCACCTGCGCGATGCCGCTCCGGTCCCGCAGGTCGATAAAAATGATCTGCCCGTGATCCCGCCGCCGATGCACCCAGCCCATCAGCGTCACTTCGCGCTCGGCATCGGCCGCGCGCAGGCTGCCGCAGTAATTTGTCCGTTTCCAATTTCCCAATCTGTCAAGCATCCGTCAGTCCCTCGGGAGCGCAGTCAATTCCCGGCTCGCCGTTTTCTGGCGGCCTGCCCGTGCGCCCTTTCTCTCTGAATCCCGCCTGTCTTTCACCACCGCCCGAACAGCCTCCGCTCCCAGTAGCACAGCCAATCCTGGCTGTGCGCCTTTTCCCGCGGCGTCACCAAACCCGGCAATGGAACCAGGGACGGTAGCTCCCACGCTACGGCCGAGGCGATTTCGATTCCGCTTTCTGCACGATGGGCGCCGGCGTCTTCACAAACGAGGCCACTTCGCCTTCCGGCAGCTTGCGCTGCTCGCCATCGGCCAGCCGCTTCACCGCAAACGCGCCTTCCCGCACCTCATTTTCTCCAACAATCACCGCGAACCGCGCCCCCAGCCGCTCGGCCAGGCTCAGCGCCTTGCGCAACTTCGGCTCTTCGGCCGGCAATTCCACGCACAGGCCCTGTTGCCGCAGTCCCCGCGCCAACCGCGCCGCCGCCGGATAGGCTTCCGCGCCCATCCACACAATGAATGCGTCGAGCGGCCGCGTCGCGTCGATCTTTCCCGCGGATTGAATCACCTCGATGAAACGGTCTTCGCCCAGCGCGAAGCCGATGCCCTTCACCGCCGGCCCACCGAGCATCTCAGGCAAGCTGTCGTAGCGTCCTCCGCCGGCCAGCGCGTTTTGCGCGCCCAGGTGCGGGCTGGTGATCTCAAAAGTCGTGCGCATGTAATAGTCGAGCCCGCGCACCAGCCGCGGCGTCACCTGGTAGGGAATCGAGCGGAGATCGAGCTGGCGCCGCAATTCCGCGAAATGCTCGCGGCACGGCTCGCACAGGTTTTCCGCGATTTTCGGCAGCCGGTTGATGATCGCCTGATCGGCCTCCACTTTGCAGTCAAGCACGCGCAGCGGATTCGTCTCCGACCGCCGCTGGCAATCGCCGCAAAGCTGCGATTTCACTCCGGCAAGCGCCTCGCGCAACTTTTGAACGTATTGCGGCCGGCAATTCGCGTCGCCAATCGAGTTGATCTCCAGCGTCCAGTTCTCCAACTTGCACCGCTCGAGCAGCACGGTGAGCATCTCGATCAGTTCCGCGTCGATCGCCGGATGGTCGGTCGAGCCGAGCACCTCCGCGCCAATCTGGTAAAACTGCCGGTACCGCCCCTTCTGCGGCCTTTCGCGCCGGAACATCGGCCCCGCGTAGTACAGCTTCACCAGCCCCGGCCGCATCTGCATCCCATGCTCGATGTAAGCCCGCACCACCGAAGCCGTCGCCTCCGGCCGCAGGCTGATCGCCGTCTCGTCGCGATCGGTGAACGTATACATCTCCTTCGAAACGATGTCGGTTTCCGCGCCGACCGACCGCGCAAAAAGCTCGGTTTCCTCGAGCACTGGCACGCGAATCTCGCGAAAGTTGTACGTTTCCAGTACGTCGCGCGCTGTCCCTTCAAACCAGTTCCAAAGCGAGGTGTCCGGCGGCAAAATGTCGCGCACGCCGCGCACGGCGTGGAATTTACGGGGAGAACTCATCCGGCATCCCTTTCCAAGTGAACTACGAGTTTAAGGGACGAGGCCGGTCAGTGCCTAGGAGCCTTTTCAAAACTCCGGGCTTCGGGGATCGGAGCTTCAGCTCCGGCAAAAAGCCGCGCAAAACCGGGGGCTTCGGCCCCTGAAGCGACCCTTCCAGCGATCCCGAAACGGCTTGCACTGGCGACCGCGCCCCTCCCGAGCCGCCGTGCGCCTCGCCGGGCTCCACATGCTCGCCAGCGAACTGTCTATTGAGACCCAGTCCTTGCGCCGCGCCCGCAAGGCCGCTAGCATACCGCGCGGCAAGCGTATTGAACCCCGCTGCGGAATCCTTCAAAAAATCGCTTTCCCGGCGCTCCGCCAACAGCCCGAAAATGTGACGCTTCGTAAAAATCAACTTCCTGAAAACAAGGCGCTTCCACGCAATTTACTTCGGCGCCGTGTCCCGCTTTGCGCCTGTCCTGTGACGCCGCTTCCCTCGTCATCAGCTACCGCTCTCCGCCTGATACTCGTTCTTATACCCAACGTACCGCTCCGCGTAGGCGTCAATCCCCGCCCGCTCCTCCGCCGTCAGCGCTCGCCGCACCTTGCCCGGATGGCCCATCACTAGGCTGCCGGGCGCGATCACTACGCCCTCGGGAATCAGCGTCCCCGCGGCGACGATCGAACCCTCGCCAATCCGGGCGTCATTCAGGATGATCGCGCCCATGCCGACCAGACAGTGCGATTCCACCGTGCAGCCATGGAGCAGCACGCCATGGCCCACGGTGACGTTGTCGCCGAGCGTGACCGCGTACAGGTCTTTCATCCCATGCAGCACGGAATTGTCCTGAATATTGGTGCGCTTGCCGAGCCGGATCGAATGCACGTCGCCGCGCAGCACCACCCCCGGCCACACGCTCGCGTCTTCTTCCACCGTCACGTCGCCAATGATCGTAGCCGCCGGATCGACGTAGGCGCTCGCCGCGATCTGCGGCGTCTTCCCCCGAAAGCTGCGAATCATTGTCCCTCCTTGAAAAGCGGATAAGCCGAAAGGATACTCCAACTGGCTCGTCTCTTAACCGGCGCAGCGGAACGAAACACCGGACTCCTGCGTATGGATAGGTGACAAACGAGCCAGGCGGAGCGTAAAAGAGCGTGCGCGCAACCGAACTTGAATTTCGCTATCGGTTCTGGTTTATCGGGCTGATTTTTTGGGCCGCCTTTTCCTGCTATTCGTTCGATCACGTGAACGCAGGTGCGGCGATTGCGCGCCTGCTGCTGGGCGGGCACTTCAACGTTCATTCCCCACACGATCGGCTCGTGGCCCAAGCAATTTTCGCGGGCGCGGCGGCGCTGACGATTGCGGCGGCAATGATTCGCACCTGGGGCGCGGCGTATTTGAAGAGCGACGTGGTGCACGACTTCGATCTGCGAAACGAAGTGCTCGTCGCCGACGGCCCCTATCGCCGGTTCCGCAATCCGCTCTATTTCGGCACCATATTGCTGGGAGCGGGGATGGGGCTCATGGCCAGCCGGCTGGGCTGGTTCGTCCTGGTGGTCATGCTCTACCTGTTCCACTTGCGGCTGATCGGTCGCGAAGAGGCGGGATTGCGGAAAACGCAGGGCGAATCCTACGCCGCTTATTGCGCCACGGTGCCGCGCCTCTGGCCCGCCCTGCGGCCGCGCGTGCCCGCGGGCGGCATGAAACCGCGTTGGCGCCAGGCATTTCTCGGCGAAGCCTTCATTTGGATCATGGCCCTCGCCGTCGCGCTCTTTGCCGTCACGCTCAACCAGCGGATAGCGTTCGGAATCATCTTCGCCGTTCTTGCCATCTACGCGATTTACGTCTTCGGATTCCGCCAACGGAGGCGCGCGCAGCCCGCGCCTCGCCGCTGACGCCACAGCGCGGTTATCTGTAGCGCCGCCTTTCAGGGCTGCAGATTGTTTGGGATTATGCCAGGATCGAGGACGCGATCATCGCCGGCGTGGCTTGCCGGGCCTCTTTGACTTGAGCGAAGCCTGCGTCTTCCGTGGCAGCCGGGCAAAAACCAGCTCGTAGGAACGCCTCAGCAGGCTCTCGATCTCTGGCTGTCGTAGCGCTTCCGTCGAGGCAAGGCTGGCCCAATGCGCGCGGGCCAGATAGGGAGCGGGAACGACGCCTGGCCGTTCGACCAACTCGGCAAATTCCTCCTGCCCGCACTTGAAAGAGAGCCAGACCTCGGAAGGCTCGAGATGCGCCACGGCATACATCCTGCCGCCAACCTTGAACACCAGGGAGTTCTCCCACTGGATCTGCTCCGTAGTGTGCGGAAGCGCCAGGCAGAAGCGGCGCAGCCATTCGACGTCCATGCGAAAAGCGTAGCCGAACGGGAGCGCCGAGTCGAGACGGGAAGCCGGCACCGCGACCAGGGGATTCCTGCGCTTTTGCGCTACAGAATTTGGACGTTGGGCCCCTGGCTTCCGAGGTTGACAACTGAGAGCCGCGCCGCCACCTGCCGGGCCACGTTGAACAGGCTCTTCGCCCCGGGGAAATCCTCTCCGAATGCCGTGGCCGGCTTGCCCGTATCGCCGCCGACGCGGATCTGCGGCTCGATCTCGATCTCGCCGAGGAACGGCACACCGAACGTCTCGGCCATCCGGCGCCCTTCGCCATAGCCAAAGACGTCGACGCGCTTCGAGCAGTGCGGGCAGGTAAGGTAGCTCATATTCTCGACCACGCCCAGAATCTCCACGTTCACCTGACGGAACATTTCCACGGACTTGCGCACGTCGGCGAGCGAAACGGCCGACGGCGTCGTCACGATCACCGCGCCCGAGAGCGGCACCGACTGCACCAGCGAAAGCGCCACGTCGCCCGTGCCCGGCGGCAGATCGATCACCAGATAGTCCAGATCACCCCAGCGCACGCTGCGCAGGAACTGTTGCAGCACGCTGTGGAGCATCGGCCCGCGCCAGATCAGCGGCCGGTCGCCGGGATTCAGCAGGCCCATCGAGATCATTTTCAGGCCGTAGGCTTCCACCGGCAGGATGGTGCGCTCGTCCACCGCCCTCGGCTCGGTGGTGGTGCCGAGCATTACCGGGACGTTCGGCCCGTAGACGTCGGCGTCGAGCAGCCCCACGTTCGAGCCCATGCGGCTCAGCGCGATTGCCAGGTTCACCGCGACGGTGGTTTTGCCCACGCCGCCCTTGCCACTCGCCACCGCGACGAGGTTCTTCACTCCGGGCAGCGGCGCCTTGTCGGCCACCGCCCGACCCGCGGCGACCTTGGCGTCGAAATGCAGCTTTACCTCGCGCACGCCGACCGGGGACAGCGCCTGCCGGATGTCGCGCTCGATTGTCTCGCGCAGCGGGCAGGCGGGCGTGGTGAGTGTGACGACCAGCGAGACAACGCCGTCGCGCAGGTCGCCCAGCTTCACCATGCCGAGCGAGACGATGTCTTTGTGCAGCTCGGGGTCCTGCACCGTGCGCAGTGCTTCGATAACGGCTTCGCGAGTCGGTTCCGGCATTTCTGAGGGGATCCTTTCACCGGGAATGTGGACGCAGAAGGTCCCGGAAAAACCACGTGATCCATGATAGACCCCGGTCTAAGGAGCGGCAAACGGGACCGGTCAAGCAAATGCCCGGGAGACCCCACGAGTCCGCCCGTGCCCTGAAACGCCATCGTGCCTTCCCGGGATGTGGTGATTTTGCCGCTTCCAGCCGGGAAAATTTCACCTGCCTGCATTCCACGCGGGCAACCCCATAGCTACAACCCTTGCTGAGACAATAGAATAGATAGCAGTTTGCCACGGCCCCCGCCTTGCTACGCATTTAGTGGCGCCTCATGCCGTCCGAGGCTGCGGCAACCGACAGATGCTGGAGTGAACCATGAACATTCTGCTCGCGATCGACGATTCCCCCTTCTCCAAAGCAGCAACCCAGGCGGTGATCCGGCAATTCCAGCCGGAGAAGACCGTGGTCCGCGTCCTCCACGTGGTTGAGCCAATCTCTTTCACCCCCCCACCGCAAATGGACGCCCAATACTTCCCCGAACTGCGCGGCCAGGTGAAAGAGGGCGAGGCACTGGTCGAAGGAGCCGCGAACATGCTGCGGGAGGCCGGCTTTCCACAAGTGACCACGCGGGTTGAGAAGGGCGAGGCGCGGGGGTTGATCGTGGATGAGGCCCAGTCATGGCCAGCTGACGTCGTCGTGCTCGGGTCGCACGGTCGGAAAGGTCTGACGCGTTTCCTGCTCGGCAGCGTTTCGGAAGCGGTCGCGAGGCACGCGCCGTGCTCGGTGATCATCGTGCGCATTCCCGAGGAGAGCTGAGGCCCTGCTTCGTCGATCCGCACCCCCGCGGTGATTTTCCGCTTTGGGGCGGAAGAACTTCACTTCTCCGCTCGGGCCGTGGCCACACCGATAACTGCAACCGACAGAGAAACAAGGCGATAGGAAGCAGTCCGTCGCGGCCTCCGCATTGCTACGTACTGGCCGACGCCTCGGGTCTTTCAAGGCCTCGACAATCGACAGCCGCTGGAGTGAGCCATGAAGATTCTGCTCGCGATCGACGATTCCATGTTCTCCGAGGCAGCCACGAAGGCCGTGATCAAGCAATTCCAGCCAGAGAAGGCCATCGTGCGCGTCTTCCACGTGGTCACTCCGCCGCAAATGGACCCCAAGTGGATGCGCAGCAATTCGGGGCCCATGGTAGAGGAGGGGGAAAAACTGGTTGAACAAGCAGCGGAAACGCTTCGTGAGGCCGGCTTTTCGCAGGTGACCACGATGGTTCAAGAGGGCGAGGCCCGCAGCCTGATCTTGGATCAGGCGGACAGTTGGCCGGCCGACATCGTGGTGCTTGGTTCGCACGGCAAGAAGGGGCTGACGCGCTTCCTGCTCGGCAGCGTTTCGGAAGCGGTCTCGCGGTACGCGCCGTGCTCGGTGGCGATCATCCGCATCCCCCCGGAGGGCTGAGTCCCCTGCTTCGCCGGTCCGCCTGCTGGCCTGCGCGGCGTGACGTCAGAGGTGCAATCTAGAAAACTCCGGAAGGAAACGCGGTACTGCGGCCGCGGTGCGCTGGTCTACAATTCAGCAGCGGCGAAGACTCCCGTGCCGTTTTCTGCGGATTCGGCACGCACTCGCCGGTATTTCGGGTTCCTTTCTTGAGCAGCGCCTCTGTGTGAGGGGGAGAAGTACGTGTCGACCGGGGTTTCAACCCGGCGCCTGCCGCGCCGCAAGAAGAGCCGCGTTCTTCCGCGTCCGAAAACGACGCGCGCGCTGAAACCCGCTCAGAATCCATCGTGCAGGCGCGAGTTGCCCGCCCGCGGCAGCAGCAACTACCCATGCGAAAAAGGGTGTGAGGAGCGCGGCACCGGCTTGGTGCGTCCGGATCGTCTCTTCGCCCCGCCTGAGCCCACACCCGACGCCGTGCAGGCAAAAACGCCCAACCTGCCCACCACCGTCGCCCTTCCCGGCGTCCGTCCCACACCGGAAGAACGGGAATTGAAGCACAAGCGCGCCCGGCTCGCATGGCTTGAAGCGGAAATGACGCGGCAGGAACTGCGCCTGGCGAACCTGCGGGCCGACGTGCTCCCCTTCGAGGCGCGCTACATGCGCAAGATTGGCATGCGCTGCGCCCGCCTCGACGAGATCGAGGCGCAGATCGCGGAAATTGAGGCGCGCCGACATCCGGACGATGCCGCCGCGCAGCAGGCCGCCCTCCTCACGAGGCAGCGGGCGGAGCGTTCCCGAGCCGAGGTCATGCGACACGTCTCCCAAGGCGGGTTCGATCCGCCGGTGGCGCTGAAGCGCCTCTACCGCGCCGTGGCCCGCCGCGTGCATCCCGATTACGGCGATGACGCGGACGATCGCGAGTTGCGCGAGCGCCTGATGGCCCACGCCAATCGCGCCTACCGACGCTGCGACGAGCGCAGGCTGCGCGGCATCCTCGACGAATACGATTTCCGCCCGGAAGGCATCCGCGGTGAAGGCACGCCGATGGAGTTGGTGCGGGTGATCCGCGGGATTTCTCTGATTCGCGGCCGCCTGGAGGAGATCGCTGAGGAAACCCTTCGCACCCGTTCTTCCGAGCTCTACCGCTTCAAGGCTCGCGCCGAGGCGGCGGAGAAACAGGGTCGTGACCTGCTCGCCGAGGCCGCCTCTGCCCTGAGAGCGCGCATCGCCGCCGCTCGCCGGAAATTGCGGCGCCTCTCCGCCGAAGACACTGCCGACGACGGCGCAGGCGTAGTGCGCCCGTCCCGGCGAACGCCTTTGCACCGGTTTGCCGGGCAGGGTAAAATTTGACTGTGGTGTTGAGCCTTCCGGGAAAAGCCAAGCCGCTTCGAACGCCTGGCATTCACGTCCCGTCACGGGGTAAATATAAGGACATATGGAATTTGAGGAACTCGGCGAACGCGTAAGCGAGTTTTTTGTCGGTAACAAACACGAGCGCACACTCAAAAAGCTGCAGCCGCGCGTCGTGAGAATGAACGCGCTCGAAGCCGATATGCAGCGGCTCTCGGACGACGAGCTGCGGGCCAAGACGGACGAATTCCGTGCCTACATCGCCGAGCGGATGAACGGCGTCCCGACCGACACGAAGGAATATATCCACCAACTGCAAGACGTGCTCGACGAGGTTCTCGAACCGGCTTTCGCCGTGGTGCGCGAGGTCGGCCGGCGCAAGCTGGGCATGCGGCATTTCGATGTGCAGCTGATCGGCGGCATCGTGCTGCACGACGGCAAGATCGCCGAGATGAAGACCGGGGAAGGCAAGACGCTCGTCGCCACCCTTCCCGCCTACCTCAACTCGCTCGCCGGCCGCGGCGTCCACATCATCACCGTCAACGACTACCTGGCCCGCCGCGACGCCGAATGGATGTCGCCCATCTACAAGACGCTCGGGCTGAGCGTCGGCGTAATCACGCACGACCTCGACGACTCCCAACGGCAGGTGGCCTACAGGGCGGACATTACTTACGGCACCAACAACGAATTCGGCTTCGATTACCTCCGCGACAACATGAAGTACGACCTGGCCGAATGCGTGCAGCGCGACCATCACTTCTGCATCGTCGACGAGGTCGACTCGATCCTGATCGACGAGGCGAGAACCCCGCTGATCATTTCCGGCCCCGCCGAGGAATCAACCGAGAAGTACTACCGCATCGACAAGATCATTCCCAAGCTGATCGTCGAGATCGACTACGCCGTCGACGAAAAGCACAAGGCGGTCACCCTCACGGAGGAGGGCGTCTCGAAGTGCGAGCGCCTGCTCGGCGTGCACAACCTCTACGACCCGGAAAACATCGAGACGATCCATCACGTCTATCAGGCCCTGCGCGCCCACGCCCTGTTCAAGAACGACGTCGATTACGTCATCAAGAACAGCGAGGTCATCATCATCGATGAATTCACCGGCCGCGAGATGCCTGGCCGCCGCTGGTCCGACGGCCTGCACCAGGCGATCGAAGCCAAGGAAGGCGTCAAGATCGAGCGGGAAAACCAGACGCTCGCCACCATCACCTTCCAGAACTACTTCCGCATGTACCGCAAGCTCTCCGGCATGACCGGCACCGCCGAAACCGAGGCCACCGAGTTTCGCAAGATTTACGGCTTGGAGGTGATCGTCATTCCCACAAACAAGCCGCTGGTCCGCCACGAAGCCGCCGACGTCGTCTACCGCACCGAAAAGGAAAAATGGGAAGCGGTGGTGAATGGCATCGTTCAGGAAGATGGCACGCGCACGGTGGGCATCCGGCAACTTTGGGAGAGCGGCCAGCCAGTGCTGGTCGGCAGCGTTTCCATTGAAAAGTCGGAGAAGATCGACACGCTGCTCAAGCACGCCGGCATTGCCCATCAGGTGCTGAACGCCAAGGCGCACGAGCGCGAAGCCAAGGTGATCGCCCAGGCCGGCCGCAAGCACGCCGTCACCGTCGCCACTAACATGGCCGGTCGAGGCACCGACATTCTGCTTGGCGGCAATCCCGAATTCCTCACCCGCGAGGTCTGCCTCAAGAACAAGCTCGCCACACCCTACGCCGCCGCCGGTCCGCTGGTCGGCGAGGACGGCCAGACGGCCAGCACCGTCATCTTCCAGCACGAAGGCCGCGTCTACCAGGTGGCGAAGGAACAGTGGCAACCGATTTACGACAAATTCGCCGAGGAATGCCGTGCGGAGCACGATGAGGTGGTTGCCATGGGCGGCCTGCACGTGCTCGGTACCGAGCGCCACGAGGCCCGGCGAATCGACAACCAGTTGCGAGGCCGAGCGGGCCGCCAGGGCGACCCCGGCTCCTCTCGTTTCTTCCTTTCACTCGAGGACGACCTGCTGCGCGTCTTCGGCGGTGATCGCATCAAGGCGCTGATGTGGCGGCTGGGGATGAAAGACGGCATCCCGATCGAATCGAAGCTGATCAGCAAGCGGATCGAAAACGCGCAGAAAGCGGTCGAGGCGCAGAACTTCGAGGCCCGCAAGCACCTGCTCGAATACGACGACGTGATGAACAAGCAGCGGGAAACAATCTACGACATCCGCCGCTCCATCCTCGAGGGCAAAGACCAGAAGGAATACGTCCTCTCGATCTCCGAGGACATTGCCGGCGAGTTCGTCGATCTCTACTGCCCGCGCAACGAGCATCCCGCTCAGTGGGACATGACTCAGCTCGGCAACGAACTGCTCAATCAGTACGGTGTTGAGCTGAAGAACCTCGTGCCCAATCCGGAAAGCGCCGGCCGCGAAGAGCTCGCCGGCGCGCTAATCGACGGCGTCAAGAACCGGTACGAGGAAAAAGAGAAGCAATTCGGCTCCGAGATGATGCGCTGGCTCGAACGCCACATCATCCTTGATATCGTCGACGGCCAGTGGAAGGATCACCTGCTCACGCTTGACCACCTGAAGGAAGGCATTGGCTTGCGCGGCTACGGGCAGAAGGACCCGCTGGTCGAGTTCAAGAAAGAAGCCTTCCTGCTGTTCGAGGACATGATGAACCGGATCGACACCGAAACCGTCCGGTTCCTCTACCTGATGCAGCCGGCCAGGCCCGAAGAGCAGGCCGAGCGGATCGAGCGAAAGCAGCGGCGCTCGCAGCAGGAATTGCAGTATTCTGCCGGAGCGGCCCAGGAAGAGACGCCGCAGCCGGTGCGTGCCGGCGCAAAAATCGGCCGGAACGATCCCTGCCCTTGCGGTTCAGGTAAGAAGTACAAGAAGTGTTGCGGCAAAGCCGCCTGAGGTCTCCCTCATGCGCGGGAACGGAGGGAAAGACGGGCTCACCGTCGTCGCTCCGGTGCACGCGGAGGCGTTTTCCGCGAGCGTCGACCGCGCCCGCTGGTGTGCCCTTCAGATCGAGCAGGGTAACGTGCTGCTCTTCCCTTCGTCCGCCTTTTCTCTGCCTGAGGGCGCGCGCGAATTCCTGCTGAGCCAGTGGCAAAGCTCCGCTGGCTATCACAAGAACGTTGCCTACCGTCCCCTTGCCGACCGGCTCACCGGCTACCAAGCCGCCCGCCGCGAGGAAGCCGTGCGCCTGCGGGAGATCCTGCGCCAGTTCTCGCGCGAAGCGGCCCGCTTTGTCGGTGAAACGCTTGCACCCTATGACGACGGAATTCGCCGCGATTTCGCCAGTTTTCGCCCGATCGAGGAGCAAGGCCGCCCGAACCGCACCCGGGCCCGCAACGATCTGCTCCACACCGACGCCTTTCCCACACGCCCCACTCGCGGCGACCGCATCCTCCGTTTCTTCGTGAACCTGAACCCTTCCCGGCCCCGCGTGTGGATCACTTCGGAAACCTTCGGGCCGCTTGCCGAGCGCTACGGCCATGCGGCAGGACTCGACGACGACGCTCGCGCGGCACGCTCCAGCCTGGCGCGCGCTGTGCGCGAACTGGGCCGCTCGCTCGGCTTGACTGTTCGCTCGCCGTACGACGGTTTCATGCTGAGCTTCCACAACTGGCTAAAGGAAAACAACGAGTTCCAGCAAACGTGTGTGAAGTCGCGCTGGGAATTCGCACCCAGCGCCGTTTGGATGGTCTACACGGACATGGTCAGCCATGCGGTGCTGAGCGGCCAGTTTGCCGTCGAGCAAACCTTTATCGTGTCCCGCCGGGTAATGCTGTGTCCGGAACTGTCGCCCGCGGCCGTGCTCGATCGTCTGTGCGGGCACCCGCTCACCTACTGAGTCGCGCGGTTTCCGCTTCCAACCGTTCAGAAGTCGGCGGGTTTCTCCGTTCAAACTTGTAACGCGACGACATTCTAAAACGTCGATACAAAGTGGCGGTCGTGACGGCGTTTTCGCACTGCGCCTTCCGCGCCGCCTCCGGCTTCCAGTCGGCGTAGAGCTCGCAACGCCGGTTGCCACAAATGCCAGGAGTGCGGCAAGCATTCAGGCTTGCGCAAGATGCCTCTCTGGATATCAAATCGAGCGGGCACGTTCTCGTTCCCAGCCGCCGGATGTCCCGACCCTCCTGCGGGGTAAGAGCAGCAAAGCGGACACCGGCGCGCTGGGCAAATTGCTTATCGCAAAGGGCAACTTTCGCCTTTCGGACAAGAGCCAAAGGGGTTGGGGGAGCTTTCTCCGTCCTTCCGCCGGCGCCGCAACCGCTCGGATATCCGGGCGGTTTCCATCGTCCGAAACCGCGCTCTTTACCGATTGCCGCCGAGCAAGCGGCCAAGACAGCGTTTCCTGTGTCCAGTGCATCCTATCGGCACAGAGGGCAGCGGGTAAGCATCACAAGAGGGGGACATGCGCCGAAAATCTTTATGGGTACTGACGCTGCTCGGAATTGCCGTGCTGGGCGTTGCCTGCTCACACAACCCTAGCAACCACCAGATTGAAACCAACCTCAAGGCGCAAATGTTCTCCGATCCGCAACTGGTCGGCACTTCCCTGCACGTCAACGTGAAGAACGGAGTGGTCACCCTTTCCGGCAAAGTCCCATCGGTAGCGGCTCGTTACGAAGCTTTCAAAGTTGCTTCGGATACCGCCGGAGTGAAAAAGGTGAACGACCGGATGACCATCGAGGAGCCGTCGCTGGGCAAACGGTCGGCAGCCAGAACGCCGCGAGTTCGACGCCCAGCGGCCCCGAGAACCAAATCACGACCAGCGGAAAAACTGCATTTTCACCCCGTGCCCAACGCGCGGCCGATTCCGCTGCCAAGCCCCACCGCGGTGGCTGCTGACGAAACGGCCTCGGCGCAGACCGGGCCTGCCGCTTCAGCCTCCACATCCCAGTCTCCCGACACATCGGCGCTCGAGCAGATTACGGTGCCGCAGGGCGCCCGCGTCAGCGTGCGAATGGTCGACTCGATCAGCTCCGCGGTGAATCAAGTCGGCGACATCTTCCACGCTACGCTGGCCAGGCCGCTCGTGATCGGAAACAAGGTGGTCGCTCCGAAAGGAGCGGATGTGTATCTGAAGTTGGTCGACGCGCGGTCGGCCGGGCATTTTGGTGGCCGCAGCGAACTGCGCGTGGAGCTCTACCGTCTGGTACTGCATGGCCACTCGTATCCGCTCATCAGTAACGACTATGAGGTAAAGGGCCCCAGCCGCGGAAAGCGCAGCGCGCTCACGATTCTCGGCGGCTCGGCCCTCGGTGCAGCCGTCGGCGCTTTCGCGGGCGGCGGCAAGGGCGCCGCCATTGGCGCCGCGGTCGGTGGCGGCGGCGGCACAGCCTACGAGGGCCTGACCAAAAGCAAGCAGGTGCGCATTCCGTCCGAAACGCTGCTCCATTTCAATCTGGAGCAGCCGCTCGACGTCACCGTCGCGCCTACGCCAACCAGTTCCCCGGTCACCACAGTCTCGTCCCGAAAGCAAAAGCGCTAACCTCCGGCAAGGCTGCGGGGGTTTTGCGGCCCACAGTTTCGTTGCCGCCGGAACCGCGGGATCTCCTGCCTAGAGCTTCGGGCGTATGCTCCTCGCCGCGGCCCTATTTGACTCTCCCCCTAGCCCCGACTACCATTTTTCTTTTCCCTGCCTTTCGGCGGCCGACGGGTGCCGTGTCGGCAGAGTACGAATCCGATGAAAGCGGCTTATTTCGACTGTTTTTCCGGCATCAGTGGCGACATGGTGCTCGGCGCGCTCGTTGACGCTGGCGTGGAGTTGGCGCGTCTGGAGGCAGAACTGCGACGGCTGCCCTTTTCCGGCTGGAAAATTTCCGCCGAGAAGGTGCGTCGTGGCGCCATTAGCGCGACGAAAGTAAACGTCGAAACCGTTGAGGGACATCATCATCGATCGCTTACCACGATTCTGAAAATGATCGACGAAGCCGGCTTCGCTCCGCGCATCGCCGAGCGCGCCAGAGCGATTTTCGGGCGGCTCGGCCAGGCGGAAGCCAAGGTTCACGACGTGCCAATCGACAAGGTGCATTTTCACGAAGTCGGCGCGGTCGACGCGATCATCGACATCACCGGCGCGGCCGCGGGCTTCGAACTGCTCGGCATCGAGGAGTTCTCCGTATCGCCGCTGAATGTGGGCGGCGGGCGCGTCGAGACGGCGCACGGCACGCTGCCCGTTCCGGCGCCGGCGACGGCGGAACTGCTGCGCGGATTCGCCTGTTATTCGAGCGGGATCGAACGGGAACTCGTTACTCCGACCGGCGCGGCGATCGTTTCGACGCTGGCAACATCGTCCGGCCACCTGCCGCTCATGACTGTGGAGGCGCTGGGCTGGGGCGCCGGCACGGCCAATCCGCCCGAGCAGCCCAACGTGCTGCGGCTCTTCGTCGGCGAGCGCGCCGGCGAAGCAGGTCGCTGGGATGAAACCGTGGCCGTGATCGAGGCGAACGTTGACGACATGAATCCGCAGATCTACGGCTATTTCGCCGAGCGCGCTTTCGAAGCGGGCGCACTGGACGTGTTTTCCACTCCGGTGCAGATGAAGAAAAGTCGTCCGGGCCAACTCGTCACCGTGCTCGCTCCGCCCGAATCGGCCGAGCGGCTGGCTGCTGTCGTCTTCGAAGAGACAACCACGCTCGGCGTTCGCATCAGTGAGGCGCGTCGGCGCTGTCTGCAGCGCGAATGGGAGACGGTGGAGACGGCGTACGGACCGGTACGGATCAAGCTCGGGATGGATGCCGGCCGCGTGCTCAACGCCGCACCGGAATATGAGGATTGCCGCCGCATTGCCGCCGAGCGCGGCGTGCCGCTCAAACAGGTGTTCGCGGAGGCCCTTGGGACCTTCCGTTCACGGAAGGGGTCGGAATCTTGACCATGGCCAAGTACTACCTCACCACGCCGATCTACTACGCCAATTCCCGGCCGCATGTCGGTTCGGCCTACACGACGATCGCCTGTGATGTGATCGCCCGTTACCGGCGGATGTGCGGCGATGAGGTCGCCTACCTCACCGGCACGGACGAGCACGGCGTGAATATCGAACGGGCCGCTGAAAAGCTGGGCATCACGCCGGGCGAACTGGTGGACCGCAACCACAAGATCTTCACCGACCTCTGGAAACTGCTCGGCATCGAGTACACGCATTTCGTTCGGACCACTTCAGCCGAGCACGCCCTCGCCGTGCAGACGCTGGTGCGCCGCACCCGTGAACGCTCGCCCGGGGCCATCTACAAGGCGAAATACGAAGGTCGCTACTGCATCTACGACAATCTCTACGTCAGCGATTCGCCCGAGCCGGCTGACTGCCCGCTGTGCGGCCGCCCCGCCGAGCTGATCTCCGAGGAAAACTACTTCTTCCGGCTCTCGGCCTACACCGACAAGCTGCTGGCCCTCTATCGCGAGCGGCCCGATTTCGTGCAGCCCGACTTCCGCTTCAACGAAGTGAAGAGCTTCGTCGAAGCGGGATTGAAAGACGTCTCGATCAGCCGGAAAGCGATCAAGTGGGGCATTCCCTGGCCCGACGATCCCGAGCATGTCTTCTACGTCTGGTACGACGCGCTCACCAGCTACATGAGCGGACTGGGCTACGGGCAAAGTGAAGACGACGAGGCGAGTCCCGAGTTCCAAAAATTCTGGCCGGCCGACGTGCACATGATCGGCAAGGAGATTATCCGCTTCCACGCCGTCTACTGGCCGGCGTTCCTGATGGCCGCCGAACTGCCCCTGCCGAAACAGATCTTCGCTCATGGCTGGCTGCTCTTCGAACAGCAGAAGATGAGCAAATCGAAAGGCAACATCGCCTACTGCGAGCCAATTGTCAGCGTTCTCGGCACGGACCCGTTACGCTACTACCTGCTGCGCGATGTCGTCTTCGGCCAGGACGGTAATTTCGGCCGCGAAGCGCTGCTCACTCGCTACAACAGCGACCTTGCCAACGACCTCGGCAACCTGGTAAGCCGCACGATCAGCATGATCGGGCGCTATTTCGGCGGCGTGGTGCCCGAACCGATACCAAAGGAACAGCCGGAAGCCGATCTGGAAGTCTTTGCCTCGGAAGCGGTGCTCAGCTTCCGCCGCGGCTTCGACGAATTCGCTTTTTCGCGCGCCATCGAAGCCGGATGGGGCCTGGTGACACGCGTAAACCAGTATCTGGTGGAAACCGAGCCCTGGGCGGTGGCCGAGGACCCTGCCCGG
Organism: Candidatus Acidiferrales bacterium; assembly: GCA_046704165.1. Lineage (GTDB taxonomy): Bacteria > Acidobacteriota > Terriglobia > Acidiferrales > UBA7541 > JAKASX01. Next base: position 22,098 of record JBJKSI010000126.1, read on the forward strand.
CGCGACCGGCTGGGCCCGGTGCTCTACGCGGCAGCGGAAAGCCTGCGCGTGCTGGCTGTGCTTTTCGCACCGGTGCTTCCGATTGCCACGCAGAAGATCTGGCAACAACTGGGCCTCAAAGGCTCACCGGAAAGCGAACGCATCGACCGGATCGAATGGGGCGGATTGAAAGCGGGGACGCGCGTCACCAAACCCGAAGCGGTTTTCCCGCGACTCGACAAAAAAGAAGCGATCGAAAGGATCGAAGCCATGGAAGAAGAGATTCGCAAGCCTGCAGCTCCCGCAGCACCCAAGTCCGAACCGGCAGCGACCGCGCCAGCCGCTCCCGCCGCAGCTCCCGCTGCGACCGCCCGCATCGCGATCGACGATTTCGCAAAGGTCGAAATGCGCGTCGGCGAGGTAAAAACGGCCGAGCGCATCGCCGGCACCGACAAGCTGATGAAGCTCACCGTGGATATCGGCACCGAAGTGCGTCAGGTGGTGGCCGGCATCGCCAAGAGCTACGAGCCAGAGCAGTTACTGGGCCGGAAAGTGGTGATCGTGGCCAACCTCGAGCCGCGCAAGCTGCGCGGCGTGGAATCGAACGGGATGGTCGTCGCCGCCACGCGGCCCGACGGCAGCCCGGTGCTCTGCACGTTTGTCGAAGAAGTGCCCGTCGGCTCCCGCTTGAAGTAACGCGGCCGGTAGCACAGGCTTTAGCCTGTGAAATTTTCCTGCGACAAGAACCAGCACAGCCTGAAGGCTGTGCCACCGTTTGCGTCCCCGAGCGGCCGGCGCCCGGGCGCATCCGGCCAGGAATCGAGGACCCATCGTGTACCACATTGCTGAAGAACGTTTCCGTGAGGCGATTCGCCGCTTCCTGAGCGAGCGCTATCGGCTCGATTTGCCGGTGGCGCTCGAGCGTCCACCGAGGATCGAGTTGGGCGAACTGGCTACACCAGTCTGCTTCGAGTTGGCGCGGCGGCTCCGGCGTGCCCCGCGCCAGATCGCCCAGGAGATTGCCGCCGAGATCGGCCCGATCGACGGCGTCGCGCGCGTCGAAGTCGCCGGCGGCGGCTATTTGAACGCGTTCCTCGACCGCGGGCCATTCCTCACGCTCGCGCTCGGTCTCTCGCGGCAGCCGGCAGCCGAACCGCCCGCCGGGGCGCGAAAAGTGATCGTCGAGCACACCAGCATCAATCCCAACAAGGCCGCCCATATCGGCCATCTGCGCAACGCCGTGCTCGGCGACGCGTTCGTTCGACTCGAGCATTTCTCCGGCCGGCCCGTGCAGGTGCAGAACTACATCGACAATACGGGCGTCCAGGTGGCAGACGTGGTTCTGGGCTTCCTGCAGCTCGAAAAAAAATCGGCCGACGAGGTTCGCAAGCTCTCGGAAGAGCCGCGCTTCGACTATTTCTGCTGGGACCTCTACGCTCGCGTCACCCAGTTCCTCGGAGAGGACAAGCAGCGGTTGGAAATGCGTGCCGCTACGCTCAAGGCAATCGAGGAGGGCCACGGCGTCGAATCCGAAATGGCAGAAATCGTTTCAACGGCGATTTTGCGCTGCCATCTGCGCACGATGGACCGACTGGGCATCCGCTACGATCTGCTGGCGCGAGAGTCCGACATCCTGCGGCTGAAATTCTGGGAAGCGGCGTTTCGCCAGATGGTCGATCGGGGCGTGATCACCAAGGCCGAGTCAGGCAAATACGCCGGCTGCTGGATTATGGCGCTGGGCGACGCGCCGGTGGAGGAAGGCGAGGAGGCCGAGGCCAAGGTGATCGTGCGGTCGAACGGCACGGTGACCTACGTCGGCAAGGACATTGCCTATCAACTGTGGAAATTCGGCCTCCTCGGCCTCGATTTCCACTACCAACCGTTTTTCCGCTATTCCGATGGCCATACCGTCTGGACCACCGCTTCCGACCGCGGCGAGCCGGACGCTCCGGAATTCGGCCAGGCGGGCGAAGTCTACAACGTCATCGATTCACGGCAGGCGTACCTGCAGAACGTGGTGTCAATGGCGCTGCGGTCGCTCGGCTTCGAGGACGCCGCCAAGCACTCGGTCCATTTTTCCTATGAGATGGTGGCACTCACGCCGCGCTGTGCCGGCGAGTTGAGCTACGAGCTTTCGGAGGAAGACGCCAAGCGGCCGTATGTGGAAGTGAGCGGGCGGCGGGGATTTGGCGTCAAGGCCGACGACCTGCTCGACAAGCTGGAAGCGGCCGCGCGGGCGGAAGTGGACCAGCGGCATCCGGAAGATCACGAGGCGACCCGCGCGCAGATCGCCCGCTCGATCGCCATCGGCGCGCTGCGCTATTTCCTGCTGAAATACACACGCAATACGATCATCGCTTTCGATTTTCACGACGCGCTCAGCTTTGAGGGCGAGACAGGCCCCTATGTGCAGTACGCAATCGTTCGCGCGCGCAATATCTTCCGCAAGCTCGCCGAACAGGATGCTTCGTTCCCGGCCGGTCGGCTGGATTCGCTGGTTTCCGACGAGGCGCGTGCCAAGCTGCTTTCCGGCGACGACGGCGACGAATACTGGCAACTGCTGCTGCTCGCCGCTTCGCTCGGCAGCCAGGTGGCGACGGCAGCCGCGTCGCAGGAGCCCGCTTTTGTCGCGAAATTCGCCTTCCAGCTCGCCCAGGCATTCAGCAATTTTTACCATCGTCACCACATCCTCACCGAAGCCGATCTGGTGAAGAAAGCCTTCCTGCTCCAGCTGACCGCACTGGTCGAGCGTCAGCTCGTTACCGCCCTGGACCTGCTCGGCATCGAATCCCCGGACAAGATGTAATCGGTGGGAAAACGCCGGCGAAAGATCGGCGGTTTTCGTATTGCACCGGGAGAAATAGCAGGAGCAGGTTTGAAACCGGTCTCAACGAGAGCACGGCGACAGGAGGCCGAAACGCCGAGGGCTTCGGCGCATCGGCAGAGTGCCACCCTGTAGGGTGGCACTACAGTTTTTCGGCGAAGTCCATCAGGGTGCGGACGGCTACGCCCGTGGCGCCCTTGGCCATCCAGGGCTTGGCGTCGTCGAGCCAGGCCGTACCGGCGATATCGAGGTGAATCCAGGGCAGATCGCCGGTGAATTCACGCAGGAACCCGGCGGCAGTGCAGGCGCCGCCGCCGTCGCCGGAAGAGATGTTCTGCACGTCGGCGATCTGGCTCTTCATCATGTCGGCGTAATCGTCGTCGACGGGCATGTGCCACATGCGCTCGCCGGCAGCCCGCGCAACGTCGAGAAAGCGCTGCGTATATTCATCCGGGCGACCGAAAACGCCGACGTTGATTGTCGAGAGGGCAACGACAACGGCACCGGTAAGCGTGGCGGCATCGACCAGATGCGTGGCGCCAAGCTGGCGGGCGTAGAACAGGCCGTCGGCAAGGATCAGCCGACCCTCGGCGTCAGTATTGAGCACCTCGATCGTCTTGCCCGACATCGAGAAAAGGACGTCGCCGGGCTTGATGGCGCGGCCGCCGGGCATGTTTTCCGTGGCGGGGACGACGGCAATCACCTTGATGGCGGGCTTGAGGCGGGCAATGGCGCGCATGGCGGCGAGCATGGTGATGCCGCCGCACATGTCGTACTTCATGGCGTCCATGTGCTTGCTGGGCTTGATGGAGATGCCACCGGTATCGAAAGTGACCGCCTTGCCCACCAGACCGAGGACGGGAGCGCCGGGCTTGGCCTGCGGCGGATTGTAGGTGAGCACGATCATGCGTGGCGGCTCGGCGCTGCCGCGGGCAACGCCCAACAGACCACCCATTTTCATCTCCTCGATGCGCTTCTCGTCGAGGATATCGATCTGCAGGCCGGATTCGCGCGCCATCTTTTCGGCCTGCTCGGCGAGCATGCGGGGCGTCAGGCGGTTGGAAGGCTCGTTGGCGATGTCGCGCGCCCAGTTCTGGCTTTCCGCAATCACGCGAGCGCGATCGAGCGCCTCGGCAGCGCCCTGGCCGGCGCCGAGGATCGACGCCTGCTCGATTCCCTTCCCGTTTTTCTTTTCGCTCTTGTACTTGTCGAGGTCGAGCTCAGCCAACAGCAGGCCCTCAGCCACCAGTTGCGCTGCAGCGGCATCGAGCCGCGGCTCACGCAACAGGAACGCGATGCGCTTCACTCCACGGTCCTTCAAGTAGCGCGTGGCAGCGCCCGCTAGGCGGCGGAGCAGCGTGTTGTCAAACTTTTCCGGCTTGCCTGCGCCGATGACGAGCAGGCGCTTGGCCTTGAGTCCGGCCGGATAGTGCAGCAATACCATCTCCAGCCATTTGCCGGTAAGCTCGTGGCCCGCGGCCAACTCCTTCAGCCGGCCGGCAGTCGCTCCGTCGAGTTCGGCGAGCGGGCCTTCGATCGGATCGTCCTTTTCGAAGGCGAAGGTGACCAGGGCTTCAGTTTCCACGGTCACGGGAGAGGCGGTTTCGAGTTGAATTTGCATGGGGCTCCTTATCCGCGCCGGCGGTAGTGGTAAAGGGCTTCGGAAGCTTCGCGCTTGGCTTCCCGTTCGCGCTCGGCTTCCCGGCGATCGTACTCCTTGCGTCCCTTGGCCAGCGCAATCTCGCATTTGGCGCGCCCGTTGCGAAAATAGATTCGCAACGGCACGATGGTCAAGCCCTTCTGCTGCGTCTTGTCGGCGAGGCGGTCGATTTCGTTGCGGTGGAGCAGCAACTTTTTCGGCCGCAACGGGTCGTGATTGAAGAAGCCGGCGGCGGTGTAGGAGGGAATGTGGCAGTTCTCGAGCCACAACTCGCCCTTGCGGATTTCGCCGTAGGCCTCGCGGAGCGTGGCTTTGCCGCCACGCAGCGATTTCACCTCGCTGCCGAACAGCTCCATGCCGGCTTCGTATTTCTCGAGAAAGATGTAGGCGTGCGCGGCGGCGCGATTCTGCGCCACCGGCCGTTCACCGTCTCGAGCCGCCTTCTTTTTCTTCGGGCTTGCCATGAATCGACTATCTTATCCGGATTCGCGCCGGCATGTGGAGCGGGCGAAGGGAAAAGCGCCCGGCGTGGGCAGCGGGAGGATGGAACGGCACACGGAGAGGGGGTTGACGGCACGAAAAAAGCGAATCCGGACAACTTGCCGCACAAAAACTCCTTTGATACTCTGGGACGGCGAGGATTGGATGCGACCTGCGTCATTGGCCGCAGCAGCACTGGTGGGGGTGTTGCTTCTAACGGCCGGCTGCATGCGGACAAGTCGGGATTACAAGCTTGGTCGCAAAGCCCAAGAACTTCAGGATTACGATACCGCTCTGGTTTACTACAAGCGCGCCCTCAAGCAGGACCCTACCAACGCCCAATACCGCCTGAGCGTGGACCAGATGCGGTTCCAGGCGGCCCAGGCGCACGTGGAAACGGGCGAGCGTTTGATGGACAAGGGCGACCTGCTCGACGTCGAAACCGCGCTGGGCAATTTCCAGAGAGCGCTGGACATCAACCCGGGGAGCGCGATTGCGGCGGAGATGATGCGCAAGGCGCTGGAACGGATTGCCGAGTTGAAGAAAGCTTCGCGGAAACCTGCGGAGCATCCAACGCAAAGCTATCTGGAAAGCCTGGAGCAGATGCCGCCGCAGCTCAAGCCGCTTTCCACCCAGCCGATCAACCTGAAGATGACGAACGACGCTCGCATCGTCTACGAGACGATCGCGAAACTGGCCGGGCTGACGGTGCTCTTCGATCCCGATTTTTCGTCGCGGCGGATCTCGATTGAATTGCCGAACGTGACACTGGAACAGGCGCTGGACGCGGTAGCGCTGGAGAGCAAGTCGTTTTGGCAGCCGATGACGTCGAACATCATCTTCGTGGCGCCAGACAATCCCCAGACGCGAAGGCAGTATCAGGATGAGATCGTCAAGACGTTCTACCTGAAGAATTCGCTGACGCCGCAGAACCTGACGGAAGTCGTCGGCGGGCTGCGCCAATTGCTTCAGCTGCAGCATGTGCAACAGATCAACACGCAAAACGCGATCGTGGTGCGATCGACGCCCGACAAGGTGGCGGCGGCGGAAAAGATCATCAACGACATCGACAAACAGCGGGCCGAGGTAATGCTGCAGGTTTCGGTGCTCGAGGTGAACGAGAACCGGCTGCGGAACCTGGGGATTCAGCCCGGCCAGAGTGCGGTATTGTCGTTCTCGCCTCGTAGCGCGATTCAGCCTTCGTCGTCGTCGTCCTCCTCCTCGTCTTCCTCTTCGTCAACATCGACGTCCACGACCACGACGCCCCAGGTGACGCTGAACAATCTGAAACACATCTCGAGCGCCGATTACAGCCTGACGCTGCCCGGCGCCTCGGTGACGGCCCTGCTGACCGACAACACCACCAAGATCATTCAGAACCCCGAGGTGCTTATCACCGACGGCGATACCGCGCATCTGCGCATCGGCGACCGCGTGCCAATCGCCACCGGATCGTTCCAGGCGGGCGTCGGCGTGGGCGTGGGCACGGCGGGAACGAGCCTGGTAAATCCGCTGGTCAACACCCAGTTCCAGTATCAGGACGTCGGCGTGAACATCGACGTGACGCCGCGAGTCCATCCGGACAAGGACGTGAGCCTGAAGCTGGACATCGAGGTCAGCTCGGTGACCGGATATCAGAACATCGGCGGCATCCAGCAGCCGATCATCAGCCAGCGGAAGATTCAGAACCTGATCCGGCTGAAGAACGGGCAGGTGAGCGTGCTGGGCGGCTTGGTGCAGCACACGACGACGAAATCGGTAAACGGCTGGCCGGGCTTCGACAGGATTCCGTTCCTGAAATACTTCTTCACCTCGCAGAGCGTGCAAAAGCAGAACGACGAGGTGCTGATCGTGCTCACGCCGCACATCGTCCGGATGCCCCCGATCTCCGCCGAAAACCTGCGATCGCTCTTCACCGGCACGCAGCAGAACGTACAGGTGTTCCAGCATGGGCCGGCGGCGGGCGACGACAGCGCGGCCGGGGCGTCGATCTTCCCGCCAGCCGGGCAGCAAGCCGCGGCGCCTTCGTCAACGCCAGCGGCACCGACCACGCCATCTGCCGCGTCCGGGAAAGCGGGCTTGCTCGCGTTCCAACCTTCCACGTTGAAGTTGAAGCCCGGACAAACGACCACGATCGCGCTGGTGGTGCGGAACGCCACCGATCTCTATTCCATCCCGATGATCTTGCATTACAACCCCAAAGTGATCGCCGTCGAGGACGTGCGCGACGGCGGATTCCTCTCCGGAGGAACCGAAGTCGTCTCGATCTTCCACCACGAAGACCAGAAGAAGGGCGAGTCGATCATCAGCGCGATGCGGCAGCCCAATAGTTCCGGAGTGAACGGTAGCGGCACGCTGGTGGGGATCGTGGTGAAGGCGCTCGCGCCGGGTACGTCACCGCTGGCAATCCAGGAAGTGAGCGCCAAGAATCCGAAGAACAAACCGCTGGCGTTCACGACGCAGGCGGCAACGATCCACGTAGGAACTCCCTAATGGCACGGCCGGGCCCCAGGCCCGCAAAGCAAGCGGGCTTCACGCTGATCGAGCTGATCGTCACGACGGCGATTATGCTGATCTTGGCGTCGGTGGCGCTGCCGTTGGCTCGTGTGACGGTGCAGCGGCAAAAGGAAGCCGAGCTTCGGCGAGATTTGTTGGAGATGCGAACCGCAATCGATCGCTACAAGGATGCCGCCGACCGGAACCAGATCAAGGTGAAGGCAGACACCTACGGCTATCCGCCCAGCCTGGAAACGCTGGTCGAGGGCGTGCCGCTGGCCGGCAAGCCGGGCGAACGGATCCGCTTCCTGCGAAAGATCCCGGTGGATCCGATGACCGGGAAGAAGAATTGGGGTCTGCGGTGCGCGCAGGACGCCCCGGATTCGAATAGCTGGTGCGGTGACGATGTCTTCGACGTCTATTCACAATCGACCGGCGTGGGACTGAACGGGAAGCCGTACTCGAGTTGGTGACGAAATGATGAAACTGGCCGGAAATCTACGGCAAAGACTCGACGCGCTGCGGGCGCAATCGCCGGCGGGACTGGCAGCCGGTTTCACGCTGATCGAGATGATGATCGTCATTGCGATCATGCTGATCCTGCTCTCGATGGCGGCCGGGCGCTACGAGATGTCGGTCACCCGGGCGAAGGAAGCGGCACTGAAGCAAGACCTTTCGGTGATGCGCCGCGCAATCGACCAGTACACAATCGACAAGGAACAACCGCCGCAATCGCTGCAGGACCTCGTGACTGCCGGCTACCTGCGCGGCATACCGGTGGACCCGTTCACGCGGCGTCGCAACTGGCAGACCACGGAAGACAACGTGGTGCTCACGCCTGAGCAGACGCAATTCGGCATCACCAACGTCCACTCGGCATCGAATCAGATATCCCCATTCACGAAAACACCCTACAGTTCCTGGTAACCGCGTGCCCGGGTCCCCCACAGAACTCCGAGAATGGAGCGCCCCAGCCTTCGTGCCGCTGCGCTGGCTCGCGGGACCCGACCGGATGACGATTGCGGCCTCATTCTGGCCGCGACGCTTTCCCGGGTTGCCCGCGGCCGAGGATCGACTGGTGGAAACCGAGCCGGGCACGCGGATCCTGACTCGCTGCCACTGGCAGCGTGAACGGAGCCGCCGGCCGGCAGTGGTGCTGGTGCACGGTCTGGAAGGCTCGAGCGAATCGGGCTACATGCTTGGCACGGCACAGCGGGCGTGGGAGGTGGGTTTCAGCGTCGTCCGGATGAACCAGCGCAATTGCGGAGGAACCGACCACCTGACCCCCACGCTCTACAACTCCAGTCTGAGCATCGACGTGCGGGCGGTAGTGGAAGAGCTGATCGGTCGGGAACACGTACCGGAGGTCTTCGCTGCGGGATACTCGCTGGGCGGAAACCTGGTGATGAAAATGGCAGGTGAGCTGGGTGCGCAGGCGCCGACCGAACTGAGAGCGGTGGCCAGCGTCTCCCCTTCGCTGGATCTGGACGCCTGTGCCACCGCGCTGGAGCGACCGCGGAACTGGGTCTACGAGCGATATTTTTTGCGGCGATTGAAACAACGGATGCTTCACAAGGCGCGGCTGTTTCCCGAGCGATACCGCTTGAACGGGATGGACGCGATTCACAGCATCCGCCAGTTCGACGACCAGATCACCGCGCCGCACAGCGGCTTTCGCGATGCGGAGGATTACTATTTTCGGGCGAGCGCGCTGCGCGTGATCGACCGTGTGAGCCGGCCGGCGCTGGTGCTGGCGGCCATGGACGATCCGATGGTGCCTTTCGCCAGCCTCGACCGGGAGGAGATTCGCGGGCAAGGTCAGCTATTGCTGGTGGGGCCGCGGCACGGCGGCCATTGCGGGTTCATCTCGCGGCAGAACGGGAAAGACCGATTCTGGGCAGAAGGAGTAGTGGTGGATTTTTGCCGCAGCCACTCACGCTTCGCGGGAGATCTACCGGTAAAATAGGCATTCCTGTGAACCGGCGGAAAACCGGTGCGTTCCCGAAGCAACACCGGCGATGCCTCTGGCGTGTGTCCGGTGAAATGGGCATGCGGCAATCAGCCGCCCCGGCTCCGGACGTCATATTGCCTCACTGCCGACAGGGCCATTCACTTCGCTCAGGGTGACAGGGGACGCAGGACGCATAGCAGGAGAGACGGGAGATATCTGTGGAATTGATCGACTCGCACGCACATCTGGATTTTCCGGAGTTCGACGAGGATCGCGAGGCGATGCTGGAGCGGGCGCGGCAGGCGGGCGTGGTGGGCATCACCTCGATCGGCAGCGCCAGCGGAACGGACCAGCTCGATGCGGCGCTGCCGTTGGCCCAGAAGCACGACTGGATCTGGGCGACCATCGGATTGCATCCACACGAAGCCGACGAAGCGACCGAAGAACATTTCGCGCGCTTGGGCGAGCTGGCCAGCCATCCTCGGGTGATCGCGTGGGGAGAGATCGGGCTTGATTACCATTACGATCGGCCGGAGCGCGAGGTGCAGCATCGGGTGTTCCGGCGACAGCTGGCAATGGCCCGCGAGGCACGGCTGCCGGTAATCCTGCACTGCCGCGAGGCCTGGCCAGACGCACTGGAAATCCTGGAAAAGGAATGGGCTTCGACGGGGCTGGGCGGTATCTTCCATTGTTTCAGCGCTTCGGTGGAGGAGGCACGACGAGGGATCGAAATGGGCTTTCTCGTTTCCTTCGCCTGCAACCTGACCTACCCGAAATCAGAGCCGCTGCGGCAGGTGGCACGGCAATTGCCCGCCGATCAGCTGCTGATCGAGACCGATTCCCCGTTTTTGCCACCCCAGGGACGGCGAGGGCGACGGAACGAGCCGGCCTTCGTAGTGGAAGTGGCGAAAACACTGGCGAATGTGAGAGACTTATCCACCGAGGAAATCGCCCGGACAACCGCAGCGAATTTCCGTCGCTTTTTCCGGCTGGAGGGGCCCTCTACCCATCGGCCAGCCACGGAGGGTTCGTCATCACCGTCCTGACCGCCAAGGAAATTTTTGAGCTGATCCGCGAGGACCTGGGCCAGGTGGAGCGGGAACTCGCCAGTCAGAGCCAGCACGCGATCGAACCGATCGCGGAGATCTCTTCGTACCTCCTTGAAGGCGGAGGAAAGAGGCTCCGGCCGGCAGTGCTGCTGCTGACCGCCGGCGCCGCAGGCTATCGCGGACCGGGAGCCATACGGCTGGGCGCCGTGGTGGAGCTCATCCACACGGCCACGCTGATGCACGACGACGTGATCGACGGCGCCGATACGCGCCGTGGACGGTCTTCGGCCAACTGCCGGTGGGGCAACCACATGAGCGTGCTGGCCGGCGACTGGCTCTACATGCAGTCCTTTCAGATGGCCCTGCAGGAACGCAATTTCCACATCCTCGACGTGCTGATCGACCTGACGCAGGGGATGGTCGAGGGCGAACTGCTCCAGTGGACCAACCTCGGCAGGATGGACCTGACCGAGAAAGAGGCGCTGAACCTGGCCTATCGCAAGACGGCCTGCCTTTTCAGCGGCTGTGCGCGACTGGGCGCCGTACTCGCCGACGCCGATTCTGCGCTCGAGGAAATACTGGCCGATTACGGACGCTATTCAGGGCTCGCCTTCCAGTTGGTCGACGACCTGCTGGACTTCACGGCCTCGGCCGAACAGTTGGGCAAGCCCGTGCTGAGCGACCTGCGCGAAGGCAAGGTGACACTGCCGCTGATCTACGCGCTCGAACCGGGCCGTCCGGCCGACCGGGAACGGGTTTCGAAGGTGCTGGAAGACAAGGGATTCCAACGAGTCGGCCCGGACGAGATCACTTCCCTGGTGAACGATTCAGGCGCGCTCGAGCATGCGCGCCAGCTTGCCTACGACTACGCAGCGAAGGCCAAGGCAGCGCTCGATCCTCTGCCCGATTCCGAATACCGCCGCGCGCTGCTCTCCATCCCCGATTTCATTCTCGAACGCGAAAGCTGAAAAGCGGCTTCACGAGCTGAAGTCCCTTTCCATTTTTCGTGCATTGTGTGGCGACTGGATCGGCTCCCGCCGCGACCACGCGCTTTCGTCAGGTGCGCCGCGATGACCGCGCGTTGCCGAGCCGAATCCCCCTACGGAGGGGGTCGCAGCCAACGGGTCGCAGCCAACGTTTACAGGGAGCGAAGCGGCGCGGTAGGCTAGTCCGCCATGGCGCTACCGTTCAAACTCGTCTACTCCGACCGCTACGATCTCCATCTCGGGGCACACGTCTTCCCTTCCCAGAAATACCGGCTGGTGCGGCAGGCGCTGCTCGAACAAGGTGTGGTCGAGCCCTCCGATTTCCTGGAGCCGCAGCCAGCGGCAGATGAGGACGTGCTCCTCGTTCACACGCCGGAGTACGTGCGAAAGCTGAAAAACGGGCAGCTAAGCCACATTGAAGTGCTACGCCTCGAAGTACCCTACTCGAAGGAACTGGTGGAAGCGTTTTGGATGGCTGCGGGCGGGTCCATCCTGACTGGAAGGCGCGCGCTGCAGGACGGGTTCGCGGTGAACGTCGGCGGCGGATTCCATCACGCATTCCCCGAGCACGGCGAGGGATTCTGCGCAATTCACGACGTGGCGATCGCGATCCGGCGGCTGCAGGCCGACGGCGCGATCAAGACGACGATGGTGATCGACACGGACGTGCATCAGGGCAACGGGACGGCGGCGATTTTCGAGCACGACAACAGCGTATTCACGCTTTCCATCCACCAGGAAAACAACTACCCTCACCCGAAGCCGCCGTCGAACATCGACGTCAACCTGCCGGACGGCACCGGCGACCGGGATTATCTGGCGCGACTCGAATCGCATCTGGTGCGCGCATTCGAGGAGTTCCACCCCGATCTGACGTTCTACCTGGCCGGCGCAGATCCCTATCGCGAAGATCAACTCGGCGGGCTGGCTTTGACGCTCGACGGACTGCGAAAAAGGGACCGGCTCGTTTTCGAAGCGGTGCGCGACCGTGGCGTTCCCATAGCGGTAACGCTGGCCGGAGGTTACGCGAGACAGGTGGAGGATACGATCCGCATCCACGTGAACATGATTCTGGCAGGGCGCGATGTGGCGCTGGAGACGACTCGGCCAAGTGGAAGCTGAAGCCGCGTCTGCACCACCCACTTTCCTTTCATTCCGATGTGCGAACGGAAAAGCCCGCCGGAACCGCGTTTGGCTTGGCGGAAACCGTCAAGGACGGCTCAGGCGAACATCGCCGCTGCCGGTGGCCACTTCGACGCGCGCTGCGCCCTGGCCGACGACGGCGCGCACTTCGTGCTGCCGGCGCTCCAGGATGGTCCAGGGAATATCGGAACGGATTTCTCCCCTGCGGGATTGTGCGTAGAGCCGGAATGAGGCGTCGGGAGGAAGCATCAAGCGCACGTCGCCGCTGCCGGTACGCAACTCCCAGTAGGCGCCCGCAAAGGGCGCGCCGGAAACGGAGAGCGTACCCGAGCCGGAATGAATGCGCAGGTCCGCGGCGGCACCGGTAACGCGAATATCGCCCGAGCCATTGTGGAGCGTAACGGCATTGCCGGGAGAGCTGAGGACGATATCGCCCGAGCCGGTGGTGACGCGCACGCGGCCGCCCACCGAATGGAGTGTGACGTCGCCGGAGCCGGCGGTAATCTCAACCGCACCCTTGAGGTCTTCCATGCGGATATCACCGGAACCGGCAGTGGCTTGTACATCGCCTTGAATTCCGCCCAGATTCACGTCGCCCGAGCCTGAGGTGATCGTCACCGGCCCGGCCAGAGCGTTGACGGCGATGTTGCCGGAGCCAGACACGGAGCGCAAAGAGGTGTCGGGCGGTACCTCGATGGTGTAATCGGCGCTCATATGGCCCACGCGGGAACGTTCCATCCCAATGCGGATCAGGCTGCCTTCCTGGTGGATCGGAGGATTCTGTTCGATCTCCGCCACACTCCGATGAGCATCGCTGCCGAGCCAGGCACGCACACGGAAGTCGGCGTGGATGCGGACCTGGCCAGGCTGGCCGGAGCTAATCCGGCTCGAGCCCGAACCGTTGGCCAGGTACAGCCGCACAGGACCGGAGACGGTTAGGGTCCGGTCAAAGCTTCCATGGACGGCCGGCCCGACGCAAGCGGAGGTAAAACCGGCAAGGATGAGAACGGAACCGAGCAGCAGTTTTCTGGCAGGGCGCATTTGGCGAATCCCCATCTTCGCATTGACCGGCGGAAGGCGCGGGCGGTGGACGGTTTCAGCCACGCGAGTTCCGCTCCCGGACGGACACATGTTGATACGCACGGCGGGGCCGGGAGGTTCCGGAAATGAAGGCTGGAAAAGAAAGGCGCGCGGCTAGCCGGCCGGGTGTTTGCGGAGGGCGGCGTTGAGCGAACCCTGGCGATAGCCCTCGAGATCGAGGGTCACGTAGTCGTAGCCGAGTGGCTTGAATTCCTCGACGAAGCGGCGGACCATTTCGGGAGCGAGCGCACGGGGCATCTCGTCTTCGGCAATCTCGATGCGGGCCAGCCGGCCGTGGTCGCGCACGCGAAACTGGCGGAAGCCGAGCCGCCGCAGGACCTGCTCCCCTTGCTCGATACGCGAGAGCGTCTCCGGCTTCACCGGCGTTCCATACGGCACGCGAGAAGAAAGGCAGGCGGAAGCCGGACGGTCCCAAGTGGGCAGGCCGGCGCGGCGCGAGAGCAGGCGCACTTCGGCCTTGCTGAGGCCTGCGTCAAGCAGAGGCGCCAGCACACGATGCTCGGCGGCGGCACGATGTCCGGGGCGGAAATCGCGGGTATCGTCGGCGTTGATGCCGTAGGCGAGCGCGGCAAAGCTGCGACGGGCGGCCAGCGCCTCCATTTGATTGAACAGCTCGTCCTTGCAGTGGTAGCAGCGGTCGGGCTGATTGGCGACGTAGAGCGGATTTTCAAATTCGTGGGTTTCGATAAGCTCGTGCCGCAGGCCAACCTGCTCGACAACCTTCATGGCCTCTTCGCGGTCGTGCACGGAAAAGCTTGGAGAGATGGCGGTGACCGCCAGCGCGCGGGCACCCAGCGCGCTATGGGCCGCCCAGGCGAGATAGGCGGAATCGGCGCCGCCGGAAAAGGCCACCAGCAGCGAATCGAGGCGAGCCAGTTCACTGAGCAGACGGTCCTGTTTGGCGAGCGCCTGCCGTTCGAAGGCTTCCGTGGTGAGGATCTCAGGGTTCACTTCTGCGAGTATACCGCAGGCGAGATCAGCGGAAATCGAGCATGACGTCGACGGTGTGCTGCCGGGGATGGCGGTCGAGGAAGCGGCCGATGTGATTGTAGTGCACCGGGAGGTTACCCAACGCTTCCTGGACGATGCTGCCGACGAAGGCGTGGAAATAGGAGAGGTCGAACGTCTTGCCCTCGGGGATTTTCCAGGCCTTGTGGACGCGGCGCTCGGCCCGCGGCGAGAGGCCGGCGATCACCAGCTTGCCCATCTTGTAAGGCTCACCCTGGTGGATCGTGACGTTGTAGCTGACCGTCCGCTTGGCGTTGTCGTAGACCGGGTGAGGATCAAGGGAGACGTCCAGATAACCCTTTCGGCCGTAGGCGCTGCGGATTTTTTCCAAGCCCGCTTCGATCGCCAGGCCGTCGGCGGTCGAGCCCGACTGCATGCCCAACATGCGGTCGAGCCGGGTGCTGTCGAAGACGGTGTTGCCGCTCCATTTGGCGCCTGCCCAGGTGAAGAGCGGCCCTCGCGTGACCGGCACGATCACCAGCACCTTGCCGAGTTGCGGCTGGTCAGGGTTGCCGGAAAAGCGCGCCTTGGGCGGTCCGAACTTCACACTGAGATAGCCCTGGGAAAGATAGATGGGCCGGACCTGCTCGGTGACGAAGAGGTTGATGTAGTAACGGGAAAACGGCTTGCCAATGACGTCCTGGAGACGTTCCCGGATGCGCTCGTCGTGATTGGCGAGGGGATCGGTGAATTCCACCGAACCGACGTTGATCGTCGGGCCGACCAGCCGAAATTGCAGCTCCAGGCCGGTGCCGACCAACTGCTCCATCACGCGGTGCTCGACGCGGCCGGGAATGCCGAGCGAGCTCAGCTTCTTTTGGATGGCGGCGGCAATCGCATCGTCGTAGCTGCCGTGCTCGGGAGCCGTGCCGTCGAACAGGCCGACCGACTGGTGGATGATTTGGTCGAGCTGCTCGTTGGTGAACCAAGGGAAATTGTCGAAGGTGACCGGGATGGTGGGAGCATCAGCGACCTGAAACTGCAACGCGACGTTGGTTCCCTGGCTGGAATAGCGATACCGCACCTTTGCGAAAAGTCCTGTCGCTGCCAGCCGGTTGGCCGCTTCCTGCAACGTCTGCCGCGAAACCTTCTCTCCCACCTTCAGCCCGCTGCCGGCGGCCACTTGGGTGCTGGTGAATTTGTTCGAACCAGCAGCAGTGATCGAGGTGAGCACACCCTCGACAGGAACCGGTATGGGAGCCGAAGGCTGTTGTTCTTGCTGTTGCTGGGCCGCGGGCGGCATTGGCGCGGGCGAGGAACGCAGTGGAGGACGCGTTGAGGCACCGGCGCTCGGCGCGAGGGCCAGCGCGAGCGAAAGCGTCACAGGAGCGAACAGAAGCGTTTTGTGCCTGCCGGACACCAGTTCCGATTCTAGTCCGTCGAGGGCGCCCCGGCGAGCGGCAGGCGACTATTCGACGGTGACCGATTTCGCCAGATTGCGCGGCTGGTCGACGTCGCAACCCCGCCGCACCGCAACGTGATAGGCAAGAAGTTGCAGCGGCAGAATCTCAAGCAAGGGCGTGAGCAGGTCGGGGGCGGGCGGGACCTCGATCACGTGGTCGGCGGCCTCGCGAGCCTCTTCGTCACCCTCGGTGACGACGGCAATCACAATGCCGTCGCGCGCCTTCACTTCCTTGATGTTGGAAAGGCTTTTCTCGTAGCGGGTGACCGCAGCAGGAGAAGAGCGGTCACACGGCGCAAGCACAACGACCGGGAGATTTTCGTCGATCAGGGCGTTCGGGCCGTGCTTCATCTCGCCGGCGGGATAGCCTTCGGCGTGAATGTAGGAGATCTCCTTGAGCTTGAGCGCACCTTCGAGGGCGATCGGATAGTGGATGCCGCGGCCAAGATAAAGGAAATCGGAGAAGCGGAAGAACTGGCGGGACAGCTCGTCGAAATCCTCGTCGCGCTGGAGCACCGATTCCATCTTCTGGGGCAGGCGAAGCAGTTCGTGAAGCAGCGGCTTGAGCTGATCGGCGGAGAGCGTGCCGCGCACCTGAGCCAGGTACAAAGCGAAGAGCGTGAGAGCGGTGAGCTGAGCGGTGAAGGCCTTGGTGGAGGCGACGCCGATCTCCGGGCCGGCGTGGGTGTAGAGACTTCCGGAGGCTTCGCGGGTGAGCATGGAGCCGACGACGTTGCAGATCGCCAGCGTCTTTGCGCCCTTCTGCTGCACCTCGCGCTGGGCGGCGAGCGTATCCGCCGTTTCGCCCGACTGGCTGATGGGAATGACGAGGCTGCACTCGTCGAGGATCGGGTTGCGGTAGCGGAATTCGCTGCCGTAATCGACCTCGACCGGCACGCGGGCAAGGTCCTCTATCAGGAATTTGCCGGCTAGGCCGGCGTGCCAACTGGTGCCGCAGCCTACGATGCGGACGCTCGAGAGCCGGCGGAGGTGCTCGGCGGAGATGCCGGTCTCCTCGAGAAAGACGCGACCGGTTTCGAGCGAGACGCGTCCCAGCAGCGTGTCGCGCACGGCCCGCGGCTGTTCGAAGATTTCCTTCTGCATGAAATGCTTGAAGCCGCCCTTTTCCGCCAGGATCGGGTCCCAGGTGATGTGCTGCAGCGGCCGCTCGATCACCCGGCCGTCGAAATTCATCAGGCGCACGCCGCCGGAGGTGAGCACTGCGACATCTCCATCGCCGAGGAAGAACACGTCGCGTGTGTGGTGGAGCAGCGCCGGTATGTCGCTGGCGACAAAATATTCGCCCTGGCCCAACCCGACGACCGCCGGGGGGCCCCAGCGAGCCGCGACGACCTTGTTCGGGTCGGCGGCCGAAATTACCGCCAGGGCGTAGACTCCAGAGAGCCGGCGGACCGTGGCCAGCACGGCGTCTTCAAGCGGGCCGCCGTCGGCATATTTCTCGATCAGGTGGGCGATGACCTCGGTATCGGTTTCGGTGAGGAACTTGTGGCCCTCGGCGATTAGCTGGCGCTTGAGTTCGAGGTAATTCTCGATGATACCGTTGTGGACGACGACGATCTTGCCGGTGCAATCGCGGTGCGGGTGGGCATTTTCCTCGGTAGGGCGGCCGTGAGTGGCCCAGCGGGTGTGGCCGATGCCGTATTCGCCGTCGATCGGCGAAAGGCGAATCGTCTCCTCCAGGTTGCGGAGCTTGCCCGAAGCGCGGCGGACTTCGAGCGAACCGTTGCGGCTGACGACGGCGATGCCCGCCGAATCGTAGCCGCGGTATTCCAGCCGCTTCAGTCCGTCAATCAGGACCGGCACAACGCGTTTCGGCCCGATATAGCCTACGATCCCGCACATCTTGTTCTTCCCCCTTCAGATGCTTCAGAGGCAGGCGCTATTCGACGATCTCGAAACGGAACTGCTCGATCACGGGATTGGCCAGTACTTCGCGGGCGATCCGTTCGACCTGCTGCTGGGCCTGGTCGCGAGAGAGTCCGTCGAGTTCGAGCACGAAGAACTTGCCCTGGCGCACGTCGCGCACGCCCTTATAGCCAAACGAGGCCAGGGCGTGCTGGATGGTCTGTCCCTGCTGGTCGAGGAGGGTCGGTTTCAACATCACCCAGATATTAGCTTTCATCGTCGTGTGCAGTCGTCTGGCATCTGCTTGGAGAGATTATAGCAGGCCGAGCCCGGTCGCCTGGCGGCGGAACCGGGTGAGATATTCCTGGCGTTCCGCCTGAGGCAACAGCGCCGCGGAAAAACTCGTTTTCGCCAGGCGGGCCAACTCGGCGGGCGAGAAACCCAAGGCGGCAGCCACACGGTATTCGCCAAGCAGATCGGTCTCGAACATGGCGGGATCGTCCGTGGAGAGAACCACTTGAAGGCCGCGATCGAAGAAAGCCTTGAGCGGATGCCGGTCGAGCCGGGCCCCTTCGGCGCCGAACTGGCGGCCGAGGGCCCCAGTGCGCAGGTTGCTGGTGGGGCAGATTTCGAGCGGCAGGCCACGTTCCATCAGATGATCCATCAGCGAGGAATCGTGGAGCACACCGATGCCGTGGCCGATACGCTCGGCGCCGAGCAGGTCGATCGCTTCGCGCACGATCTGCGGCCCTCCGATTTCGCCGGCATGGACGAGGGAATGGAGTCCGGCGGCGCGGGTCATGTCGTAGGCCGGCTGAAGTTCGCGGGCGGAAAGAGCGAGTTCGTCGCCGCCCATGCCGTAGGCGACCACGCCGCCGGGAGCCAGGCGAACGGCCCAGCGGGCGGTTGCGAGCGCCTGCTCGGCGCCAAACTGGCGGGCGGCGTCGAAAATCCACTGCACGCGCAGACCGTTTTTCGCGGCACGCTCAGCCGAGCGGCGCAGGGCTTCGAAATTGGTCTCGATATTCTGGTTGCGGCGGAGCATGACTCCACCGGAGAGCGTCACCTCAGCGTAGATCACGTTCTGCTCACGCAGGCGATCGA